>NZ_JAWIIP010000012.1:0-168329 GCF_034683865.1 Pseudomonas sp. C11
GCGGGACGGGTATCTAACCCTGCAGGTGTCACCCATGTGACTGAACTTTTTTGTAACCCATGTGAGTGACTCGTACACGCCCGTTCATCCGGCCCCGGCTTCGCCGGGGTTCGCTCACTCCGTCGCCGTTCCAGAGGCCCGCCGCGGTGGGCCATCCCTGGCCCATCGCGGCTCTCGGCTTTGGCATCCTGCGTCGCTCTACCTCCTGCATCCCGGCAGTCGTCGCGACATCCATGTCGCTCGACCTCTTCCACGACGACTCCGTTCGCCCTCCTGGGCGGGCTCTGCACGCGCCTGAACATGCGTTAACCCAGAAGTAGCGCGGAGTGCTTGTATATGTGTCAGCCCCGGGGCTGACCGGGATGCCGGCTGAAATCCGGTAAGCGATCCCGGCGAATGAAACTACTGGTTTAACTCGATAACCCAATCGCGATTTCATCGCTACTAGAACACGCCGAGCAATCTGTGGAATGCCGGTTCGTTCAGGCGCGCAAATGCCCCCTTCAGGAGGCCGAACGTAGGTATTGCGCAGGGGGCGAGTGGCATGGATGCCACGAGAGGCGTAATGGGCCAGGGATGGCCCATGTACGCCGACCCCGGAGCGATGCCGGAGTGAGGGAAGTCGAGCGAAGCGAGACCCGGATGGCGGGGTGCGCTTTCTTTTGCTTACTTTTCTTTGCGCATTTCAAAGAAAAGTGAGTCGCCCGAGTGTGCAGGTGTGAGAAAAACCAAAGGGGGAAAGCGCGATAATTCTGGGATATAGCAGGATTAAGCGGAATATTTTGGGACGAGTTTGGTAACGGTGTTGCCGAGGGTGAAACACCAGAAAAGGCGTTTCGAGAGGTGGGGCGACAAGCTCATTCGCTGACCCAAGATAGCAGAACCTCCGCCGTTTTAATCAAGTCAATTTGGTCGCCTGGTGCGCAGAAGCTGGCGGCGACCATCAGGCAGCCGAGACGGATAGATTGGGCGTCGGTTGGCTCCTCGATTTCATCAGGGCGGGCCTGCTGTGCGTCATGTGCGGCCAGGAAACGATAGATCGCCGAGCGGGATACCTGATGGCCCTGGCTGGTCAGCCAGGTGAAGTGATCGTCTATGGTCAGGCCGGGCTTTTCGGCGCGGCGGGCGAGCAGCTCTTCGCGGATCGAGCTGGGTAGACGGTTAAGGGCGAATGGCTTGGACACGTTGCATCCTCCTGGCTGTGCTGCTGACCATGACCGCATACCTGAGGCTGTTTGTCTTTTCGTTCCGGCAACAATCGAAAGGCTTGGACAGGATATCCATAGGCGCACCTGGTGATTCTCCAAGTTGCGGAGCAATTTGGAAGATGCACTGCGTTAGACCGATTAGGTGCTTCCAACTGCTAATGCATTAGCAGTTTTTCGGCTAGTAAAGCCCGTACTTACTGGCTTGCAGCGCGACTGATCCGCTAGCGATTGGCGGTTTACAGGTAACTCAGCCCTTCTCACCCGAGGCAAGGCACTCATCGATCAAGTCAACGGCTTGAAGCAGATTCGTCCTTATCGAGGGCAGTGAGCTACTAATCTGATAGCTCTTTCGCTCCGACAAACTGAGCACCGCCTGCAACACGGTATCCGAATGCTTAACCAGTGCGATCAAGTGATGCCCGCTGGGCCCATGAGTACCGGCCAGCCAGTGTTTAGCCGTTCGTTCACTCGCATCAGTCCATTGCCGCAGTGTCTTCACTGCGCGATGGGACGCCCCAAGTTCAAGTCTCAAAGCATTGGCGAGAACGCCCGCATACTCCGCACTTGTCCGAGCGGGAAATTCATTACCCGTTTTAGTGACCATTTTTCCAGCGCCTCTCTTCTACATTCAATGTTCATCCGATGGGCTTACCGCAAGCCTGCGGGGGAATGCCTGGTACAGCCTGGCTAGGCATAAGGGAGAACTGCGTTCCGAGGCATTCGCGTGAGTAGCCTGCATCGCACACAAAACAGCGACCCGCCAACCAGCTCAATACGGGCAGCAGCCTATGTGCGGATGTCTACCGAGCATCAGCAGTATTCGACAGAAAATCAGCTAGACACCATCCGGGCATACGCCAGTGACAATGACCTGGAAATCGTCCGCGTTTATACCGACTCAGGGAAAAGCGGCTTGAGTCTAGACGGCCGAGATGCCCTCCAGCGGCTGCTCGGAGATATCGAAAGCGGATCGGCCGATTTCAGCATCGTTCTGGTATACGACGTCAGCCGCTGGGGTCGCTTTCAGGATCCTGATGTCAGTGCCAGCTACGAAGTACGCTGCCGCCAGGCAGGCGTGGCAATTGAATATTGCGCAGAGCAATTCAGAAACGATGGAAGCCTCAGCTCAGCAATCGTGAAGCAGGTCAAACGCTCCATGGCAGCCGAGTACAGTCGGGAGCTTTCTGTAAAGGTTTTCGCAGGCCAGTCGAGACTGATCGGGCTGGGGTTTCGCCAGGGCGGGCCAGCAGGTTACGGCCTGCGCCGTCAGTTGGTTGATCAACACGGCAACCTGAAAACAGTGCTTGAGCACGGCGAACAAAAGAGCCTTCAAACGGATCGAGTTGTATTAGTGCCGGGGCCAGAGTCTGAGCAACGAATTGTCCGCGAGATCTATCGCATGTTCGTTGAAGAGGGGCGCGCCGAAAGGGAGGTGGCGCAAATACTCAACGAGCGCGGGCAACTGCCAAGCCCAGGTCATCGATGGACGCGAGGAGCAATACATCAAATCCTGGTAAACGAGAAATATGCAGGGCACAACGTCTGGAACAAGACATCTGGCAAGCTGAATGAACGGCGTGTCAGCAATCCTGAGGCGCTCTGGGTCAGAGCTGATAATGCCTTTCCGGCCCTTGTGGAGCCTCTGCTGTTCAACGCCGCTCAGCTCATCATCCAGTCACGCACCAGGCATCTAACCGACGACCAGATACTAGATGCGCTGCGCGGCTTGCTTGCCAGGAAGGGCTACTTATCAGGGCTTCTGATCGACGAGGAAGAGGAATGCCCCTCCAGCAGCACCCTTCGGTCTCGATTTGGCAGCCTGCTACGCAGCTATTCACTCATCGGCTACACCCCAGCTCGCGACTACGCCTATATCGAAGCCAATCAGCGCCTACGCGAGCTATATCCCCAAGTACTGACTTCCACCATTCAATGCATCCAAGAGGTTGGGGCTCAGGTCGAGGTTGAAGAAAGCACTCAGCTTCTCTGGATCAGCCAGGAAGTCAGAGCCTCTATTGTGCTCTGTCGCTGCCAGGAGCTGCCGTCCGGCAGCTTGCGTTGGAAGATTCGCTTCGATGCTGGCCTATCTCCAGATCTGACAATTGCCGTGCGTATGCAGCCCGGCGAGTTAGAGGCTCGTGATTACTACATTTTCCCTGCCATGGATCAGTTTGCCCCCAAGATCCGCTTGGCCGAGGCGAACGCCCGTGAGCTGGAGCTATACCGTTTCGACACCTTGGACATCCTCTCCACGTTGACTCGTCGCGTGGCACTACCAGGAGCAGCGTGATGGCCACAGTGCTTGTATCCAACTCGGCGCTACATGTAGCGGATGCAGCTCCTATCAGAATGATTGCGATCAGTCGTATACGCGTTCTGAATCCTCGAACCAGAAACCAAAAGGTCTTTGCGCGCCTGGTTGAAAATATCGCCAGCCTCGGCCTGAAGCGGCCTATCACGGTCGCTGAGAATGGCGAGAACTATGACTTGGTGTGTGGGCAGGGACGTTTCGAGGCATTCAAAATACTCGGTGAAACAGAAATGCCATGTGTCGTGGTATCCGCGACTCAGGCGGAACGCTACCTGATCAGCCTCGTAGAAAATCTGGCACGTCGGAAACACTCGAACAAAGATCTCTTGAGCGCCATCAACATCCTCTCTGAACGTGGCTACTCACCAAAGCTGATCGCTCAAAAGACCTGCCTAGATATCACCTACATCAGAGGCATTCTTACCCTTCTCCGGCAGGGTGAAGAACGCATGATCGCAGCCGTAGAAAAAGGCTGGCTACCGATCACCGTCGCAACTGAGTTGGCCCGCGCCGATGATGCACAGACGCAGGAAGCCATGCTGGATGCCTATGAAAGCGGCCTACTCAAAGGGGATCAGTTGATTCGTGTTCGGCGCCTCATTGATAGGCGCCGAACTATGGGCAAAGGCTACGGGCGCTGGCAGAAATCGGACGAAAAACCCACACCGAACAAGCTGCTGAAGGCATATCAAAACGAGGTCAGACGCCAGAAGCTAATGCTCAAGAAAGCCGACGTCAGCGAGCAGCGGCTCCTGTTCGTGGTTTCTGCTTTCCGAAAGCTCCTGGCTGACGACTACTTTTGCACCCTCCTTCGCAGTGAAGATATCGGTGATATGCCGCAAGTTTTAGCTGATCGTATCTACGGGGAGGGTCGAAAATGACGGCCGTAAAGCACGCGTTCGAACCGGTTGTCGTATCGATTCCACTGGTGCAAATCTTGCCGACGTATCGAGCCACCAAGGATCAACTGCATTCTCCAAAATTCACATCGATTCTGGCCTCGATCCGTGAGCTTGGTGTAATCGAGCCATTGGCTGTACATCCATCAACGACTGCTGATGCAGGCGGAAATCCCTGCTACATCCTGCTGGACGGCCATCTGCGCCTAGAGGCCTTGCGTCAACTGGGAGCTACCGAGGCTCTTTGTCTGATGGCAACAGATGACGAAGGCTTCACCTACAACAGGCAGATCAATCGCCTCACGCCCATTCAGGAACACAAGATGATTCTGGAGACAATCAGCAAAGGAGTGCCAGCGGAACGAATTGCACAGACCCTTAACGTCAATGTGGATCGCATTCGTGCGAGGGAGCGGCTTCTTGATGGAATTGCCCCAGAAGTCACGGAGATGCTTAAAAACCGAATGGTTAGCCAGGGCGTCTTCCAGACACTCCGCAAGATGAAACCAATACGGCAAATAGAAACGGCGGAAATGATGATCTCCGCAAACTGCTTCACCGCTCGCTATGCCGAGATGGTGCTGGTTGCAACCAGGCCCGAACTCCTGGTCAGCGCCAAGAAGAAAACCAACGGAGAAGCAAGCGCCGAAGATATCGCCAGAATGGAGCGGGAGATGGAGAAGCTGTACCACGACTACCGTCTAGTCGAGGACACCTTGGGTGAGACGATGTTGGTACTGGTTGTGACCAAGGGCTACATCGCCAAGCTTATGCGCAACGCAGCGATAGCTGCGTACTTCAAGCGCTATGAACCGGATCTGGCGAGTGAGCTGAGTGCAGTAATGGATGCAGTTACAGCGGATGCTCGCAACCTAGAGCGAGAGTAACTACGGCTGGAGGGCAGTGCTCATATCGGCAGGCGTCTGCCGGTTTGACCTTTTCCCACGTGGCAACAGCCTTGCAGTTTGGGAAGGCCGGTGCTACTTTCACATCGCTGTCGCAAATTCGGCAGCCAGGATTGGCGTCCTGAACTCAAAGGCGGACACACCGCCCTCAAAGCGGTTTTTTTGTGTCCGCAGCACGGTAATGCCTTTATGGGCGGGCCGTGTGGGGAGCCTTCGGGCTCGCCGGTCCCTTTGAGCCGGTACGCCAACCTGCACGGTTCCGCTCTCCATGATTGGCGTCATGGAGGCGGGGAATAGACCGCTATCAAAGGCATACCACCATGACCAAGCGTCGAATCCTTACCCTCAGTCCGTCCAGGGCCAAAGCGGCCTACTATCGCGCCTGCGCTATGGCAGCGCTGCGCGCTGACTCCTCCCTCTCTGTCCGTCTGCGCCGCTACAACGAGGCAATGGCCAAAGCTCGTACTGTGGAAGCGCAAGGAGGTGGCCAATGACTGCCACCGTCATCCGCACCGTGGCCATTGTCGGTATCTGCCTACGCCTTATTCAGGCCCATGGCCGTCTTTGGCTGACCACCCGCGACCTGTTCCTCACGTTCGGTTACAAGTCCGAGGCATCTTTGAGATATCTCTATCGTAGCGCCCAGAAACATGAGGCCTTTGAAGGCCACGTTATTGAAGCAGTCTTAGGTGGCTATAGCGGCAAACCTTGCCGGCTCTTTGATGAGGTGGCGGTCATATTTATCTGCCAGCAGCGCGCAGGCCGAGAAGGCGCAGTCGAGCTTATGCGCTGGATTGAGGACGGTGGCATGAAGATCGACAAGCTACCACCAGTCCCCGAAGTAGGGACGCTACCCGTCGAGGAAGTCGAGCTGCTGCCACCGCTTCGGCATGTGCCGAGCTTGCGCCTGGTGCCACGTGGCCCAGACCCGATGCAGCAGCTCCTGGAGCGCGATAAGGCGTATTGCCGCGACCTGGTGAAGACGTTCCTGCGCTACTGCGAGTCCGAGGAGGTGGACAAGCTGACGGGCATGATCGATGGGCAGATCGATCTTCTGTTGGAGACGCGCTATTGCCCCGGCCTGAACGCCGCCCGCTATGAGCTGTATCGCAAGTACTGGATGCAAGGGGGTGGGGTATGAGCGACGCTGTTCGCTTCCAAGCCATGGCCGATGGTTCTCAGGGTTCCTCTGGTGATCCGGTGCTGTACTTCCGCGCCGATATCGACCCGACCGACCTGTTTGAGACGGCCACCAGTCGCCTTGACTCGGCACTCAGCCTGCTGGATGCCCTGGCGAATATGCCACGCGGCACGATGGCAGATGTTACGCAGATCGCCGAGGGATTGACCTATCTGCTCAGCGATGCAAGCGGAATGCTCCAGGAGGTGCATGGCCTGCTGCGTGAGCTAAACGAACGCCGTGAGGCTATGGCGCCCGTGACGCTGCTTTCCAGCGAAGGGGGGGCGCAATGAGCGATGTTATCCAGTTCCCCAGCATCCGCCCTGCGGTCAACTGCATCGGGCTACCCGGTGAGCCTGAGTATGTGACGGTGGTCGATTACGGTGAGCAGTTGTTCGTAACGGATCGCCAGTTGGGTCGGGCCTTGGGCTACGTCGATCCGCTGGCAGCCATCGAGCAGTTGTACGCCAAGCATCGTGATGAGCTGAGTTCGTTCCTGATCGACCTGCACCAGGCCGAGCCGGAGGGACGGACACGGGTGCGCGTGTTCGACCTGGAGGACTCCATGCGTATCTGTAGGCTGGCCAGGACGCCGGCTGCCGCGATGCTCTATGCGCACCTCGGTGGTCGGGCTATCGCCGAGTTCGTGGTAGTGGATTTTGGGCCATCCGCGAAGGTGCTGCCCTTCGTGCATCGCAAGGGTATGCACAGCGAGGGAGTCGGTCAGGGTGAAGGCAGATAGTTGCCTGCCCTGAAAGACAAATACCGAAATATCTGATTGGCTCTCGCTACCGTTACCGCTACACAGAGGACTGAACTATGGGACGCAAGAAAGTGACCCCCACCGAGCTGGTTCCTGATGCGCAGCTCAATGTGGAAAAGCTGAACGAAGACCGGAACACAATGGCGAAACTGGAGGCGGCATTCAGTGATGAACAGCGTCGTATCACTCTCCTGATCGGGAAGCGCATTGGGCGCCGCGATCAAGGAAGGATGATTGCGAAACTGGTAACGGTTTCGGACGTTCTAGACCTCCAGCAAATCAAGGAATCCAAGCAGTACAAGGGGTTTGTCCATGTTGATGAGGCTGGAAATCAGAAATTGATTTCTACTTGGGAGGACTATTGCGAGGTGGTCGAAGGGAAGACGGCGCGAGCGGTTGACCTCGACATACAGAACCTCAACCAGCTCGGTGAGGAGTTGTTCGACAGCATGCGCCAGGTTGGCCTTGGCCCCGGCAAAATGCGGGAAATCCGCAAGCTTCCCGAGGCGTCCCACGTGGCGCTCCTGGAGGCGGCTCGCGATGGCGATAAGGACACCCTGCTTGACTTGGCTGAGCAGTTGATCGCTCGGCACGCCAAGGAGAAGGAAGAGCTGGCCAGGCAGACCGAGGACGCGAAAGCCGACGTGGAGGCCGTAAGGGCGGTATGTGGTGACGTTCGCGCGGAGAACTCAAAGCTGGAGCTGGAGCTAGCGAAGCTTAAGGGCCGACGCCAGAAGCAGACGCCGCCAGAGCGAGCTAAGGAGTTGCGGCGAGCGGTTGCCGATGACGGCCTGCGCTTGGAGGTCTCTCTGCTGGGAACGCTGCGCGAGGTCTGCCGAACGTTGAAGGAAGATAGCGCCGACTCAGGAATCGACCACGCGGCCTTCTTGGGGGGCATCGTACGCAGCCTGGAGCTCACCCTGCAGGATGTGCGAGATGAGTTTGGTCTGCCGACTGATGCTGACTTCGGCTGGATGAAAGAGGCGACGCCAGCGCTGCTTGATGGTGATGAGGGCACGCACCATGCCTGACAAAGCCAAGACGAAGGCCGAGCTGCTGAAGGCCACCGAGAGCCTGATCGACATGGCCACCGACAGCGAACTGACGGTGCTTGGTGAACTGATCGGCTTGCAGTTGCTCAAGGCCTGTTTCATTCGCCGTGCTGGTGCGCTGGGCATGACTGCTGAGCAGTTGGAGAGCGCCCGGCTCGGCATCGAGGAAACTCAGCGCAAGGTGATGGTGCTGGTGCAGCTCCTGGACGAAACCAACGCCAACGCGATCCAAGCCGTCACCGCGCCAAAGCACTGACCCTACCGCGTCACCTCAAGCGCCCTGCGGGGCGCTTTTTTGTGCCCGCTCGATAGCGGCGCTGCTTGCGTTCTCGGCACAAGCCCTGGGGGGAGTTTATAAACGCCCAAACAGGTCGATCCTGGCGTTTTCTGTCCATTCCCCAGTACTGATGCCGGTCGTGCGTTGCTCGCGCTGTAAGGCGCGTTCTGGAGTTTGGCTTTTTTCGTCTGCCGTTTTTTTGCCGCGTCCAAATTACTCCGATGTTTTGCCACGGCAAATATAGGGCCTGTGTTCATACATTAGTGGGTGACGAAATGGCTTACAGCCAGCGAATGGAGGTACGGCGCAACGATCTACTGGCCGATGTTGCTGATCGGACGATGGAGATTCTGAAGCGCTTCGGCCTCAACGATTCCCAAGCTCAGGACGCAGCTGACAACGTGGTCGATGATCTGGCCGAGAACTGGGGCGGGCAGTTCATCACGGTGCCGAAGGATATGAAGTACCGCAACGCCAAGCGGCGTCAGGCCATCGTCGATGCGTTCGATGGTTCCAACCATTCGGAGTTGGCCACTCAGCACGGACTGTCGGTCAACGCCGTTTACAAGATTCTGAAACGCGCTCAGGCCAAATAGCCGTGAACCATACCGACGGAGTGAAAATGAATCCATCAGCCCCCAAAAGTAATAGCGATAGCCTAATACAAACCGCGCTGGACTCTATTGGAGCCGCCAAAAGCGCCTTGCAATCCGAAATTGCCGGGTATCAAGAGGCCATGCGCACATTGCAAAAACGGCGCTCGGAATTAGCAGAAAGTCCCATCAGCTTCGATGAATACTGCGAGCGCCTGAAGCAGTACATTCATTTCCTGGGCGATCAGTTTGCCCGCAAGAATATTCTCACTGCTGAGACTGGCCGACATCCAGATAGTCGAAAGACGTGGATCGAGTATGAATCGAAGGGCATAACTACCCTTGTCGACATCATGAACATCGCCCCGAGCATGAGTGCGATGTGTTTCTACTTTCCTGAAGTGATCCATCAGCGCTTGGTAGATGTTCTGCGCAGTAAATATGCCCAGGGCTGGGGGAAAGGCTCTGATGTTCCCGATGCTCAGCGTGGAGCTCTGATAGCGGAGATTGACGTTCAGTTGCGAGAGCTGAAGCACCAGAGCGATCAACTGAGCGGGCGCCTGTATCGCTTGGAAACTGCTGTTGCCGCCTCTAGCTGACGACTAGGCATCGCCTAAAGGATCATCGTATGCAAACTGGTTTCATACTTCTCTCTGAGCGTAACTCTTCGCCTTTTGATCTCGGATCGCGTCCCCGAGGAGGGCTTTACCTGATTGACGCGCCACTGCGTCAACTGGGTGCACATGAGTCGTATCACCTGCCAGGTGGTGCGTGATGAGCCTGGCCGTGCTGCGTATCTCCAGCCAACTGCCGAAGGCCTTCCGCATCATCCCGGTGGGTCGCTTCCATGCACATGATGGGCGCGAGGCTGGGCATTGGTATCTGATGCCGGAGCGTGGCCGGCAGATCGCGGCGCTGGCCAACCAGAACAGCCAGGGGCTGCTGATCGACTTCGAGCATGAGAGCTTGAAGAAGGCCGACGCCCCCGAGGCTGGCCGCGCGACGGCACTGGAGTGGCGCGATGATGGGCTGTATGTCGCGGATGCGAGCTGGACGGATGAAGCGAAAGCCCTGATCGCCAGCGGCAAGAAGCGCTTTATCTCGCCCGTGTTCCAATTCAATGGTGCCACCGGGGAAGTGCTGGCACTGGAGAGCATCGCGCTGACGGGTGATCCGGCGTTGCTGGGCCTGACTGACCTGTCTCAGGTGGCGGTGGCCAGTGCTCAGCGGCAGAGCGGTGATGATGTTCCTGGTAGTGGCATGACTGCACGAGAACGGGAGATTTTCGAGCATGTGTTTGGTGCGTCGCCTGAAGCACTGGCAGCACAGCATGCTGAAAAGCCCGAACCGCCGCCACCGGAAGGCGTCACTGCTGAAGACTGGGCCAAATTACGACATGCGTTTGGAGATTTGCTGAATGGCATTTAGTGGCGGTGGTGGTGGCAAGCGCGAACTTGAGTTCGCCCTTCGGCTAAAGGCTGATCTGGAGCAAGGTCAGCGGGATCTACGAAGGCTGATCAGTGCTCTGGACGGTACCGGCAAGTCTGCCACCCAGGCCGGGCGGCGCATGGGCGATGTGAGTAGCGGCGCGGAGAAAATTCGACGCGAGATCAGCGCTCTGCCTGCCATGCTGCGCGACCTTGGCTTGGCGCTCGGCATTGCATTTTCCACCCGTGAGATTGCACAGGCTGCCGAGGCCTATACCACTATCGCCAACCGCCTGGCACTGGTCACCAGCAGCGCCCAGGAGCTGGCCGACGCTCAGGATGCGGTGTTCCGCATTGCCCAGGAGGGCCGGCAGCCGCTTGGCGAAACCGCCGAGCTGTACCAGCGCATTGCCACGAACGCCGACCAGTTGAACCTGTCGGCTGCTGGCGTTGAGGCGGTGGTCGACACGATCAACAAGACGCTGGCCATCAGCGGCACCACAGGGCAGGCCGCGAGCGCCGCCCTGGTGCAGTTGGGCCAGGCGTTCGCCTCGGGCACGTTGCGTGGCGAAGAGCTGAACTCGGTGCTGGAGCAGGCGCCGGCCCTTGCTCGCACCTTATCCGATGGCCTTGGCGTGACGGTGGGTGAGCTGCGCGCGCTGGGCATGGAAGGCAAGCTGACGGCGCAGAACGTGGTGCAGGCGCTGCTGGCTCAGTCCGGCGCGGTGGATGAGCAGTTCTCGAAAATCCAGACCACTGGCGCGCAGGCCATGACGGTGCTGGGCAACAGTCTGACGCGGGTGATCGGCGAACTGAATACGGCGACGGGCGCCAGTGCTTCCTTCGGTGATGCGTTACTGGACGTGGCCAATTGGCTGGATAGCGGCGCGCTGACCGATGGCGCCTTGGACATGCTGGCAATCTGGGGTGGTACGTTCGATGCGATCAGCGCCGACGTGGCTTCGCTGGAGCTGGACTTCGACTCACTGGCGGAAGGCGGTGAGAATACCGCGCAGTTCCTGGCAAGGGCGTTCAAGGAATTGCCAGTCAACCTGCGCTCTGCCGTCCAGCTCGCTACGACCGAGATCCTCGCGCTGTTCGACCGGGCAGTGGCCTACGCCACCTTCACGGGCGAAGCGATCCGCTCGGCCTTCGATGATGCTGGCCGTAAAGCCGCTGATCAGGAGCTGCAGGCGCGCCTGGAGCAGATCAACAGCGTCCGTGATGCCTCGATCAACACGATCCTGGAAGAGCGTGACGCGATCCTCGATGCGGCTGCTGCGGATCGTGAGCGCCGAGAGGAAGAGCGCAAGTCCCGTGAGGCGTCGCGGCAGCAGCGGCTGAAGGATATCGCCGCGCTGCGCGAGCAAGCCAAGGCCGGTGGCGTCACCTTTGGCGCAGGCACGGACACCGAGGCCGACGCGAAGCGCGCCAAGGAAGCACAGAAGTACGTCGAGCAACTGGAGCGACAGGCTGCGACGTTGGGCCTGAACGCTGCCGAGGTGCGCCGATACGAACTGGCCGAAAAGGAGCTGACTAGCGCCATGCTTGATCGCGCACAAGCTGCGCTGGCGTTGATCGACGCAAACGAGGCGCAGCGCCAGGCCGACGCCAATGCTCGCGCCAACGCGGGACTAGAAGCCGAGTTCCTGCGTGCTTCTGGTCGCGAAACCGACGCGGCGCTGTTGGAGATCCGCACCAAGTTCGCCGCGCAGCGCATCGAGCTGGAGAAGGTCGGCAACGAAGCCGGACTGGCATGGCTCGACAAGCTGATCCCGGTCGCGGAGGCAAAGGTGCGTGTCGATGAGGTGAGTCGCGAGATGCAGCGAATCCTCAACGATGCTCAACGTCAGGAACAGTCGGTCAACGTACAGCAGGATGCCGGGTTGATCACCGAGCTGCAGGCGCGTGAGCGGATCCTAGAGATTCATCAACAGACCGCCGCTCAGTTGGAGAAAATGCAGCCAGTCCTTACCGAGCTGGCTCAGAGACCCGGTGAGATTGGTGAGGCAGCCAGCGGCCTTCTATCACAGGTCAATGACTACATTCTGCGTGCCCAAGAAGGCGCCAATACTCTCAAGCAAACCCTCGAAGATGGCCTTACTAATGGCCTTACTCAGGCGTTGAATGGTTTGGCTGATGGAACAATGACGCTGCGTGATGCGGTCACTGCGCTTGGCCAAGCGGTGCTTGATGCATTAACCAAAATGGCTGCTCAGGAAGTCGCCAATTCTCTTACCAGTAGCGTTATGGGGCTTTTCGGCGGTGCAGGTGGCGCTGGTGCTGCCGGTGGTGGCACCAGTTGGTTGAGTACGCTCATGGGCCTTGGTGGTATGTTCTTCGGTGGCCCGGCAGGCGCGGCAGCTGGTGCAGGGAGTGGCAGCTTCCTTTCTTCTGTTATGGCATCCCGCTTTGCTGATGGCGGGCACGTGCGCGGTCCAGGTACTGCTACCAGTGACAGCATCCCTGCTTGGCTATCTGATTATGAGTACGTGGTACGTGCATCCGTCGTGCAACAGCCGGGTGCGCTGGCTCACTTGGACGCACTCAATACCTACGGCATGGCAGCACTCGATGGCGCCCGAGTCAGGCATAACACTGGTGGGCTGGCAGGTTATCCAGCACCTGCTATGCCCAGCCCTGGCTTGGGCACCTCGCGCCTTGCCGAGCCCGCCAAGGGCGGCAGCACCACTATTAAAAACGGGGTGAACCTGTACGCTATCCAGCGCCCCGAGGACATCGCGGCGATGGCCTGGAGCGATGCTGGCAAGCAGCACTTCGCGGTTTATTTGCAACAGGAAGGTGCCCAAGTCCGCCAGCTACTTGGCCTATGAACCGAGTTATCTGGCAATTCATTTGCCACAGGTGAAACTTTTCCAGCGATATGGATATCGCGCAAAAGTAGGGTCAAATTTCGCGCGGCGCTACACCCGAGGGGGCGAAACAAGAAGTCCCAGCAAACACCGCAGCGGCGTCCAGAACATCAACACAAGCCAGCACACAAACTTGCCAGTCCGGTTTCAAACCTAACGTCTGCGGGTCTCCACGAAGAACCTTTTTTGCCTCACTGCTCCAGCGCTGGCGTTTCCTGCCCCAGGCAGCGCACAGCCTGCTTCTTGCGATCCACCAGCACGCCGGTCAGGCCCTTTTGCTGGGTATCGAACAGCACCAGCACGCCATCAACGCATTGCGCCACCTGATCGGCCGGTTGCAGCGAGACCTTGTAGTCCTCGCCGGGAATGGTCTTGAGCATGGTGAAGTCCGACAGCAGCAGCGCATCCTCGGGCTTGGCGAAATGCAGATAGCCGTAGTACCAGAGCACGCCGATGGTGCCGACAATACTGGCGATGCCGGTAAGGATCATGGGGATGGGATCACGTTCTTTCATTGCGAGCTCTCGGAGGCGGAATCAGAAGTGGGGAACGATGGCGTGACGACCACCCGGGGATCCTGCAGGAACGCCAGCAGTACTTGGCGCCAGGCATCCTCGGTGAAGGTCTGGACGTGTTCGCCACGGGTTTCGATGAAGCGGTGTGGCGAACGCGTCGCCGCATTCAGACGGGCGCCATTGGAAAACGGCACCACGTCGTCGTCAAGGCTGTGGAAGATCAGCAAGGGCAACGGCCCAAGTGCATCGATCGAGCGAATGGCGCTGTCATCGTCCGGCACCAGCCAGGACAGGGGCACCTGCAATGGCCAGGTCAGCCAGGATTTGTTCAGCACGCTGCGCGCCACGTCGCGGTAACTGGCCGGCACGCCATCGAGTGCCAGGCCCTGCAGTCGGCTGCGCTGTTCGGGATGCTCGGCCAGGTAATGCACCGCCAGGGCACCACCCAGGCTCTGCCCGAGCAGCGTCAGCGGCTTGCCCTGCACCTCGGGCGCCTGCGCCAGCCAGGCGAAGGCGGCATCGATATCCTGATACACCGCTGGCAGGCCAGGCTCGCCCTCGGACAGGCCATAGCCCCGGTAATCGAGCATCAACACCTGGTAGCCCTGCTCCGGCAACCAGTAGGTACCGCCAAGGTGCCAGGCCAGGTTGCCGCCATTGCCATGCAGGTGCAGCACGGTACCTTTGACGGCCACCCCCGGCTTGGCCGGAAGCCACCAGGCATGCAGGCGCGTGCCATCGGCGGCGCGCAGTTCGATATCGCGGTACTCCAGCCCGGCGCGCGCCGGAGTGAAGGGCAATCCCGGCTCGGGGTAGAACAGCAGCCCGCTACACCCGCCCAACCACAGGCTGACGATCACCAGGCTCAGTGCGCGCAACCTACTTGCCACCCGCACGTACCTCCTCGCGAGCTTGCACGGTTGCCGCGTAGACCCGCTCGGCCAGGCGCGAGAACGGCAGGCTCTGGATCCACACCGTCCCCGTGCCCTTGAGGGTGGTCAGGAGAATACCCTCGCCGCCAAACAGCATGCTTTTCAGCCCGCCAGCCAGGGCGATGTCGTAGTCGATGCCATCGCTGAAGGCCACCAGGCAGCCGGTATCGAGGCGCAGGGTTTCGCCGTTCAGCTCCTTGCGAATCACCGTGCCACCGGCATGCACGAAGGCCAGGCCGTCGCCTTCGAGCTTCTGCAGGATGAAGCCCTCACCCCCAAAGAAGCCGGCACCGATGCGCTTGGCGAAGCTGATCCCGATACGGGTGCCGTGGGCGGCGCAAAGAAAGGCATCCTTCTGGCAGATCAGTCGGCCACCAACCTGCGCCAGATCGATGGGAACCACGGTACCCGGATAGGGTGCGGCGAAGGCAACTCTTGCCTGGCCCTTGCCGGCATTGCTGAAGTGGGTCATGAACAGCGACTCACCGGTGAGTATGCGCTTGCCGGCACTCCACAGCTTGCCTAGCAGGCCGCTGGACGAGCCGTCACCCATGCGCGTCTCGAAACGTACGCCGTCGGTCATGTAGTTCATCGCCCCGGCTTCGGCGATCACCGTCTCGCCGGGGTCGAGGATGATCTCCACTGATTGCGCGGAGCTGCCAAGGATTTCGTAATCGAGTTGATGGCTGGGCATGGACGGGGCTCCTGGGTTCATCGGGACTCAACGGCCTGGGCGGTTTCCCGCGTTAGCAAACAGACACGGCATCCGCCAATCATTTACGGCCGAGTATGCGCAGGATACGCAGGAACAGATTGATGATGTCCATGTACAGCGCCGCTGCGCTGTCGATCGCATTGTCCAGCGTCTTCGGAATCTGGTTGGCGCGCCCCCAGTCGTAGCCGATATAGCCGCAGAAGATCAGCACCACGACCCAATCGAGGATGCCGTGATGGGTGTGGAACACGAAGATTTCCACCAGTTCCACGACGATTACCAGCAGCAGCGCCACGGTCAAGGCCGAGGCGATGCGCCTGAAGAATGCCGGAAACAGCGTCCCCAGAATCATCATCCCCACCGTCACCAGCGCGGTGATACGGATCGCCTCCTGCACCAGTTGCGGGTCGTAGCGGTTGACCACCAGATTGACGACCAAGCCGAACGGCACCACCACCAGGTTGTAGCCGACGAAACTCACCAATGGGTTGCTGGAACGCGCGAACAGATAGACGCCGAGCATGCACGAGGCGAAATAGCCGCCATAGAACACCCAGGGATTGAGGCTGCGTATCCAATCGGTGCTGATGTTAGCCACCATCCACCAGTTGCACATGAAGCCCCAGAGCAGGGCCAGGCCGATGACCAGGTTGTAGGCGGCCGGGCTGATCAGCCTATCCGTGAGCTGTCCTTGTCGCTCGAAAACCGAGTGTTCCATGAGATAAGTCCTTTTACGGAGGTGGTCTGGCGCCAGCGCGGCGCCGATCAGAGGATATTGGCGTAGTCCGCTTCGATGCGATCCAGACTGAGATGGTTCAGGAAATTGGAGAAGCACATCCATGCCGACAGCGCATTGAGATCCTGAAACTGCGGTGGCAGGTACTTGGGCGGCAACACCAGCCCCTCGTCCACCAGCTTGCGCAGGGTACGCATGTCTTCCAGGGTGGTCTTGCCGCAGAACAACAGAGGGATCTGCTCCAGCTTGCCTTTGCGCACCGCCAACTGGATGTAGTTGTAGATGAGGATGAAGCCTTTCAGGTACGACAGATCCTTGGTGAACGGCAGGCCATTGGGCAGCGAGCCACGAAATACCCGGCTGGCATTGCTGTAGCCGCCTTCCAGGCCGTAACCCTGCTCACGGAAGAACTCGAATACCTCGAGGAAATCCGCGCCCTCCTCCGCCATGTGGATGGCGCGAGTGCGGTTGGTCAGCTTGCGCAGGCGCGTCGGGTAGGAGGCGAAGGCGATCACTTCCATCAGGATGGCCAAGCCTTCCTGGGTCACGGTCGACGAGGGCGGCCCCTTGGCCAGGAAGGTGCAGATCGGCTGATTGAGGCCGTTCAGGGTGGTACCGACATGCACCAGGCCTTCATGCACTTCCAGCGCCTTGACGTCGCGCTCGTTGAAGCGGGCGTCACTGCGAATCTTGATGTAGTCGGCGCCGGCAGCGGCATCGGCGAGGATGCCGTCGGACTCCAGCACGCGCACCGTGTCGTCGCCGAACACCTCGGCCAGGCGTTGCTGCAGGATATTCACCGCATCACCGGCGCCGAGGGTCTTGGGCTCGTCTTCAAGATCACCGCGCGCGGCGATGTTGTTGAGGTAGTCCGAAAGCATCAGGCCCAGATCGGCGAGGGTCGGATCACCGGCATGGAAGGCATCGGACGCCGCGCCGTAGAGTTCCTGGCTGATCAGGCCGAAGTCCTCGGTGCCACGCGCTTCGAGCATACGGATGACCATGCGGTACTCGCGGCACATGCGCCGCATGATCTGCCCGACCGGGTTGAACTGGCCGAGTTGGCGAGTGATGTCGCGCTCGATGTTCTGGAACTCCAGGCGCTTGGCGGCGGCATCGAAGCCCAGCGGGCGGCTCAGGTAGTAATCGCGATCGACCGTTGGCAGGGCCTTGCCCTTGGCTTTGAGGAAGGCATCGCGGATGCCGTCGTCCCATTTCACCGCATCCAGTACACGAATCGGCGTCTGTGCCTCAACGATACGGTCGCTCAGGGCGCGGATACAAAGTTGGTAATCGTCCAGTTTCTGCTGGCTGTTCATGCTCATCGTTACTCGGCGGCGCGTTGATAACGCGCTACTTCGACGAACAGGTCGGCATTGGCCGGGTCGTCGAGGTAGGTGAATACCTTGTCCAGCGGGCTGGTGATCAGGGCGCCATCAGCTTCCGGCATGGACACCTTCTGGCCCTGCAGCAGGCCCTTGTTCATGTCCTGCAGGATGTGTTCGACATCGAGGTTGTACACCACCAGCTCGTTGTCCTTGGTCAGCTCGAAACCGGCGATGGCGAAATTGGCGCCCAGGCTTTTCGGCAAGCCCGCCGAGACATACCAACGGCGGCCATGATGAGCGACGGTGAAACCGAAGGTCTCGAGGCTGGCGAGATTATCCGGGCTGCCCTCGTACATTCGCGCTTCGTAGAGGTTGGAGCCGGCCCGGGTAATTTCCAGGAACAGCTGATCGCCCCACTCGTCCTCGCGTGTCCACTCGCCCAGCAAAGGAATCGGCGCCGCTTCGTTGGCCGGAATCGGCTCCCGGAAGGTGACCAGGCAACCACTCAGTAACAGGAAGGACAAGGCGACCAGTACGCGCCAGGCTTTCATTTCGCTCTCCTTGTGCACACCACCAGCCCAGGCTGCATCACAGTCCCAGAACCAGATCGATATAGCGTTTAAGAATGGCCAGCATTCCCTGGCTGTCCAGATGTTCGACGCCCTCGAGCAGGCCTCGATACTCCATCTGCAGGATCACGGCCGTCAACAGCTCGCCATCCTGCCTGGGCTGGGTCGAGCCCAGCATTTCGAAGAAGTGGCTGACACCCTGCAGCAAAATCTCCCGATGTGCCCGCACCAGCTCGTGCAGACGCGGGTTGATCAACGCCTCCTGCTCGAAGGCACGCTCGGCAATCAGATGGTCACGCCGCTCGCGCAGTTGCTGCTGGATATAGCTTGCGGTGAACCCGGCGATCTCGTCGGCCACCTGCTGGCGGGCCTGGCGGCTGCCGTCCAGACGGCTGACAAGTTCCTGCTGCAAGGCCTGAGTACCCTGCCAGAACTCGGCCATCGACACCGCCCCCCGCTCGACGAACAGGGCGAAGGTGTCGGTGATGAGGTCGTCGATGTCCTTGAAGTAGTAGGTGGTCGCCGATAGCGGCACATCAGCTTCGGCGGCAACCGCACGATGGCGGACGGCGCGTACACCGTCACGCACGATGATGCGCAGCGCTGCGTCGAGAATGGCCTGACGGCGCTGCTCGCTGCCCTGACGACTGGCCTTGCGACCCTGGTATTGCACGCTTTCGGCAGCGGCCTGAGCCGCCTGGGTGGCACTCGGTAGGGATGACGTACGACTCACGATGGGTCGACCCTCGGATTGCTCGATTGGGAAACAGCAGATTACTGGCTTGGCGGGCTGATCAAAAGAGCCTCGCCGATCATGGCTCAGGCAGCAAAAAGCCGCCCGAAGGCGGCTTTCTGTGAGGCATCAGGCCTGCGGGCGCATATGCGGGAACAGGATGACGTCACGAATCGACGGCGAGTTGGTCAACAGCATGACCAGGCGGTCGATGCCGATGCCTTCACCAGCGGTGGGCGGCATGCCGTATTCCAGGGCGCGAACGAAGTCAGCGTCGTAGTGCATGGCTTCGTCGTCACCGGCGTCCTTCTCGGCCACCTGGGCGAGGAAACGCTCGGCCTGGTCTTCAGCGTCGTTGAGCTCGGAGTAGGCGTTGGCGATTTCGCGGCCACCGATAAACAGCTCGAAGCGGTCGGTCACGGCCGGATTCTGATCGTTGCGACGCGCCAGCGGCGAGACTTCGAACGGGTACTCGGTGATGAAGTGCGGCTGTTCCAGCTTGCTCTCCACCAGTTCCTCGAAAATCATCACCTGCAGCTTGCCCAGGCCTTCGTGGCCAAGCACCTTGGCGCCGGCCTTCTTGGCGATGGCACGGGCCTTCTCGACGTCGTTCAGGTCAGCCTCGGTGATGTCCGGGTTGTACTTGAGGATCGAGTCGTACACCGACAGGCGCACGAACGGCTCGCCAAAGTGGAACACTTTGTCGCCGTACGGCACGTCGGTGCTGCCCAGCACGGCCTGGGCCAGCTCGCGGAACAGTTCCTCGGTGAGGTCCATGTTGTCGCGGTAGTCGGCGTAGGCTTGGTAGAACTCGAGCATGGTGAACTCGGGGTTGTGCCGGGTCGAAACGCCTTCGTTACGGAAGTTGCGGTTGATCTCGAAGACCTTCTCGAAGCCGCCGACCACCAGGCGCTTGAGGTACAGCTCCGGGGCGATCCGCAGGAACATGGCCATGTCCAGCGCATTGTGGTGCGTCTCGAACGGCTTGGCCGCAGCGCCACCGGGGATGGTCTGCAGCATCGGGGTTTCCACTTCGAGGAAGCCGCGCTCGTTGAGGAAGCGACGGATGTGCGCGATCACCTGCGAACGCACGCGGAAGGTGTCACGCACTTCTTCGTTGACGATCAGGTCGACGTAGCGCTGACGGTAGCGCTGCTCGGTGTCGGTCAGGCCGTGGTGCTTGTCCGGCAGCGGGCGCAGCGACTTGGTCAGCAGGCGCACGTTGCTCATGTGCACGTACAGGTCGCCCTTGCCGGAGCGCGCCAGGGTGCCTTCAGCGGCGATGATGTCGCCCAGGTCCCAGGTCTTGATCGCTTCCAGGGTCTCGGCCGGCAGGCCCTTGCGGTCGACGTAGACCTGCAGGCGACCGGACGTGTCCTGCAGCACCATGAAGGCACCACGGTTGAGCATGATGCGCCCGGCGATCTTCACCGGAATGGCCGCGGCTTCCAGCTCTTCCTTGCTCTTGCCCTCGTACTGTTTCTGCAGGTCGGCGCACAGGCTGTCACGGCGGAAATCGTTGGGGAAGGCAATGCCCTGCTCACGGACGGCAGCAAGCTTTTCCTTGCGCTGGGCAATCAGCTTGTTTTCTTCCTGTTGCAGTTCGTTGTGGTCGAGTTGTTGGTCGCTCATGGCGGGTCGTCCCGGTCAAATCATCATTCTGGAAAGATCGCTGCAGGTTGAAGCGAATGCCTCCTCAGAGGCTGATCCGCTTCACTTGCGGCTTGTCGCTTGAAGCTTGCGGCTGCTCTCAGAGCCCCTGCTTGAGGCTGGCCTCGAGGTAACCGTCGAGGTCGCCGTCGAGCACCTTCTGGCAGTCGCTGCGCTCGACGCCGGTACGCAGATCCTTGATGCGCGAGTCGTCGAGCACGTAGGAACGGATCTGGTGGCCCCAGCCGATGTCCGACTTGCTGTCTTCCAGCGCCTGCGAGGCGGCGTTGCGCTTCTGCATCTCCAGCTCGTACAACTTGGCCCGCAGCATCTTCATGGCGGTGTCCTTGTTGGCGTGCTGGGAACGTTCGTTCTGGCAGGCCACCACGGTGTTGGTCGGCACGTGGGTAATCCGCACCGCCGAGTCGGTGGTGTTGACGTGCTGACCACCGGCACCGGAGGAGCGGTAAGTGTCGATGCGCAGGTCGGCTGGGTTGATCTCGATCTCCACCTTGTCGTCGATCTCGGGGGAGACGAACACCGCCGAGAACGAGGTGTGGCGACGCGCGCCTGAGTCGAACGGGCTCTTGCGTACCAGGCGGTGCACGCCGATCTCGGTGCGCAGCCAGCCGAAGGCGTACTCGCCCTTGATGTGCACGGTAGCGCCCTTGATGCCGGCGACTTCACCTTCGGACAGTTCGACGATCTCGGCGCTGAAGCCGCGCTTGTCAGCCCAGCGCAGGTACATGCGCAGCAGGATGTTGGCCCAGTCCTGGGCCTCGGTGCCGCCAGAGCCGGCCTGGATGTCCAGGTAGCAGTTGTTGGCGTCCATCTCGCCGCTGAACATGCGGCGGAATTCCAGCTTCTCGAGGATTTCGCGCAGGCGTTCAACTTCGGCGACGATGTCGCTCACCGCCCCTTCGTCGTTTTCTTCGGCGGCCATTTCCAGCAGGTCGCGGGAATCGCTCAGGCTGCCGGTGAGGTCATCGATGGTTTCGACGATCTGCGCCAGCATGGCGCGCTCACGGCCCAGGGCCTGGGCGTATTCGGGCTTGTTCCAGACGCTGGCGTCTTCCAGCTCGCGGTTTACTTCGACCAGGCGATCATGCTTGTGATCGTAGTCAAAGATACCCCCGAATCGACTGGGTCCGCTCGGACAGGTCCTTGATGGCGTTGAGGATCGGATTGATTTCCATGGTAGTCGGCGCTCGCGGCAAATCGGACGGAAAAGCCGGGGAGTATACCCGAGCGCAGCATGCCTGGCAGCCCGGCAAGCCCAAGGAATATCAGAGCGCTGGACTAACGGCGTCTTATACTTGCGCTAGAACTTATACACAGCACTTCTTGATGGAACGCACAGATGCCACCCTCGTACAGCCTGCGCAGTCGCTTCGCACTGGTCATCGCGCTGTTGGTCGGAGCGCTCAGTTGGATGCTGGGCACCCTGATCGGCCAATACAGCAGCCAGCAATTCCGTGAGGACACCGGCCGCAACCTGGCCGAGCTGTCCTACGCCATGGTCGACCGACTCGACCGCGACATGGCAGGTCGTGCCGCCGTGTTGCGCGTATTGAGCAACCTCGAAGCACTGCGCCAACCGGACAATATCGGCGAGATCCGACGCCTGCTCGACAGCCTGCAGAAAGAGATTCCCAGCATCGCCTGGATCGGCTTCACCGACCCGCAGGGCACCGTACTGGCCTCCAGCAACGGCCTGCTGGAAGGCGCCAGCATCGCCCAGCGACCGGTTTATCGGGAAGCGCTCAAGGGCCTGTTCATCGGCGATGTGCATGAAGCCGTGCTGCTGGCCAAGCTGCTGTCCAACCCCACCGGCGAGGCGATGAAGTTCGTCGACATCAGCCTGCCGATCCGTGGCACTGACGGCCAACTGGTCGGCGTTCTGGCCTCGCACCTGTCCTGGGCCTGGGCCTATGAGGTAAGGCGCGCTCTGCTCGAACCGATGCAGGAGCGACGGCACGTCGAATTCTTCGTCATCGGCCAGGAAGGCACGATATTGCTCGGCCCGCGCGAGATGATCGGTCAGCCCTTGCCACTGCCCGAGCTGGCAAACCTCGAGCCGGGTGCCAGCCAATGGGCCATTCAACGCTGGCCAGATGGCAACGAATACCTCACCGGCCTGACCCGCAGTCGTGGCTATCAGGATTACCCGGGCCTGGGTTGGACGGTGGTGGCACGGCAGTCGGTGGAACAGGCCTATGCCCCGGCTCACCGCCTGCTGCTGAGCATCCTCCTCTGGGGTAGCGGCCTGGCTGTGGTCTTCGCCTTCGTCGGCTGGCTGGCCAGCGGCTACTTCACCCGCCCCCTGCAGGAAATCGCCAACGCCGCCGACCGCCTCAGTGCGGGGGAGATCAACGAAATTCCGGAGATGCACGGGAGTCGCGAGATCACCCAACTGAGTCAGTCCATCCGCCATCTGGTGGACAGCCTGACCCTGCAGAAGCGCGCCCTCGGCGCCATGGAAACCCTAGCCCACCACGACCCGCTGACCGGCCTGCCGAACCGCATTGCCCTGGAGAAGTACCTGCCCCAGGCGCAGCAACGTAGCCAGATGCAGCAGCAGTGCCTGGCCCTGCTCTATCTCGACCTGGATGATTTCAAGCCGATCAACGACACCTACGGCCACAGCGCCGGCGACCATCTATTGCACGAACTGGCGCAACGCCTCAGGAGCATCCTGCGCGACGGCGACATGGTGGCGCGCCTGGGTGGCGACGAGTTCCTCATGATCCTGCTGGTGCCCGAGCACGACGCCCGTGCCCAGGCGCGGATGGTGGCCGAACGCGCCATCGCCAGCCTGGGTCAGCCGGTAGCCCTCGATGAGGGTGAAGTCAGCATCGGCTGCAGCATTGGCGGCGCCATATGGCCGCTGGATCACGCCGATCTGGACGAAGCGCTGGAACTGGCCGATCAGGCGCTCTACCGAGCCAAACAGGACGGGCGCAACCACGCCCAGTTCCAGCACGACACGATCACCTCCTGATTAGCGGGCGTCACTGGCGATCATCTGCGCCGCCTTCTCCGCGATCATCAGCACCGGCGAGCAAGTATTGCCGGACACGATGTTCGGCATGATCGAAGCATCGACCACGCGCAAGCCGGCGATGCCATGCACACGCAGGCGCGCGTCGACCACGGCGTCGCGCCCCCGGCCCATGGCGCAGGTACCGGTCGGGTGGAAAATGGTGGTGCCGATCTCACCTGCCGCGCGCTGCAGATCCTCCTCGCTGCGGTAGTCCGGGCCGGGCTTGTATTCCTGCGGCCGGTAGCCGGCCAGTGCCGGGGCCGCGACGATACGCCGGGTCAGGCGAATGGCATCGGCCGCCACACGCAGATCGCGCTCATCGCTGAGGTAATTGGGGCGGATCAACGGGGCGGCGCCCGCATCGACCGAGGCGATTGCGACACTGCCACGGCTATGCGGGCGCAGGTTGCACACCGAGGCAGTGAAGGCCGGAAAGTCGTGCAGTGGCTCACCAAAACGCTCCAGCGACAGTGGCTGCACGTGATATTGCAGGTTGGCGCGCGCCTGGCCGGGGTCGGACGTGGCGAAAGCACCGAGCTGGCTGGGCGCCATCGACAGCGGACCGCTGCGTTTGAGCAGATACTCCAGGCCCATGCCCAGCTTGCCCCAGGGCGTGGCGGCGATACGATTGAGCGTCTTCACGCCCTCGACGCGATAGATCAGGCGCAGTTGCAGGTGATCCTGCAGGTTCTCGCCGACGCCGGGTAGTTCGTGTTTGACGCCGATACCCAGGCGTTCGAGCAGGCCGCGCGGGCCGATACCGGAACGCTGCAGCAGCGCGGGCGAGCCGATGGCACCGGCGCACAGCAGCACTTCACGGCGTGCTGCGACGCGCAGTTGGCGCCCCTGCCAGCGCAGCGACAAGGCGTGCGCCCTGCCCGCGTCCAGCTCCACTCGCTCAGCCTCGGCGTCAGTCAGCACATGCAGATTCGGCCGCTGGCGAATGCCGCGCAGGAAGGCTTTCGACGCGTTCCAGCGCACGCCGCCCTTCTGGTTGACCTGAAAGTAGCTGCAGCCTTCGTTGTCGCCACCGTTGAAGTCCTCGACGCTGGCGATACCGCTTTGCGCCGCGGCCGCGCGGAAGGCTTCGAGAATCTCCCAGGACAGACGCTGGCGCTCGACCCGCCATTCGCCATCACCACCATGCAGCGCACTGTTGCCGGCGAAGTGATCCTCGGTGCGCTTGAACAGCGGCAGCACATCGTCCCAACCCCAACCGACATTGCCGGCAGCAGCCCAGGCGTCATAGTCGGCGGCCTGGCCACGCATATAGATCATGCCGTTGATCGACGAGCAGCCACCGAGTACGCGGCCGCGTGGGTACTTGAGGCTGCGCCCATGCAGGCCGGGATCGGCCTCGGTGCTGAAGCACCAGTCGGTACACGGGTTGCCGATGCAGTAGAGGTAACCGACGGGGATGTGAATCCAGGGGTAGTTGTCGCGCCCGCCTGCCTCGATCAACAGCACGCTGACACCCGGGTCGGCAGACAGCCGATTGGCCAGCAGACAACCGGCAGGGCCGGCGCCAACGATCAGATAGTCATAGGCATCCAGGGGCGCTTGCGACATGGGCATCCTCGCGTGTCGTTCTTGTCGTTGGGCCACAGCCTAAAACAAGCGCAGCGCGAGGATGAATGATCTTTTCGTCTAAACGCGCTGCAGCTCGACGCGCACCTGGGCTTCCAGCTCGCCCTTGAGTGCAGGTGGCAGTTGCAGCTGACGCGCCAGCTCTTCGAGGTAAGCCCGCTCCATGAAATGCTCCTCGTCCACCATCAGCACGCTGGCCAGGTACATCTCGGCGGCCATTTCCGGCGTGCTGGCGGCACGCGCGACATCGGCGGGATCGAGCGGCTTGTTCAGTTCGGTGTGCAGCCAGGCCTGCAATTCAGCGTCCTGCGCCAGCTTGCCCAGTTCCTCTTCGATCAGTTGCCGCTCGCGCTCGTCGACATGGCCGTCAGCCTTGGCCGCTGCCACCAGCGCCTTGAGAATGGCACGGCTGTGCTGCTCGGCCTGCGGGGCCGGCAAACGATCCAGGGTCTGCGGCTCCACCGGCTGTGCCCCGCCTTGCTGGGCCTGCTGCGCCTGCCAGTTGCCGTAGGCCTTGTAGGCCAGCACGCCCAATGCGGCCAGGCCGCCATAGACCGCCACCTTGCCGCCGACCTTGCGCACCCGCTTGTTGCCCAGCAGCATGGCCAGCGCCGCACCGCCACCCGCGCCCTTGAGCATCGCGCCAAGATCGCTGCCACCGCCCTTCTTGCCTGCGCCACCGCCGAGCAGGCCGCCCAGCGCGCCACCCAGCCCGGAAGAGGCACCACCAGCACCTTTCTGTTGCAGCATCTCCTGACCGGATTTGAGCAGTTGATCGAGCAAGCCACGGGTGTTCATCGTCATCGTCCTCCTCGGGAAATGCCTCGATTCTAGGCGGGCACGGGCATGCCCCTGCGAGCGACTGTGCTTCCGAATATTGCGGCCTGACGAAGAAAGGCTTTCATTCGATAAAAAAGAAAGCTCTTATCAGCATTCGACTCACACCTTATCGGTGAGACCACCCGCATGATGACCCTGCGCCAGATTCGCCACTTCATCGCCGTTGCCGAGACCGGCTCGATCTCCGCCGCCGCCCAGGCCGTGTTCATTTCCCAGTCGACCCTGACCCTGGCCATCCAGCAACTGGAGGAAGAAATCGGCGTCAGCCTGTTCAACCGGCATGCCAAGGGCATGAGCCTGACGCACCAGGGCCACCAGTTTCTGCGCCAGGCGCACCTGATCCTGGCCACGGTGGAAAACGCCAAGCGCAGCCTGCAGCAGAGCACGGATCAGGTCGAAGGCCAGCTCACCATCGGCGTCACCAGTCTGGTGGCCGGCTATTACCTGGCCGAACTGATCACCCGCTTCCAGCGCGCCTACCCCAACGTTTCCACCCGCGTGGTGGAGGACGAACGCCCCTATATCGAGCATCTGCTGGTGGCTGGTGAAATCGATGTCGGCGTGCTGATCCTCTCCAACCTGGAGGATCGCCACGCCCTGCAGACCGAAGTACTGACCCACTCGCCGCACCGCCTCTGGCTGCCGGCCCAGCACCCGCTGCTGGAACGCGACAGCATCACCCTGGCCGATGTCGCCGGGCAGCCGCTGATCCAGCTCAACGCCGACGAGATGGGCCTGCACACCGAGCGCATCTGGCGCCGTGCCGGGTTGACGCCACAGGTCAGCCTGCGCACCGCCTCGGTGGAAGCCGTGCGCAGCCTGGTGGCGGCAGGCTTGGGCCTGTCGATCCAGCCGGACATGACCTACCGGCCCTGGTCGCTGGAAGGCGACATCATCGAGGCCCGGCCACTGGCCGACCTCGGCGAACCGCTGGATGTCGGCCTCGCCTGGCGGCGCGGCACGGCGCGGCCGGCACTGGTCGATCCCTTCCTGACCCTGGCCCGCGAGCAACCGCCGGGACGCAAGGTTTCGATTTAATCGAACGCAGCTTTCAGTATTTAGAATTTGTCGAAGCCCGTGCCGGACTCTAGTCTCCAGTGAACGGTGCGGCTTCCCTGGAGACGCACCATGCCCGAGACACCCCGCCAGAGCGGCCACAAGAAGATGTCCAACCCTCAGCCCGAGCTGCACAGCGCCCTGCTCATCGACGGCCAACTGGTCGCCGGCGAAGGCGGCCGCGAAGCCATTCTCGACCCAGCCAGCGGCGAACGCCTGGTCGAAGTCGCCGAGGCGTCGGGCGCTCAGGTAGAGGCCGCCATCCTCGCGGCGCAACGGGCCTTCGGCCAGTGGTCGCGCAGCACGCCGGCAACCCGCGCCAGTGTGCTGCTGGCCATCGCCGATGCCATCGATGCCAACGCCGAAAAGCTCGCCCGCCTGGAAGCCCTGAACTGCGGCAAGCCACTGCACCTGGCGCGCCAGGACGATCTGCCAGCTACCGCCGACGTATTTCGCTTCTTCGCCGGCGCGGTGCGCTGCCAGCAAGGCCAGTTGGCCGGTGAATACCTGCCGGGCCACACCTCGATGATCCGTCGTGACGCCCTCGGTGTGGTCGCCTCCATCGCACCGTGGAACTACCCCCTGATGATGGCGGCGTGGAAGATCGCTCCAGCCCTGGCCGCCGGCAACTGCGTGGTGTTCAAGCCGTCGGAGCATACTCCGCTGTCGATCCTGGCACTGGCACCGCTGCTCGCGCAGATCGTGCCGGCCGGTGTGCTGAACATCGTCTGCGGCGGCGGCGAAAGCGTCGGCGCGCCGCTGGTCAGCCATCCGAAGGTGCGCCTGGTGTCACTGACCGGCGATATCGTTACCGGACAAAAAATCCTTCAGGCCGCCTCGCGCACGGTCAAACGCACCCACCTGGAACTGGGCGGCAAGGCGCCGGTGATCGTCTGCGACGACGCCGACCTCGATGCAGTGGTGCAGGGCGTGCGCGCCCACGGTTATTACAACGCCGGGCAGGACTGCACCGCCGCCTGCCGCATCTATGCCCAGGCCGGTATTCATGATCGCCTGGTAGCCGCCTTGGGTGACGCCGTCTCCAGCATTCGCTTTGCACGCAAGAAGGACGCCGACAACGAGATCGGCCCGCTGATCAGCGCCCGCCAGCGCGACCGCGTGGCCAGCTTCGTCGAGCGCGCCCTCGGCCAGCCACACATCGAACGCATCACCGGCGCTGCCGTGCACTCCGGCCCTGGCTTCTACTACCAGCCGACCCTGCTCGCCGGCTGCCGGCAGAGCGACGAGATCGTCCAGCGCGAGGTGTTCGGCCCCGTGGTCACCGTCACCCGCTTCGACGAACCGAGCCAAGCGCTGGACTGGGCCAACGACTCCGAATACGGCCTGGCCAGCTCGGTGTGGACACGCGACCTGGACAAGGCCTTCCAGCTTGCCGGGCGCCTGCAGTACGGCTGCACCTGGATCAACACCCATTTCATGCTGACCAGCGAGATGCCCCACGGCGGCCTGAAACGCTCCGGCTACGGCAAGGATCTGTCCAGCGATTCGCTGCACGACTACAGCGTGGCGCGCCACATCATGGTGCGCCACGGACAACAACTAGACTGATCACGCCGGCGGCAGCGCCGACGACATTTCACTGCCCCTACAACGATGTCCAATAAAGAGGGAAACACGATGTCCGCGCACAGAACCGCCGCACTAAGCGCCCTGACCACTGCCCTGCTGACCGTTTGTGCCGTGCAGGCCGCCGAACCGTTGACCGCCCTGGGCAAGCCTGAGGGTCAGCTCGACATCATCGCCTGGCCCGGCTACATCGAGCGTGGCGAGACCGACAAGGGCTATGACTGGGTGACCGCCTTCGAGCAGGAGTCGGGCTGCCAGGTCAACGTCAAGACCGCCGCCACCTCCGACGAAATGGTCAGCCTGATGGCCAAGGGCGGCTACGACCTGGTCACCGCCTCCGGCGATGCCTCGCTGCGCCTGGTCGCCGGCAAGCGCGTGCAGCCGATCAACACCGACCTGATCCCCAACTGGAGCAAGGTCGACGAGCGCCTGAAGAATGCTCCCTGGCACACCGTCGCCGGGCAGCACTACGGCACGCCCTACCAGTGGGGGCCGAACGTGCTGATGTACAACACCAACGTCTTCAAGCAGGCGCCCACCAGCTGGAACGTGCTGTTCGAGGCCCAGACCCTGGCCGACGGCAAGCCCAACAAGGGCCGTGTGCAGGCCTATGACGGCCCCATCTACATCGCCGACGCTGCGCTCTACCTCAAGGCGCACAAGCCCGAGCTGGGCATCGACGATCCCTACCTGCTGACCGAGGAGCAGTACGCCGCCGTGCTCGCCCTGCTGCGCCAGCAGCAGCCGCTGATCCACCGCTACTGGCACGATGTCACCGTGCAGATGAACGACTTCAAGAACGAAGGCGTGGTCGCCTCCAGCGCCTGGCCGTACCAGGTCAACGCCCTGCAACTGGAGAAACAGCCGATCGCTTCCACCGTGCCCAGCGAGGGCGCCACCGGCTGGGCCGACACCACCATGCTGCATGCCGAGGCCAAGCACCCGGTATGCGCCTACAAGTGGATGAACTGGTCGCTGGAGAACAAGGTGCAGGGCGACGTGGCCGCCTGGTTCGGCTCCCTGCCCGCCGTACCGGCGGCCTGCCAGGGCAACGAGCTGCTCGGCGCCGAGGGCTGCAAGGTCAACGGCTTCGACAACTTCGACAAGATCGCCTTCTGGAAAACCCCGCAGGCCGAGGGTGGCAAGTACGTGCCCTACAGCCGCTGGACTCAGGACTACATCGCCATCATGGGCGGTCGCTGAACGCCGTCCTGGCGGCTGCTGCGCAAGCCTGATCCGCGCCCGGCAGTGCTCGGAATCCTCACGTACGCCAGTACGCTGCGGTTTCTGTGCGCTGGCCGGACACGGCTGAGGCTCGCTCGCGACGCAGCCAGGACGACGTTCAAACCCTGATGGTTTAGAGCGTCACCGTTGTCCCACCACCACCGACCTCCCGTCTCGTGTCGGCAAACCGGCCGGGCCGGTGGTGGGCCGTTTTTCTCCTGGAGTGTTGAAGATGACCCTTGCAGTGCAATTCACCGATGTCTCCCGCGTGTTCGGCGAGGTCAAGGCCGTCGACCGGGTGTCCATCGACATCCAGGACGGCGAATTCTTTTCCATGCTCGGCCCCTCCGGTTCGGGCAAGACCACCTGCCTGCGCCTGATCGCCGGCTTCGAGCAGCCCAGCAGCGGCTCGATCCGCATTCACGGTGAGGAAGCCGCAGGCCTCGCGCCCTACCGACGTGACGTCAACACCGTGTTCCAGGACTACGCGCTGTTCCCGCACATGAGCGTGCTGGACAACGTCGCCTACGGCCTCAAGGTCAAGGGCGTGGCCAGGGCCGAACGTCATGCCCGCGCCGAGGAGGCACTGGCCATGGTCGCCCTGGCCGGTTTCGGTGGACGCAAGCCGGCGGCCATGTCCGGCGGTCAGCGCCAGCGCGTGGCCCTGGCCCGCGCCCTGGTCAACCGCCCGCGCGTGCTGCTGCTCGACGAGCCGCTGGGCGCGCTCGATCTGAAGCTGCGCGAGCAGATGCAGAGCGAGTTGAAGAAGCTGCAGCGCCAGCTCGGCATCACCTTCATCTTCGTCACCCATGATCAGGGCGAGGCGCTGTCGATGTCCGACCGCGTGGCCGTGTTCAACAAGGGCCGCATCGAACAGGTGGACACGCCGCGCAACCTCTACATGCAGCCGGCCACGGCCTTCGTTGCCGAGTTCGTCGGCACCTCCAACGTGCTGCGTGGCGAGCTGGCGCAGCGCCTGGCCGGCAGTGCACGGCCGCTGTCGATCCGCCCCGAGCACACGCGCCTGGCCGCTGGCGAGGCTCTGGCCAGCGACGAGCTGGAGATCAACGGCCTGCTGCACGATATCCAGTACCAGGGCGCGGCCACACGCTACGAGATTCGCCTGGACAACGGGCAGAACTTCGCCGTCAGCCAGGCCAACAGCCAGTGGCAGGCCAGCGCCACCTCACCCCAGGTCGGCCAGACGGTGCAGGTGCGCTGGTCGCGCGGGGCCATGGTCGCCCTGCGCGAGGAGGCCTGAGATGAGCACCAGCACACTCCCGAGCGGAGGCGGCCTGCTGCATGGCCTGGCCGACCTGCTCTACCGCAAGCCGACGCTGTACCTGTCGCTGCTGCTGATCCCGCCGCTGCTGTGGTTCGGCGCGGTCTACCTGGGTTCGTTGCTGACCCTGCTGTGGCAGGGTTTCTACACCTTCGACGACTTCAGCATGACGGTCACCCCGGATCTGACGCTGGGCAACTTCGCCGCGCTGTTGCAACCGGCCAACTTCGACATCATCCTGCGCACCCTGAGCATGGCCGTGGCGGTCACCCTGGCCAGCGCCCTGCTGGCCTTCCCCATCGCCTACTACATGGCGCGCTACACCACGGGCCGGATCAAGGCGTTCTTCTACATCGCAGTGATGCTGCCGATGTGGGCCAGCTACATCGTCAAGGCCTACGCCTGGACGCTGCTGCTGGCCAAGGGGGGCGTGGCCATGTGGTTCGTCCAGCACCTGGGCCTGGAGCCGCTGCTGAACCTGCTGTTGGCGACGCCGGGTGTGGGCGGCAACACGCTGTCCACCTCGCATTTCGGGCGCTTTCTGGTGTTCGTCTACATCTGGCTGCCGTTCATGATCCTGCCGATCCAGGCCTCCCTGGAACGCCTGCCGCCGTCGCTGCTGCAGGCCTCGGCCGACCTGGGTGCGCGACCGCTGCAAACCTTCGCCCAGGTGATCCTGCCGCTGTCGATCCCCGGCATCGCCGCCGGCTCGATCTTCACCTTCAGCCTGACCCTCGGCGACTTCATCGTCCCGCAACTGGTCGGCCCGCCCGGCTTCTTCATCGGCAACATGGTGTATTCGCAGCAGGGCTCGATCGGCAACATGCCGATGGCAGCCGCCTTCACCCTGGTGCCGATCGTGCTGATCGCCGTCTACCTGTCCATCGTCAAACGTCTGGGGGCCTTCGATGCACTCTGAGCGCGCATCCTGGGGATTGAAGCTGGCCGCCTGGGGCGGGCTGCTGTTCCTGCATTTCCCGATCCTGATCATCTTCCTCTACGCCTTCAACACCGAGAGCGCCGGCTTCAGCTTCCCGCCCAAGGGTCTGACCCTGGACTGGTTCGCCGTGGCCTTGGCCCGCGCCGACGTGCTCGAGGCGATCAAGCTGTCGCTGCAGGTGGCCGCCATCGCCACCACCATCGCCCTGCTGCTCGGCACCCTGGCCGCTGCCGCGCTGTACCGGCGCGACTTCTTCGGCAAGGAGAGCATCTCGATGATGTTGATCCTGCCAATCGCCCTACCCGGCATCATCACCGGCATCGCCCTGCTCGCCGCGTTCAAGACCTTCGGCATCGAGCCCGGCATCCTCACCATCGTCATCGGCCACGCCACCTTCTGCGTGGTGATCGTCTACAACAACGTCATCGCCCGCTTTCGCCGCACCAGCCAGAGCCTGATCGAGGCCAGCATGGATCTGGGTGCAGACGGCTGGCAGACCTTCCGCTACATCGTCCTGCCCAACCTCGCCTCGGCGCTGCTGGCTGGCGGCATGCTGGCCTTCGCCCTGTCGTTCGACGAGATCATCGTCACCACCTTCACCGCCGGCCACGAGCGCACCCTGCCGCTGTGGCTGCTCAACCAGTTGTCACGCCCGCGCGACGTGCCGGTGACCAACGTGGTGGCCATGGCCGTGATGCTGGTGACCATGCTGCCGATCCTCGGCGCCTACTACCTGACCAAGGACAGCGAGGGCGTTGCCGGCAGCGGCAAGTGACCCCGCCTTTCTCCATCGACCATCCCCTAGCGAGGTTCCATTCATGCAAACCCATCTGCTGATCAACGGTGAACTGGTCGCCGGCCAGGGCGAGCCCCAGGCCGTGCTCAATCCGTCGCTGGGCACGCCCCTGGTGCAGATCGCCGAAGCCACCGCCGAGCAGGTCGACGCCGCCGTGCGTGCTGCCGATGCCGCGTTCGAGTCCTGGTCGCAGACCACGCCCGGCCAGCGCTCGGCGCTGCTGCTGGCCCTGGCCGACGCCATTGATGCCAACGCCGACGAACTGGCCCGGCTGGAATCGCAGAACTGCGGCAAGCCCTATGCCGCCGCCCGTGGCGACGAGCTGCCGGCCATCGCCGATGTGTTCCGCTTCTTCGCCGGCGCCGCGCGCTGCCTGCAGGGTTCGGCGGCGGGCGAATACCTGCCCGGCCACACCTCGATGATCCGCCGCGATCCGGTTGGCGTGGTCGCCTCCATCGCCCCGTGGAACTACCCGCTGATGATGGCCGCGTGGAAACTCGCCCCCGCCCTGGCCGCCGGCAACACCGTGGTGCTCAAGCCCTCCGAGCAGACGCCGCTGAGCGCCCTGCGCCTGGGCGAGATACTCGCCGGCATCTTCCCCGCTGGCGTGGTCAACATCGTCTTCGGTCGCGGCCCGAGCGTCGGCGAGCCCCTGGTGACCCACGACAAGGTGCGCATGGTCTCGCTCACCGGCTCGATCCCCACCGGCTCGCGGATCATCGCCGGCACCGCCGACAGCGTGAAACGCATGCACATGGAACTGGGCGGCAAGGCGCCGGTGCTGGTGTTCGACGACGCCGACATAGACGCGGTGGTCGACGGCATCCGCAGCTTCGGCTTCTACAACGCCGGGCAGGACTGCACCGCCGCCTGCCGCCTGTACGTGCAGCAAGGCGTCTACGACGAAGTGGTGCGCCGCCTTGGCGAAGCGGTCGGTTCGCTGAAGATGGGCCTGCAGGACGAAGACGGCGTCGAGCTTGGCCCGCTGATCACCGAACAGCACCTGCAGCGCGTCGAAGGCTTCGTCGAACGCGCCAAGGCGCTGCCGCACATCCGTGTGGTCACCGGCGGCCAGCGTGCCGCACGGCCCGGCTTCTTCTTCGAGCCGACCGTGCTGGCCGGTGCCCGCCAGGATGACGAGATCGTCCAGCGCGAAGTGTTCGGCCCGGTGATCTCGATCACCGCCTTCGACGACGAAGCGCAGGTGCTGAGCTGGGCCAACGACTCCAGCTACGGCCTGGCCAGCTCGGTGTGGACGCGCGACGTGGGCCGCGCCCATCGCCTGGCCGCACGCCTGCAATACGGCTGCACCTGGGTCAACACGCATTTCATGCTGGTCAGCGAAATGCCCCACGGCGGCGTCAAGCGCTCCGGCTACGGCAAGGACATGTCGATGTACGGCCTGGAGGACTACACCGCCATTCGCCATGTGATGTTCAAGCACTGATCAGCCGCTGTCCGGCACGGGGCAAACCGCCCCGTGCTTGACAGCCTCACACCAGGCCGAGCACCATCGCCGAACGATTCAGGCAACGGGCCGCCCATGTACGCCACCTTCGACCACCCATCACTGCTCCCAGGCTTCACTGCCTGCCAGTGCGCGTGCGTCGTCGTTGCCAAGAAATCCAAGAAACAGTCGCTCATTTGACCGGGGCGCTGTCCCGTCAGATGGGCTGACAGGACAAGCGCCAGGTTGCATCTCCCCCTCCGCTCGTATCCCGCACCCTCCCTGACGGCGACCCAGACGGTCAGTCGCAAGGAGTTTTTCGCATGTCCGCTTTTCAAGGTATCTGGGTGGCGCTGGTCACCCCCTTTCACAACGGCGAGATCGATTTCGCCAGCCTCGACCGGCTGACGGCCAAGCTGCTGGAGGATGGTGTCGCGGGTTTCGTGGTCTGTGGCACCACCGGCGAGGCAGCAGCGCTCAGCCATAGCGAGCAACTGGCGGTGCTGGATGCCGTGCTCCAGCGCGTCCCCGCCGAGCGGGTGATCATGGGCCTGGCCGGTAACCAGGTGAGTGCGCTGCTCGATCTGCAACGGGAAATCCAGCGCCGCCCGCTGGCCGGTCTGCTGGTGCCGGCGCCCTACTACATCCGCCCGTCGCAGGCAGGATTGGAGCACTTCTTCACCACCCTGGCCGACGCCGCCGAGGTGCCGCTGGTGCTCTACGACATTCCCTACCGTACCGGCGTGCGTATCGAGCGCGAAACGCTGCGCCGCATCGTCCGCCATCCCAATATCCAGGCCATCAAGGACTGCGCCGGCGATGTCGAAACCACCATGGCGTTGATCGCCGATGGCCAGGTGCAGGTACTGGCCGGCGAGGACGTGCAGATTTTCAGCACCCTGTGTCTGGGTGGCGCGGGGGCCATCTCGGCATCGGCGCATATTCGCGCCGACCTTTACGTGGAGATGCAGCGATGTGTGGCACAAGGCGATCTGCAGGGCGCTCGGCAGTTGCACTACCGGTTGCTGCCCTGGATGCAGGCGGCGTTCAGCGAAGCCAATCCGGCAGCCGTGAAGGCGGCCCTGGCCTTGCTGGAACTGACCCACGAGGAGGTACGCGCGCCGATACTGCCCTGCTCGCCGGAAAACCGCGAACGCCTGCGTCACGTGCTGGCCACATTGGCGGATTAGCTAATGCACTGCCCTGCGTCAGCGCGGAGCGATATGCGCCACCATCAGTTGCACGGTCTCGTTGCCACGGAACTCGTTGAGGTCGAGTTTGTAGGCCAGCTCGGCCCAGCGCACCGTCGGGTTCGGCCAAACCTCGCGGTCGATGTTGAAGGCGATGCCGTCGAGCTGCACGCTGCCGCATTCGGTCTTGAGCACCAGTTTCAGATGGCGCTCACCGACCACGCGCTGGTTGATGACCTGAAACACGCCATGGAACAGCGGCTCGGGGAAATGCTGGCCCCAGGGCCCGGCGTTGCGCAGGGCGCGAGCCAGTTCCAGGTGAAATTCGGTGGCATCGAGCTGACCATCTGAGAGCAGGCGGCCGGTCAGGTCATCCTCGCTGAGCTGGCGACGCACTTCGGCATCGAAAGCCGCGGCGAAGGCGCCGAAGTTGGCTTGCGGCAACGACAGGCCGGCGGCCATGGCATGCCCGCCGAACTTGCTGATCAGCCCCGGATGCCTGGCTGCAACCGCGTCCAGCGCATCACGGATATGCAGCCCCGGCACCGAACGCGCCGAGCCCTTGAGCATGCCCTCACCGGCATCGGCGAAGGCAATGGCCGGGCGGTGGTAACGCTCCTTCAGCCGCGAGGCGAGAATGCCGATCACCCCCTGGTGCCAGTCCGGTTCGAACAGGCACAGGCCGAACGGCATGTCCTCGATCGACAGATCCTTGAGCTGAGCCAGCGCCTCGCGTTGCATACCCTGCTCGATGGCCTTGCGATCCTGGTTGAGCTGGTCGAGCTGCACCGCCATGTCGCGCGCCAGGGCCTCATCGTCGCAGAGCAGGCATTCTATCCCTAAGCTCATGTCGTCAAGACGCCCGGCTGCGTTAAGGCGTGGCCCGAGGATGAAGCCCAGATCGGTGGAGGTGATACGCCGATGGTCGCGCCCAGCGACTTCGAGAATCGCCCGCAACCCAGGCCGCGCCCGGCCAGCACGGATACGCGCCAGACCCTGGTGCACCAGGATGCGGTTGTTGGCATCCAACGGCACCACGTCGGCGACGCTGCCCAGCGCTACCAGGTCGAGCAACTCGCCCAGGTTCGGCTCCGCACGGCTGGCGAACCAGTTGCTCTCACGCAGGCGCGCACGCAGCGCCAGCAGCACATAGAACATCACCCCAACGCCGGCCATGGACTTGCTGGGGAACTCGCAGCCCGGCTGATTGGGGTTGACGATGGCATCGGCGGCCGGCAGCTCCGGCCCCGGCAGGTGATGGTCGGTGACCAGTACCGTCAGCCCAGCGGCCTTGGCCGCCGCCACGCCATCGACGCTGGAGATGCCGTTGTCCACGGTCAGCAGCAGATCGGGCTGGCGTTCGAGAGCGACGGCGACGATTTCCGGGGTCAGGCCATAGCCATACTCGAAACGGTTGGGCACCAGGTAATCGACATGCGCGGCGCCCAGCAGGCGCAGGCCAAGCACACCAACCGTACTGGCCGTGGCGCCGTCCGCGTCGAAGTCACCGACGATGAGGATGCGCTGACGCTGCTCGAGCGCCGCGACCAGCAGTTCGACCGCCGCATCGATGCCCTTGAGCTGCTGGTACGGAATCAGCCGCGCCAGCCCCTTGTCCAGCTCCTCGGCGGACTGCACGCCACGGGCGGCGTAGAGACGGGTGAGCAGCGGCGGCAGGTTTCCCAGATCGGGCAGTTGTGCAGGTAGGGGACGGGCTTCGATACGCATCTTGAGTCTTTTCGTGTAGGGCGGGTGCAACCCGCCACAGGTGATCCGGCGGGTTGCACCCGCCCTACGGCTTCAACGCTGGCCGGCCAGCCACTCCAGCGGAATCTCGTGCTGACCACGCTCGTCGGTGACGAACAGCTCGCCATCGCTGATCATCACGCTCCAGGACAGCGAACGCGGCATGTCCAGCGCCAGGTCGGCCAGCGCCTCCTGGCCCAGGCCAACCACGTTGATGTTCTTCAGACTACGCACCGGGTCGAGGCACTTGGTCTGCCACACGCGCAGGTTGCCGTAGGCCACCAGGCTGAACTTCTCGGTACGCCGCGAGCACCAGGTGATGCGCTCGCTGTCCGGCTGGCCGACTTCGATCCAGTGCAGCACACGATCATCCAGGCTCTTTTCCCACAACGCTGGCTCGTCGACATCCGACAGGCCGCGGCCGAACGCCAGTTGCTCGTGGTAGAACAGCGCATAGGCGATCAGCCTTGCGGCCAGGCGTTCTTCGGTTTCCGAGGGGTGACGAGCGACGGTGAAACGCAGGTTCTCGTAGACGCTGCGATCCATGTCGGTGAGGTTCAGTTCGATTTTGTAGGTGGTCGATGGCAGGGCCATGGCGGGCTTCTTGACGGGTCGGTAAGGCGGCAAGTCTACCGCGATTAGCGCACCTCTGCCCCGCCCGCTGAGCCGCCAGCATCCCCTCGGTACAGTTCCACGCGGTTACGCCCGTCGCGTTTGGCCTGGTACAACGCCTTGTCAGCCAGGTTCAGCAGATACTGCAGGTCATAGGTGCCCCACTCCATCGCCACCAGGCCGATACTCACGCTCTGTTCGCGCCCCTTGGGCGCCAGCGCAGAGAAGCCGACACGGATACGCTCGGCCAGCGCCAGGGCATCGGTGCCACTGCCGTCGATCAGGCAGGCGAACTCTTCGCCACCGATACGCCCGAACACGTCGCTACGCCGCAGGCTCTGGGCAACACCGGAGGCAAAGGCCTTGAGCACCCGGTCGCCTTCCTGGTGGCCCAGCTCATCATTGATCGCCTTGAAATGATCCAGGTCGAAGGACAGCAGCGCCACGGGGCGGCGCTGACGCTGACACAGGCTGAGCAGGCGCTCGCCCGCTTCGAAGAAGGCCCGCCGATTGCCGACTCCGGTCAACTCGTCGGAATAAGCGGCCCGGCGGTATTGCTTTTCAGCACGCTCCTTGACCATCGACAGCAGCATGAAGGCGATGCCGACGGCGTACAGCATGCTTTCGATCAACACGAGGGTGAACAGCGGATTCGACTGAATATCGCCATAGCCGGTCACGCCGGGGCCAAGGAACATACGCGCCAGCAGAAACATCAGGTGCAGACTGACGAGCACTGCCATGGGCACTACCGACACCTCGAGCGTGAGCCGAGCCCGCCAGAGCTCGACCAACGCAGCCAGCAGATACAGGCTGGCGATCAGGGTATGCACGGCGACCCGCGCCGCCAGACTGGTGTAGAAGGTCGGCCACAGACACAGCAGCGCCCAACATGCGGCACCTGCGCAGACCCCGGTATAGATCGGCGCACGACCGCAGAATACGCGGATCACCGACCAGTTCATGGCAATGCACAGCAGCAGCACGATATTGCCCAGCACGATGGGCACCCAATCGAAGCTGCCCCCGCGCAGGGCATTGAGCACCAGCCCCAGGGCGGCCAACAGCATCATCGCGCCCGTCCATAACAGGGCCCGCTGCTGACGCCCCTGCGACCAGCTGAAGATCAACAACACCCCGCACAAGCTGATGACCGCAGTGCTGGCGACTAACAGGGTGGGCAGGTGCAACTGCAACATCAACATCGAAGAATTTCCGAAGCTTTTCAGTAAGCCTTCCTGACTTACCAGACATGGCCTGTACGATAGCTGAAAGCGGCCCCGGGAACACGGTCAAAGCCTTGCCAATACGGCCTCCAACACCTGCTGCGGCGCCTCGCGCCACAGGCCGTAACTCAGCGGCAGGGTTTCCAGGCCGGCGCGCGTCAGTACCAGATAACGCTCCAGTTCGAGGAAGCCCTCGCCCTCCCCCGGAAAACCGATCAGGTCGATGGCCAGGCATTTGTCGCCACGGCGGCAGAACAGGTCCAGCACCTGGCCAGCCAGCGGATAGTGGTTCCAGACGCTGACGCCCTCGGCCTGTAGCGCTTCGCACAGGGTCTGCCGCGCCGTATCGGTGGCGCCGGGTTGCCAGACGGCGCCGGGCTTTTCAAGGTATTCCAGATAACGGCGTAGCAGGTGCGTGGCCGGCAGCTGGCGCTCATCACCGCTGAACAACAGCACCTGGCGCTCGCGGGCGCGGGTGATGGCGACGTTGAACAGGTCGGCGCGATTCAGGTAGGCCGCAGCCTGGCTCGATTCTCTATCGATGGCGAAGCTGAGGATCATCAGATCGCGCTCCTCACCCTGGAAGCCGTAGGGCGTATCCACCAGCAGGCGGAACTCGCGCAGTTGTTCCAGCGGCTGGGTTTCGCCGATGCGCGTGCGGATGCGTTCGACCTGATCACGGAACGGTGACAGCACACCGATGCTGGGTTTGAGCGGGCTGCCCTGGTACTCGGCCAGGTGCGCGGTGATAAGCGCCAGCACGCGCTCCACCTCTGCTTCGTTGACCCCATTGCGCCCACGCTGGCCGTCGATGCGCAGCAATTGCAGGCTGTCGCAGGCCTCACCACCCGGACGCTCCTTCATCACCCGCAAGCGCTGGTCGTAGAACAACTCGTTGCTGAAGCGAATCAGCGCCGGGCGGCTGCGAAAGTGTTCGTCGAGAAACACCACGCCGTCCTGGCTGACCAGTTGCAGGCCGACCAGATCCAGCACGCTGTTGTCACGGTAGCTCCAGGCCTCGCGCACCTCTGCCTGCAGGCCGGCGCGTTGCAACAGCTGCGTCTCACGCACGCGGGAGAGAAAGGAGATATGCCGCAACTGACGCGCATCGCCGGTCACCACCGCACGCTTGCAACGCTGGAAGGCCGGCAGCGCCGAGGCGATATCGCACTGAGTTGCTTCGTCCATCACCATCACGTCGAACAGCTGCGGGCGCAGCGGCAGCAGCCGATGCAGCTCGTCCAGCGTCACCACCCAGATCGGGAAGGCCGCCAGCAGGCGCGCCGGGTCGATATCCTCGAACAGCGCCAGTTGGCGCTGCGAATTGCGCGCGCGAATGGCCTGGTTGTAGCGCACGAACAAGCCACGGTCGGTCATTAGCAGGCGCTTGAGCGCCAGGCTGCGATGGCTGTTGAGGTGCTCACGGCTGAGCGACTGACGGCGCTGCTGGCAATCGCGCAACTCATCCAGCAATGCCCAGGGGCGCACACTGCTACCAATACGCTTACGCACCCAAGGCACCTGCAACCAGCGCTGCCAGAAGGCCAGGCTGCCACGTTCGGCACGCAGCAGCAGGCGGCTCCAGCGCACGGCCTGCTCGCAGCGCCGACGAAAATCAGCCGACAGGCGCACTTCGGCCTGCGTCAGCACCTCCAGTTCGCTGCGTTGACGTGCCTCGAGCGGCTCGGATACCTCGGCAATCTCGCCCTGCAGCATCCGCTGCAGCCGCTCGCGCAGGGCCTGGCGCAGGCTCTGGCCATCGCCTTCGAGCACGCCGTCACGCAGGCCGAAATCCTCGCGCAGCTTGTGCGCGATCACGCGCACCGCCTGGGCACTGCGGCTGACCAGCAGTACCGTCTCGCCCTGCAGGTAGCGATCCAGCGCCAGCGCGGCCAGGCTGTAGCTCTTGCCGGTGCCGGGCGGGCCGGAAATCTGGCTTAGCGGATAACGCGCGGCATTGGCCAGCGTCCGGCATTGCGCCGCGCTGAGCTGCGCAGGCAGGCGCTGCGGCGTACTGATCGACCCCGTAGGCGGAACCGCTGGCGCTTCACCGAGCAACTGCAACAAGGCCGGCGAAAGCTGCTCGGCCTCCTGCAGCAGCTGTAGCTCATGGGCAATGCCGCGACTGCCGCTGCCGCGCGGCACCAGCGCGACGAAGGCGCCGGCCTGCAGCGACAGGCTGCGGCGACGCTGAGCCTTGGCCAAGGTCTCGACATCTGCCAATTGCGGGAAACCCGCCGCCTCACTGACGTCGCCCACCTGCGTATTGCGCTCTACCCAGGCCAGCAACTGCCCCAGGGAGGCATCATCGAGTGGGCATGTCGGCAGCGGCAGTTCGTCGAGACTATCGTTGCCGCTCTCATCGAACAGACGGCGCAACAAGCGCCAATTGCCATGGGTACGCTGCACGTCGATGGCGAGCATCTGGCTCTGCCCGTCGGCCGTCGCCTGCAGGTTGGCCTCGTAATAGAACAACGGGCCACAGATCGCCTGCGAGGCCCCGCTTTCCAGCTGCAGCCGGCCACAGATCGGCAGCACGCCGTAGACCAGTTGCAGCTCGCGTTGATACAGCGCCTGCGCCTCGGCCAGGTTACGGCCCAGCTCGGCAGACAACGGCAACAGCGGCATACCGCCGCTGGCCAGTTCCTCACGCCCATCGAGCCAGGCCCAGCGATTGGCGGGCAGCTTGCTCAGGTTGTCCAGATCCAGGTCGCGGCTGTCGGCCAGGTAGCAGCTGCGATAGAAGCCGAGCAGTTGGCGGGCGTGAATTTGGCTCATCAGTTACCTGCGTAACGCGCCCACAGCGACTCGAATTCACGGCTGTAGGCCGCAACCAGTTGCGGGTGATCGATCACCAACAGGTTTTCCTCGTTGCTGGTGCTGGCGCTGCGTGTCCAGTTGAAGCTGCCGTTGAGCAGCAGGCGCCCATCGAACAGGGCAAATTTGTGGTGCATGTGGAAGGGGCCGGCGTCGATGCGCAGCGGCACCCCCTTGTCGCGCAACCACTGAATATCGCTGCCGACGTCGAACTGTTTTTCGTTGTCGCTGATCACCCGCACGGCGAGACCGCGCTCATGGCAGGCCAGCACCTCCTCACTGAGCTGATCGTCGGAGATGGTGTAGACACAGATCTCCACGCTCTTGCGCGCCTGGCGGCACAGCTCGCGAATCTTGCGCCGGCAACTCTCGCCAGGGCTGAAGTGCGCCGTGGCATGTTCCACGCGCGGCGCGCTGCCGACACTGTCGAGGGTCTTGATGACTTGCTCCAGCCATTTCAGCACCGGCTCGACGTTCTCCGGCTCCTTCATCAGCTCGCGGGCCAGGGCGAAGGCACGGTTACGCATGAAACGCACCTGATCGCTGCTCAGCTCGCTGCCCAGTTGGCGCAGCTCGTCGCGCTCCTCGTTGCTCAGGCGCAGATCGGCCAGGCTGTCACGCAGTTGCTGGTCGAGGCGGTTGAAGTCCATGAAAAATCCCTTTTATCGTTTGAGACGGCGGCGGCTCAAGGCGGCGTAAAGCACACCGCAGAAAGCCCCCGCCAGGTGGTATTCGAAGGAAACGCCAGCACGCGGCAGCAGGCCGAAGAACCAGCCGCCGTAGAGGAAGAACACCAGCACCGCCAGTAACAGGTCAAGCAGGCTGCGCTCGAACCAGGCCCGCGCCAGCAACAGCCCCCAGAAGCCGAACAGCCAACCGCTGGCACCGACGTGCAGGCCGGTACGACCGAACAGCCAGACCAGCGCCCCGCTGCCGAGGATGATGAAGGCGCTGGCGAAGAAGAAATCACGCCGCGAACGCAACAGCACCAGGCTGCCGAGCACCAGCAAGCCGCTGAGGTTGCTGAGCAGATGCGCCCAACTGCCATGCAGCCAGGGCGCGAAGAGAATGCCCGGCAGCGCCTCGATATGCCGAGGCAGCAAGCCCCAGGCGTTCAAGGCGCCGCCCAGGGCGCTGTTGGCCAGTTGTATCAGCAGCATCACGCCGCTGATCAACAGCAGCGGGCGCAGCTCGACCAGCCAGCCTCGCCTCACGGCGCCTCGTCATCGCTGCGTTGCTCCTGGCCGAGCAACGTGCCGAGGTCACGCAGTTGCGTGGAGATTTCCAGCATGCGGTTGTGGGTGCGCAAATCGATGTCGATCTTCTTGTCCATCGCCTTGATCAGCGGCAGGAAGCTGTTTTCCAGGCTATCGGCCAGGCTTTCGAGCAATTTTTGCGTGCCCGGCTGCGGCGGCGCAACCACCTCCACCTGCGGGCGCAGCTTGCCGAGATTATCCAGCCCGGCCAGCAACTGTTCCCAGGGAATGCTCGGCGCCGCGCTAGCCGGCTTGCCGCCAGCACCCAGGCCGCGCACGCTTTCCACCAGATCATTGAGCTGCGCCACCACACGCCCACCGACATCGCTGTCGCTGCCGCCCATGGCCTTGTTGCGCATGAAGTCGCGCTTGATATGCGCCCAGCGCTCGGCCTGCTCGGGCGTCATGTTGCCGCGCAATTCGGCGAGCTTGAGCAGGTTCTCCTCGGCGCCGGTGGTGAGCAGCTGCGACTCGCCCTGATAGTGGTCGGCGATCAGTTGAAGCAGCTCGGCATCGTTCATCACCGCGCTGATCTTCTCCGCCATCTTGTTCATGTTGCGGTAGCTGCCCTGCAGCTTGAACGGCGGCTCGGTGCGGTAGCTGTCGGCCTGCGCGGCGCTGACGATGTACTGCTGGTTGACCCGGCCAACCACATCGCGCACCTGCATCAGACGCTGCAGGGTCGAGGTGATCTCGTTGATCTCGGCGGCGCTGTAGGTGTGGCTCAGCTCGTTGGCCGAGAACGGCTTGCCCTCGGCCTTGGCGACGAAACGGTAGACGTCGGCCATATCGCGGGTGGCCAGCGGCGCCAGCACCGGGTTGGAGGTCAGGCTGTTCTCGATGTAGCTCAGCGCGAAAGCTTCCTGCATGCCGCCCAGGGTGTCGCCCAGGTTGTAGATGTCGGCACGGTTGGCAAGCATGTCGGGGATCTTGAACACGTCGCCGGACTCGGTGTACGGGTTGCCGCTCATCACCACGCAGAATTTCTTGCCGCGCATGTCGTAGGTCTTGGTCTTGCCCTTCCACACACCTTCGATGCGCCGCGTGCCGTCGCACAGCGAGATGAACTTCTGCAGGAACTCGGGGTGGGTGTGCTGGATGTCGTCGACATAGAGCATCACGTTGTTGCCCATTTCCAGCGCCAGGTTGAGCTTTTCCAGCTCCTGACGTGAGGTGGCGTCCGGCGCCTGCGCCGGATCGATGGAGCGCACTTCGTGGCCCAGCGCCGGGCCGTTGACCTTCATGAAGATCAGGCCGAGGCGGTGCGCGACGTACTCCATCAGCGTGGTCTTGCCGTAGCCGGGCGGCGAAATCAGCATCAGCAGGCCCATCAGGTCGGTGCGCTTGTTCTCGCCGGCGGTGCCCATCTGCTTGGCCAGGTTGTCGCCGATGAAACCCAGGTACACGTCGTTGATCAGCTTGTTGCGCACGAACGACGACAGCGGCCTTGGCTTGAATTCGCTCAGGCGCAGTGCATCGCGCTCGCGGTTGATGACCTCCTGGCGCAGCGCCTGGTAGCGCTGCAACTGCGGCACGAAGTGATCCAGGTGCTGCCGCAGGCGGGCGAAGTAATCATCGATGGCCAGCAGCAGGCTGCCATGCTGCAGTCGCGGATGATCGCCGAGGAGGCCGCTGACGCTGAAACGCAGATCGACCTCGGTGAAACGCCGCGGGAAGTCGTCATCCAGCAGGCTGACCGCAATCGCTTCGGGCACGTAGTCGGCCAACTCGGCCATGGCGGCATCCTGCGCGCACAGGCCGTCGAACCAGGTCTGCGCCAGCGACCAGCGCTGCACCGGGCGGCCGCGCAGGTTGTCCAGCGCGGCGCGGTAGTCGTCCCATACATGGCTGGCCTGCATGCGTTGCTGCAGGGTGTCGAGCAGTTGCCGGGCGTACTTGCTGAAGCTGAACTCGACCGGCTTGGCCGCCAGCTCCTCCACCAGATAGGCAGCAGCCGCCTGGCGTTGTGCGGCGTCCACAGCCAGCGGATGTTGGCCCAGGAAGCGCTGCATGGCTGCATCGATCTCTTCGCGCAGGCGCTGCACGCCGTCCTCGCTGCCGAACAACTGGCGCAGGTGCAGGCTGCTGCGCGCGCGCTGCGGCCACAGCTCGGCCTCGATGTCCTGCCCCCAGCGATTCCAGAACAGCGCGGCGAAGCCACGCGCCGCCGGCGCGTAACGCAGCAGCCCGGCGCTTTCGCGCAGCGGCAGCAATTGAGTGAGGATCAACGCGGCGTCGTGATCGTGGATACCCTTCTCGTAGGCATCCTTGTAGCGCGGCGCGGCGAAGTCACGGATCAGCCGGGTCAGGATTTCCGGCTGCGCCAGGTGGGTCTTGAGCAGATCCAGGCTCAGGCCTTCACGGCCCGCCACGGCGGCATCGAGCACCAGACCAGCGAGGTATTCGGCGCGGTACAGCGAGGGCGACTCGGATTCCAGCGACACCTGCCAGTAGTCGCGCAGGCCATCCAGGGTCTCGTCGCGCAGCGGTTCGAGGAAGTCGGTGCCGGTCAGGTGCAGGTAGAGCTGATCGCCGCGCGGCATCAGGGTCAGGTCGAGTTCCTGGGTATTGACGCTGAAGCGATGGCGCGGGCCGAGCTTGATGACGTTGCCGCCTTCCTCGAACAGCTCGCTCTTGTCACGCAGGGCGCGCACCGCCTGGTCGCGGGCGGCCTTGAGGCGCGCCTCGACATCATCGGCCTTGACGCTGTCTTTCAGCTCGCGCAGGCGCTCGGCCATCTCACGCAGCTTGAGAATCAGCGGGTCGGCGGCGAAGAAGGCGTTGAGCTCTTCCATCTGGGTCAGGCGCGCGGTGCGCCGGCCGAGGCTGTCGAGGATGCGCCGGGCGGCGTCGAGCACGCCCTGAGCGCGGCGCTGGCGGTCGTCGAGCAGGCTCTGCTTGTGCGACTCGAAGGTCTCCAGCAGTTCTTCGCGCTTGCCGAGGATGTCGCTCAAGAACCCCTCGTGATCACCGAACTGGCTTTCCAGCTCTTCGAGCTGCACCAGCAGGCGGGACAACTGCTCGTCGCACTTCTCCGGATCCTGCGCCAGCGCCAGAGCGTTGGTGATGCCCTGGCTGAACAGTTTGAACTGAGCACCGAACTGCGCCACGGTCTCAGCCGAGCCCAGGCCCTTGCGCCGTTGTTCGGCACGCGCCTTGGCCTGGTTGAGGTGGGCGTAAACCTCGGAAATCGACTCGACGATGGCGGTGCGCTGGGTGGCGTCGTCGATCTTCAGCGAGGCCATCAGGCTGGAGAGCATGTCGAGGTTGCCGGCCATGGCCTGCATCTCGACCAGCGGCTCGTTCAGCTGGGTGACGCTTTCGGCCTTCTGCGCCAGGCCGTCCAGTTCACCGAGGCGCTGCACGTAAGGCTGCAGCGCGGCGTCGCTGGCGAGGAAGGCGGACGTGGCCGTGGCCACGCGCTCCTGCGCTTCGAGCAATTCGGCTTCCATGGCGTCGATGCGCGCCACGTCGATGTAGCGGTAGTCGCGGATGGTCAGCAACTGGCCGCGTTGGGCATTGATCGCGTTGAGTGCTTCGACGAAGTGCTGCACCTCGTCCCAGCTATCCACCAGCAGGCCGGAGAGCAGGCTCTTCTGCCGCGTCTCGGCCTCGGCCATGGCGCGGGCGGACTGCTGGCGAATGCTCTCAACCTTCTCGAATTCATCGAGCACCAGCTCGCCGGTGGCAGCGATCTCGCGCAGCAAGGGCGCCAGCTCGGCGCACTGGGCGTCGCCCAGCCAGTGGTAGACGTCGAACAGGCGGCGGGTGTTCTGGCACAACTGGGTGTAGCGCGCCACCGACACTTCGCGGCTGTCGATCTCGCGGCTGAGACCCAGCAGGTCGGACACGCCGCGTACCAGCTCGGCATTGCCGATACGCCCGAAGAAGCCGCTGCGCGCCGGCTGGCGGGCGGCGTAATCGTCGCTCTCGAACGGCGTCTGCCAGATCTGCATCGGATGGATGCGCGTCGGCTCGCTGCCCTCGGCGGAGAAGATCACCATACGCCCGTCTTCCAGGCGCGCGTAACCGTGGCCGAAGATCGGGTTGTGCAACTGGCGGTTGATCATGTTGTAGGTGAACAGCGCCGAGCGGCCTTCTTCCGGGTGGTAGAAGATGTACTGCACGTCCTCGCCGTTGGGCGAGCGTACCGAGCGCTTGAAGCGCATACCGCCCATGGGCTGTTCGAAGGTCTTGTACTCGCCACTCTGCAGGTAGTAGCCGCCGGGGAAGATGATGCCGTGGTCTTCCGGTAGCTGCACGCAGGCCAGGCCGATCGCATCGATGCGCTCGACCTTGCTGGTCAGGCTGTTGAACACCAGATAACGCCACTGTTCTTCGCGGTACGGCAGAATCTTCAGCAGGATCAGGCTGCCCAGGCGGGCGTATTCGATCTGCGCGTCGTCGAGCGACTGGGTCTTGTCCACCACCGGCTCGCGGTAGATGCCCAGGCCATCCTGGGTGTTGTTCTCGACCTTGATGGTGAGGTCGCCACCGATGGTCTCGACGAACACGGTATCGAGGATGTTCAGGTGCGGATGGCGGCCCATGACCACCATCTCGCGGGACGTCTTCTGCCATTCGAAGTCGAATGGCGCCGGCAGCGCGATATCGCGCTCGCCACGGTTGTCGATATAGCGCACTTCGCGCCCATCGACGGAGATCGACCAGCGGAACACGCGGATATCGCTGACCCGCTCGCCGATCTGGAAGCTCGCCAGCAACTTGCCGTCACGGATGGCCAGTTGCAGCAGGCGGGTGTTCTTGTAGTAGGTGTACAGCTCGTTGAAATCGGCGACGAAACTGGCCTGCGCCAGGAATGACCCCTCCAGGGGCACCGGCTCGGCGTCGTAGCCTTCGGCGCCCTCGACCAGGCGGTAGAGGGAGAACACGTCGGCGACGCTGGTCTCCTTCTTCAGGCCGAGGAACACGTTGTAGCCGAACAGCAGGCAGTCACCGACCTGGACGATATCGCGGGCGATGCAGTTGTTCTCGGTGCGGATGCGCACCCGGCCGATGGCTTCCATAGCGCTGCTGCCGAACTCGGCCAGGCGCTGGCCGTTGAGCGCTTCGGTCAGCGCGCGCAGGCGCTGGCCCTGCTCCTGCAGGCGCTTGTGCAGCACCTCGTAGGCGCCGCCTTCGGCGACGGCCTTGTCCAATACGTCCTGTGTTTGTGCGTCCGACATCGTGTTCTTCCTGGATATTCGGCATCGAGCACCCTCGCCCGCTCAGCAGGGCAAGGGGTCTGGAAAATGCGTGGGAGGTTCGCGGCTAAAGCCCCTCCCACAAGGCTCGGCATGCTGTGGCCGGCAGGGTGGACAACGCTCTTTTTGTCCACCGCTCGTGTCGCCAGTGGTGGGCAAAAAGTGCGTTGTCCACTGGGTGGGCCGAAGCCCACCCTACGGGCCGGTCACTCAGGCCTGCTCGGAGCCGGCGTTCGGTGCGACCACCGGTGCGACAGGCGCGGCCTTGCCAGCCAGCAGGCGGGAGATCACGTCCTGCACCACCGGGCTCTTGCCGACCACCCCTTCGATGGCCTTGCCTACCGACAGCGACTTGGCGAAGGAGTTGAAGAAATCGCCCTCGCCGCCGACGATCTCGATCTTCGCCTTGGACATGGCCGCAGCCAGCACCTCGGCCTGATCCTTGGCGATATCCTTGTTGGCGTCGATGGCGGCCATGGCCTCCTCGAAGCTCTTCTCCAGCTGCATGCGGAACTCTTCGTGGGCACGCGCGGCGTCGCTGAGCGAATCCAGCGCGCCGAATTTCTTGCCCAGACCTTCGGCTTCGGCGCTCAGGCGCTCCAGCAGGATCGCGGCTTCGGCGGAACCCTGTTCCTTGGTCGCCTTGGCCTTGGCCAGACCCAGTTGCTCTTCGCCGCGCGCCTGGGCAGTGAGTTTTTCTTCCAGCACCTTGGCTTCGGCCAGGCCGTCTTTCTCTTTGGCAGCCGCCTGGGCTTCCAGCACACGGGCTTCGGCCAGGCCTTTTTCCTGCTCGCCCTTGGCATCGGCGATCAGGCGCTCGGCCTGCACGCGAGCCTCGGCGAGGCCTTCCTTCTCCTTGGCGGCGGCGGTAACTTCACGCACCTTGGCGTCGGCCAGACCCGGCGCAGCGCGCTCGGCTTCGATGCCTTCGGCCAGTTTCTTCTTGGCCTCGGCGCTCTTGGCTGCGGCTTCCAGTTCGGCCTGGGCCAGGTTGTTGATTTCCACGGCCTTGTGCTTGGAGCGAGTCTCGTCGGCTTCGGCCTGCTTGACCTGACGCACCAGCTCCTGCTCGGCTTCGGCCTGGGCGTTGAGCACGGCGACCTGCTTGAGGCGCTCGGCTTCGGAGACTTCGCGCACTTCCTTGATGCGCTCTTCTTCCTGGGCCACGGTCTTCTCGACCGCCACGCGCTCGCGGATCACCCCGGCGATGTTCTTGCGCTCTTCTTCCAGCGCCTTTTCCTTCTCGATGCGCTGCAGCTCAACCTCGCGCTCGCGGGCGACCACTTCCAGATCCTTGGCGCGGGTGACCTTCTCCACCTCGATGACCACGGCACGCTGGCGATTCTGCTGGGCCACTTCCACTTCGCGCTGATGGTTCTCGGCGCGGATGTCCAGCTCCTGCTGGGTCTGGATGCGCGCCTGCTCGGCCTTCAGGCGCTCTTCCTCGCGCACCTTGAGGGTTTCCGCCTGCTCGCGGGCCTGGATGGTTTCGATTTCGCGCTTCTGCCGCGCCTCGGCATCAGCCTGCTGGCGCTCCAGGGCCAGGGTGGCCTCGCGGGTTTCGACGTTCTTCTTCTTGATCGCCAGCTCTTCGTTGCGCTCCAGCTCGTTGGTGATGACGTTCTGTGCAGCGGTCAGCTCGGTGATCTTGCGGATACCCTCGGCGTCGAGGATATTGCTCGGATCCAGCGACACCTTGGAGGTCTGTTCCAGGTAGTCGATGGCCACATCTTCCAGCACGTAACCGTTGAGGTCGTTGCCGATCACCTCGACGATGCGATCACGGAAGTCCTGACGATTCTCGAACAGCTGGACGAAATCGAACTGCTTGCCGACGGTCTTCAGCGCCTCGGAGAACTTGGCATTGAACAGCTCGTTGACCGCTGCGCGGTCGGAGGCGCGATCCACGCCGATGGCCTTGGCCACCTTAAGCACGTCTTCCTGGGTCTCGTTGACACGCAGGTAGAAGGCCACGGTGATGTCGGCACGCAGGTTGTCACGGCAGATCAGCCCGTCCTTGGCGCGGCGGTCGACTTCCAGGGTAATCAGGGAGATCTTCATGAACTCCTTGAGGTGGATCACCGGGTACACCAGCGAGCCGGTGAAGTGCACCTTGGGCGTCGAGCTCATGTCGTTGACGATCAGCGCGGTGCCCTGCGGAACCTTGATATAGAAGGCCTTGAACAGGGCGATCAGGGCGATCACGAAGAGGACGACCAGCCCGGCCCCGACGATGAAGGGGATGAGGTTTTCCATTACAGCTTCACTCCTTTGCTAATTGTGCAGGCAGGTTCGCCAATGCCTAGGCTGCCAGCGCTCTGTTACCTACGGATTTTCGGCTAGACGCCACGGAACTCTTCTTCGGTGATGATGCGATAGGCATGTTCGGCCGCCAGGTACTCCAGCAGCACCACACGGTCGCCACGCTTGAAACCCAGTGCCTCGTCGGCGCGCACGCGCAGGATCAATCCGGCGCCGCCATCTTCCAGCACCGCCTCGCCATGGCTGGCCGTAACCTTGCCACTGCGCACCACCGCCACCTGCCCCAGCACAGTTTTGCTGCTGGTTGCCTCAGCCTTCAGGAAAAGAGGCCGCAGCGGCCGGCAAATGGCCGCGCACAGCGGCGCAGCGACCACGAAGGAGCCAGCGATCACCACCAACCCCAGCGGGTAGCGCAGAATGCCCAGCGGCAGATGACGCAGCAGCCACAGCTCGATGAAGTAGCAGATGAACCAGGCGAAGAAGAACAGCAGCGTCAGCACCAGGGTGACTGGCACGCCGTCGAGCTTGAGCTTGTAGAGCAGGCCGGCGAGGCCTTCGGTCTGGCCGCTGCCTTCCATCACCGAGTCGGCCTCGATGTCGAGAAGGTCGACCTCGAGCAGGCCGGCGGCGACTACCAGCCAATAGATGACCGCCACGCACAGCAGGAAGCTGTAGATAGCGGTGGGGAATGACAGCGACGTCTGCAGGAAGAGTTCCATTTTTTCCTTTCCCGAATCAGGGAAACGGGGCGCGAAGGCCCCGTGTCTTTCACACCAGGATCAAGCCTTGGATTTGTCCTTCAGACGCGCCAGCACGCTGTCGGCACTGGCGTTGTCGGCCTTGATGCCGGCCGCACGCAGCTTGGCTTCCAGCGAATCGTCCGGCGCGCTGGTAGCGGCCAGTTCGGCCGAAGCTTCCATCTTCGCCGCACGCTCGGCCTGCTTCTGCTTGATGCGCTCGAGCGACTCGACCGCCGTCTGCAGCTTGGCCTGCGAGCCACCGTAGCGCTGCGCCACAGCCATCTGCGCCTTCTGCACGCTCTCGGTGGCCTTGACCGTATCCACCTGCTGTTTGAGGCGCTTGATATTGCCCTCGGCCTGGGTCACGGCCTTGCGCAGTTGCGCCACGCTGGCGGCAAAGCCTTCGGCCTGCTCGCGTTCGCCGGCCTGTTCAATTTCCAGGTTGGCGATCTTCTCGGCCACTTCCTTGGCCAGGGTTTCGTTGCCCGCCTCCAGCGCTTTCAGTGCGTACTGCTCGTACTCGGCGATGCTCGCCGCGCTCTTGGTCGCCTTGTCGCTGGCCAGCTTGTGCTTGGCCATGATCTCGGCCAGCGCTTCCTTGGACTTGCGCAGCTCGAGGTCGGCGTCGCGGATTTCCTGGTCGAGGATGCGCAGGGCCTGGCTATCGACCACCGCCTCACCCATTTCATTGGCACCGCCACGCAGCGCCGTCAGCAATTTGCTCCAGACATTCATCGTCCTATCTCCTCTCAGGCGCCAGACTTGAGGAAGCCTTCGTAGGCTTCGGTGGCCTTGATCACGTTGTCCGCCAGCAGCTCGATCTCGAACACCACGTCGGACAGGCTCGAGTAGGAGCTCAGCGCACCGAACATGGTGTAGCAGTCGCGCCCGTCGATCATCTTCTCCAGGCCGATGGACGACAGCGGGAACAGCTTGTGGGTGCGCAGCACTTCTTCGTTGAAGGCAGCGGCATCTTTCACGTCCGTCGCCGGCCAGAGCAGTGCCTCGACGATGATCTGCTCGCCGAATACGGCGACGAACAGTGGCAGATCGCCGTATTCGCGCATGGTGATGTGCAGGCTGGCGTCGGCGCCCTGAATCAGCTCGATGCCGGCCTGACCGTTTTGGAACAGTTCCGTTGCCGCGAGCGCTTCATGCAGCGCCTGAGCGGTCCAAACCTGAGGCATGTTCATACCCTCCTCCTTCTCCATCGGAGCCAGCAGCGACTGTGGCTGGCGCAGTTTTCGCTCGAACGCGACCAGAAGCGGCGCATGCTCGGGCAAGATCCAGACTTCCTTCTTCACCAACCCCTGCTCACGCAGGCGTTGACGATAAAGACGTTGGTAATGAGCGGATGATTTGCTGTCCATGCGTCGCAGCCTAGACCCTTACATGTAAGCCATCAAGTGATCACATGTAATAACTGTGATGCCGTTCGTCAGAAAGCCGCGCAGGCAGATACGCGCGACCATCAATGGCCGCAGCGACGAAAAGACAAGGGAAGGAGAACAGAGAGAGATTCATCCATGACTCAACCACAACGCTTCCATTCGCGGAGTGTCGAATTAAACCTCAGCAATCGCCGCGCCGCACGTGAAAAAGCGCCAACCGAGTCGCAGTTATGAGCCCCCCCTCACCAAGCAGGTCGCACGATGCACGAACTTCCACTCAGGGTGCGCCAGCTCCTGCACGCCGACCAGCGTAGCAGCGCCATCGCGCTGCTAGGCGAACTTGCCGCACTCGACGCGAAAGAGGCCGAGCAGCGCATCGATCACTACCTGAATGAAAACCCACCCATTCGCCCACGCGGCGCAGCCATCGTTCGCGCCAACCGAACCAATGCCCTGATCTGGCTGACATTGATCATCCTGATGGCGCTTCTTGGAGTGATCTTCGCACTTTGAGCCGCCCCAAAACAAAACCGGCGCCACAAGGGCGCCGGTTTGATCGAGGCGGAAAACCTCAGAGCGGTTTGCCGCGATTGCCGTGAGCCGCAACGAACTGCTGCACGGTTTTCAGGTCATTGACCAACACCGTGCAGCGCTCCTCGCGCTGGAACAGATCGGTCAGGTGCGCCGGCAACGCCGGAACGGCGTCGATGCCGGCCTTTTCCACCGCCTCGGGGAATTTGACCGGATGCGCGGTACCCAGCACCACCATCGGCGTGGCCAGGCTGCGACGGCACTCACGCGCGGCGCGCACGCCGATGGCAGTGTGCGGATCGAGCAGCTCGCCGCACTCCTTGTACACCTCGGTGATGGTTTCGCAGGTCTGCTCGTCATTCACCGCCAGCGAATCGAACAGCTTGCGCGCCTCGACCCAGCGATCTTCCTCGACGCTGAAGCCGCCACCTTGCTTGAAGGTATCCATCAAGCCAGCGATAGCCGCGCCATTACGCCCGTGCAGGTCGAACAGCAGACGCTCGAAGTTGGACGAAACCATGATGTCCATGGACGGCGACAGGGTCGGATGCAGGGTTTCTTTCACATACTGATTGCCGCTCATGAAGCGATGCAGGATGTCGTTGCGGTTGGTGGCGACGATCAGTTGGCTGACCGGCAGGCCCATGTTGCGCGCCAGGTAGCCGGCGAAGATATCGCCGAAGTTGCCGGTCGGCACCGAGAAGGCGATGGAACGCGCCGGGCCGCCGAGCTGCAGCGCCGCGTGGAAGTAGTAGACGATCTGGGCCATGATCCGCGCCCAGTTGATCGAGTTGACTGCCACCAGGCGGGTGCCCTTGAGGAAGCCCTGGTCGGCGAAGCTGGCCTTGACCATCTCCTGGCAGTCATCGAAGTTGCCTTCGATGGCGATGTTGTGGATGTTCTCACCGAGGATGGTGGTCATCTGCCGGCGCTGCACCTCGGACACACGGTTGTGCGGGTGCATGATGAAGATGTCGACGTTGTCGCAGGCCTTGCAGCCTTCGATGGCCGCCGAGCCGGTGTCACCGGAAGTAGCGCCCATGATCACCACACGCTCGCCGCGTTTGGCCAGTACGTGGTCGAGCAGGCGGCCGAGCAGTTGCAGGGCAAAGTCCTTGAACGCCAGGGTCGGGCCGTGGAACAGCTCCAGCACCCACTCGTTACCGTTCAACTGACGCAGCGGCGCAACGGCGTTGTGCTCGAACACACCGTAGGTTTCTTCGAGGATTTTCTTGAAATCGGCGTCAGCAATGGAGCCGGCCACGAACGGGCGCATCACGCGGAAGGCCAGCTCGTGATATGGCAGACCGGCCCAGGAAGCGATTTCCTCGACGGTGAAACGCGGCAGATTCTCCGGCACGTAGAGGCCGCCATCACTGGCGAGGCCAGCCAGCAGCACGTCTTCGAAATTCAGGGCCGGCGCCTGGCCGCGGGTACTGATATAGCGCATGGGATAAACCTTCGTTCGACTGCACCCGCAGGCCTGCGCCTGCGGATGAACACGGGATTAGTTGAGCTGTTCGACGCGCAGACGCATGACCGGCGAGGTCACACCATCCAGCGCTTCCATGGCGGCGATGGCCTCGATGATACGCGCCTCGACCACGCGATGGGTCACGAGGATCATCGGCACCAGACCGTCCTGCTCCTCGACTTCCTTCTGCATGATCGACTCGATGTTGATGCCGCGCTCGGAGAGGATGCTCGCCACCTGAGCCAGCACGCCCGGGTGATCCTTGGCCTGGATACGCAGGTAGTAGGCACTCTCGCTCTGCTCGATGGGCAGGATCGGGTGATCGGACAGCGAGTCCGGCTGGAAAGCCAGGTGCGGCACGCGATTGGTCGGATCGGTGGTCAGCGCACGTACCACGTCCACCAGGTCGGCCACTACGGCCGAAGCAGTCGGCTCCATGCCGGCGCCGGCACCGTAATAAAGGGTGCTGCCAACCGCATCACCGTTGACCATTACCGCATTCATCACGCCATTGACGTTGGCGATCAGACGGTCGGCAGGGATCAGCGTCGGGTGCACGCGCAGCTCGATGCCGGCATCAGTGCGACGAGCCACACCCAGGTGCTTGATGCGATAGCCCAGCGCTTCGGCGTAGTTCACATCAGCCGTGGTCAGCTTGGTGATGCCTTCGGTGTAGGCCTTGTCGAACTGCAGCGGGATGCCGAAAGCGATGGACGCCAGGATGGTCAGCTTGTGTGCCGCGTCGATGCCTTCGACGTCGAAGGTCGGATCGGCCTCGGCATAACCCAGCGCCTGCGCTTCCTTGAGCACGTCATCGAATGCACGGCCCTTCTCGCGCATCTCGGTGAGGATGAAGTTGCCGGTGCCGTTGATGATGCCGGCTAGCCAGTTGATGCGGTTGGCCGCAAGACCCTCGCGAATCGCCTTGATCACCGGAATGCCACCGGCCACAGCGGCTTCGAACGCGACGATCACGCCCTTCTCGCGCGCCTTGGCGAAGATCTCGTTACCGTGCACGGCGATCAGCGCCTTGTTGGCGGTGACCACGTGCTTGCCATTCTCGATGGCCTTGAGCACCAGCTCCTTGGCCAGGGTATAGCCGCCGATCAGCTCGATGACGATGTCGATCTCGGGATTGTTGACCAGCTCGAACACATCGCTGGTCATGGCAATGCCGGTGGTGTCGTACTGCGGCTTGGGCGAACGAATGGCGATCTGGGCAATCTCGATGCCGCGACCGGCGCGCCGAGTAATCTCCTCGGCATTGCGCTTGAGTACATTCAAAGTACCGCCACCGACGGTGCCCAACCCACAGATGCCCACTTTGACCGGCTTCACACTCAATTCCCCATCAGCACTGCACGAAACGGCCGGAGCATGCTCCGGCCGCAGATAAAGAGCCGCACCTTACGAAGCGGCTGTTTGTTAGTCAATCCAACTCAGTCATTCGACTCCAGCGCAATCTTGGCAAGCTGCGGCGCCGGCTGGTAGCCCGGAATCATCTTGCCGTTGGCCAGGATGACGGACGGCGTACCGTTGACGCCGATCAGATGCCCCAGTTCGTACTGCTTGGCCACCGGATTGTCGCAGGTCGCCTCCGGTACACCCTGACGGGTCTTGGCTTTGTTCATGGCCGCCTGGCGATCCTTGCTGCACCAGACGCTCTGCAACTCACGCGCTGCCGAGCTGTTCATGCCCTGACGCGGGAACGCCAGATAACGAACCTCGACGCCCAGACGATTGAGCTCGGGGATCTCGCTGTGCAGCTTCTGGCAGTAGCCGCACTCGGTATCGGTGAAGACGGTGATATGGGTCTTCGCATCCTTCGCCGGGAACACCACCATCTCGCTGGTCGGGATGGCGTCGATCTGCTTGGCAACCGCGCGGCTTTCCTCGACTTCGGTAAGGTTGACGGCCTTGCCATCCTTGACCTGGAACAGATAGCCCTGGATCAGGAACTGCCCATCGGCACTGGTATAGAGCTGACGACCGCCCTTGAGCTGAACCTGGTAGATACCCGACATCGGGCTTTCGGCGATGGCCTCGATCGGCAGCTCTGCGTCCAGCGACTTCAGGCTCTGACGGATGGCCTGATCCGGATCGGCGGCCAGGCTGATACTGCTACCCAGTGCCAAAGCCAGGGCGACGGAAAGACGAATCGGGGACATGAATACTCCTGTCGAAGGACAAGCGGCGGAATGGGCACAGCCTACCACAGAAGCGCCACACGGCAGCGCGGCGCTGCGCCAGCGGTGTGAACGGGCAGACGGATCGCTCTGTTCGATTCGGCAACGCCGACGATGTTCCCAACTACCCCCGGGGATGGTGCCGAGCATGCAATTCCTGCAAGCGCGCACGAGCGATATGGGTATAGATCTGCGTGGTGGACAGATCGCTATGGCCCAGCAACATCTGCACCACGCGCAAGTCGGCGCCATGGTTGAGCAGGTGCGTGGCGAAAGCGTGGCGCAGGGTATGCGGCGACAATGCCTTGGCGATCCCCGCTACACGGGCCTGGAGCTTGATCCGATGCCAGAAGGTCTGCCGGGTCATCTGTTCACCACGCAGGCTGGGAAACAGCACGTCACTGGGCTTGCCCGCGAGCAGCAACGGGCGCGCCTCGCGGCTGTAGCGCTCGATCCAGGCAATGGCCTCCTCACCCAATGGCACCAGGCGCTCCTTGCTGCCCTTGCCGAACACACGCAGCACGCCCTGACGCAGATTGACCTGCTCCAACGTCAGCCCGACCAGTTCGCTGACACGCAAGCCACAGGCATACAGCACTTCGAGCATGGCGCGATCACGCAAGCCAATAGGGTCATCCAGATCAGGCGCCTGCAGCAGCGCCTCGACATCCGCCTCGGACAGCGACTTGGGCAGCGGCCTGCCGATCTGCGGTAACTCGACCTGCAAGGTCGGGTCTTCGCTTATCAGCGTCTCGCGCAACAGAAAGCGGTAGAAACCGCGTACCCCAGACAGGAAACGTGCCGTGGAACGGGCCTGGTAGCCCTGCTCCAGACGCCAGGCCAGGTGATCGAGAATCGCATCGCGACCGGCATGTCGCAGCACGAGGCCACGGCCATCGAGCCAGGCATTGAAATGCTCCAGGTCGCTGCGATAGGCGGCCTGGGTATGGGCAGAAAGGCCTTTTTCCAGCCACAGCGCCTCGAGAAAGCGCTCGATCAGTGGATCGGGTAAGGTTGCCATCGAAGACTCATGCACAGGTGAGTCGCCTAGTGTTCCATAGCCCCACGCCGATAGGGAGATCCGATGAGCGAGACACAGATCCAGCTGAGCCTGGGCGGCATCGGCCTACTGGCACTGGCCAGCCAGTGGCTGGCCTGGCGCATCCGCCTGCCGGCGATTCTCTTTCTGCTGTTTGGCGGCATCCTGGCCGGCCCGCTGCTGGGCCTGCTCGACCCACAGGCACTTTTCGGCCCACTATTGTTTCCCTTCATTTCCCTGGCCGTCGCGCTGATCCTCTTCGAGGGCAGCCTGACCCTGCATCTGTCGGAATGGCGTGAGATCGGCAAGGTAGTACACCGCCTGGTCACCCTGGGCGCCCTGCTGACCTGGGCGGTGATCAGCATAGCCAGCCATTACCTGCTGAATTTTTCCTGGGATCTGGCACTGCTGTTCGGCACCCTCACCCTGGTCACCGGGCCGACGGTGATCGCCCCGATGCTGCGCGTGGTTCGCCCCACCTCGGCAGTCGCCAATATCCTGCGCTGGGAAGGTATCGTCATCGACCCCATCGGCGCCCTGCTGGCCGTGGTCACCTTCGCCTTCATCGTCAGCTACGCCGAGGGCAACGCCTGGAGCGAGAGCCTGAGCACCTTCGCTGCGGTGATCGCCTGCGGCAGCCTGCTCGGCGCCGCTGCTGGCTGGGGTTTCGGCATCGTCCTGCGTCGCCGCTGGCTGCCAGAGTATCTGCACACCTTTGCCGCCCTGGCCGCAGTGCTCGGCGTATTCATCGCCGCCAACCTGATCGAACACGAGTCCGGGCTGCTCGCCGTCACCGTGATGGGCATGTGGCTGGCGAACATGCGCGGCGTGGATATCCGGCCGATCCTGCACTTCAAGGAAAACCTCAGCGTGCTGCTGATCTCCGGCCTGTTCATCATCCTCGCCGCCCGCCTGGATCTGCACGCGCTACTGGCGCTCGGCCCGGTAACACTGCTTCTGCTGGCAGTCATCCAGTTCGTCGCGCGCCCGCTGAATATCCTGGCCTGCACACTGGGCTCCAACCTCAACTGGCGCGAACGCGCGCTGCTGGCCTGGATCGCTCCACGCGGCATCGTCGCCGCAGCCGTCTCGGCCATCTTCGCCCTGCGCCTGGAGCAGCAGGGCAATCCCCAGGCGCAGCTTCTGGTGCCACTGACCTTCATGGTGATCATCGGCACCGTCGTCCTGCAGAGCGCAACGGCGCGCCCGCTGGCACGCCTGCTGAAAGTGACCGAACCGTCGCCGAGCGGCTTTCTGATCATCGGAGCCACCCCCGTGGCCCGAGCACTGGGCAAGGCGATCCAGAGCCTTGGCAGCCAGGTGCTACTGACCGACTCGAGCTGGGAGAATATCCGCGCCGCCCGCATGGCCGGGCTGCCCACCTATTTCGGCAACCCGACCTCACAGCACGCAGAAGCCCACCTGGATCTGGTCGGCCTCGGTCACCTGCTGGCCGTGTCGCCATCGGCGGAACTCAACGCCCTGGCCTGCATGCACTTCCGCCATGATTTCCCGGGCAACCGACGCTTCACCCTGCCGACCGGCAGCGACGGCAAACGCAGCGACAAACATCGCAGCAGCGATGAAGTACGCGGCCTGCCGCTGGGCAGCCAGGCCACGAGCTATCCACGTTTCGCCAGCCAACTGGCCCGCGGTGACGAGGTACGCAGCACCACCCTGACGCAGACCTTCGACTGGCCGGCCTATCAGGCGCTACATGGCAAGCGCGCGACGCTGATCCTGGCCCGCGACCCCAACGGCTGGCTGCATGTGGCCACGCTGCCGCTGACCTTCACACCCACGACCGGCTGGACGCTGACGGCACTGATCGAAACAGAACAGCCTCCAGTTGAGCAGGAAACACCCGACACCAGATAAGCGTCGACCAATAGCCTATCTTTGGTTGGGTGACGAACATGAGCGCCGAGCGCATGATTTCATCATGCCATCAGCCACCCGGAAGCATGCCATGCCCCAACACAGCAACTCGCGACTTGGCCAGATATTGATCAGCAAGGGGCTGATCACCTCCGCGCAGTTGGATGCCGCGATCAAACTGCAACTGGTCAGTCGCCAGCGCTTGGGCGAAGTACTGCTCGAACAGGGCCTGGTCACGCAAAAGCAACTGAGCAAGGCGCTCAAGAAACAGACCAACCTGCGCCTCGCTGCCACGCTGGTAGCCGCCCTGCTGAGCCCCTTCCAGATGGCCAGCGCCGATATCCAGCGATTGCAGCCCCCGACCAGCATCACCCGCCAGGAAACACCACCCGGCATGCGCAGCCTGAGCGACAGCGAAATGAGCGAGGTTAGTGCGCAAGGCCTGGACGCCGCCCTTCAGGGCCTGCTGCTGCAAGCGGAAAGCGGCGACGGCATGGGCGCAATGCAACAACTGGCGAAACTGGTCATGCCGGCGCTGGAAAGCCTGGAGGCGGAGACCACACTGAGCGATGTGCACTATGACACCAGCAAGCTACGCTCGACACTCAATGCCGACGGCTCGTTCAACGTCAACCTGCCCAGCTCGATCGGCGAAATGCGCTTCGACAACATTCGCGTCAAAGGCGCAGCCCCAGAACAGAACTTCGGCAGCCTGCGCCTGCACGACATCGACCTGTCACAGGCCAGCCTGAAGATCAGCTTGCGCCCATGACGGGACACAGAAACGAAAAAAGCAGCCCGAGGGCTGCTTTTTTCTTGGAGAGCGTCCGAACTTAGGACAGCTTTTCCTTGATGCGCGCGGCTTTGCCGGACAGGTCGCGCAGGTAGTACAGCTTGGCCTTGCGTACGTCACCGCGACGCTTGACGCTCAGGCTGTCGACCAGCGGCGAGTAGGTCTGGAAGGTACGCTCGACGCCCACACCGCTGGAGATCTTGCGCACGGTGAACGCGCTGTTCAGACCGCGGTTACGCTTGGCGATAACAACGCCTTCGAAAGCCTGCAGACGCTGACGGTCGCCTTCCTTCACTTTCACTTGCACGACAACGGTGTCGCCCGGTGCGAAAGTCGGGATTTCTTTGTTCATCTGCTCAGCTTCGAGCATCTGGATAATCTTGTTGGTCATGCTGCGCTCCTAAGACAAGCCTCCCGGCCTGCCATCGATACGTTAACTATCGTCCCGCTGGCGGATGTATTCCTCCAGCAGCTTCTTCTCTTCTCCAGAAAGCGAGCGGCTATCCAGAAGATCAGCGCGGCGTTCCCAGGTTCGTCCAAGGGACTGCTGCAAACGCCAGCGCCGGATGTGTTCGTGATTGCCACTAAGCAATACTTCAGGAACACGTTTATCCGCATACACCTCCGGACGGGTGTAGTGCGGGCAGTCGAGCAGGCCATCCGTAAAGGAGTCCTCCTCGGCCGAGTCGGCATGACCCAATGCACCAGGCAAAAGGCGCGTCACCGCGTCGATCAGCACCATGGCCGGCAGCTCACCGCCGGACAGGACGTAGTCGCCGATCGACCATTCCTCATCGACATGCGCTTCGATGAAGCGCTCGTCGATACCTTCATAACGACCGGCAATCAGGATCAGTGCTTCTTCCTGAGCCAGCTCACGAACCGCAGCCTGATTCAGCTGCCTGCCCTGAGGCGACAGGTAGATCACCTTGGCCGCCTCCCCCGCTGCCTGCCTGGCGCTTGCCAGAGCATCCTCGAGGGGCTTGATCTTCATCACCATGCCGGGGCCGCCACCGAAGGGGCGATCATCCACCGTGTGATGTCGATCGGTCGTGTAATCCCGCGGATTCCAGCAATTGAGCTTCAGCAGCTCCTGCTTCACCGCGCGACTGGTGATGCCATACTCGCCGATGGCGGCAAACATTTCCGGGAACAGGGTGATGACTTCTACGCGCATGAGCCTTAGAAATCCGCATCCCAGTCGACCCGCATCTCACCGACTGCCAGATCGATCGAAAGCACACACTGATCCGTATAGGGCAGTAGACGCTCGCGATCATCCAGGCTGCCTGCGCAAGCCTTGACCACCATCACATCGTTGGCACCGGTCTCGAACAGATGGTCGACCACACCGAGCAACTGCCCCGCCTGATCGATGACCTTCAAGCCCTGCAACTGGTACCAGTAGAACTCGCCTTCTTCCAGATCCGGCAGCTCGCTACGCGGCACGCAAATCTCGAAACCGGCGTATGTACGCGCGATCTCGCGATCATCCAGACCTTTCAACTTGGCTACCAGCACCTTGCCTTGTAGGCGGCCGCTGGCCAATTCCACTTTATTTACCTCACCGTCACGCCTGAGCGTCCAGTTTTGGTAATCGAGCACGTTATCGATGGGATCGGTAAAGGAGTACACCTTCACTTCACCCTTGACGCCGTGCACCGAAACAATCTTGCCGAGAACTACCAGATCCTCGGCTACGGCCGGCGTCGTACTCATAAAATTGCTTAGGCAGCAGCCTTGGCAGCTTCCTTGAGCAGCTGAGCAACGCGCTCAGACGGCTGTGCACCCTGGCTCAGCCAGTAGGTAGCGCGCTCTTGATTGACGGACAGCTTGACTTCAGCACCCGAGGCGATCGGATTGAAGAAGCCGATACGCTCTACGAAGCGACCGTCGCGCGCATTGCGGCTGTTGGTCACGGTCAGGTGGTAGAAGGGGCGCTTTTTGGAGCCGCCACGAGCGAGACGAATAGTTACCATGAGAACATCGTTCCTGTTGTCGGTGCTAACTTGAGGCACACATTAAAAATGGGCCTGGGCCCGAAAGGCCGCATATTCTAAGAGCTTATGCGGCATGCTGCAAGCGGCAGGCTGAAGGCAATTGCAACGCAGACCCAAGGCATAGCCTGAGGCCCGCAACCTACAGCCTGCCGCCATTTTTCTAGAACTTCGGCATCCCGCCACCACCGGGCAGCATGCCGCCCATACCGCGCATCATCTTGGCCATGCCACCCTTGGCGGTGAATTTCTTCATCATCTTCTGCATCTGCTTGTGCTGCTTGATCAAGCGACCAATGTCCTGCACCTGGGTACCGGAACCCATTGCGATGCGGCGCTTGCGCGAGCCGCTGATGATATCCGGGTCACGGCGCTCGGCCGGCGTCATCGAATTGATGATGGCTTCCATCTGCTTGAACTGCTTCTCGGCCGCGCCCTGGGCGTTACCCATCTGCGACAGGTTGACGCCACCGATAGACGGCAACTTGTCCATCAGGCCGCCGAGGCCACCCATGTTCTTCATCTGCTGCAGTTGGTCACGGAAGTCTTCGAGATCGAAGCCCTTGCCCTTCTTCAGCTTCTTGGTGAGCTTCTCGGCCTTCTCGCGATCGAGGGTCTGCTCGGCCTGCTCGATCAGGCTGAGCACGTCGCCCATGCCGAGGATGCGCGAGGCGATACGATCCGGATGGAAGGGCTCGAGTGCGTCGCTCTTCTCGCCCATACCGATGAACTTGATCGGCTTGCCGGTGATCTGGCGTACCGACAGCGCGGCACCGCCACGGGCATCACCGTCGACCTTGGTCAGCACCACACCGGTCAGCGGCAGCGCATCGCTGAAGGCCTTGGCCGTGTTGGCCGCATCCTGACCGGTCATGGCGTCGACCACGAACAGGGTCTCGACCGGCTTGACCGCCGCGTGCAGCGCCTGGATCTCGGCCATCATCTCGGCATCCACGGCCAGACGACCGGCGGTATCGAGGATGACCACGTCGATGAATTTCAGCTTGGCTTCGCGGATCGCCGCATTGGCGATATCCACGGGCTTCTGGCTGGCATCGGAGGGGAAGAAGGTAACGCCCAGATCGCCGGCGAGGGTTTCCAACTGCTTGATCGCTGCCGGGCGATAGACGTCGGCCGATACCAGCAGCACCGACTTCTTCTTGCGCTCCTTGAGGAACTTGGCCAGCTTGCCGGCGGTAGTGGTCTTACCCGCACCCTGCAGGCCGGCCATCAGCACCACCGCGGGCGGTGCGGCATTGAGCGCCAGGTCTTCGTTGGCCGCGCCCATCAGCTCTTCCAGCTCGGCACGGACGATCTTCACGAACGCCTGACCCGGCGTCAGGCTCTTGGAGACCTCGGTGCCGACGGCACGCTCCTTGACCTTGCCGACGAAGTCCTTGACCACCGGCAGTGCCACGTCAGCCTCGAGCAGCGCCATGCGCACTTCGCGCAAGGTGTCTTTGATGTTGTCTTCGGTGAGCTTGGCCTTGCCCGTGACGTTACGCAGCGTCTGGGATAGGCGGTCGGTAAGATTTTCGAACATGCGCGTTCCTTTGAGGTCCGACCCGACATGGCGGGCATGCGACAAGCGGCGGATTATAGCGAAGTCCCCTGGCTGCCGACACCGCCAGCGGTCTTTCGTGACGACCGCGTTGTGTGCCACACTCAGCGCCTTTCGGGCCCGCCTTATACGGATTTATGCACCCTCTGCTGCCCAGCCTCGCCGCCGCCGTCCTGTATGCCGGCGCTGCCACCTACCAAGGCCTGCGCCTCTCCCAGCGCAGCCCCGTCGACAAGCGCCTCCTTGCACTGTTCGGCGCCCTCGCACTTGTGCTGCACGTCGCCAGCCTGTTCTACCAGCTGAACCAGGGCGGCAGCCTCAACCTGGACTTCTTCAACGCCGCGAGCCTGATCGCCTGCGCCGTGATCGGGCTGACGCTGCTGGCATGCCTGCGCATCCCGGTGGAGAACCTGCTGCTGATGCTGTTCCCGCTCGGCACCCTGACGGTACTCAGCGCCGAGTTCATGCCCAGCGGCACCATCCAGCCCATCGTCGAACACCCCGGCATACTTGCCCACATTCTCCTGTCAGTGCTGGCTTACGGCATGCTCACCATCGCCGTGGTTCAGTCCGTCCTGCTGCTACTGCAGGATCATCAGCTCAAGCACAAGCACCCCTCGGGGCTGATTCGCAACTTCCCGCCGCTGCAAACCATGGAAAGTCTGCTGTTCGGTTTTCTCTGGGCTGGCTGGGTGCTGCTGTCGCTGTCGCTGCTGTCCGGTGCGCTGTTCATCGACGACCTGTTCGCCCAGCACCTGGCGCACAAGACCATCCTCTCCTGCTTCGCCTGGGTGGTATTCGCCGTGCTGTTGTGGGGACGCCACCAGCTGGGCTGGCGCGGCCACAAGGCCATTCGCTGGACCCTCGCCGGGTTCTGCCTGCTGATGCTGGCCTACTTCGGCAGCAAGCTGGTTCGCGAATTCATCCTGCACATCTGAGGCGGTCGTCATGGATGACTTTCATTCGAGCCACCTGCTCGGCCTGCTGATCTTCCTGATTCTTTGCTCGGCGTTCTTCTCCAGCTCCGAGACCGGGATGCTCAGCATCAACCGCTACCGCCTCAAACACCTGGCCAAGGAAGGCCACAAGGGCGCCCGCCGCGTGTCGCGCCTGCTCGAGCGCCCGGATCGACTGCTCGGCACCATCCTGGTCGGCAACAACGTGGTGAACATCCTCGCCGCCTCTATCGCCACGGTGCTGGCGGTGGAAGTCTGGGGCGAAGCCGGCATTGCCATCGCCACCGCCGGTCTCACCGTCATCGTGCTGATCTTCGGCGAGATCACGCCCAAGACCCTGGCGGCCCTGCGCCCCGAGCTGGTTGCCTTTCCCGCCAGCCACGTGCTGATCTTCCTGCTACGCCTGCTCTATCCGGTGGTATGGCTGACCAGTGCGGTGAGCAACCTGCTGCTGCGCCTGTTCGGCGTCGATCCGGCACAACGCGCCAGCGACAGCCTGTCCACCGAGGAGCTGCGCAGCGTCGTGCGCGAGTCGGGCCCGGAGCTGCCGGAGAACCGCCAGAGCATGCTGCTGGGCATCCTCGACCTGGAACGGGTCACGGTGGACGACATCATGATTCCGCGCAATGAGGTGGTCGGCATCGACCTCGAAGATGACCTGGAAACCATCATCGACCAGCTGCGCACCACCCATCACACGCGGCTGCCGGTGTACCGCAGCGACATCAACCAGATCGAAGGCGTGGTGCACATGCGCCAGATCGCGCGCCTGCTCAGCCACAATCAGTTGACCCGCGAGAGCCTGCTGGCGGCCTGCAACGAGCCGTACTTCATCCCCGAAAACACGCCGCTGTCGACGCAACTGATCAACTTCCAGAAGGAAAAGCGCCGCATCGGCATCGTCGTCGACGAGTACGGCGACGTGATCGGCATCGTTACCCTGGAAGACATCCTCGAGGAAATCGTCGGTGACTTCAGCAACCAGGACAGCCTGCGCAGCCCCGACATTCACCCGCAGGACGATGGCACCCAGGTCATCGATGGCGCAGCCTACATCCGCGAGGTGAACAAGAGCCTCGGCTGGCACCTGCCCAGCGATGGCCCGAAGACCCTCAACGGCCTGATCACCGAAGCCCTGGAGAGCATTCCGGACAGCCCGGTGTGCCTGAAGATCGGCCCGTATCGCCTGGAAATTCTCCAATCGGCCGAGAACCGGGTGAAGAGCGTGCGTGTCTGGCAGGCGGAAAAAATTAGCGCAGAGACGGCAGCAGCCGACTGACGTGCACAGCCAGGCCCTCGGCCCACTGCCGATAGCCCAACGCTGAAGGGTGGTAACCGTCCTCGGCCAGATACTGCGCCTCGAAGCGCAGATCCAGCGCGCAATGCTGCGCCCTCAAGCGTGCTGCCAGAACCTGCAACTCCCCATCGAGCAGCCGCGCACGCCAGCCCATCAGCATCCGCAGTAACCAGGGCAAGGCATGAAAGTGCTGCAGCGGCGGCACTGCGCTGAAGGCGACGCGCGCACCGCGCTCGGCCAGCGCGGTCGCCATCGTGGCCATCGACGCCTGCCAACGCGCGCTCGACGTCAGGTGCGTGGTGTCATTGACGCCGAACACCAGCAACGCCAGATCGGCCGGCTCGTCCAGCGCCTGCGGCAATAGGCGCTCACACGCCTGCACGGCGGTGATGCCATTCTCACCAAAGGCGCGCCAGCTCACCGGTCGCTGCAGATGCGCGGCCAAGGCCGAAGCCAGGCAGGCGGCCAGTGCCTGATCCAGATGGGTCACCCCGACGCCGGCCACCGTCGACTCGCCGATCAGCAGCAGGCGCAGGGGTTCAGCGGTAAAGGCCTCACCGGCAATGCCATGGGCCTCACCCTGCGCCACGGGCAGGCGCACCGCCGTGCGCCGGGTATGCCATGCCAGAGGCAATAGCGCCGGCAACAACGGCACGGTCAGCGCCCACCAGAGCGCGTGACGGCTCACAGCTGGACGCGTACCGCCCGCGCGCTGCGCAGTGCCTTCTCACGCGCCGCTTCGATCGACTCGTCGCGCGCCAGTGCCACACCCATGCGGCGCTGCCCCTTGACCTCGGGCTTGCCGAACAGGCGCAACGCGGTATCCGCCTCGCTCAGTGCCGCGCCGAGATTGGAGAAACTGGCCTGCTGCGAATTGCCTTCGACCAGGATCACCGCCGAAGCCGACGGCCCCATCTGGCGAATGGCCGGAATCGGCAGGCCGAGAATGGCGCGCGCATGCAGGGCGAACTCGGACAGTTCCTGAGAGATCAGCGTCACCAGACCGGTATCGTGCGGACGCGGAGACACTTCGCTGAACCACACCTGATCACCCTTGACGAACAGCTCGACGCCGAACAGGCCACGCCCGCCCAGCGCTTCGGTCACCGCCAGGGCAACGCGCTCGGACTCGGCCAGCGCTTTCGGGCTCATCGGTTGCGGCTGCCAGGACTCCTGATAGTCGCCGTTCTCCTGGCGGTGGCCAATCGGCGCGCAGAAGCTGGTACCACCGGCATGACGCACGGTGAGCAGGGTGATTTCGTAATCGAAGTCGATGAAGCCCTCGACGATCACCCGGCCCTTGCCCGCACGACCACCTTCCTGAGCGTAGTCCCAGGACTTCTGCAGGTCGGCGTCGCTTTTCAGCACGCTCTGGCCCTTGCCGGAAGAGCTCATGATCGGCTTGACCACACAGGGGTAGCCGACCGACTTCACCGCTGCGGCGTAGTCCTCGAAGGTGTCGGAGAAGTGATACGGCGAGGTCGGCAGGCCCAGCTCTTCAGCCGCCAGGCGGCGAATGCCCTCGCGGTTCATGGTCAGTTGCGCCGCACGCGCGGTCGGCACCACATTGAAGCCTTCAGCCTCCAGCTCGACCAGCGTGGCAGTAGCGATGGCCTCGATTTCCGGCACGATGTAGTGCGGCTGTTCCTTCTCGATCACTGCACGCAAGGCTGCGCCGTCGAGCATGTCGATCACGTGGCTGCGATGCGCCACCTGCATGGCCGGTGCATTGGCGTAGCGATCCACGCCGATGACTTCGCAGCCCAGGCGCTGCAGCTCGATGACCACTTCCTTGCCAAGCTCGCCGCAACCACACAGCAGTACACGGGTCGCGGACGACGACAAAGGGGTTCCAATACGGGGCATGAGGATTCCTCGAACAGTGAATCAGGAAGGCATTAAAAGACCCGAAGCGCGGGCGCGCTCCAGGCAGCGTTGCAACACCACGCGGCGCTCGGCATTGTCCATGCGGCCCCAGCGGGTGATTTCGTCAGCGGTGCGCTGGCAGCCCAGGCAGATGTCCTGCTCGTCCAGCGCACACACGTGCACACAGGGCGAGCGCACGGGTTTCTCGTCATTCATCGTCAACAACCAGCTCTCGGGCATAGCGCTGCGCATTATGAACGTAATGGGCAGCGCTGGCCTCCAGCATCTTCTTCTGCGGCTCGCTCAGCTCGCGCACCACCTTGCCGGGGCTGCCCATGACCAGGCTGCCATCGGGGATCACCTTGCCTTCGGGAATCAGGCTGTTGGCGCCGATGATGCAGTACTTGCCGATCTTCGCGCCGTTGAGGATCACCGAGTTGATGCCGATCAGGCTGTAATCGTCGACCGTGCAGCCATGCATCATCACGTTATGACCCACGGTGACGCCCTTGCCCAGGGTCAGCGGAAAGCCCATGTCGGTGTGCATCACGCTGCCGTCCTGCACGTTGCTGTTCTCACCGATGTGGATCAGCTCGTTGTCGCCGCGCAGCACGGCACCGAACCAGACGCTGGCGCCGGCCTCCAGACGCACCTTGCCGATCAGGTCGGCGCTCGGCGCGACCCAGCTTTCGGGGTGAGCCTCGACACGGGCAGTTCCCAGGCGATATTTCATGAGCGGCATTCCTCAGCGCAGGTGAATGAAATGTTCAGGCGGCTGGTGCAGGGCGATGTCGGCGTCGTAAAGCAGATTGACCAGCTCGACCACCATGATCGCGGTCAGGCCCCAGATGCGGTACTCGCCATAGGTGTAGGACGGCACGTACCAGCTCTGCCCGAGGTAGTCGATGCGGTGGGTGACCTCACGCGGGTCGCTGCGGAAGAACTCCAGCGGCACCGAGAACACCGCCGCGATTTCAGCATCATTGGCCTTGTACTCGACATAATCGGGCACCAGCCCGACGTAGGGCGTGACCCGGATGCCATGGCGCGACACCAGCGGGCTGAGCGGCCCGACCACTTCGACCAAGCCAGGCGGCAGACCGACTTCTTCCTCCGCCTCGCGCAGCGCGGTGTGAATGAGGTCGCGATCCTCGGGGTCACGGCGTCCACCGGGGAAAGCCACTTCGCCACCGTGGGTCGACAAGCCACTGGCGCGCAGCGTCAGCACCAGTTCGGGGTCTTCGCTACGGGTGATGGGTACCAGCACCGCCGCCTCGGGCAAATGGCGGTTGGTCTCCAGAGTACGCGGGCTGTATTCGCGCACACGATGGAGTAGCTCATCCTGCATGGTCACACTCGCATGTTGTTGTAGTTGGGCCTTCCCGCTTCGCCGTGAGCCGCGAACGAATCAGTGACAGACCCCGGAATCATGGCATGAAAGGCGCTGGCCGCCCAACTCCGGGTTAGGGCACGCTGGCCGAATTCGCGGGCTTGCCGGCCAGACGCCGCACCAGCAAGATAGCGCCAGGAAGCGAGGACAGAGCATGAAATTCTGTAACCAGTGCGGCAAGCCAGTGACCCACATGATACCCCCTGGCGACAACCGCCTGCGCCACGTGTGCGGCCATTGCGACACGGTGCATTACGAAAACCCACGCATCGTTGCCGGCTGCCTGCCAGTGTGGGGGGAACAGGTGCTGCTGTGTCGTCGCGCCATCGAGCCCAGACGCGGTTACTGGACGCTACCGGCCGGTTTCATGGAAAACGGCGAAACCATCGAGCAGGCCGCCGCCCGCGAAACGCTGGAAGAAGCCTGTGCCCGCGTACGCGCGCTCAGCCTCTATACCCTGTTCGACCTGCCGCACATCAGCCAGGTGTACATGCTGTTCCGCGCCGAACTGGTCGACCTGGACTTTGCCGCCGGCGAGGAAAGCCTGGAAGTCCGGCTATTCGCCGAAAGCGAGATTCCCTGGGCAGAGCTGGCTTTCCCGACCATAGGCCGTACCTTAGAATGCTTCTTCGCCGACCGTCGGCAGAATGTCTTTCCGGTGCGTAACGAGCCACTCGAGCCGCTGCGTCCCCACTCCACATCCCGTTGACCTTTGCGGATACCCTCGATGCGCTGGCTGTTCACCCTGCTTTGTCTGACCCTCAGCTTCAACACCCTGGCCAGCAGTCCCGTCGTCGACGGGCAGCGAACGGTGGACAAGGTGCTGGTGATGAAATCCGAGCGCAAGCTGTACCTGCAGCAGCGCGGCGAGACCATCAAGAGCTACCGCATCTCCCTGGGCAAGCAGCCCGATGGAGCCAAGCAGCGCGAGGGCGATCTGCGTACGCCGGAAGGCTTCTACTGGATCGACTGGCGCAAGCCCAGCGACAACTATCAGCTCTCCCTGCACATCTCCTACCCCAACGCCCGCGACCTGGCCAAGGCCAAGCAGGCAGGTGTGCCGCCGGGCAGCATGATCATGATTCACGGCACGCCCGTGGATGAGGAGTACCCGGAGTGGTTCTTCCACACCCTGGACTGGACCGAAGGCTGCATTGCCATGAGGAACGCCGACATTCGCGAGGTCTGGAACCTGGTCAAGGACGGCACGCTAATCGAAATCAGGCCCTGAACCACCAGATTGAAAAAGGCGCCATCGGCGCCTTTTTCATATCGACTAGAACTGAAGATCGGATAACCGCCAGACATCGAATGCCGGCGTTTCATAGGGATGGCTCTTCTTCAACGCCTTCACCGCATCGTGGATCAGCTCGTCGGCAACGACCATCTCCACCTTCCACTCCGCCACTTCCTCGACGCCGCCCACTTCGCCGATGAACGGCTGGCTGCCCTCCAGCGCCCGGAACTGGCCGCGCCCCAGTACCTGCCAGCAGCAGTTGTCGTAGCGGCCAACGCGCCCGCCGCCAGCTGCGAACACCGCCTTTTTCACCGGTTCCAGATGGGCTTCCGGCACGTAGAAACACAGTTTGTACATCAAGCTCTCCGCAAATGGGCAACCGAACAACAGACAATCCATGACGCCAATATGATGTCACTTTGACATGTCATTGTCTTGAGATCACCCGCACAAAATCACAGCTCACAACGAACGATTCGCTGTTTTCGACCCCGACGCAGGCTGTGACGTTCTCAGTTACCCGAGAAAAAACGCCGCCACTTGTCGATCAGGCCTGGGGCTGGCGGACTATGGCTGCCATCGCAGTAAGGCAGACTGACGGAACGACGGCAGCGGCACAGCAGCAGACGCTGCTCGCGCTCGGGACGCAGCTCTAGAGACTGTTGGCAATCGGGCGTGCAGTTCGGCATCTCGGGCGAATGCCCGCAGCGGCACTGGCGATGGGTTTCACCTGGGCGGACCAGGCGAACTTCGGGGAGGATGGGGCGAGCGTCTTCGGCCATGGCAGCGTAGCCCGGATGGAATCCGGGGAGTGTGCCAGGGATCATTGCCGGATTGCATCCGGGCTATGCGCCCTGCTCCCCTTTCCCGTTTGCGGGAGGAGAGGGTTCGGCGCGGGGCACAACACCCTCTCCCGCCCTTCGGGCACCCTCTCCCATGAATGGGAGAGGGTCATCAGAAGGCCGCTACGCGGCCGCTATTAGTCCACCCAGACGCGGGCGTTGCGGAACATGCGCATCCAGCCGGCGTCTTCCTGCCACTCGTCCGGGCGCCAGGAGTTCTGCACAGCGCGGAACACGCGCTCAGGGTGCGGCATCATGATGGTGACGCGGCCGTCGCGGCTGGTCAGGCCGGTAATTCCGCGCGGCGAGCCGTTGGGGTTGGCCGGGTAGGCTTCGGTGACCTTGCCGTGGTTGTCGACGAAGCGCAGGGCCACAGCGCCGGACAGATCGGCCTCCAGCAGGGCTTCCTCGCTCTCGAACTCGGCATGGCCTTCACCGTGGGCGATGGCGATGGGCATGCGCGAGCCGGCCATGCCCTGCAGGAAGATCGACGCCGACTCCTGCACCTGCACCATGGCCACGCGCGCCTCGAACTGCTCGGAGCGGTTGCGCACGAAGTGCGGCCAGGCCTCGGTGCCCGGAATCAGCTCGTGCAGGTTGCTCATCATCTGGCAGCCGTTGCACACGCCGAGGGCGAAGCTGTCCTTGCGCTCGAAGAAGGCCTGGAAGCCTTCGCGGGCACGGGTGTTGAACAGGATCGACTTGGCCCAACCTTCGCCGGCACCGAGCACGTCACCGTAGGAGAAACCACCGCAGGCCACCAGGCCCTTGAACTGCTCCAGGCTGACGCGACCGGCAAGGATGTCGCTCATATGCACGTCGATGGCGGAGAAGCCGGCGCGGTCGAACGCCGCAGCCATTTCCACCTGGCCGTTGACGCCCTGCTCGCGCAGGATCGCCACTTGCGGACGTACGCCCTTCTTGATGTAAGGCGCAGCGATGTCCTGATTGACGTCGTAGCCGAGCTTGACCGACAGACCGGGGTTGTCTTCTTCCAGCAGCAGGTCGAATTCCTGGTCGGCGCACTGAGCGTTGTCACGCAGGCGCTGGATGCGATAGCTGGTTTCCGCCCACTGACGCTGCAGCAGACGACGCTCGCCGGTGAATACCGCTTCACCCTGGAAGCTGACGATGATGTCGCCGTTGTTGACCGGCTGACCGATCACCGCCACGCAGTCATCGAGACCAGCAGCACTGAACTGCGCCAGCACTTCGGCGGTGGCGTCCTGGCGGACCTGGATCACCGCACCGAGTTCTTCGTTGAACAGCACGGCCGGCAGCTCAGCTGCGGCATCGGCCAGGGCGTCGAGGTTCAGGGCCAGGCCGCAATGACCGGCGAAGGCCATTTCCAGCACAGTGGTCATCAGGCCGCCGTCGGAGCGGTCGTGGTAGGCCAGGATGTGGCCGTCGGCGTTCAGGCCCTGCACCACGGCGAAGAAGGCCTTGAGGTCTTCGGCATCGTCAACGTCCGGCACCGTCTGGCCGATCTGCGCATGGGTCTGCGCCAGGATCGAGCCACCCAGGCGATCCTGCCCACGACCGAGGTCGATCAGGATCAGGTCGGTTTCGCCCTTGTCCATGCGCAGTTGCGGGGTCAGGGTCTGGCGCACGTCCTGTACCGGGGCGAAGCCGGAGATCACCAGCGACAGCGGCGAGGTCACGCTCTTCTCGCCCTCTTCGTCCTGCCAGCGGGTCTTCATGGACATGGAGTCCTTGCCCACCGGGATGGTGATGCCCAGCGCCGGGCACAGCTCCATGCCGACGGCCTTGACGGTGTCGTACAGGCGCGCGTCCTCACCCGGATGACCGGCAGCGGCCATCCAGTTGGCCGACAGTTTGATGTCGGAGAGTTTGTCGATGCGCGCGGCGGCCAGGTTGGTGATGGTCTCGCCAACGGCCATGCGGCCGGATGCCGGCGCGTCGAGCAGCGCCAGCGGCGTGCGCTCACCCATGGCCATGGCTTCGCCGGTGTAGACGTCGAAGCTGGTGGCGGTCACGGCGCAATCGGCTACCGGTACCTGCCAGGGGCCAACCATCTGGTCGCGAGCGACCAGGCCGGTGATGGTGCGGTCGCCGATGGTGATCAGGAAGCTCTTGCTGGCCACGGCCGGATGGCGCAGCACGCGCGATACCGCGTCCTGCAGATCCAGGCCGGAGGCGTCGAAGTCATCGCCCTGCTCCGCTTCGCGGCTGACGCTGCGGTGCATGCGTGGCGGTTTGCCCAGCAGCACTTCCAGCGGCATGTCCACCGGGGTGTTACTGAAGTGGCTGTCGGTGACGGTCAGGTGCGGCTCGGCAGTGGCCTCGCCGACCACGGCGAAGGGGCAGCGCTCGCGTTCGCAGATGGCCTGGAAGCGCTCGAAGTCGGCAGCGTCGACGCTCAGCACATAACGCTCCTGCGACTCGTTGCACCAGATTTCGTGCGGGGCCATGCCCGGCTCGTCGTTGGGCACGTTGCGCAGCTCGAAGCGACCACCACGACCACCGTCGTTGATCAGCTCCGGCAGGGCGTTGGAGATGCCGCCAGCGCCAACATCGTGGATGAACTTGATCGGGTTGGCCTCGCCCAACTGCCAGCAGCGGTCGATGACCTCCTGGCAGCGGCGCTCCATTTCCGGGTTCTCGCGCTGTACCGAGGCGAAATCCAGATCAGCCGAACTGGCGCCGGTGGCCATCGAGGAGGCTGCACCGCCACCGAGACCGATGAGCATGGCCGGGCCGCCGAGCACGATCAGCTTGGCGCCGACCGAGATTTCGCCCTTCTGTACGTGGTTCTCGCGGATGTTGCCGAGACCACCGGCGAGCATGATCGGCTTGTGGTAGCCACGTACTTCCTCACCGCGCGGGCTGCTCACCGCCTGCTCGAAGGTACGGAAGTAGCCATTGAGCGCCGGACGACCGAACTCGTTATTGAATGCGGCGCCGCCAAGCGGGCCTTCGATCATGATGTCCAGCGCGCTGACGATGCGCTCGGGCTTGCCGTAGGGCTTTTCCCAGGGCTGGAGGAAATCGGGGATATTCAGGTTGGAAACCGAGAAGCCAGTCAGACCAGCCTTCGGCTTGGCACCACGACCGGTGGCGCCTTCGTCGCGGATCTCACCACCGGAGCCAGTGGAGGCGCCGGGGAACGGGGCGATGGCGGTCGGGTGGTTGTGCGTTTCCACCTTCATCAGAATGTGCACCGGCTCCTGCACCGCGCCGTACTGGCGGGTCTCAGGATTGGGGAAGAAGCGACCGGCGGTGTGGCCGACGATGACCGAGGCGTTGTCCTTGTAAGCGGACAGTACGCCTTCGTTGTGCATCTGGTAGGTGTTCTTGATCATGCCGAACAGCGACTTGTCCTGGCTCTCGCCATCGATGTCCCAGCTGGCATTGAAGATCTTGTGGCGGCAGTGCTCGGAGTTGGCCTGGGCGAACATCATCAGTTCGATGTCGTGCGGATTGCGCCCCAGGTCATTGAAGCTCTTCACCAGGTAGTCGATTTCGTCCTCGGCCAGGGCCAGGCCCAGATCCTGGTTGGCCTGCTCCAGCGCGGCGCGGCCACCACCGAGTACGTCCACGGCGGTCAGCGGCTTGGGCTGGGCATTGCTGAACAGCGCACCAGCGTCTTCCAGGGCGCCCAGCACCAGCTGAGTCATACGGTCATGCAGCAGGCTGGCAACGGTGGCGCTGTCGGCTTCGCTCAGTTCGCCGCTCACGTAATAGGCGATGCCGCGTTCCAGACGCTGGATCTTGCTCAGGCCGCAGTTACGGGCGATGTCGCTGGCCTTGCTGGCCCAGGGCGAGATGGTGCCGAAACGCGGGATGGTCAGAAACAGTTTGCCGCTGGGCTCCTGCACCGGCACGCTCGGGCCGTACTTGAGCAGGCGCGCCAGCACCTGTTCTTCATCGGCAGTCAGAACGCCGGTGACATCGGCGAAGTGTGCGAACTCGGCGTACAGCCCGGTCACGGCCGGCACCTTGCTGGTCAGTTGCTCGAGCAATTTGCCATGGCGGAAAGCGGAAAGAGCGGGAGCGCCGCGCAGAATCAACATCGTCGGGACAGCCTCTGGAGAAGGGGGTGTGCTTAGAGGCCGTGCATTCTAGCCTAAAGCCGCGCGCGCGGCACCCGTGCCGCGCCGTTTCAAGACGGGCGAGCGCTAGCAGAGAAGCGCCTCGCTGTCGAGATATGGCACTGGATGCGCTTTGCGTATACTGCGCCGATGTTTGCACGACCTGCGATACGCATGCGTTGCGCCACAAGGCTGTTGGCGATTGGAACCCTCCTGATGCTTGCTGGCTGTGGCGAAGAGCACAAGCCCAGCGTACTCGAGCAGGTAAAGGCGGAGGGTGAGCTGCGCGTGGTCACCCGAAACAGCCCGTCGACCTATTTCCAGGATCGTAACGGCGCGACCGGTTTCGAATACGAACTGGCCAAGCGCTTCGCCACCGACCTAGGCGTGGAACTGAAGGTCGAAACCGCCGACAACCTCGACAGCCTGTTCGCCAGCATCGACCGCAAGGACGGCCCGGTACTCGCCGCCGCCGGCCTGATCGATACGCCCCTGCGCCAGCGCCAGGCACGCTTCTCCATCCCTTATCTGGAAGTCACCCCGCAGGTCGTCTACCGCCAGGGCGAATCACGCCCGACCAAGCCGGAAGACCTGATCGGCAAGCGCATCCTGGTACTGGCCGGCAGCAGCCATGCCGAACAGCTGGCCGCCCTCAAGCAACAACTTCCGGATCTGCAATTCGAAGTCTCCGACGCCGTCGAGGTGGTCGACCTGCTGCGCATGGTCGACGAAGGTCAGATCGACCTGACCCTGGTCGACTCCAACGAACTGGCGATGAACCAGGTGTACTTCCCCAACGTGCGCGTTGCCTTCGACCTGGGCGAAACCAACCGCATGCGCTGGGCCGTCGCCGCTGGCGAAGACGACAGCCTGCTGCAGGAAATCAACGCCTTCCTCAAGCGCGCGGAAGCCAACGGCACCCTGCAACGCCTGAAAGAACGCTACTACGGCCATGTCGACGTGCTGGGTTACGTGGGCGCCTACACCTTCGCCCAACACCTGCAGCAGCGCCTGCCGCGCTACGAGCAGATGTTCCGCCACTCGGCCCGCACGCATCAGGTGGACTGGCGTCTGCTGGCCGCCATCGGCTATCAGGAATCCATGTGGCAGCCTGGCGCCACCTCCAAGACAGGCGTGCGCGGGCTGATGATGCTGACCCAGCGCACCGCGCAATCGGTCGGCGTCGCCAACCGTCTCGACCCCAAGCAGAGCATCGAAGGCGGCGCGCGCTACTTCCTGCAGGTGCACAGCCAGTTGCCGGAAGACATCGCCGAACCGGATCGCACCTGGTTCGCCCTGGCCGCCTACAACGTCGGCGGCGGACATCTGGAAGACGCCCGGCGCCTGACCGAAGCCGAGGGCCTGGATCCGAACAAATGGGCCGACGTGCAAAAGATCCTGCCGCGCCTGGCGCAGAAGCAGTGGTACAGCAAGACGCGCTACGGCTACGCCCGCGGCGGCGAGCCGGTGCATTTCGTGCGCAACATCCGCCGTTACTACGACATCCTGACCTGGGTGACCCAGCCGCAGCTGGAAGGCACCGAGGTCGCCGAGAGTGGTATTCACTTGCCGGGCATCGACAAGCGCAAACCCGAAGACGAAACCCCGCCGCTCTGACGCCTGCCGCCCTCAGCGCAGGCTCTGATTACCCACCGAGCAACGACTCTGTGCCCGCTTCGCCTGCGGCAAGGCCGCCAGCGCCGACGCACACTGCGCCTGGCTCGGCATCCGCTCGACCTTGAGGTTGGACGCTTCGTCGATGCTGATCAGGTAGGGATGGCTGTAGCGCGCCCGGTCGTTCCATTCACTGAAGTGCTGCGTGGTGAACACGCAGCGATAATCCAGCTGGCCGGTGAAACCCTTGAAGCGATCCCGCATGAAGATATGGTGATAGCGCAGCCAGTCGCGATCACGCTGGCCATCGCGCACGGCCACCCGGCACTCCTCCAGCGTGGTGATCTCCGGCTCATACAGAAAAATGCTCTGCGCCAGGTTGGAGCCACCCAGTTGCACGGTGGCCAGCAGGTACACGTCTCGCTGCTCGGCCAGAGCCGGAGCCGCCACCAACGCCAACAGCGCCATCAATCGCTTCATCATCTCTCCCTGTAAAAGAACAGCTCAGCTACGCCGCGCCTTGAAGAATGCTTTCAACAGCGCCCCGCTCTCCTCGGCCAGCAGCCCGCCTTCCACCATCACCCGATGATTGAGAAAGCCCTGCTCGAAGAAACGCCCCTGACTGACCGCCATGCCCGCACGCGGCTCGCTGGCGGCGAACACCACACGGGCGATACGTGCATGCACGATAAGCCCGGCGCACATGCTGCACGGCTCCAGCGTGACGTACAGGGTGCTGCCCGGCAGGCGGTAGTTCTGCACGCTTTCAGCTGCGGCGCGGATCGCCACCATCTCGGCATGGGCGCTGGGGTCATGGCGCGAGATCGGGCAATTGAAGCCGCGCCCGATGATTTCCCCTTCCTGCACCAGCACTGCCCCCACCGGCACCTCGCCCAGCTCGGCGCCCTGGCGAGCCAGCGCCAGCGCCGCCTGCATGAAGGGCTCGTCAAGGGATCGATCGATGATTCGCGGTCTGTTCATGGAGAGAGAAATGCCAGCAGGCGCCGTTGCCTGTGCGCAATGTACAGACAACGGCGCGGAAAGAAAGCCCCGCCCTTACCAGCCGGACGGCAACAGCTGCAGAGCGCTGAGCACGGCGTACACAGCACTGGCCAGGTAGATCAGCACGATCACCGCCTGCAGCGCCGGATGGGCAATCCAGCCGCATTGCCAGGCCGGCTGCAGATCACCACGGCGACGCGCCTGGCGCAGCATCAGGATGGGCATGATCGAGAGGATCACACCGCTGAAGGCACCGGCGAAGTACAGCGCGTTGACGAAACCAACCATGCCGCTGTAGGCCAGCACGAACGGCGGCACGCACACCAGGCCGAGCACCATCAGGCGGGTCTTGGGCTGCGACTCGGCGCCAAGCGACTGGAACTTGTCGAAGATGTTGGTCAGGAAGCTGCCGCCGAGGCCCCAGTACGAGGTCATCATCGCGCACAGGGCGAAGGTGTTGGCGGTGTAGAACGCCCACTGCCCCAGCGCCTCGCCCCAGGCCAGGGTGGCCACCTCGGACTGATTTTCCAGGCCGGTCAGGGCGATTACCGAAGCCGGCACGATGGCCAGCAGGACGAAGGTGCTGATCATCCCGGTGATCACTGCGCGCGGCAGCAACTGCGGGCGGTCGGCGAAGCCACGGGCCATCTCCGGCACGATGTACTGCGCCGAGAAGCAGAACACGGCGATGTTGAACACCGGCACCATGTAGACCCAGTCGCCTTCGAGCAGACGCGCGGCATCGGTGTTCTCATTGATCAGCGTCGCGACCACCAGAATCAGGATCATGCTGACCATGCCGATGCTGATGAACTTCTCACCCTTGCCGATCGCGCTCAGGCCCAGATACAGCACCAGCGCCGCCGGGGCGAAGAACAGCAGACTGCCCAGCGCCGGGCTGATGCCGAGGAATGCCGAGAGGATCTTGCCGCTGCCGCTCATATAGGCGATCAGCGCACCGATGCTGTTGACCGCGACCGAAAGAAAGATCGCCCAGGAACCGAACGAGCCGACGTAGCGCTTGGCCAGGCCACTGAGCTGGCTATGCGCACGGGTGCGCAGCGCGGTTTCCGAGACGTAGAGCATGGTGATGGTGGTGAAAATGCCGGCCACTGCCAGCCAGAGCAGCAAGGGCATGAAGCCGGCCTTGCGACTGGCGTAAGCCATCGACAGCACACCGGCCCCAATATTGGTGCCCACGATCATGGCCACGGCTTCGAGGAAGCTCAGGCGCTTGACCTCCAGCCCCGATGCGGCCGTCGGCTCGGCGCCGGCTTGCTCCGCCACGGAGCGGATCTGCGTTTCACTCATCACAACACCTCTACAACGAAATCAACGTATCAGGAGGGCCTGAACCGAACTGCCACGGCCTTTGTTCTGAACGGTGAACGGGCATTGCGCAAACAAAACGGAGATCCAGGCCCACCCTGGCGACTGCCCGGAGGACGTCCCGCCCGCCACCAACCAGAGGCCGGCCGCGAACGGGGCGCGCACCTTACCACAAGGTTTCCGGCGCGCGGGCTAGCATCAGGGTTTCAGGCCACCTCGATGGCGGCCATCAGGCCGGTTTCCATGTGATCGATGACATGGCAATGGAACATCCACACCCCCGGGTTATCGGCGACGAAAGCGATGCGCGCCGTCTCGTTCTTGCCCAGCAGGTAGGTGTCGGTGAAGTACGGAATGATCCGCTTGCGATCGGAGTCCAGCACCTTGAACGACATGCCGTGCAGGTGGATCGGGTGCTGGTACTGGGCCATGTTGCGCAGCACGAAGATGTAATGCCCGCCGAGCTTGAGCTTAGCGATGGGGCGGTCGGCGCAGGTCTTGTCGTTGATGTCCCAGGCCTGGCCGTTGATCTGCCAGTACTTGTAGCGTCCGGCGGCTTCGTCGGCCGGCGAGGCCAGCGCCGCCGCCCACTCGAAGTTGAAGCGCAGGGTCTCGGCCTTGGCCAGATCCGGCTCGGCTACCGGGTTGGCTGGCAACGCTGGCGGCCAATCGCCCGGCGCCTCGTTGTTCGCACTGCCCTTGAGGGTGGCCAGGCGCAGCGGGCCATTGCGCAGCGACAGCTCCTGACCGGCAGCCGGCACCTTGAGCGCCAGATCGATGCGCATCCCCGGCCCCAGCCAGTATTCCTTGCCCAACGGCCTCGGCTGCACGGGGTTGCCGTCCAGCGCATAGATGCGCGCCTCGCCGCCCGGCAGGTTGAGGCGATAGGTGACGGTGTTGTCGAGGTTGATCAGACGCAGACGCACCACCTGCCCGGCCGGCAGCTCCAGCGTCGGGTTCGGCTCGCCATTGATGGTGGTCAGACGCCCGCGAGTGCCCTCACGCGCGGCCTCGCGCGGCACCGAGAAGGGCGTAAAGGCGCCCTGCTCGTCCACATGCCAGGTCTTCAGGCTCAGCGTGCGCTCATGGCGAAAGCCGGTCGGCTCGCGCTCCTCGACGATCAGCGGGCCGACCAGGCCGCGGCCGAGCTGCTCACTGCTGGTGGTATGCGGGTGATACCAGTAGCTGCCGGCATCCGGGCAGATGAAGTCGTAATCGAAGTACTCGCCGGGCAGCACCGGCGCCTGGGAGACGTAAGGCACGCCATCCATTGCCAGCGGCAGGCGGATGCCATGCCAGTGAATGGTGCTCTGCTGCTCCAGCTTGTTGATGAAGCGCACCCGCAAGCGCTCGCCCTGGCGGCAGCGCAGTTCGACACCCGGCGCTTGCCCGCCGTAGCCCCAGGCTGGCGTGACATGCCCCGGCACCAGCTCCATATCCACCGGCGCGGCGATCAGCTCGTAGTCATGGGTTGCCACATTCTCCGGGCGCCCCAGCCAATAACGCACACCACCAGCGCCCAGACCGACCACACCCAGGCCAGCCAAACCGGCCAGCACCTGTCTACGGGAAAATGCCATCTACGACCTCGACGATTCGTGCGCTTCACTCAGTTGCAATATCTTCTCATTATCGCAAGGGTGTTGCCCAGAATCGCCCCCGGCCAGCAGTGACAGATCGCCACATCAGCCAGGTGCAGGACAGGATCGGTGCCTCAGTTTTCGCTCAGCGCGAAACGCGCTGCGCGCTCAACCAGTTCGCCGTCGGGGCGCACACCGGTGTACAGGACGAACTGCTCCAGCGCCTGCAGCACGATGACTTCGCCTCCGGTGATGACCGGCTTGCCCAGCGCCCTGGCCAAACGGATCAGCGGGGTTTCCACGGGCACGGCCACCACGTCGAAGATCCATTGCGCAGCCTCGACGGCCGCCTCGTCGAAAGCCAGTTGCTCGGCCTGCTCGCCACGCATGCCCAGCGGCGTGACATTGACCAGCAGCCCGGCAGGCTGAGCATCCAGGCTCTCGCACCAGTCCACGCCGCACACATCGGCCAGCGCCCTGCCCGTGTGCGCGTTGCGGGCGACGATGCAGCCGTTGGCAAAACCGCTGTCCCGCAAAGCGCAACCCACCGCCTTGGCCATGCCGCCGCTGCCGCGCAATGCATAAGGGATGTCACGCGGCACGTCGTGCTGCGCCAGCAACTTCACCACGGCGCTGTAATCGGTGTTGTAGCCGGTCAGCCGTCCCGCATCGGCAACGATGGTGTTGACCGACTGCAGAGTGGCAGCCGATTCGTGCAAACCATCGAGGCAGGGAATGCAGGCTTCCTTGAACGGCATCGACACCGCACAACCGCGCACGCCGAGGGCACGAATACCACCGATCGCAGCCGGCAGATCGTCGGTGGTGAACGCCTTGTACAGATAGTCCAGTTCCATGGCCTGATACAGGTAGTTGTGAAAGCGCGTGCCGAAATTGCCTGGCCGCCCGGACAACGACATGCACAGGCGCGTGTCCTTGTTGATATGCAAGGTCATCGCCCATCAGTCCAGCAATGCCAAGGCTTCGGCGCTGACCTGGCGCACGGCGTCCCAGCCCGTCGAGCTGTCGAGCATCCAGCTACCGCCGACACACATCACATTGGCCAGCGCCATGTAGCGCTGCAGATTGGCCGGGCCAACGCCGCCGGTCGGGCAGAAACGCACATCCGCGAAGGGGCCACCAAAGGCCTTGAGCGCGGCGACTCCGCCACAGACCTCGGCCGGGAACAGCTTGAAACGGCGGTAACCGAGGCGGTAGCCGAGCATGATTTCCGAGGCGCTGGCCACGCCAGGCAGCAGGGGCAGCGGGCTTTGCAACGCGGCCTGCAGCAGCTCATCGGTGCTGCCGGGGCTGACCACGAACTGCGCGCCGGCCTCTTCCACCGCCGCCAGCGTGTGCGGATCCAGCACCGTACCGGCGCCGATGCACAGGTGCGGGCGCTCCTGGCGCAGGCGGCGGATGGCCGTCAGACCATGGGGCGAGCGCAGGGTGATTTCCAGCACCTGCAGGCCGCCGGCATCCAGAGCATCGGCCAGCGGCAGGATGTCCTCCTCGCGGGCGATGGTGATCACCGGCATGATCCGCGCGCGGGCGCAGAGCGCATCGATGCTGGCGACCTTCTCGGCCATGCTGGGAACCGTGCGGCTCATGGATTGGGTCATGGCATTGCTCCTTACGGGCACCAATAGATGTTCAGGGGCGCACCAATGAAGGCGCTGATCGGCATATGGTGCGGATCACGCTGCTGCAGCGCCTGTTCCAGTACCACCAGCTTGCTCTGGCCTTCTATCGCCAGGATTTGCAGTCGCGCGGCCTTGAGCACGGGCAGGGTCAAGGTCAGGCGCTGGTGCGGCACGCTCGGCGCCAGCATCGGCAGGCAGCGGCGCGGGCAATCGGCCTGCAACGCCTGCGGCAGATTGGGACTACCAGGGAACAGCGAAGCGGTATGGCCATCGGTGCCCATGCCCAGCACCAGCACGTCGATTGGCGGCAGCTCGCGCAGGGCCTGCTCGGTCAGCTCAGCAGCCTGTTCCAGGCTCCCTGCACTGTGGTAAAGACCGAGCAAACGCGCCTCGGCAGCCGGCCCCTGCAACAGATGGCGGCGCACCAGCGCCTCGTTGCTGTCCTCGTGACTGACCGGCACCCAGCGCTCATCGGCCAGGCTCACCAGCACCTTGCTCCACGGCAGAGCCTGCATCGCCAGCGCCTGGAAGAAGGCAATCGGGCTGCGCCCACCGGACACCACCAGCGTGGCCTGCCCGTTCTCGGCGATGGCCTCACGCAGGGCGGCGGCTACGCGCTCGGCCAGCGCGCTGGCCAGATGTTGTGCCCGCTCGAAGCCATGCGTCACGACGCCAGCGGGAAATTGCAGATCAGAGATCGCCATACCAGGCCCATCCATCACGAGTGGTCAGGGCAATGGAACTCATTGGCCCCCAGGTGCCGGCGACGTAAGGCTTGGGCGAGTCGCCGAGTTTCTGCCAGCCGGCGATCAGTTGATCGCACCAGTGCCAGGCATGCTCGATTTCATCCTTGCGCACGAACAGGTTCTGATTGCCACGCATGACCTCCAACAGCAAGCGCTCGTAGGCATCGGGAATCCGCTCACTGCCGTAGGCCGTGGAGAAATTCAGCTGCAGTGGCCCGCTGCGCAACTGCATGCCCTTGTTCAGCCCCTGATCCTTGGTCATCACCTGCAACGAGATGCTCTCATCGGGCTGCAGACGAATGATCAGCTTGTTACCGATCAACTGGCGCTGCTCGGGGGCGAAGATATAGTGCGGCGGCGCCTTGAAGTGAATGACGATCTGCGACAGTTTCTGCGCCATGCGCTTGCCGGTGCGCAGGTAGAAGGGTACGCCGGCCCAGCGCCAGTTGCGGATGTCGGCACGCAGCGCGACGAAGGTTTCCGTGTCGCTCTGGGCGTTGGCGTTTTCCTCTTCCAGATAACCGGGCACAGGCTTGCCGTCGCTGATGCCAGCCACGTACTGGCCGCGCACCACGCGCTGCGACAGTTGCTCGGCGCTGATCGGCTCCAGCGCACGCAGCACCTTGACCTTCTCGTCACGGATGGCATCGGCCGAGAGGTCGCCCGGTGGATCCATGGCGATCAGACAGAGCAGTTGCAGCAGGTGGTTCTGGATCATGTCGCGCAGTTGCCCGGCCTTGTCGAAATAGCCCCAGCGCCCCTCGATCCCCACCTTCTCCGCCACGGTGATTTCCACATGGCTGATGTGGTTCTGGTTCCACTGGGTCTCGAACAGGCTGTTGGCAAAACGCAGGGCGATGAGGTTCTGCACCGTCTCCTTGCCCAGGTAATGGTCGATGCGGTAGACCCGGCTCTCCGGGAAGTAGGCGGCCACTGCCTCGTTGACCGCACGCGAGGATGGCAGGTCGTGGCCGATGGGTTTTTCAAGCACCACGCGGGTGTTGGCAGCGAGGTCGACCGCGGCCAGGTTGGCGCAGATGCCGCCATACACCGAAGCCGGCGTGGCGAAGTAGGCGATCAGGGGGCGATCACGCCCGACCCACTCGGCCAGTTGCGGGTAGCCATCGGCCGGCAGGAATTCCATGCCCAGGTAGTGCAGGCGCGCCCGAAAGCGCTGCAGCACGGCTTCATCCAGCTCATTGGCCGGCAGGTAGCGGCGCAGGTGGCGTTCGATCACCTCCAGGTGCATGGCAGCGTCACCCGTCTCGCGAGCCAGGGCCAGCAGCCGGGTGTCCTCGTGCAGCAGGCCGGCACGGTCGAGCTGATACAGGGCGGGAAACAACTTGCGCAGCGCCAGGTCACCCAGGGCGCCGAACAGGGCAAAGGTACAGGGTTCAACGGGCATCACAGGCATGATCTTTTTTCTTCTATCAAGTTGCAGTATTGATAGCGGCTAATACCGAGCATGGCAACCTCAATGTAGTAATAAAAACAACATTTTCTGGAAAATCCTGTAGCGGTAGCCAGCCAGCGAGCCCCAGCTTAGGATTGACCCCGCATTTCATCTGACAAGGACAACAATGGATCGCGTGCGCAATCTTCTCGAGCAGATTCAGGGCCGCCTGGAAAGCCTGAACAAGGCCGAACGCAAGGTCGCCGAAGTGATACTGCACAACCCGCAGCAGGCCACCCGCCTGAGCATCGCCGCCCTGGCCCAGACCGCGCAGGTCAGCGAGCCGACGGTGAATCGCTTCTGCCGCTCCTTCGGCGTCAACGGTTACCCCGAACTGAAGATGCAACTGGCGCAGAGCCTGGCCAGCGGCGCGGCCTACGTCAGCCAGGCAGTGGAAGCCGACGACGGCCCCGAGGCGTACACGCGCAAGATCTTCGGCAGCGCCATCGCCTCGCTGGACAGCGCCTGCCAGAGCCTCGATCCGAACCTGATCAGCCGCGCCGTGGACATGCTGATCCAGGCCCGGCAGATCCATTTCTTCGGCCTCGGCGCATCTGCGCCGGTGGCACTGGACGCGCAGCACAAGTTCTTCCGTTTCAACCTGGCGGTATCGGCCCATGCCGATGTGCTGATGCAGCGCATGCTGGCCTCGGTGGCGCACACCGGCGACCTGTTCGTGATCATTTCCTACACCGGACGCACCCGCGAGCTGGTGGAGGTGGCACGCCTGGCCCGCGAGAACGGCGCCTCGGTGCTCGGCCTCACCGCCGCCGGCTCGCCCCTGGCCCAGGCCAGCAGCCTGAGCCTGGACATCCCGCTGCCCGAAGACACCGACATCTACATGCCGATGACCTCACGCATTATTCAACTCACCGTGCTCGACGTACTGGCCACCGGCATGACCCTGCGCCGTGGCGTGGACTTCCAGCCACACCTGCGCAAGATCAAGGAAAGCCTCAACGCCAGCCGTTATCCGGCTGACGAAGAGCCGATGTAGCAGCCGCTCACTTCCACCAGTACTCCACCTGCACGCCGAAGTTGGAGCCGTTGCGCGAGCTGCCGAAGGCGCCGCTATCGGACAGCGCCGAGCCTTCGGCTAGCAGGTTGGCCGCCTGCTGCGCGGCCTTGTTCCAACTGGCATAGGTGTAGTACAGACGAATTTCCGGGCGCGCCCAGAAGCCGGGGCCGGCAGGCGACCAGGTCGGCGCGACGGTGAACTTGGTCAGCTTGCGCGTGCCGCCAGGGGCCTCGACCTGATCACGACCGATCTCGCCCACCAGCTTGAACTGCTCGGTGAAGGCGTAGCTGGTGCGACCGCCGACCGACAGCCAGTTCTGATCCACCCCGTCGGAGCGCGTGTCCTTCTGATAGACCAGCTCGACCTGGCCACCAAGGCGCGGGGTCATCTGGAAGTCGAAGAACTCGACCATGCGCCAGCTCTTGGCGCTGCGATCCAGGGTCGGGTCGCCGGTGTAGCCCAGCCCCGTGCCCGGCCCCTCGCCGTATTGCAGGGCGAACTTGTTGTCGCCGCTCAGACCCAGGAAGTTCTTCTGCACGTGCTGGCCGGTCACGGCCCAGCCGCTGTGCGAATCCTCCACCGAAGACGGCTTGTCAATGTAGCTGACGCCCACTTCGACCTCGCCGCCCGGGTTGGTGACGAAGCCGCCGACGTTGAAGTCGTGACGGTTGATGTATTCCTTCTGGTCGTAGCTGTCCTTGCGCGAGAACACGTAGCTGTACTTGTAATCACCGATCTTCATCTCGTCGATGCCGAAACCGGTGGCGCTCTGGTTCCAGTAGTAGAAATCGGAGATATGGATATCGTTACGCTTGTAGAAACGGCGCCCGGCCCACAGCGAGCCGCCACCCAGCGCTGGCATCTTGCTCCACTCGGCGTACATCTGGTTCATCCGCGCGGTGCCATAGTCGCCAGTGAATTTCGGCGTGTGGCCGTACTGGTTGTAGAGCTGCGCCATGCCCTCGACGCTGAGTACCGAGCCATCATCAAGGGTGAACAGATCCTGGCGCAGATCCAGCTCGGCGTACTGTTCGCACTCGTTACCCAGGCGGTACTTGGATTGCGCACCCGGCAGTTGGAAGCACGATTGCCGGCCATTGCCATCGGCCGTACCGGCACCGCTGCGCACGTAGCCGGTGAATTCCAGCGCCATGCTCGACATCGGCAGTGCCAGGGAACCCAGCGCCATGGCCAGGCCCAAACCCGTTGCTCGTTTCATAACCTCTCCCGCTGTTTTTATTGTTGTTACCGCTGTGCAATGCCGGCATCAGGACTGCGAGGCCGACTCCTTGTGATGCTCATTCGCGGCGCTGGCAGCGCCCGGCTGCGCCGCCAGCGGGCGCACGCGCTCACCACTCTCGGCATCGAAGAGCAGGGCGCGCGCCGCATCGATCTGCAGATTCAGAGATTGACCAACCGGCGGTGCCTGATCGGGCGCCAGGCGGCAGCACAGCTTGCTGCCGTTGACCTCGACGAACACCAGGGTGTCCGGGCCGGTGGGTTCGAGCACCTCGACCGCTGCCGGCAGCACGCCCTGGACGGCGCCGGCACTGGCGAGCTGCACCTGCTCGGGGCGAATGCCCAGCAACAACTGGCGCGCTTCACTGCCAGCCGGCAACTGCCCGAGCGGCAGCTCGCAGCGCCCGGCCGACGACACCAGACCGGCCCAGAACTGGCCGTCACGCTGCTGCAGTTGCACCGGCACGAAATTCATCGGCGGCGAGCCCATGAAACTGGCGACGAACAGGTTGGCCGGCTCGTTGTAGATCTGCTGCGGCGTGCCGAACTGCTGGATCACGCCCTCCTTCATCACCGCCACCTTGTCGCCCAGGGTCATGGCCTCGATCTGGTCGTGGGTGACGTACACCGTGGTGGTCTTCAGGCGCTGGTGCATCAGCTTGATTTCGGTGCGCATCTCCACGCGCAGCTTGGCGTCGAGGTTCGACAGGGGCTCGTCGAACAGGTAGATCTTCGGCCGCCGCGCCAGCGCCCGGCCCATGGCCACGCGCTGCTGCTGGCCGCCGGAGAGCTGGCCCGGCTTGCGGGCGAGCAGGTGCTCGATCTGCAGCATCCTGGCCACGCGGGTCACTTCCTCGTCGATGGCCGCCGGGGCCATCTTGCGCATCTTCAGGCCGAAGGCGATGTTGTCGCGCACGCTCATGGTCGGGTACAGCGCGTAGGACTGGAACACCATGGCGATGTCGCGATCCTTGGGGCTCATGCCGCTGATATCCACGCCATCGACGAGGATCTCGCCCTGGCTGATGTTCTCCAGCCCGGCGATGCAGTTCATCAGGGTGGATTTGCCGCAGCCCGATGGGCCGACCAGGATCAGGAATTCGCCGTCATCGATCTGCAGGTCGATGCACTTGAGGGTATCCGTCAGGCCGCTGCCGTAGGACTTGTTGACGTTACGCAGTTCGAGCGTTGCCATTCACTTCTCCACTGCTGCCAGCGCAGCTTTCAACCCTTGACCGCGCCAGCCGTGAGGCCGCGCAGGAAATATTTGCCCGCCAGGATGTACACCAGCAGGGTCGGCAGCCCGGCGATCATTGCCGCAGCCATGTCCACGTTGTATTCCTTGGCCCCAGTGCTGGTGTTGACCAGATTGTTCAGGGCCACGGTGATCGGCTGTGCGTCGCCGCTGGCGAACACCACGCCGAAGAGGAAGTCGTTCCAGATCTGGGTGAACTGCCAGATCAAGCAGACCATGATGATCGGCACCGACATCGGCAGCAGGATGCGCCCGAAGATGGTGAAGAAGCCGGCGCCATCCAGGCGCGCCGCCTTGACCAGGGCCTCCGGCACGCTGACGTAGTAGTTGCGGAAGAACAAAGTGGTGAAGGCGATGCCGTAGACCACATGCACCAGCACCAGACCAGTGGTGGTATTGGCCAGGCCCAGCTTGCCGAGGGTGAAGGAGGCCGGCAGCAGCACCGTCTGGAACGGCAGGAAGCAGCCGAACAGCAGCAGGCCGAAGAACAGTTGCGAGCCACGGAAGCGCCACATCGACAGCACGTAGCCATTCAGCGCACCGATGGCCGTGGAGATCAGCACTCCCGGCACGGCGATCTTCACCGAGTTCCAGAAGTAGCCATCGACCACGCCCCAGGCCTTGACCCAGCCGATCAGGGTGAACACCTCGGGCAGCGACAGCAGGTTGCCGGTGCGCACGTCCTCGGGGGTCTTGAAGCTGGTCAGGAGCATCACCACCAGCGGCACCAGATACAGTGCAGCGGCGAACAACAGGGTGGCGTAGATCGCCACGCGGCTGAAGCTGAAGGCTCTAGTCATGGCGTTTGCCTCGCAGTTCCGAATAGAGGTACGGCACCAGAATCGCCAGGATCGCGCCGAGCATCAGCATCGCGCTGGCCGAGCCAATGCCCATCTGGCCGCGGCTGAAGGTGAAGCTGTACATGAACATCGCCGGCAGGTCGGAGGAGTAGCCAGGGCCGCCGGCAGTCATCGCCGCCACCAGATCGAAGCTCTTGATGGCGATATGGGCGAGGATCATCACCGCGCTGAAGAACACCGGGCGCAGGCTCGGCAAGACAATGCGCAGGTAGATGGTCGGCAGACTCGCGCCATCCACCTGGGCGGCGCGGATGATCGACTGATCGACGCTGCGCAGCCCGGCCAGGAACAGCGCCATGACGAAGCCCGAGGCCTGCCACACGGCGGCGATCACCAAGCAGTAGATGACCCGATCCTGATCCACCAGCCAGTCCAGGCGAAAGCCTTCCCAGCCCCAGTCGCGGAGCATCTTGTCCAGGCCCAGGCCGGGGTTGAGCAGCCACTTCCAGGCGGTGCCGGTGACGATCATCGACAGCGCCATGGGGTACAGGTAGACGGTGCGGATGAAGCCTTCACGGCGGATGCGCTGATCCAGCAGCACCGCCAGCAGTACGCCGACCACCAGGCTGATGCCGATGAATAGGCCGCCGAAGATCATCAGATTCTTGCTCGCCACCCACCAGCGGTCGTTGTCCAGCAGGCGCGCGTATTGCTGCAGGCCCACCCACTTGTAGCTGGGCATGAAGCTGGAGTTGGTGAACGACAGCAGCGCCGTCCACAGGATGTAGCCATAGAAACCGACCAGCACCACCAGCATGCTCGGCGCCAGCACCAGCTTGGGCAGCCAGCGTTGCAGCGCATCGAAGGGTGAAGCCTTGGCAGCTCGCGTCGTGACACTCATCGGGCATTACCAGTGTGTGGATGAAATTCGGGCCGAGCGCTGCCCACGACAGCGCCGGGGCCTATCGGCAAGCATCGAGGAAAAGGAAGCGGGCCTGCGGCGGCAGGCCCGCAGCGCCTTACTGCGCGGCCTTGATCGCCGCGTAGATCTGCGCCCCGGCCTTGCTCGGGTCGGCGTTCTTGTCGGTCATGAAGTTGCTGACCACATCGAAGATCGCGCCCTGCACCGCCAGGTTGGTGGCCATGCTGTGGGCCATGCTCGGCTCCAGCGCACCGGCCTTGTCAGCCTCCTGGAAATCCTTCATGGAGGCCTGGGCGCAACTGTCGAACTTGCTCATGTCCAAATCGGGGCGCACCGGGATCGAGCCCTTGTTCTCGTTGAACACGTACTGGAACTCGGGCTCCAGGGCGATGCGCGCCAGGGCATGCTGGGCGGCGATGTCGCCTTCGTTCTTGAGCTTGAACATGGCCAAAGAGTCGATGTTGTAGGTGTAGCTGCCAGTGGTGCCCGGCATCGGCACGCACTGGTAATCCTTGCCGGCTACCTTGCCGGCAGCCGTCCACTCGCTCTTGGCCCAGTCACCCATGATCTGCATGCCGGCCTTGCCCTGAATCACCTGCGCAGTGGCCAGGTTCCAGTCGCGCCCGGCGCGGTTGTCGTCCATGTAGGTGGAGAGCTTCTTCAGCGCGGTGAACACCTCGGTCATCTGCGCGCTGGTGAGGGTCGCCTCGTCATGCTCGACGAAGGCCTTGTGGTAGCCGTCGGCACCCATGATGCCGAGCACCAGGCCCTCGAACACGGTGCTGTCCTGCCAGGGTTGACCGCCATGGGCCAGGGGCACGAAGCCGGCAGCCTTGAGCTTGTCGCCGGCGGCGTAGAGTTCGTCGAGGGTGGTCGGCGCCTTGTCGATACCGGCCTTCTTGAACACTTCCGGGTTGATCCACAACCAGTTGACGCGGTGGATGTTCACCGGCACGGCGACGTAATGACCGTCGTACTTCATGGTGTTGGCGACGGTCTTGGACAGCAGGCCATCCCAGTTGTTGGCCTTGGCCACGTCATCGAGCGGCGCGAGCAGATCCAGCGCGCCCCACTCCTGCAGATCCGGCCCCTTGATCTGCGCGGCGCCCGGCGGGTTGCCGGAAATCACCCGAGTCTTCAGCACGGTCATGGCGGCAGCGCCTGCACCACCGGCCACGGCGCTGTCCTTCCAGGTGTAGCCGTCCTTCTCCACCAGCTCGCGCAGCACCTTGACGGCAGCGGCCTCGCCACCGGAGGTCCACCAATGCACGACTTCCACCGTACCTTTGGAGTCGGCGGCCAGGGCGGAGAACGGGAGCAGGGAAACGAGAGAAACGGCAGCGGCGAGACGAGAAATCGCGTTCATCGGAAATACCTTTCTTGTTGTTATCCGGCAAGTCATGGCGCTTGCATGGGATGGAGTGTAATCAGCCTGCGAGGCCGCTCAGGTAACGAAGCGACGCGCGAGTGTCACCAGCTCGTTACAAAGCCACCAGAGCACTGGCCAGGCTCGGCGCCAGCGGCAGGCTCGGCAGCAGCACGGCCTGATAGGCGTGATAGAGGTCGGGCTTGCCGGGCCAGATGCTCGCTGCCGGGCGATTGTCGTTGTCCAGTTCGTGATGCCAGCTGCCGCCCTGCAAGTCGATGAAATGGCGCGCGGCAAACTCCCAGAACTGCCGATACCAGCGCTCGTAATCGGCCTCGCCGGTGCGCCGCAACAGAGCCGCCGCCGCCGCGATGGCTTCGGCCTGCACCCAGTGCAGACGCGCCCGCACCACCGGCCGCGCCTGCCAGTCCAGGCTGTAGACCAGCCCCGGCGCGCCGTCGGCCTGCCAGGCAGCGCGACAGGCACTGGCGAACAGGCCACGGGCATCCGCCAGCAGCCAATCGGGCGCGGCCAGCCCGGCGCGTAGCAAGGCCGCCTCCAGATGCAGCAGCAGGCGCGCCCACTCGAAGCTGTGACCCGGTGTGCTGCCGTAGGGGCGGAAGGGGTCGGCGCGGTTGTCGGCGTTGTACTCGGGCAACGCCTGCCAGTGGCGGTCGAAATGCTCGACCACGACATGGCCGCAGGCCACGGCATGGCCATGGATAAGCCGCTCGGCAATGCGCAGGGCGCGCTGCAGCCAGACGCTGTCGCCGGTGACATCGGCCAGGGCGAGAAAGGCCTCCACACCATGCATGTTGCTGTTGGCGCCGCGATAGGCTTCTTCCTGCGTCCAGTCGCGGCTGAAACTCTCGCGCAGAGCACCCTCCTCCTCGCTCCAGAAATGCTCGTCGAGCACCGCGATGGCCTCGGCCAGCAAGGCTTCGGCGCCAGGCCGCCGGGCCACCTGTGCGGAGCTGGCAGCCAGGGCGACGAAGGCATGCAGATAGGCGCTCTTGTCGCCGCTGCGGCGGGCATCGGCGAACCAGCCGCCATGCACCTCGTCACGCAATGCCCCGTGCAACGCCGCGATGCCGTGGTCGACCAGATGGGCATGACCCGGCAGCCCCTGAACATGCGCCAGGGCGAAGCAATGGGTCATGCGCGTGGTGTGGATCAGCTCGGCGCGGGCATCGGCCGGCAGGCTGCCGCGCTCATCGAGGGCGGCGAAGCCCTGCTCGACGCGCGCGGCCCTGGCGAAGGCCAGCAGGCGCTGGCCTTCGCCAGCGAGCCAGGCCCGGTGGGCGGTCTTGCTCAGCCAGCTCGCAGCGGGCAGTTCAGGCAGGTTCATGGCAGTTACTCCGAAGATTCTTGGCGAGCACCCGGGTGACCAGGCAACAAAACGACGACACCTGAGCTCCCCGTAGCCTGGGTTGAGCGCAACGATACCCGGGAAGCCATTGGCACCTGCGTATCGCCCGAACGGAGTCCGCAGCGGGCAGTCAGTCCGGCGTGCGCGGCAACTGCAGGGTCACCCGCAGGCCGCCTTCACGCAGGTTCTGCAGGCTCACCTCGCCGCCATGGCTGTGGGCGATATTGCGCGCGATGCCCAGCCCCAGGCCGTAGCCCTGTTGCTGCCCGGCCAGGCGGAAATGCGGCTCGAACACCTGCTCCAGGCGCTGTTCGGGCACGCCAGGGCCATCGTCATCGACATGCAGCACATAACCGTGCGCATCGTCTTCGACATACAGGCGAGCGTTGTGGCCGTACTTGAGCGCATTGTCGATCAGGTTGCCGATGCAGCGGCGTAGCGCCAAAGGCTTGCCCGGATAAGCCGCCTGGGCCTGACCGTGCACGGTCACCTGGCCCGTTCCCGTCGGCGCCAGGTAGGGTTCGACCAGGCAATGCAACAGCTGGTTGAGATCCACCGGCTCGATGTTCTCGTGGATGTCGGTGTCCTTGACGCACTGCAGCGCGCCCTTGACCAACAGTTCCAGCTCGTCCAGATCGCGGCCGAACTTGGCCTGCACGGCCTCGTCCTCCAGCAACTCGACGCGCAGACGCAGACGGGTGATGGGGGTGCGCAAATCATGAGAAATGGCGCTGAACAATTGCGCGCGCTCGGTCAGGTAGCGGCTGATGCGCTCACGCATGGCATTGAAGGCACGCCCCACCTCGACCACCTCGCGCCCGCCGCCCTCGGCCACCGGCTCCACCTCGGCGCCCAGCGACATGCTCCGCGCCGCTCGCGCCAGACGCTTGAGCGGGCGGCTCTGCCAGTGCACCAGCAGGCCAATGAACAGCAGCAGAAAAGCACTGCTGAAGAGCATGAACCACCACTGCTGAGCCGGCAGTAGCGGCTCCTCCAGAGTGGTGTAGGGCTCGGGCAGCAGCGAGGCGATATACAACCATTCGCCGGGCGCCAGTTGCATCTGCGTCACCAGCACCGGCGGCTTGACCGGCTCCAGCGTCAGCGCGTAATGCGCCCAGGAGCGCGGCAACTCGTCGAGCTTGAGACCGCCGTTGAAGATCAGCAGATCGTCCGGGCTGACGAAATTCACCGAGATATCCGCCCCGCCGCCCAGCGACTCCTGCAACACCTCGCTCACCGCCTCGGTCACCGCCTGCCTGCGTGGTGTGGCGGGCAACAGCTTCATCTGCAGGGGGCGATCATTGAGGCTGACCACGAAGCGCGTGCCGCCCATGCTGCGCAACTGGTCGAGCACCAGTGGCCGATAGGCCACCGGTAGCGAACGAAAGTAACGCACGCTGGCCGACATCGAATGGGCCAGGCTACGTGCGGTGGTCACCAGGCCTTCGAGCTGGGTGGCACGCAGTTGCGACAACCAGATGGCGCTGGACAGCGCCTGCGCCACCAACACGGCGAGCAGGGTCAGCAGCAGCATGCGCCCGAGCAGCGAACGCGGAATCGGCAACAGCCGCCGCCATTCAGCGCGCATGGCCAGCCTGGGCGGTGACCGTTGCGGCCAACTGGTAGCCGCTGCCGCGCACGGTGCGGATCAGCCGGGGCGGCTTGTCGGTGTCGCGCAGGCGCTGGCGAAGACGACTGACGGCCATGTCGACGACGCGCTCCAGCGGCATCATCTCGCGGCCACGCGTGGCGTTGCCGATGGTGTCGCGGTCGAGAATCTGCTGCGGGTGATCGAGAAACAGCTTGAGCAGGGCGAAGTCGGCGCCGGACAGCAGCACCTCCTCGCCATCGAGGTGAAACAGGCGGTGGCTGACCATATCCAGGCGCCATTCGTCGAAAGCCAGCACCTCGGGGGCACGCTCCTGGGCGAAGTGCACCCGACGCAGCAGGGCCTTGATCCGCGCCAGCAGCTCGCGCGGGCTGAACGGCTTGCCGAGGTAATCATCGGCGCCCAGTTCCAGGCCGATCACCCGGTCGGCCTCGTCGGAGCTGGCAGTGAGCATGATGATCGGCACCTGGGCGAAACGCCCGTGCTCACGCGTCCAGCGGCACAGGCTGAAGCCGTCCTCGTCGGGCAGCATCACATCGAGAATCAGCAAGTCCGCGCCGCCCTCCTCCAGCGCCTGGCGAAAGCCGGCGCCATCGGCCACGCTGCGCACCTGCAGGCCGGCGCGCCCCAGGTAGGTTTGCAGCAACTCGCGGATTTCCTGGTCGTCGTCGACCAGCAGGATGGATTTTCCGGTCGGGCTCACATCGATAATCCTTGATCTTGTTGTTATGCAACGCCACGCGCGGCTATCGGCTGCGCGCCAGATACTGCTCCGCCGCCACACCAGCGCCCATCAGCCCCGGATATTCGGCGGTCACCAGCCACACCGGCAAGCCGTCGAAGTAACCGCTCATGCAGCCCTTGTCGCGCAGGCTGCGGGAAAAACCACTGGCCAGGAAGAATTCGGCGAAGCGCGGCACCATGCCGCCAGCGATATACACGCCACCGCGTGCGCCCAGGGTCAGCACGTTGTTGCCGGCCACCCGTCCCAGCAGGCAGCAGAAACTTTCCAGCACGCTGGCCGCCAGCGCGTCGCCCTCAAGCGCCGCGCCAGTGATCTGCGCGGCACTGTGCAACAGCGGCGGCTGGCCGTCCACCGCGCAGGTGGCGCGGTACAGCGCCAGCAAACCATTGCCGCTGAGCGCGCCAGACTCGGCGCTGACGTGCCCGAGCTGCGCATGCAGGGCCTGCCAGACCTGCACCTCACACGCATTGCCGACCGGCAGATCGACATGCCCGCCCTCGCCCGGTAGCGCATGCCAGCCGCCGCCCGGCAGTTCCAGCAAGGTGCCCACACCCAGGCCGGTGCCGGCGCCGATCACCACGCGCGGTCGACCGGGCTCGGCCACGCCCGGGCAAACACTGATGTACTCGTCCTCGCGCAGGCAGGTCATGCCCAGCGCCATGGCCGAGAAGTCGTTAATCAGCAGCAGCTCGCGCACCTGCAGCTCGGCGCAGAAGGCCGCACGACTGATGCGCCAGGCGTTGTTGGTGAAGCGAAACGGATCGACTTCCACCGGCCCGGCGCAGGCCAGGCAGACGGTCTGCACCGCCCCCGGCGCCAGCCCCACGGCGGCCATGTAGGCAGCCACGGCCTGCTCCGGCGTGGCATGCTCGGCCGTGGCCGAGACCCTCACGGCTTCGATACGGCCATCGCGCCACAGGGCGAAACGGGCATTGGTGCCGCCGACATCGCCGACCAGCACCAGACTCATCGCAGCGACTCCAGCTCTGCGGTGAAGGCACTGGCGCCCTGCTCCGCCGGACTGAAGGCGGCGCGCATGAAGGCGAACAGCTCACGCCCGCAACCGATGCCGGTGCCCTGCGGGCGCGGCGCCAGCTCGCGGGCGGCCCACTCCGCCTCATCCACCAGCACTTGCAGGTGCCCGGTGACGCCATCGACGCGAATCAGATCGCCGTCGCGCACCTTGGCCAGCGGGCCACCATCCCAGGCTTCCGGGCTGACGTGAATGGCCGCCGGCACCTTGCCCGATGCCCCGGACATACGCCCGTCGGTGACCAGCGCCACCTTGAAACCACGATCCTGCAGCACGCCCAGATAAGGCGTGAGCTTGTGCAGCTCGGGCATGCCATTGGCCTTGGGCCCCTGGAAGCGCACCACGGCGACGAAGCCGCGCGCCAGCTCACCGGCCTTGAAGGCATCGGCCAGCTCGGCCTGAGTCTCGAACACCCGCGCCGGGGCCTCGACCACCTGATGCTCCGGCGCCACCGCCGACACCTTGGCCACTGCATTGCCGAGGTTGCCGCTGAGCACACGCAGCCCGCCTTCGGCGGAAAAGGGCTCCTCCGCGCCACGCAGGATATTGCCATCCAGACTCTGCGCAGGGCCTTCGCGCCATACCAGGCGGCCATCATCGAGGAAGGGTTCCTGGGTGTAGCGCGCCAGACCTGGCCCAGCCACGGTATGCACATCCTCGTGCAACAAACCGGCTTCGAGCAGGGTGCGCACCATGAAAGGCACACCGCCGCAGGCATGGAAGTGGTTCACGTCGGCCTGGCCGTTGGGGTAGACCTTGGCCAGGGTCGGTGTCACCGCCGATATATCGGCCATGTCCTGCCAGGTCAGATGGATACCGGCAGCGCGGGCGAACGCGGGGATGTGCAGCGTGTGGTTGGTCGAACCGCCCGTGGCGTTGAGCGCCACCACCGAGTTGACGATGGCCTTCTCGTCGATGATCCGGCACAACGGCGTGTACTCGCCACCCTGACGGGTCAGGCGCACCACCTGGCGCGCGGCCTCGGCGGTCAGCGCGTCACGCAGCGGCGTGTAGGGGTTGACGAAGGACGAGCCCGGCAGGTGCAGGCCCATGATTTCCATGACCACCTGGTTGGTGTTGGCGGTGCCGTAGAAGGTGCAGGTGCCGGGGCTGTGGTAGGACTTCATCTCCGACTCCAGCAGCTCTTCGCGGCTCGCCTTGCCCTCGGCGTAGAGCTGGCGCACGGCGGCCTTCTCCTTGTTGGGGATGCCCGACGGCATCGGCCCGCCCGGCACGAAGATCATCGGCAGATGACCGAAGCGCAGGGCGCCGATCATCAGCCCCGGCACGATCTTGTCGCAGATGCCCAGCAGCATCGCCGCATCGAACATGTTGTGCGACAGCGCCACGGCGGTGGACATGGCGATCACCTCGCGGCTGGCCAGGCTCAGTTCCATGCCCGGCTCACCCTGGGTCACGCCATCGCACATCGCCGGCACGCCACCGGCCACCTGGCCGACCGAGCCGACCTCGCGCAGCGCCTGCTTGATCATCTGCGGGTAGTGCTCGTAGGGCTGGTGAGCCGAGAGCATGTCGTTGTAGGCGGTGACGATGCCGACGTTGGCCTCGTTCATCAGGCGCAGGCGCTGCTTGTCGCCAGCGGAATTGCAGCCCGCCACGCCGTGGGCGAAGTTGGCGCACTGCAGCGTGCCACGGTGCGGGCCCTGGCTGTCGGCGGCCGCCATCTGCGCCAGATAACGTTCGCGGGTCGCACGGCTACGGGCAATGAGGCGCTCGGTGACCTCAAGAATGCGGGGATGCATGGTTTCGACTCCAGGCTTTCGAACAGCCATTAAATTGTATTTTTATCAAAATACTGACAGCCAAAGCGCTTGATTTCTAGCCTCACGGGAATAATCTTGTTTTAAAACAACAAAACGAGAAAAGCCCCATGACACTGCGAATTGCCATCAACGGTTTCGGTCGCATCGGCCGCAACGTGCTCCGCGCCCTCTACACCCAGAACTATCGCGACGATCTGCAGGTGGTCGCGATCAACGACCTGGGCGACAGCGCGATCAATGCCCACCTGCTCAAGTACGACAGCGTACACGGCATTTTCGCTGCATCGGTCGAGACCGACGGGCAGAGCCTGATCGTCAACGGCGACGCCATCGCGGTCAGCGCCATCCGCAACCCCGCCGAACTGCCGTGGCAGGCGCTCGGGGTCGACGTGGTGTTCGAGTGCACCGGCCTGTTCACCGAACGCGACAAGGCCGCCGCGCACCTGGCCGCTGGCGCGCGCAAGGTGATCATCTCAGCCCCGGCCAAGGGCGCCGATGCCACCATCGTCTATGGCGTCAATGAAGGCAGCCTGCGCGCCGATCAGCAGATCATCTCCAACGCCTCCTGCACCACCAACTGCCTGGCGCCGGTGGCCCAGGTGCTGCAGCGCGAACTGGGCATCGAAAGCGGGCTGATGACCACCATCCACGCCTACACCAACGACCAGAACCTCTCCGACGTCTACCACGCCGACCCCTTCCGCGCCCGCTCGGCCACCCAGTCGATGATCCCCACCAAGACCGGCGCCGCCGAAGCCGTAGGCCTGGTGCTGCCGGAACTGGCCGGACGTCTGACCGGCATGGCGGTGCGGGTGCCGGTGATTAACGTGTCGCTGGTAGACCTGACCGTGCAAGTGCAGCGCGATACCAGCGTTGAAGAGGTCAACGCCCTGCTACGCGCCGCCGCCGAAGGCTCGAAGGTACTGGGCTACAACCCGCTGCCGCTGGTGTCCTGCGACTTCAACCACAACCCGCTGTCGTCGATCTTCGACGCCAACCACACCAAGGTGAACAGCCGCCTGGTCAAGGTACTGGCCTGGTACGACAACGAATGGGGCTTCTCCAACCGCATGCTCGATACCTGCCTGGCGGCGTGTGCGGTGAGGTAAGGACATCGATTGACTGCCCTCCCGGATCCAAGCGGCCGATAAGGCTGCGGGATACTGCCCCGAGGCCAAAGCCAGCTCGAAGTAGCAACTAAAGGGCCGACGATGTGACAACACCGGCCGCGCACTTAAGCGCGCCGGATTGGCGCAAGTGCCTGCAAGCGCCTGACGCAAGGCTGCCAGCATGAACGCCACGAATATTGCTCGCAGCCAGCACGACCTGCCGGCGCAAAAAAATCAAAGTGCCACCAGTCGTAAAGAATGTAGAAATCTGAGGGTCGGCCGATAGGATCCCATTAGAGCAGCGTGCAACCCTGCTCAGTACCGGCCGGCAACGACAATCCGTCCAGTCACTTATCCGGTTGTGTTTTCAGAGCGACGCGCGATGAAGAAAACCCTGCTCGCCGTAAGAGCACTGATGTCCGTACCCAAGGACAACCCTGACCTGATCAAGGCGCAATACATCGCACTGGCTCGCCAACTGCCCATGATGTATTTCATCCTGCTGGTCAACACCCTGATGCTGGCTGGCACCCACCTTGTCTTCGCGCCGCACTGGCTTGTGGTGTATTGCCCGTTGCTCATGATGGTGTTCGGCGTCATTCGCTCGGTCGGCTGGATACGCACGCGCAAGCAGGCACAAAGCACGGAGCAAATGCTGACGGCACTGAAACGCACCAACATGCTCGCGCCTTTCGTGGCCGTGGCGTTCACTGCCTGGTCGCTGGCGCTGTTTCCCTATGGCAACAGCTATACCCAGGCGCATGTCGCCTTTTATATGGCGATCACCGTCATCGGCTGCATTTTCTGCATGATGCATCTGCTGCCAGCCGCCCTGGTCACCGCTGCAGTGGTCAACACGGCGTTCGTGCTGTTCTTCGCGTCGACCCACATCATTACCTTCGTGGCCACGGCGATTGATGTGCTGCTGGTATCCATCGCCATGCTGATCATTCTCAAGACGCAGTACGCCGACTTCACTCGCATGGTGAACATGCAGGCGCATACGGCAAAACTCAGCGAGGAAAACCTGCATCTGGCCAATCAGGACAGCCTGACCGGCCTGGCCAATCGCCGGCAGTTCTTCTCCCGCCTCGACACGCAGCTGTCCCGCGCCCGCAATCAGGAGGCTCGCCTGGCTGTGGGATTGATCGATCTGGATGGCTTCAAGCCGGTCAACGATCTGTATGGCCATCGCGTCGGTGACAAGCTGCTCTATCAGGTTGGCCAGCGCCTGAGCGGGCTGTTCGACGACGATGTGCACCTGGCCCGACTGGGCGGCGACGAGTTCGCCCTGATCATCACCAGGCCCATGAGCGACGACCAACTCCGGGCGTTTGGCGAAAAAATCTGCACCAGCATGCGCGAGCCGTTTCTATTGGTGGACATCCCGATTCAGATCAGCGGCTCATTGGGTATCGCGACCTTCCCGGATCATGCCTCCAGCGCCGTGCAAGTGTATGAATACGCCGACTACGCCCTGTATCAGAGCAAGCGCCATCGGCCCGGAACGGCCTGCCTGTTCAGCGCCGTTCATCACCAGCAGCTCAATCGCGAAGGCCTGACCGAACAGGCCCTGCGCAGGGCCGACCTGGAGCGTGAATTTCACGTGGTGTTCCAGCCGATCATGGATATTCACCGTGAGCAAACCGTCGCCTTCGAGGCACTGGCGCGCTGGGAAAGCCCGGAGCTGGGTAGCGTGCCACCTAATGAGTTCATCCCGATCACCGAGCGTATCGGCCTGGTCAATCGCCTCACGCTACCGTTGCTGAGCAAAGCGCTGGAAGCCGCCGCGAGCTGGCCTGCAGGTATGCGCCTGTCATTCAACCTCTCCGCCCACGACTGTAGTTCAGAGGACGCCGCCCAGCAGATCGTCGAGCTGATCAAGAGCAGTCGTTTCGACCCGGCCTGTCTCGATCTGGAAATCACCGAAACAGCAGCCATTCAAGACCTGCCGCAGACCCAACGGACGATCAGCCGGTTGCGCGAACTGGGCTGCGGTATTTCACTCGACGACTTCGGCACCGGCTATTCCAGCCTGAGCCACATCCACGCGCTGTCACTGACCAAGCTGAAGGTGGATCGTACTTTCGTCACCGACATCCACGTCGATCCGGCCAGCTTCAAGATCGTCAGGTCGCTGGTTGCCCTGTGCCAGGATATGCAGTTGGAGTGCATCGTCGAAGGCGTGGAAACCGCCGCCGAACTCGACGCTCTAAAAAGTCTCGGCTGCGCCTGGGCCCAGGGCTACCTGTTCTCCAAACCCATGCACGCCAGCGAAATCAGCGCTTGGCTTGAGAACAAGCAACCGGCCAAGGCAGACGGTTTGATCCAGTGATAAGCGGGCGTAACGCGCGTTTACGTACGGGGAGACGCATAACCGCTACCTGCACTTGCCAGCCTCAAACGTCGAGGTCGCGACTGAGAGATAACGCTGAGAAAAGGACAGCCGTACCTGGATAGAATCGCCAGGCAATTCAAAGGAAACGCGCGCCCTGACATGGAAAGCTTCTTCTTCGACGCACCCTTGGGGATCATGATCGCAGCGATCACGCCCCTGCTCCTGCTGATGTGGATCGGGCTCATGGCCGCATTCGGCGAAATGATCTGGACGGACTGCTACAGGCTCAGCCGCCCGCACGACATCGTGAAAGCGGTGATCATCGATCAGAAACTTGTCAACGCACGCATCAGCGCTGGCAAAACCACAATTGTCAGTCTCAAACCCGTCTATCGCCTGCGTTACGAGTACGAACAGCGTACCTACGAAGTGGAGCATCTCGTGCTCAACCAAGAGCACGTCGAGTTCAACCAGCAGGCCGGCACTTTTCTACTCTACGTTCCCAAAGCGAACCCAGCCGATGCCACCCCGGAATCACCAAACGCCGCATCGCCATTCGCCGCGATCATGCTGATGATCATGGGCTACATGATCTGGGAAGCCGCGCCGACCCTGCTAACAGGGCTCTGAGCATGATCGTGGTCTTCATTCTGCTCGGCGGCCTACTGTGGCTGATCAGCCTGCTGCTTTCCGCCTTCTCCGTCTGGGGCTTCTACAAACTCGCGCGACTGCTCTGGGAAAAAATCCACCGAGCTTTGCTGCGCCCGGGTACAGCGCAAATCACGGCCTATGAAGTATTCACCCCCAACCCCGAGGACATCCACGTCCAGGATACCCGCCCGCAAATCCGCCTCGAACTGGACTGCGAGCGCCATGGGCAACACTTTCAGATGTCCCTGGGACCGCTGACCTGCGAGGAACTGTTCCCAGCGCTGGATCTGCCAGCACACCATGTTGCCTGCTGGCTGAACGAGGACGATTGGCGCCAACTGCTGGAGAAGCGCTGGATCACCATCGCCTGCGATTGGCGCCAACGCCAGGCGATACTCACCAGTCAGATTCGTCGGGATAGACGCATTCTGCTGATCAGCTTCCTTAGCCTGAGCCTATTCGTACTCACTGTAACGCTCTCTCTGCTGCACCGCTGAAAGCATGCAGCCATGAAAAAACCGGCCGAAGCCGGTTTTCTCCTGCATCACTCAGCGCGGTGGGTTCACTCCCACTCGATGGTCGCTGGCGGCTTGCTCGACACGTCGTAGGTGACGCGGGAGATGCCGTCGATCTCGTTGATGATGCGGCCGCTGACGGTTTCCAGCAGCTCGTAGGGCAGGTGCGCCCAGCGAGCGGTCATGAAGTCCACGGTTTCCACGGCGCGCAGGGCAACGACCCAGGCGTAGCGGCGGCCATCACCAACCACACCAACCGACTTCACCGGCTGGAACACCACGAACGCCTGGCTGGTCTTGTGGTACCAGTCTGCCTTGCGCAGTTCTTCGATGAAGATGTGGTCGGCGCGACGCAGGATGTCCGCGTATTCCTTCTTCACTTCACCGAGGATGCGCACGCCCAGGCCAGGGCCCGGGAACGGGTGGCGGTAGACCATGTCGTAGGGCAGGCCCAGTTCCAGGCCAATCTTGCGCACTTCGTCCTTGAACAGTTCGCGCAGCGGCTCGACCAGTTTGAGGTTCATTTCCTCGGGCAGGCCGCCGACGTTGTGGTGGCTCTTGATCACGTGGGCCTTGCCGCTCTTGGCGCCAGCCGACTCGATCACGTCCGGGTAGATGGTGCCCTGGGCGAGGAACTGGATGTTGTCCAGTTTGCTGGCTTCGGCATCGAACACGTCGATGAAGGTGCGGCCAATGATCTTGCGCTTCTTCTCCGGGTCGGCTTCGCCAGCCAGGTTGCCGAGGAACTGCTCTTCGGCGTTGGCGCGAATCACTTTGACGCCCATGTTCTCGGCGAACATGGCCATCACCTGGTCACCTTCGTGCAGGCGCAGCAGGCCGTTGTCGACGAAGACGCAGGTCAGCTGGTCGCCGATGGCTTTGTGCAGCAGCGCCGCGACCACCGAGGAGTCCACACCGCCGGACAGGCCGAGCAGGACGTTGGCGTCACCGACCTGGGCACGCACGGCGGCGATGGCGTCTTCGACGATGTTGGCCGGCGTCCACAGGGCTTCGCAGCCAGCGATTTCCAGCACGAAGCGCGACAGAATGCGACCGCCCTGCTTGGTGTGGGTCACTTCCGGGTGGAACTGCACGCCGTAGTAGTGGCGAGTGTCGTCGCACATGGCGGCGATCGGGCAGCTCGGGGTGCTGGCGAGAATGTGGAAGCCTTCCGGCAGGCGGGTGACCTTGTCGCCGTGGCTCATCCACACATCGAGGCCCAGCACGCCGTCGGCGTCGACATGGTCTTCGATGCCGGCCAGTAGCTCGCTCCTGCCAACCACGTCAACACGGGCGTAGCCGAACTCACGCAGGTCGGAACCCTCCACCTTGCCGCCGAGTTGCTCGGCCATGGTCTGCATGCCGTAGCAGATGCCCAGCACCGGAACGTTGAGGTCGAATACGGCCTGCGGCGCGCGCGGGCTGTTGGCTTCGTGCACCGACTCCGGGCCACCGGCGAGGATGATGCCGCGCGGGGCGAAGGCGCGGATGTCCTCGTCGCTCATGTCCCAGGGGTGCAGTTCGCAATAAACGCCGATCTCACGCACGCGGCGGGCGATCAGTTGGGTGTACTGGGAACCGAAGTCCAGAATGAGGATGCGGTGGGCGTGAATGTCGTGGGCCATGGCCGTCTCTCGTAGGTATTCACAAATGACACGGGGCTGATCGAACAGCCCCGTTATTCATACATGGCAAAAATCGATTTGCCGCGTCGCGAGCGACGAGCAGGCAAGGCGGAGAGAAACGAGAAAGCGGAGTTTGCTGAAGCAAATGAGCATTTCGAGTTTTTCTCCAACGCCGCATGCGCAAACGCAGCAGCGTCAAATCGATTTTTTAGCCGACTCGGTAGTTGGGAGCCTCTTTGGTGATCTGCACGTCATGGACGTGCGACTCAGCCATACCGGCACCAGTGATGCGCACGAACTCCGGCTTGGTGCGCATCTCTTCGATGGTGGCGCAGCCGGTGTAGCCCATGGAGGCACGCAGGCCACCCATCAACTGGTGAACGATGGCCGCCATCGCACCCTTGTACGGCACGCGACCCTCGATACCTTCCGGCACCAGCTTCTCGGCGCCGGCCGAGGAGTCCTGGAAGTAACGGTCGCTCGAACCTTGTGCCTGAGCCATGGCGCCCAGCGAGCCCATGCCGCGGTAGGCCTTGTAGGAACGCCCCTGGAACAGTTCGACTTCGCCCGGAGCTTCTTCGGTGCCGGCCAGCATCGAGCCGATCATCACGGCAGAAGCGCCAGCGACGATGGCCTTGGACAGGTCACCGGAGAAACGGATACCGCCGTCAGCGATCAGCGGCACACCAGTGCCCGCCAGCGCGGCAGCAACGTTGGCGACGGCGCTGATCTGCGGCACGCCGACACCAGCGACGATGCGCGTGGTGCAGATCGAGCCTGGGCCGATGCCGACCTTGACGCCGTCAGCGCCAGCCTCGACCAGTGCCAGAGCGGCCGCGCCGGTGGCGATGTTGCCGCCGATCACCTGGACATCCGGGAAGTTCTGCTTGACCCAACGCACGCGGTCGATCACGCCCTTGGAGTGGCCATGAGCGGTGTCGACGATGATCACGTCGACGCCAGCGGCAGCCAGAGCCGCCACACGGTCGCCGGTGTCAGCGCCGGTGCCGACGGCAGCGCCAACACGCAGACGGCCCTGGTCGTCCTTGCTCGCCAGCGGGTAGGCCTTGGCCTTTTCGATGTCCTTGACGGTCATCATGCCCTTGAGCGCAAAGGCGTCGTCGACGATCAGCACTTTCTCGATGCGGTGCTTGTGCAGCAGCTCGCGCACGGCTTCCTTGGTGGCGCCTTCCTTGACGGTGACCAGGCGCTCTTTCGGCGTCATCACGTCGCGCACCAGGGCGTCCAGACGATTCTCGAAGCGCACGTCGCGGGAGGTGACGATACCGACCAGGTCACCGTTGGACAGCACCGGTACACCGGAAATGTTGTTCTGACGAGTCAGCTCGAACAGATCGCGCACGGTGGCGTCGGCTTCGATGGTGATCGGATCCTTGACCACGCCCGCCTCGAACTTCTTGACCTTGCGCACTTCGGCAGCCTGCTGCTCGATGGTCATGTTCTTGTGGATGATGCCGATGCCGCCTTCCTGCGCCATGGCGATGGCCAGGCGTGCCTCGGTCACCGTGTCCATGGCGGCGGACAGCAGTGGGATATTCAGTTCGATACCGCGCGTCAGGCGGGTCTTGAGGCTGACATCCTTGGGCAGAACCTCGGAATAACCGGGTATGAGCAGGACGTCGTCGAAGGTGAGTGCTTCTTGGCTGATGCGCAGCATGGCGGGCTCCCGAGCGGGAAAAATAAGAAGCGCGGCATTATACCCAGCGACCTCGCTGCACTCAATGCAAAGTGTTGATCGGCAGGCTGATTCTGACCTCACTGCCTCTCGCATCGAAACGACAACTGCCCCTAGGCATGCACAGGAGAGAACACATAAAATAATGATTCTCAAAAACGCCCGCACCTGAGTAGCAAATGAAATCCAACCGCCCTTCCCTGAGTGGCTGTCACGCCGCTCTGCTCAGCCTTTGCCTGCTTCCCACCAGCGCTCTGCTGGCCCAGGAACTGGAATTGCCCAGCCAGGACATCACCGCCGCTCCCGCTCCCGCTGCCGATGAAAATGGCTACCAGGCCAAACGCGCCAGCACGGCGAGCAAATCTTCTGTCGCGCTCAAGGATGAGGCTCAATCGGTACAGGTGGTCACCCCGCAGACCATCGAGGACTTCCAGGTCAACTCGCTGGACGATGCGATGAAGTTCGTAAGCGGTATGACCCAGAGCAACACCCTGGCCGGCACCCAGGATGGCTTCGTCAAACGCGGCTTCGGCACCAATACCGACGGTTCGACGCTGCGCGACGGGGTGCGCAGCAACCTGTCGCGCAACTTCGACGCCACCACCGAGCGCGTGGAGGTTCTCAAGGGGCCGGCCTCGCTGCTGTATGGCGCGCTGGAGCCGGGCGGGCTAATCAATGTCATCAGCAAGCGCCCCGAATACAGCCAGCGCACTCGTCTTTCAGGCGCACAGTCGAGCTTCGGCGGCGGCAACCTGTCGGTCGATACCACCGGCCCGCTGGGCGACAGCGGTTTCGCCTATCGTCTGGTGGCCGAGCGACAACACGAGGATTACTGGCGCAACTACGGCAGTGACGAGCGCAGCCTGATCGCTCCCTCGCTGAGCTGGACGGGCGAAGACCTGCGCATCGATCTGTCCTACCAGTACAAGGAATATTCCACACCGGTTGATCGCGGCACGGTGCTGGTCAACAAGCGCATCGCCAATACCCGCTACAACCAGCAGTTCGGCGAGCCCTGGGCGAAGAACGAAGGTATCGACCAGATCTTCGATGCACGCATCGAGTACCAGTTGAACCCGGATTGGAAGACCCGCTTCACCTACAGTTTCAATCAGGAGAAGTACGACTTCGCCGAGGCAGTCGCCACTGCGGTGAATGCCAATACAGGCGCCCTGACCCGCCGCGCCAACGGCGCCGAATACGACAACCAGGTGCAGTACGCTGCCTGGGACTGGATCGGTGACACCCTCCTGTTCGACCAGCGCCATGAAATCCTGCTGGGTATCGATGATGAGCAGGTCGATAACTTCCGTGGTGACACGTACCGTGGCGCTGCCAGCAGCAACTTCAACATCTATAACCCGGTCTACGGCAACCTCGCCGAATCGAGAGCCTTGAGCGCCACGCAAAGCGACCGCCGCGATGAACTGCACTCCAACTCGATCTACGCCAAGGACAACTGGCATCTCGACGATCAGTGGATCCTGGTGCTCGGTGGTCGTTATCAGCGCTACGACCAGTATCTGGATCAGGGTCTGGGCAGTAACTACGACCGCCTGATCGACGATCAAGGCCAGGCCTTCATGCCGTTCGCGGGGGTGGTGTTCGCCGTCACCGACAAGCTCTCGCTCTATGCCAACTACAGCGAGTCGTTCAAACCCAACCAGTCCGACAGCCTGTCCGACGCCAGCGCCTATGACCCCGAGGAAGGCAAGAGCCGCGAAGTCGGCGCTAAGTACGACATCACGTCCGACCTGAGCGCCAACATTGCCTTCTACGACATCGAGAAGAAGAACGTAGTGGTCACCAACAATGGCAACGACGAAGCCGCCGGCAAGGTCGGTTCACGCGGTATGGAGATCGATCTGACCGGGCGCATCGCCGAACGCTGGAACCTGATCGCCACCTACGCGTACATCGACACGGAAATCCTCGACGACCCGGATGACAAGGGCAATGCCCTAGTCAACGCGGCGAAGAACATGGGCAGCCTGTACCTGAGTCACGACCTGGCGATGCCGAGCGAATTCGGTCTCTGGCGCGTTGGCGGCGGCGCACGCTACGTCGGTAAGCGCGCGGTGGACAATGCCAACAGCGCATGGCTGGACAGCTACACCGTCGCCGACGCCTTCGTCTCCTGGGAAACCACGCGCCTACTGGGCGACAAGACCACGCTGCAACTCAATGCCAACAACCTGTTCGACAAGGAGTACTACCCCTCCAGCGGTGGCGACCTGCGTATCGCCGTCGGCGAGCCACGCGAGTTGCGCCTGTCGGCCAGCGTCGAGTTCTGAAACGTCCCGTGGGAGGCGCTTCAGCGGCGACTGAAAACAGCACAAGTCGCGGCTAAAGCCCCTCCCACAATTTCAGAAAACGGCTCAAGCCGGATCGTCCACCCGCACCTGCCTGACGGCAAAGCCCAGGCGTTCGCCGAACTCCTCGACGAACGCCGGGCGCAGGCCAGCCTCAGCCCAGCCATTGAAGATAAAGCCGAGGTTGGAAAAGCCACAGGGTTGCAGGAACAGGAAGCCGTTGATGTCATCTTCGTGCCCACATTCCGGGCAGGTGAAGTTGTCGGTCTCCCCCGGCCACCACACTTCCAGGCTGTCGAACAGCGGCACGCCCACTTCGCGGCGGCATTCGGCGCAGCCCGCCTCCTCGAGAAAATCACGTGTTGGCAAATAGATGCAGCGCTTGGTGATGATCTCCAGGCCATTGTGCGGCTGGCCGTAAGGCAGCAACTCCGGGCGCTGAGCAATGCGCCGAGCACCTGGCCCGATGGCGTAGGCCATGCCGTTGCCGCCTTGCCCGCAGGTGGTCGGCAGCGCCGCGACGATCTCCCGCTTGACCAGCCAGCGCAGCATGGCCTGGGCCTTTTGCTCATGGGCGGGAAGCGTGGATATCTGCGGGACGAGGATCAGTTGCGCGGTCATGGTGCTCGGGAAGCTGGCGAGGAAAGGGCGGCAGCTTAGCCGCTGCAGCCAGCCAATCAAGCCCCGCGACAGACTGCCGAAGCCCCCTGCGCCTGGCGCCGCGCCAGCCAACGCGCCCGCAGCACGTCATAGATCCAGTTGAAGCCCAGGGTATAGGGCAGGAAGAACAGGATCAGCCCGATATCGAGCAGCAACGCCTCGAGCAGGCTGATCGACAACCACCAGGCCGCCAGCGGTACCAGCATGACCACCAGGCCACCTTCGAAGAGCAGCGCATGGCTGAGCCGTGCCCACAGCCCGCGCTCGAAGCCCAGGTGCTGCTGCGCCCGGTCGAACAGGTAGTTGAACAGCATGTTCCAGAGCATGGCGACAGTAGAGAACATCAGGGTCAGCGCCCCGAGGTGCACCAAGGGTTTGTCCATGGCCCAGGCCAACGCAGGTGCGCAGATGAGCACGGCGATACCCTCGAAGGCCAGGGCGTGACCGATGCGCTCACGCAGGGAGCGCGGCAGGGGATGATTCATGGAGCGAACCTCGTGATGAATGACGATGGGCGCTATGATCATCGGCTTACCAGCCAAACCAAAGGCAGCAGCCATCGGCTAAACCGATATGAATATATCTCCCGAAGCCCTCCAGGCCTTCGCCCAGGCCGCCAGTTGCGGCTCGCTGAGCGCCGCCGCACGGCGCCTGGGCAAGAGCCAGTCGACCGTCAGCGAGGCCGTCGCCCGCCTGGAAATCGATCTGGGCGTGCCCCTATTCGAGCGCGGCCCACGCACCCTGCAACTGACCGCAGCCGGTGCCAGCCTGCTGGATCATGCCGAACAGGTGCTCTGCGCCGCCGACCGCCTGGCACGACATGCCGCCAGCCTGGCCAAGGGCCAGGAGGCGCGCCTGACCCTGGCGCTGTCCGATGCCTACCAGCCCAAGCGTTTCGAGGCCCGTCTGCAGGAGCTGGATCAGCGCTTTCCCGACCTGCAGTTCGAGAGCCTGATCGCCGAGCAGGCCGACGTGCTCGACCTGGTCACCCAGGGCCGTGCGCAACTGGGGCTGATCGCCGCGCTGCCGACATACCCGCCGCATATCGCCCATGCCCGTCTGGAAATGAGCAGCGAATTCGGCCTGTTCGTGGCCAAGGATCATCCGCTGAGCAAGCTGGCCCAGGTGCGCACGGAGGAACTATCGCATTGGCGCCTGCTGCGCCTGAGCAGCGTCGCCAACGACGACACCAACAGCGACGACCTACCCGGCAGTGGCGGGCGCTGCTGGGCCGCACCGGATTACCTGATGCTATTGGAGATGGCGCGCCTGGGCTTCGGCTGGGCCGAGCTGCCTAGGCAACTGGTCGAGGCGTACGGCTTCGGTGGCCTGCATGAACTGTCCTGCAATGGCTGGCCTCGCCAGGTGACGGTGGACGCCATCTGGTCGCGTCAGCGCGAACTCGGCCCGGTGGCGGCCTGGTTGCTCGAGCGTCTGCTCGAAGACAGTTGAGCGCCTCTGCGCTTATCATGCCGCCCATGATCAAGGATCCCTTCGCCCGCCTGAACCTCGACCGTAAGGTGCTCAGCGTCAGCCAGCTCAACAACCGCGCCCGCCTGCTGCTGGAGGACGTGTTCACCGGCATCTGGGTCGAGGGGGAAATCTCCAACCTCGCCCGCCCCGCCTCCGGCCACCTCTACTTCACCCTGAAAGACAGCCAGGCCCAAGTGCGCTGCGCGCTGTTCCGACAGAATGCCGCGCGCGTGCGCCAGGCGCTGCGTGATGGCCTGGCGGTGAAGGTGCGCGGCAAGGTCTCGCTATTCGAGGGCCGTGGCGACTACCAGCTGATTCTCGATGCCGTGGAGCCCGCCGGTGACGGTGCCCTGCGCCTGGCGTTCGAAGCGCTGAAGGAAAAGCTCGGCGCCGAAGGGCTGTTCGCCACCGAGCGCAAGAGCGCCCTGCCCGCCCATCCCAAGCGCATCGGCATCGTCACCTCGCCGACCGGCGCCGTGATCCGCGACATCATCAGCGTGTTCCGCCGCCGCGCACCGCAGGTGGAGCTGAACCTGATCCCCACCGCTGTGCAGGGCCGTGAGGCCACCGCGCAGATCGTCCGTGCCCTGCAACGTGCCGACGCGCAAGGGTTCGACGCGCTGATCCTGGCCCGTGGCGGTGGCTCGCTGGAAGACCTCTGGTGCTTCAACGAGGAAGCCGTGGCCCGCGCCGTGGCGGCCTGCGTCACGCCCATCGTCAGCGCCGTGGGTCATGAGACGGATGTTTCCATCGCCGACTTCGTCGCCGACGTACGCGCGCCGACGCCCTCGGCCGCCGCCGAGCTGCTGGCCCCGGACAGCAGCGAGCTGGTGCAGCGCCTGCACAACCTGCAGCGCCGCCTGGTGCTGCAGATGCAGGGTCGCCTGGCCCGCGAGCGCCTGCGCCTGGAAGGCACCAGCCGGCGTCTGCGTCACCCCGGCGAGCGGCTGCGCCAGCAGGCCCAGCGCCTGGACGATCTGGACATGCGCCTGCGCCGCGCCTTTAACCAGCAACTGGCCAATCAACGCGAGCGCCTGGCGCGTCTGGATGCGCGTCTTGCTGCACAACATCCGGGGCGCAATTTGGCGCTGCTGCGCCAGCGCCTGGACGGACTGGCCGCACGCTTGCCTCGCGCCATGCAGGGGCAATTGCGCAGTCAGCGCCAGCAATTGGCGGCATTGGCCGGCCAGCTACAGATCGTCAGCCCGCTGGCCACCCTGGGTCGCGGCTACGCCATTCTTCTCGACGAACGTGGCCAGGCAGTGCGCAGCGCCGCGCAGACCCAGCCGGGCCAGCGCCTGAAGGCGCGCCTGGGTGAAGGCGAGCTGGACGTGCGTGTCGAAGACAACCACATAGAACCGGCGACCCTGTCGCTGCTGGATTAAACGAATGGCGACATCCCTGCGTAGGAGCGAGCTCTGCTCGCGAACATTTATGATGCAGAAGCTTCGCGGGCAGAGCCCGCTCCTACACAAGCTAGGTCTGTTCGTCCTGACGCTGTACCTGGCCCTGCCCGCCCACGCCGAAGGCTTTATCACCCGCCTCCTGAATAAGCCAGTACCCGGTGGCGTGGCGGTGGTCGATCTGGGTGATCAGGCGCAGGCACCCAAGGTGCGTTACCAGGGCAAGCCGGTACTGACCGTGCAGGAGGACGGCAAACGCTGGATCGCCATCGTCGGCATCCCGCTCAGCGTCAACCCCGGCGCTCAGCAAGTGACGGTCGAGGGCGGCCAGGCACTGAGCTTCCGGGTCGGCGCCAAGCATTACGCCGAGCAGCGCATCACCATCAAAAACCAGCAGCAGGTCACGCCCAACGCCAAGAACCTCGCGCGCATCGAGCGCGAGCTGGCCGAGCAGACCCGCGCCTATCAACAATTCAGCGCCCGCCAGCCAAGCAACCTGATGTTCGACAGGCCGGTCAACGGGCCACTGTCGAGCCCCTTCGGCCTGCGCCGTTTCTTCAATGGCGAGGAGCGCAACCCACACTCGGGCCTGGACTTCGCGGCCAACCGTGGCACCTCGATCAAGGCCCCGGCAGCCGGCAAGGTCATCCTTATCGGCGACTATTTCTTCAACGGCAAGACGGTGTTCCTCGACCATGGACAGGGGCTGATCAGCATGTTCTGCCACCTGTCGGCCATCGACGTGAAACTGGGTGACGAGATCCCGCGCGGCGGCCACATCGGCAAGGTCGGCGCCACCGGGCGCGCCACCGGCCCGCACCTGCACTGGAACGTCAGCCTCAACGATGCCCGCGTCGATCCGGCCATTTTCATCGGTGCCTTCAAGCCCTGAGCCGACGCAACCGGCAACACCTGGCGTTTCGATTGGCAATGCTTTTTTGCTAGGGTACGGCGCCCCGGAACGCAGGCGCGACAAGGCCTGCTTTCTTCACTGCGTGCTTCGGAGCCGGATATGCCGAATGAGCTCACAATCTGGATGGACTGGCTGCAGCAACAGCCGAAACTGCTCACGCTGACCGCCACCCTGGCCCTGCTCGTCGCGGCCTGGCTGTCGAACTGGATCGTCAGGCGCATTTTGGTGCGCGCCATCTACCGCGTGGTCGGTGCCACGGCGCTGGGCCGCCATGGCCAGATCAAGGAAAGCGGCATCATCAAGCGCCTGTCGCATATCGTCCCGGCGCTGGTGCTGACCTCCGGCGTGGCGGTGGTGCCGGACATGCCCGAAGCCGTGGTGAAGGTCACGCAGAACGTCTGCAGTGCGTTCATCGTCCTGACCATCGCCCTGGCCATCGGCGCCCTGCTGGATATCCTCAACACCCTCTACCAGCGTCGCCGCGATGCCCACCTCAAGCCGATCAAGGGCTACCTGCAGGTCGTCAAGATCGCCATTTTCGCCATTGCCGCGATCCTCATGGTGGCCACCCTGATCGACCGCTCGCCGCTGATCCTGCTGTCCGGCCTCGGCGCCATGGCTGCGGTACTGATGTTGATCTTCCAGGACACCCTGCTGTCGCTGGTGGCCAGCGTGCAGATTTCCTCGAGCGACATCATCCGCGTCGGCGACTGGGTGGAGATGCCCCAGCTCAATGCCGATGGCGACGTGATCGACATTGCCCTGCACACGGTCAAGGTGCAGAACTTCGACAAGACCATCACCACCATCCCGACCAGGCGCTTCATCACCGACCCGTTCAAGAACTGGCGCGGCATGCAGGAATCCGGTGGCCGGCGAATCAAGCGTTCGCTGTATCTGGATCAGACCAGCGTGCACTTTCTCAGCGACGAGGAAATCGCCCGCCTGCGCCGCTTCATGCTGCTCGACGAGTACCTCGATCGCAAGGATCAGGAACTGCGCGAGTGGAACCTGAAACTGGCCGAGCACGGCAAGCAGGCGGTCAACACCCGCCGTATCACCAACATCGGCAGCTTCCGTGCCTACATCGAGCACTACCTGCGGCACAACCCGAACGTGCACCAGCACATGACCCTGCTGGTGCGCCAGCTCAGCCCCACCGCAGACGGCCTGCCGCTGGAGATCTACTGCTTCACCAACACCACGGTATGGAATGCCTACGAGGGCATCCAGTCGGATATATTCGATCACCTGCTGGCCATCCTCCCCGAGTTCGGCCTGCGCGTGTTCCAGCACCCCAGCGGCGCGGACATGCGTGAGCTGCGCCCTGGCCTACCTACATCCGAACAGCCCCACTGAGCCGCCCTCGAATCGATCGGAGCCTGCCATGATCACCGTGCATCACCTGAACAACTCGCGCTCGCAGCGCATTCTCTGGATGCTCGAAGAAATCGGCGTCGACTACCAGATCAAGCACTACCAGCGCGACCCGCAGACCATGCTGGCCCCCGCAGAGCTGCGCCAGGTGCACCCGCTGGGCAAATCGCCGCTGATCACCGATGGTGAACTGACCCTGGCCGAATCCGGCGCCATCATCGAATACCTGGCCGAACGCCATGGCGACTGGCTGCTGCCAGCCGCCGGCAGCCCGGAGCGCCTGCGCTGCCGTTACTGGCTGCACTACGCCGAAGGCTCGGCGATGCCGCCGCTGCTGCTCAAACTGGTGTTCGACAAGCTGCGCAACTCGCCCATGCCCTTCTTCATCAAGCCCATCGCCCGGGGCATCGCCGACAAGGTCAGTCAGGCCTTCATCACGCCGCAACTGAAGCTGCATTTCGACTACCTGGAAAACCAGTTGAGCGAACACGACTGGTTCGCTGGCGACGCCTTCAGCGCCGCCGATATCCAGCTCAGCTTCCCGCTCGAGGCCGCTGCCGCGCGCGGTGTGCTGTCGAACCACCCGCGCCTGCACGACTTCCTGCAGCGTATCCACGCCCGCCCGGCCTATCGCCGCGCGCTGGAGAAGGGCGGCGCCTACGACTACGCCGACTGAGCCCGGATCAGGTCTGGCCAGCGAGGGTTCCCTCGCTGGCCAGACGCAACAAACACGATTCGCTGAAAACGCCTCGTTTCGAGCAATAAAATCCATCGATAAAAACCAAACCGCAATAAATCGGCGTTTTTTTGGCAAGCATTGCCATATCCACGCACGATGGATAGGGTTTCCCCCATGAAAACCGCCAACGTCTTCTTTCTCGTCCGCCAGCTCGCATGTCTGCGACTGGTCAGCCCGCGACTGCGAAGCCTCATCTGAAGCTCCGTTTCCTGGCCGCTGCGGCCTCGTGTTCGCCTCCCTATTTCGCAGGACCTACTCATGAGCATGCTCAAAGACCCGTCGAAGAAGTACCGCCCCTTCACCCAGATCCAGATTCCTGACCGCACCTGGCCGGACAAGATCATCGACAAGGCGCCGATCTGGCTGTCCACCGACCTGCGCGATGGCAATCAGTCGCTGATCGAGCCGATGGATGCCGAGAAGAAGATGCGCTTCTTCAAGTGCCTGGTGGCCGTGGGCCTGAAGGAAATCGAAGTGGGCTTCCCGTCCGCCTCGCAGACCGACTTCGACTTCGTCCGCGAGCTGATCGAGGGTGGCCATATTCCCGATGACGTCACCATCCAGGTACTGACCCAGGCCCGTGACGATCTCATCGAGCGCACCTTCGAGTCGCTCAAGGGCGCCAAGAAGGCCATCGTTCACTACTACAACGCCTGCGCGCCGAGTTTCCGCAAGATCGTCTTCAATCAGGACAAGGCCGGCGTCAAAGCCATCGCCGTGGCCGCTGGCACCACCATCAAGCGCCTGGCCGATGCCGCGCCGGAAACCCAGTGGGGCTTCGAGTATTCGCCGGAAGTGTTCAGCAGCACCGAAATCGACTTCGCGGTCGAGGTGTGCAACGCGGTAATCGAGGTGTTCCAGCCGACCCCGGCGAACAAGCTGATCCTCAACCTGCCGGCCACCATCGAGTGCGCCACGCCGAACAACTACGCCGACCAGATCGAGTGGTTCGGTCGCCACGTCGATCGCCGCAACAGCGTGCTGATCAGCGTGCACACCCATAACGACCGTGGCACTGGCGTCGCCGCCTCCGAGCTGGCCGTCATGGCCGGCGCCGACCGCGTCGAAGGCTGCCTGTTCGGTAACGGCGAGCGCACCGGCAACGTCTGCCTGGTGACCCTGGCGCTGAACCTTTACACCCAGGGCGTCGACCCGGAGCTGGACTTCTCCGACATCGACGCCGTGCGCAAGGTGGTCGAAGACTGCAACCAGCTTCCTGTACACCCGCGCCACCCCTACGTCGGCGACCTGGTACACACCGCCTTCTCCGGCTCGCACCAGGACGCCATCCGCAAGGGCTTCGCCCAGCAGAAGGAAGACGCCCTGTGGGAAGTGCCCTACCTGCCGATCGACCCGGCCGACATTGGCCGCGACTACGAGGCGGTGATCCGCGTGAACAGCCAGTCCGGCAAGGGCGGCATCACTTTCCTGCTCGAACAGGAATACGGCATCAGCCTGCCGCGTCGTATGCAGATCGAGTTCAGCCAGGTGGTGCAGCGTGAAACCGACCGTCTCGGCCTGGAAATGACCGCCGCGCAGATCTACAAGCTGCTGGAAAGCGAGTACCTGCAAGCCACCCAGCCCTATGCCCTGGAAGGCCATCGTCTGCAGGAAGAGAACGGCGAAAGCACCGTCGAAGCGAAGGTCAGCGTCGACGGTCAGGAGCAACGATGGAACGGCTCGGGCAAAGGTGCGCTGGAAGCCCTGGCTTCCTGCCTGCCGGTCGCCGTCGAGGTGATGGACTATCACGAACACGCCATCGGCGGCGGCGCCAACGCCAAGGCGGCCTGCTACATCGAGATTCGCCTGGACGGCCAGCGCCCGCTGCATGGCATCGGTATCGACGAGAACATCACCACCGCCAGCTTCCGCGCCCTGTTCAGTGCGCTGAACCGCGCCGTCAAGCAAGCCGAGCTGAAAACCGAAGCAGCCTGATCTGCTTTACCGGTCAAGAAAAGGACGCTGCGGCGTCCTTTTTCTTTTGCAGGCAACTCACTTATGGGCATTGATGCGACAGGCTCAAGCAACCGAATCGACATGGCCAGCCTGCAGACCTGACCGCTGCACTGTGCGTTTCAAAAACCGGTAATCATCAGCACGGCGAAAATCAAAGCCATCACGCCGATGGAAAACAAGACCGCGATACCCGCTGCGCGCCAGTTGGAGAGAAAGGCACCACCTGCCTGTTCATGATGCTGGATATCGGCTTCAGTCAGGTACTTGGCCAACATGACCATACCGACCAGTTGAGCGATGGCGAATGGCATCGCAGGCACCTCTTCGGGCAACACAAAGCCCGACGCGATGGTCAGGGCAAACAGTGCCACGGCGAAACCCCAAACCATCGCCACGCGGTCGGCCTTGCCTAGCAGTTGCAGGTTGTGCGCGAGCATCCAGGCACCGGCTAGCGGGGTGCCCAGGAATGTGCCGACACCGATGGCAGCGATGCGGTAGAGCGGCTGCACACTGGTGCCGGTACTGGCCGGTTGCAGATCCGCCTGCGGGGTCTGGAAGGGATTGTCCTGTTGTACGTCCATGTCTTGCAGCTCCAAGATCAGTTCAAGGTGAAGGTGTCGGCATCCAGGTGCGCCGGAAAGCGCTCGCGGTAAGCCGCTAACGCCTCGACCGAGAGCCGAGCGCGCAATACGCCGTCAGCGTCACCGGCGCCCGCGAGCGTCTCGCCTTGGAAATCCAGCACCTGGGAGTCGCCAGTATAGGCGTGTCCCTTGCCGTCCTCGCCGACACGGTTCACAGCCGCGACGTAACACAGGTTCTCGATGGCCCGAGCAGGCAGCAGACGGTTCCAGTGCTGACGGCGCGCGCCTGGCCAGTTGGCGGTATACAGCAGCAGATCAGTACCCGCCGCATCACGGCTCCACACCGGGAAGCGCAGGTCGTAGCAGATCAACGGACGCACGCGCCAGCCCTTGAGTTCCAGCACCACCTGCTCGTCACCGGCGCTGTAATGCTTGTGCTCACCGGCCATGCGGAACAGGTGACGCTTGTCGTAATGCGCCAGCGAACCGTCTGGACGTGCCCAGAGCAGGCGATTGCGGTAGCTGCCGTCTGCTGCCTGGATGATCAGGCTGCCGCAGATCACCGCCTCGATACGCTGCGCCTGCTCGCGCAGCCAACGCGTGGTCGGGCCATCCTCAGGCTCGGCCAGCTCGGCCGACTCCATGGAAAAACCGGTGCTGAACATCTCCGGCAGGATCGCCAGATCGGCGCCGCGCGCCTGCTCCAGCAGTGCCTGGAAATGTTCACGGTTGGCCGCCGGATCCTGCCAGGCCAGGGTGGTCTGGATCAGCGCCAGTTCGAGATCGGGTTTGTCGCTCATCGGGGTGCCTCACTCGCCGTAGGGCGGGTGAACCCCGCCAACTCCTCAGAGGCGGGTTACACCCGCCCTACTCTCACACCGCGCACAGCTTCTCGGCCGCCTGGCGCAAGGTTTCCTCACGCTTGGCGAAGCAGAAGCGCACCAGGCGCATGTCCGCAGGCGCCGACTGGTAGAACACCGACACGGGAATGGCTGCCACGCCATGCTCACGGGTCAACCACTCGGCCATGGCCACGTCGTCCAGATCGGGGCGAATCGCCGAGTAGTCAGCCAACTGGAAGTAAGTGCCCGGCGCACGGCTGAAGGTGAAACGCGAGTCGGCCAGCAGATCACAGAACAAATCACGCTTGGCCTGATAGAAGGCCGGCAGCTCTTCGACGTGCTCAGGGTGCGCCGCCATGAAATCGGCCAGCGCGAACTGCAGTGGGGTTACCCCGCAGAAGTTGACGTACTGGTGGATCTTGCGCAGTTCGGCGGTCAATGCTGGCGGCGCCACCACGTAGCCGGTTTTCCAGCCGGTGACGTGGTAGGTCTTGCCGAATGAGCTGACCACGAAGGCACGCTGATACAGCTCTTCGTGAGCCAGCACGCTGGCGTGCGGCACACCATCATAGATCAGATGTTCGTAGACCTCGTCGCTGATCACATGGATATCGCGCCCGCGAATCAGCTCGGCCAGCTTGTCCAGATCGGCACGACTCAGCAGCGCACCACTGGGGTTATGCGGCGAGTTGAGGAAGATCAGCCGGGTACGCGGGGTGATGGCATCGGCGAGGCGCTGCCAGTCCACGGCGAAATCCGGCAGAGCCAGCGGCACATGCACGCAGCGGCCACCGGCCAGCTCAACCGAGGGCTCGTAACTGTCGTAGCAGGGGTCGAGGACGATGGCTTCGTCACCGGCACGGATCAGCGCCTGCACCGCGCAGAAGATCGCCTCGGTGGCACCGGGGGTGATGGTGATTTCGCTGTCGGCATCTCGCTGCACGCCATAGCTGCGGGCAATCTTCGCCGCCACCTGCTGGCGCAGCGCGGGCAGGCCAGTCATTGGGCAGTATTGGTTTCGCCCTTCCATGACGTGCCGCGCCACTGCCTCGCGCAGGGCCTGCGGCCCGTCAAAGTCGGGAAAACCCTGGGACAGATTGATCGCGCCGGTCTCCAGAGCGAGCTGGGACATGCGGGTGAAGATGGTGGTGCCGACGTTGGGCAGTTTGCTGACAATCATGGCTACAGGCTTCAAGCCCCGGGTGCAGGAAAGTGCGCCCAAGCTTATCGCCTGCAGCCTGTAGCTTGAAGCCTGGGGCTATTTTTTCTTGTCCCTGCGCTTCTTCTCGGCCTTCTTGTGGTGACTCATCAGGCGGCGCTTCTTGTTCACCTGGCGGTCGGTGAGGGTGTTCTTCTTGCCCTCGAAGGGGTTCTCGCCACCCTTGTACTCGATGCGGATCGGCGTGCCGACCAGCTTGAGCACGCGCCGATAGGTGTTTTCCAGGTAACGGGTGTAGGCACGCGGTACGGCGTCGACCTGGTTACCGTGGATCACGATCAGCGGCGGGTTGGCGCCACCCAGGTGGGCATAGCGCAGCTTGATGCGCCGGCCGTTGACCAGGGGCGGTGCGTGGTCGCTGACAGCGTCTTCGAGAATCTGCGTCAGGCGGCTGGTCGGCCAGCGGGTGATGGCCGATTTGAACGAGGCCTGCACCGACTTGTACAGATGGCCGACGCCGGTGCCGTGCAGGGCGGAGATGAAGTGGATATCGGCGAAGTCGACGAAGAACAACCGGCGCTCCAGCTCGGTCTTCACGTAGTCCTTCTGGCCCTGATCCATGCCATCCCACTTGTTCAGCGCGATGACCAGCGCGCGGCCGCTTTCCAGCACGAAGCCGAGCAGGTTGAGGTCATGGTCGACCACGCCTTCGCGCGCGTCCATGACGAACACCACGACGTTGGAGTCCTGGATGGCCTGCAACGTCTTGACCACCGAGAATTTTTCCACCGCCTCGAAGATCTTGCCGCGGCGACGAACACCGGCGGTGTCGATCAGGGTGTACTTCTCGTCGTCACGCTCGAAGGGGATGTAGATGCTGTCGCGGGTGGTACCGGCCTGATCATAGACGATGACCCGCTCTTCACCGAGCATGCGATTGACCAGCGTGGACTTGCCGACGTTCGGCCGGCCGATGATGGCCAGCTTGATGCCGTCCTTCTCGCTCGGGCCGGGGATGCGCGCGGCTTCCTGGCCTTCGAGCACTTCTTCCTCTTCAGCGCCCTCTTCCGGCTCGCCGGCATCCTTGGGGAAGCTGCCGAGCACCACTTCGAGCATCTGGGTGATGCCACGGCCATGGGCACCGGCAATCGCCAGCGGCTCGCCCAGGCCCATGGGGCTGAACTCGGCGCGAGCCAGGTCGACGTCGAGGTTGTCGACCTTGTTCACAACCAGAAAGCTCTGCTTGTTACGCCGACGCAGGTGCTCACCGATCATCTGGTCGGAGGCAGTCATGCCGGCGCGTGCGTCCACCAGGAACAGCACGGCATCGGCCTCTTCGATGGCCTGCAGCGACTGCTCGGCCATCTTCGCGTCGATGCCTTCCTCGTCACCGGAGATACCGCCGGTGTCGATGACGATGTAGGTACGCCCCTGCCACTTCGCCTCGCCGTACTGGCGGTCGCGGGTCAGACCGGAAAGGTCGCCGACGATGGCGTCGCGGCTGCGGGTCAGGCGGTTGAACAGTGTGGATTTGCCGACGTTCGGCCGGCCCACCAGGGCAATTACGGGAACCATCAGGCTCTCCACTTGGTTGATTCAGAAAATGCAAAGGCCGCTGCAGGGGCAGCGGCCAGGATGTTGCGTGCTACCGGAGGGTATCCGGCAGCATAGCCTGTCATTTGATCTTGAGGGCCACCAGCTTGCCGCTGTTGCCGTAGACGTACATCCAGTCACCCACGACCAGCGGTTGGGCACGCAGGCCGTCGCTGTCGATACGGGTACGACCGACGAAACGCCCATCGACCTGACTCAGCAGGTGCAGGTAACCCTCGAAGTCACCCACGGCCACGTAGCTGGAGAACACCGCCGGTGCCGACAGTTGACGGCGTGCCAGCGACTCGTTGCTCCACAGTGCCGAGGCACTGCGCTCGTCGATGGCTTCGACGGTGCCGCTTGCCAGGCTGACGTAGACGTTACCGAAGCCCTGGGCAACGCCCACCGAGCTGGAAGCCTCACGCTGCCAAAGGATACGACCGGATTCCAGATCCATCGCCGCCACACGGCCCTGGTAGCTCACCGCATACACGGTGCCACCGGACAGCAGCAGGCCGCCATCGATATCAACCACGCGCTCGAGCTCCGAACGCCCCTGGGCAATGGCCACGCGCTGTTCCCAGACCGGCAGGCCGCGCTGGGCGTCGACGGCGATGACCTTGCCGCTGGACAGCCCGGCGACCACCAGACGGTTGGTCACCAGCGGTGCGCCAGTGCCACGCAGGGTCAACACGGCCGGGGTGTTCTCGACGATCCAGCGCTGGCTGCCGGTGCTGGCGTCGAATGCGATCAGGCGGTCGTCCTGAGTCTGCACCACGACGATGTCACCATTGCTGGCCGGCGCAGCCAGCACTTCGCTGGTCACGCGCGAGCGCCATTGTTCTTCGCCGTTGCTGGCGTCCAGCGCGATCACTTCGCCCTTGAGCGTGCCCAGCAGAACCTGGCCATAGGCAGCGCCGATGGCACCGGAGACCGGAATGTCGAGCTTCTTGCGCCAGAGTACGTCGCCACTGGTGCGATCCATGGCCATGACCAGACCGTCGACGTCGGCGGCATAGATCACCTCGCCGTCGATGGCCGGAACCAGCATGTTGAAGGTTTCGCCCTGGCCATCACCGACAGAACGGCTCCATTCGGTGCGCAGCTCGACTTCTTCGTCGAACTTGGTCAGCTCGGCCGGTGGCAGTTCCTTCTTGCTATTGCTGCTGCAACCCACGGCCAGAAGGGCCAGGGCCAGCAGTGCGGCATTCTTCCAACGCATCACGTCAGGCATCCCCTTTCGCCAGGTCGTCCAGCTTCATCTGCAAACCGCCAACGGCGGCATCTTCTGCCAGGGCATCCTTGGCCTTCTGGTAGGCGGTATGCGCATCATCGCTACGCCCCAGTTGCACCAGCAGGTCACCCTTGAGTTCTTCACGGCTGGCCACGAAAGCATCGTCGACCTTGGCGTCGAGGAGCTTCAGTGCGGCATCGGCCTTGTCCTGCGCAGCCAGCACACGGGCCAGACGCTGACGCGCCAGCTCACCGAGAGTGGCGTCGGCCGGCTTGTCGACAACGGCCTGCAGTTCGACGGCGGCGTCATCCAGTTTGCCCGCTTCGACCGCGACCTTGGCCACGAACAGACGACCATACTGGGCGTAATGCGTGCCACCGTACTGGCTCTCGAGCTTGCTGCTGATCTCGGCGACCCTGGCAGCATCCGGCTTGCCGGACGGATCCAGCGCCGTTTCCAGCAGTTCCTGATAGAGCACGGACGCGCCCTGGGCCTGATTGGTCTGGTACTTGTGCCAGCCCTGCCAGCCGACCACAGCCACCAGCGCCAGCACGCCACCGGCGAGCAGAGGCTTGCCGTTGCGATCCCACCAGTCCTTTATTTGCGCGATCTGTTCGTCTTCGGTCTGCATGTCTAACCCCGTACTCCTAATCGAGAGCCTGCTCAGGCGTGCTGAAGGCAGGCAGCCAGATGCTCGGCCAGAGCATCCCAGGCAACGCTTTGTTGTTCACTGTCGTCGCGCAGCGGCTTGCAACCTACCACGCGGCCTGCCAGTTCGTCGTCCCCCAGAATCAGTGCATAGCGTGCACCGCTCTTGTCGGCCTTCTTGAACTGGCTCTTGAAACTGCCACCACCGGAGTTGAGCAACAGACGCAGCCCCGGCACTTCGTCACGCAGGCGCTCGGCCAGCGTCAGCGCGGCCAGCTCGGCGGCCTCGCCAAAGGCGCAGATGTAGGCATCGGCGGCGCGGTTGAGATCGGCAGGCAACAGCTCGAGAGTCTCCAGCAGCAGCACCAGGCGCTCGACGCCCATGGCGAAACCGACACCCGGCGTAGCCCTGCCACCCAGCATGGAAACCAGGCCGTCGTAACGACCACCTGCACAGACCGTACCCTGAGCACCGAGTTTGTCGGTGACCCACTCGAATACGGTGCGGTTGTAGTAATCCAGACCACGCACCAGCTTGTGATTGATCTGATAGGCGATACCGGCCGCATCCAGGCGCGCCTTGACGCCCTCGAAGTGCAGGCGCGATTCCTCGTCGAGGTAGTCACCCAGAGTCGGGGCGCCGACCAGCACGGCTTGCGTCGCCTCGTTCTTGCTGTCGAGGATGCGCAGCGGGTTGGTGGTCATGCGGCGCTGACTGTCTTCGTCGAGCTGGTCGAAACGCTCTTGCAGGTAAGCCACCAGCGCGTCGCGATAGGCCGCGCGCGCCTCGCTGGAACCCAGGCTGTTGAGCTGCAGGGTCACCGCATCGGCCAGGCCGAGTTTTTTCCACAGCCGCCAGGTGAGCACGATCAACTCGGCATCGACATCCGGGCCTGGCAGGTTGAAGGCTTCCACCCCCACCTGGTGGAACTGGCGATAGCGGCCCTTCTGCGGCTTCTCGTAGCGGAACATGGGGCCGGCGTACCACAGCTTCTGCACCTGGCCACCACCAGCCAGACCATGTTCGAGCACGGCACGCACGCAACCCGCAGTGCCTTCAGGGCGCAGGGTCAGGGACTCTTCGTTGCGGTCGAGGAAGGTGTACATCTCCTTGTCGACCACATCGGTGCCTTCGCCGATACCGCGAGCGAACAGCTCGGTGTACTCGACGATGGGCAGGCGGATTTCCTTGTAGCCGTAGCCATCGAGCAGGCAGGCCAGGGTACTTTCCAGGTAGCGCCAGGCAGGCGTCTGCTCCGGCAGGATGTCGTTCATGCCACGAATGGCTTGCAGGGACTTGCTCACTAAGAATCCTTAAAGCGCAGCGATCAGCTACGCACGATCACGGCAGCATCGGCAGCGGCTTTCTCGGCCGCCTTGTCGCGGATGAGCCTCTCCAGCTCATCCACCAGGTTTTCGTTGGTCAGCTTCGAGGCGGGTTTGCCATCGATGTAAACCAGGTTGTTCGGGCTACCGCCGGTGAGGCCGATATGCGCCTCCTTGGCTTCGCCAGGGCCATTGACCACACAGCCGATCACGGCCACATCCAGCGGCACCAGCAGATCCTCGACGCGCGCCTCCAGCTCGTTCATGGTCTTGACCACATCGAAGTTCTGCCGCGAGCAGCTCGGGCAGGCGATGAAGTTGATGCCACGCGAACGCAGACGCAGGGACTTGAGGATGTCGAAGCCGACCTTGATCTCTTCCACCGGATCGGCAGCCAGGGAGATGCGGATGGTATCGCCAATGCCGTCGGCCAGCAGCATGCCCAGGCCGACGGCGGATTTCACCGTACCGGAACGCAGGCCACCCGCTTCGGTAATGCCCAGATGCAGCGGCTGCTCGATTTGCTTGGCCAGCAGGCGGTAGGCCTCGACAGCCATGAACACGTCGGAAGCCTTCACGCTGACCTTGAAGTCAGGGAAGTTCAAACGATCCAGATGCTCGACATGGCGCAATGCGGACTCGACCAAGGCCTCGGGAGTCGGCTCGCCATATTTCTTCTGCAGATCCTTTTCCAGAGAGCCGGCGTTGACGCCGATGCGGATCGGGATGCCCTTGTCGCGAGCGGCTTCGACCACCGCCTTGACGCGATCCTCGCGGCCGATGTTGCCCGGATTGATGCGCAGACAATCGACGCCCAGCTCAGCCACACGCAGGGCGATCTGATAATCGAAGTGGATGTCGGCCACCAGCGGCACACGCACCTGCTGCTTGATCCGGCCAAAGGCCTCGGCAGCATCCATGTCCGGCACGGAAACGCGCACGATATCGGCACCGGCATCTTCCAGACGACGAATCTGCGCCACGGTAGCCGCCACATCGTTGGTGTCGGTGTTGGTCATGCTCTGTACGGCAATCGGCGCATCGCCGCCCACCGGTACCGAGCCAACCCAGATCTTGCGCGACAGCCGGCGCTTGATCGGCGATTCGCAATGCATGCTTTACAACCCCAGTTTCAGGCGAGCGGTCTCGCCAGTCATGTGCGGCGCAACGTCCACGCCTTGGCCGTTGTAGGTCACCTGGGCGCCGCGGGCGAAGCCCAGACGCAGCTCCAGCGGCGCCTTGCCGCTCAGCTCCAACTGATCACCTGCACGCTTGAGCCCACTCAGCAGAACCTTGCCATCGGCATCGGTTACCTGAGTCCAGCAATCGGCAGTGAACTGAACGTTCAGTTGCCCCTGCCCGGGAGCAGCGGCAACAGGCGCAGCGTTCACCGGCTGTGCAGCGACAGCAGGCACTTGCGGCTGCGCCGGCGAAGGTGCCGGATTCGCCCGAGGCGCCTCGGCAGCAGCAGGCGCCTGCGGAGCTTGATCAGTAGTCGGTTGAACAGGTTCCGCCTCTTCTCCCGGTTCGGTCGGAAGCAGCAAGGGGGTACTCGACTCGTCTACCTGAGCATCGACCACAGCCTGATCCTCAGGCTCTGCCAGCGAATGAATTTCCGTGGTGCCATCGGCCGCCTCGACCTCGACATGCTCGAGGCCCTGGTCGAGCAGGCGCAACGCGGTATCACTGCCCTTGTCCTGCCACCAGAAGAAACCACCGCCCACCAGAGCCAGCAGCAGCAGGAAACTGACCAGTCGCAGGATGCTCTGCGAATAACGCACGGGTTCCTCGATACGCCCCAAAGCGTGCACGCTGCTACCTGTGGCATCGGTACCGGTGAACTGGTCGAACTCCAGTACCAGACGGTTCTGATCGAGTTCCAGCAACTTGGCGTAGGCGCGAATGTAGCCACGGGCGAAGGTGGTGCCGGGCAGCTTGTCGAACGCACCTTCTTCGAGCTGCGACAGTCGCTGCGATGTCAGGTTGAGCTGGGTAGCCACTTCGGCGACGCTCCAGCCCTTCGCCTCCCGCGCTTGACGCAGGGTCTCGCCTGGATTGCCGGCCATTGGCTGACTGATTTCGGATTGCGCCGCTTTCATTGTTTCCCCGACTGGTATTGCTGGTATTCCTGAGACGCCGGATACAGGCGTTTCAACTGCAGCCCCAGACTGGCAGCCTTGTCACGATCCTCGAACACTTCGGCGAGCCGAGCACCCAGCAGCAGGCTGCGGGCGTTCTGCGGTGCCAGTTCGCTGTAGGCATCGTAATAGCTACGAGCAGGGACATAGGCGCGATCCTCGTAGGACAGCTGCGCCATTTCCAGCAGAGCGCCGGGTTGGCGGCTGCTCAGGCGCAACGAGCGCTGGAAGTATTCCTTGGCCTGTTCGCGCTGACCGAGCTGCAAGGCGGTGAGGCCGAGGTTCTCGAACACACGCGAGCGTTCCGGATAAAGATTGTCTTCGGCGGCCTTGAGGTAGATCTCGTTGGCATCCTTGTAACGCTTCTGCTCGAACAGGAAGCCACCGTAGTTGTTCAGCAGCCGCGCATCGTCAGGACGCTGCGACAGCGCCTTGCGGTAATGTTCGTCGGCCAGCTTCGGTTCCATTTCCACCTGGAAGGCCAGGGCCAGCGCGGCGTGTGCGTCGGCGTTGGAGGAATCGATGTCCAGCGCGTTCTTCAGCGGCACCTTGGCACGCTGGGTATCGCCTTGCTGGATATAGGCGATGCCCAGCTGCACATAGGCGTTCACCGCCTCCTTGCGCCCCTTGTCCGTCTTCATGGGATCCACATCGCCAGTGGTCACACAGGCGGTGAGCAGACTGACCAGTAACAACAGCAGGCTGGGGCGCAGGGGCATCGGCATCCTCTCTTCTAGTTTCGGTTGACGGCAGCAGGCGCTGCGTCACCGGCCAACTGGCGCACGGCGATGTAGCGCTCACTGCGACGGGTACGATCCATGACCTGGCCAACCAACTGGCCACAAGCGGCATCGATGTCGTCACCACGTGTGGTGCGCACCGTGACATTATGCCCGGCCTTGTGCAGCAGATCCTGGAAACGGCGGATGGCGTTATTGCTCGGCCGCTCGTAACCCGAGAAGGGGAATGGATTAAACGGAATCAGGTTGATCTTGCAAGGTACGTCGGCCAGAAGTGCGATCATCTGCTCAGCATGCTCGGGCTGATCGTTCACCCCCTTGAGCAAGGTGTACTCGATGGTCAGCACGCGTTTCTCGCCCAGCTTGGAGATGTAGCGCTTGCAGGCCGCCAGCAACATGTCCAGCGGGTACTTCTTGTTGATCGGCACCAACTGGTTGCGCAACTCGTCGTTGGGCGCGTGAAGCGACAGTGCCAGGGACACGTCGATCACTTCAGCCAGCTTATCGATCATCGGCACCACGCCAGAGGTGGACAGCGTCACCTTGCGCTTGGAAATGCCGTAGCCAAGGTCGTCCATCATGATCTGCATGGCCGAGACGACGTTGTCGAAGTTCAGCAACGGCTCACCCATGCCCATCATCACCACGTTGGTAATGGCGCGATCGATCTTCGCCGGCACGGTGCCGAAGGATTTGTTGGCGATCCATACCTGGCCAATGATCTCGGCACTGGTCAGGTCGCTGTTGAAACCTTGCTTGCCGGTGGAGCAGAAACTGCAATCCAGAGCACAACCGGCCTGCGACGACACACACAGGGTGCCACGGCCGTTCTGCGGGATGTAGACCGTTTCCACGCAGCTACCCGACGCCACACGCACCACCCACTTGCGCGTGCCATCGGCAGAAATATTTTCGCTGACCACTTCCGGGCCGCGAATCTCGGCAGAGGCCTCGAGCTTCTCGCGCAAGGCCTTGCCGACATTGGTCATGGCGGCGAAATCATCGACGCCAAAGTGGTGAATCCACTTCATTACCTGGCCGGCACGGAAGCGCTTCTCGCCAATGGACTCGAAGAACTGTTCCATTTCCGGCTGGGTCAGGCCCAGCAGGTTGATCTTGCCGGTGGTATTGGTCATGGCTTCACCCTCGCTTCATTCGCCAATCAGCGAATGCGCGCGCACAGCTCGGTAGCGGAGAAGAAGTAAGCGATCTCGCGAGCAGCGGAGGCTTCGGAATCCGAACCGTGAACGGCGTTCTCGTCGATGGAAACGGCGAAATCGGCGCGGATGGTGCCGGCAGCCGCTTCTTTCGGGTTGGTCGCGCCCATCAGCTCACGGTTTTTCAGGACGGCGTCTTCGCCTTCCAGAACCTGAACGATAACCGGGCCGGAAGTCATGAAAGCAACCAGATCCTTGAAGAAGCCGCGCTCGCTGTGCTCGGCGTAGAAGCCAGCCGCTTCACGCTCGGACAGTTGCACCATCTTCGAAGCCACGACGCGCAGGCCGGCCTTTTCGAAACGGGTGGTGATCTCACCGATGACGTTCTTGGCGACGGCGTCAGGCTTGATGATGGAGAAAGTACGTTGAACGGCCATTGTGTAGCTCCAGAGAAACTTAGGGTTAAAGCGAAAAATTAAACCCGCGAATTATACGCGGGTTCCGGTTAAAAGCGTAGGGCAGGCGCCGCAAGCGCCTGTTTCAATCGAGTTCTTCGATCCAGGCGGCCTGTATCGCCTCCAGCACCTTCTCCCCCCCGCGCTGCGGGTCGTCGGAGAACTGCGGCAACGACACCACCCAGCGGTGCAGATCGACGAAGTTCACGTAACGCGGATCGACGTCCGGCTTCTGCTCACTCAGTTCGATGGCGATATCCAGCACATCGGCCCACTTCAAACTCATGACGACGCTCTCCGGAGGTCAGTGCGGCGCTTCGGCCGCGTGATTCAGCGAATACTTGGGAATCTCGACGGTAAGGTCTTCCTCGCCGACGATGGCCTGGCATGCCAAACGGGACTGCGCCTCAAGCCCCCAGGCCTTGTCCAGATAGTCCTCTTCCAGCTCGTCGGCTTCGTTCAGCGAATCGAAACCTTCACGCACGATGCAGTGACAAGTGGTGCAGGCACACACGCCACCGCAGGCACTTTCCATCTCGATATGGTGCTCGTGCGCCAGCTCCAGAATGGAGATACCGGGCTCGGCCTCGACCACCAGGCCTTCCGGGCAGAAACGCTCGTGCGGCAGAAAAATCACCTGTGGCATGGGTTATTCCTCGATCTCGTTAAGGCTGCGGCCTGCCAGGGCCGCCTTGACGCTGGCGTCCATCCGGCGCGCCGCGAAGGCATCGGTAATTTGACTCAGGCGCTTGGTCTGCTGCTCGATGAGGTGCACGTCATCGCCAGCGACCTGCTCCCGCAGCACGTCCATCTGCGCCTCGATGGCCAAACGCTCTTCGGCATCCAGCAAACGATCGCCGTCGACATCCAGCGCGGCCTGGACGGCTTCGAGCAGACGCTCGGCATCGACCTGCTGCTCGCGCAGAGCGCGCGCCGCCTTGTCACCGCCGGCATTCTGGAAGGAATCCTGCAGCATGCGGGCGATCTCGCCATCGGTCAGGCCATAGGACGGTTTGACCTGAATGCTCGCCTCGACACCAGACGCCAGCTCGCGCGCCGCGACGCTCAACAGCCCGTCGGCATCGACCTGGAAGGTCACGCGAATCTTCGCCGCGCCAGCCACCATCGGCGGAATGCCGCGCAGCTCGAAGCGCGCCAGCGAACGGCAGCCGCTGATCAGCTCGCGCTCGCCCTGCAGCACGTGAATCATCATGGCCGTCTGGCCATCCTTATAGGTGGTGAAATCCTGCGCACGCGCCACCGGGATGGTGGTGTTGCGTGGAATCACCTTTTCCATCAACCCGCCCATGGTTTCCAGGCCGAGCGACAGCGGAATCACGTCGAGCAACAACAGCTCTTCACCATCGTCGCGCTTGTTGCCCGCCAGGGTATCGGCCTGAATCGCGGCGCCGATGGCGACCACCTGATCAGGGTCGATATTGGTCAGCGGCTGGCGACCGAACAGCTCCGCCACCGCCTGACGAACACAGGGCACGCGGGTAGAACCACCCACCATCACCACCGCGCCAACCTCTTCCAGTTCGACGCCAGAATCACGCACGGCGCGACGGCAGGCCTTGAGGCTGCGCGCCACCATGGGCTCGATCAGTGCGTCGAAGACCTCGCGAGTCAGCGTGCCGCGCCACTCGCCATAGGTGATTTCGGTACTCGCTTCAGCGGTCAGCGCTTCCTTGGCGGCACAAGCGGCCTGCAGCAGACTGCGCTGCGTCGACGGATCCAGATCACTGGACAGCCCGGCCTGCGCGATCACCCAATCCGCCACGGCATGATCGAAGTCATCACCACCCAGGGCGCTGTCGCCACCGGTAGCCAGCACTTCGAAGACCCCGCCGGTCAAACGCAGAATGGAAATATCGAAGGTACCGCCGCCCAGGTCATATATCGCGACCACGCCCTCGGCCTTCTGATCGAGGCCATAGGCGACAGCGGCGGCGGTCGGCTCGTTGAGTAGACGCAGCACGTTGAGCCCCGCCAGACGCGCGGCGTCCTTGGTGGCCTGACGCTGGGCGTCGTCGAAATAGGCAGGCACGGTGATCACCGCCCCGACCAACTCACCACCCAGAGTCTGCTCGGCACGCAGACGCAGCGTCTTGAGAATTTCAGCGGAAATCTCGACCGGGCTCTTCGCGCCCTGCACCGTCTCGATGAACGGCATGTGCGACTCGCCGACACTGAAGCGATAAGGCAACTGCTCGCCCAATTGATGGACATCAGCAAGGCCGCGCCCCATCAGACGCTTGACCGAAACCACGGTATTGAAGGGATCCTGCGCCGCAGCCCGCTTGGCCGCCTCGCCCACTTCAATACCGGCATCGAGGTAACGCACAGCCGAAGGCAGAATCACCGCCCCCGCCGCGTCGACCAAGGGTTCGGCCAGACCGCTGCGCACGGCAGCAACTAAGGAATTGGTGGTACCCAGGTCGATACCCACCGCCAGACGACGCTGATGGGGCTGCGGGCTCTGTCCTGGCTCGGCGATCTGCAATAAGGCCATGGTCGCTCTGAAATCATCGGGCAGGCTGCCTGCGCAGCCCACGGTTAGTCGTCGAGGCGCTCTTCCAACTGGCGCACTTCATGAGACAGCTTGTCGAGGAACTGCATGCGCCGCATCAGGCGCTCGGCTTCCTCGCGCCGGGCTTCGTCATCCCAGCAGTCGGCAAAACGCTCACCCAGTTGTTCCTGAGCCTGCTTGAGGCGGCGCTTGAACGAGGCCACACCTGCGAGGTCGGCCTCGTCCTGCAACTCTTCGAGTTCTTCGCGCCACTGCATCTGCTGCAGAAGGAAGTCCGGATCCTGCACGGTGACTTCGAGCGGTACCTCGCTGCCACGCAGCGTCAGCAGGTAGCGGGCGCGCTGGGAAGGACTCTTGAGCACCTGATAAGCCTCGTTGAGGCTCGCCGAGCGCTCCAGCGCCAGACGCTGCTCGCGCTCGTCGGCATCAGCGAAACGATCAGGGTGCACCTGGCGAGCCAACTCGCGGTAGCGCACACCCAACTGATCAAGATCGATGCGGAAGGCCGGCTGCAGGTCGAACAGGGCGAAATGACAGGGTTTACCCACAGCGACCTCAGACGTTGAAGCTTTCGCCGCAGCCGCATTCGCCACGCACGTTGGGGTTGTTGAACTTGAAGCCTTCGTTCAACCCTTCCTTGACGAAGTCCAGCTCGGTGCCATCGAGATAGACCAGGCTCTTGGGATCGATGATCACCTTGACGCCGTGGTTCTCGAACACCTGATCCTCGGCCGCCAGTTCGTCAACGAACTCGAGCACGTAGGCCAGGCCGGAACAGCCCGTGGTACGCACGCCGAGACGAATGCCCTCGCCCTTGCCGCGCCCCTCGAGGGAGCGCTGGACGTGACGGGCCGCTGCTTCAGTCATGGTGATGGCCATTACGCACCCCGCCTCAGGCCAAGCCTTTCTTCTGCTTGTAATCGCGCACGGCCGCCTTGATGGCGTCCTCGGCGAGTACCGAGCAGTGGATTTTCACTGGCGGCAGCGCCAGTTCTTCGGCCAGCTGGGTGTTCTTGATGCTCTCGGCCTCGTCCAGGGTCTTGCCCTTCATCCACTCGGTGGCGAGGGAGCTGGAGGCGATGGCCGAACCGCAGCCGTAGGTCTTGAACTTGGCGTCTTCGATCACGCCCTGCTCGTTGACCTTGATCTGCAAGCGCATGACGTCACCGCAAGCCGGCGCACCGACCATGCCGGTACCGACATCCGGATCTTCTGCGTTCAGCTTGCCGACGTTGCGCGGATTTTCGTAGTGGTCGATGACCTTGTCACTGTATGCCATGGTGTACTTCCTCTCTCATCAGGTGCCGCTCTTAAGGCAGACCGCCTCTGCAGCGATCCGCCTCGGCAGCTTGTCAGTGTGCTGCCCATTCCACGGAGGAAAGGTCGACACCTTCTTTGAACATATCCCACAGGGGCGACAACTCACGCAGCTTGTCCACGGCTTCGCGAACCTTGGCAGCGGCGTAGTCGACTTCTTCTTCGGTGGTGAAGCGGCCGAAGGTGAAACGGATCGAACTGTGCGCCAGCTCGTCGTTACGGCCCAGAGCACGCAGCACGTAGGAGGGCTCGAGCGAGGCCGAGGTGCAGGCAGAACCGGACGACACGGCCAGATCCTTGAGCGCCATGATCAGCGACTCGCCTTCGACGTAGTTGAAGCTCAGATTCAGGTTGTGCGGTACGCGAGCGGTCAGGCTGCCGTTGACGTAGAGCTCTTCCATGCTTTCGAGCTGACGGTAGAAGCGATCCCGCAGAGCCGCGATACGCTGGTTCTCGGCGGCCATTTCTTCCTTGGCGATACGGAAGGCTTCACCCATGCCGACGCATTGGTGCGTGGCCAGAGTGCCGGAGCGCATGCCACGCTCGTGACCACCGCCATGAGTCTGCGCTTCCAGACGCACGCGCGGCTTGCGGCGCACGTACAGCGCACCCACACCTTTCGGACCGTATGTCTTGTGCGCGGAGAAGGACATCAGGTCGACCTTCATCTTCTCCAGATCGATTTCCACCTTGCCAGTGGCCTGAGCCGCATCGACATGCAGCAGCACGCCACGGGAGCGGGTCAGCTCACCAATGGCGGCAATGTCGTTGATGGTGCCGATTTCGTTGTTGACGTGCATGAGCGACACCAACACGGTGTCTTCACGCAGCGCGGCCTCGACCATGGCCGGCGTGATCAGACCGTCTTCACCGGGCTCCAGATAAGTGACCTCGAAGCCTTCACGCTCCAGCTGGCGCGTGGTGTCCAGCACCGCCTTGTGCTCGATCTTCGAGGTGATGATGTGCTTGCCTTTGCTGGCGTAGAAGTGCGCTACACCCTTGATGGCCAGGTTGTTGGACTCGGTGGCACCACTGGTCCAGACGATTTCACGCGGGTCGGCATTGACCAGCTCGGCAACCTGACGACGTGCGTTTTCCACGGCTTCCTCGGCTTTCCAGCCGAAGACGTGAGAGCGCGAGGCCGGGTTGCCGAAGTTACCATCGACCAGCAGACACTCGCTCATCTTCTGCGCAACACGCGGATCAACCGGTGTAGTGGCGGAATAATCGAGGTAGATCGGCAATTTCATTGGGTTTCTCCTATCAGGCAACGCCCTGCTCACTCGATGGCGGACGCTTCGATCTTGTCCAGGTGTGGCGCCGCACCAGAGCAGCGACGCTGATCCTGGCGTGACGCGACTTCCTGCACCTCGTGGCGCGCGACCAGATCGGCCAGGCTGATGCCACTGAGGAATTCATGAATCTGCTGACTGAGGTCGCACCACAGATGGTGGGTCAGACAGGTATCACCGGAATGGCAATCACCCTGCCCCTGGCACCGCGTGGCATCGACCGACTCGTTGACCGCATCGATCACCTGCGCCACCTGGATACCGCGCATGTCGCGCGACAATTGATAGCCACCACCCGGACCACGCACGCTGGAAACCAGATTGCCACGGCGCAATTTGGCGAACAGCTGCTCCAGATAGGACAGGGAAATACCCTGACGCTCGGAAATATCGGCGAGAGAGACCGGGCCGTGCTGTGCATGCAGCGCCAGATCGAGCATGGCCGTAACGGCATAACGGCCTTTGGTAGTCAGTCGCATGGCTCTACCACGAATCACTTGAATGCTGGCGAGTATGCGATTCCCGAGTATTTAAGTCAACTATAAGACCTATTGATTTACTCGGGATTGACCAAAAGAAGAGGCGGCATGATAGCAGAGGCCGCCTCGCCACGCATCATGCCGCCGGCTTGTCGTCCGCGTGCTGCTGATCCTTGCAGACCCCGGCGAAATCCTCGTCGCGCAACACCGGCAAGTCCTTGGCGCAGTAATCACTGCCCAACGCCGTCAGCGCCTTGCACATCCCCTCAAGACGGCCATCGACGGCATGCAGGTGATCGAGTAACTGGCCAATGGCTCGCGCCACCGGATCTGGCATGTCCTGACCAACGCCATAGGCATCGAAGCCGATCTTCTCGGCCATGGCCTGACGCTTGGCCTCCTGCTCATCATCGGACTTGACGATGATCTTGCCGGGAATGCCCACCGCAGTCGCGCCCGCCGGTACTGCTTTGGTCACCACCGCATTGGAGCCGATCTTGGCGCCCGCACCCACCGTGAAAGGCCCGAGCACCTTGGCACCCGCACCGACCACGACGCCGTCCTCCAGGGTCGGATGGCGCTTGCCTTTGTTCCAACTGGTGCCGCCCAGAGTCACCCCCTGATAGAGGGTCACGTCGTTACCGATCTCGGCGGTCTCACCAATGACGATGCCCATGCCGTGATCGATGAAGAAACGCCGTCCGATCCTGGCACCAGGATGAATCTCGATACCGGTCATCCAGCGACCGAAGTTGGAAACGACCCGAGCCAGCCACTTCCAGCCCGACACCCACAGGGCATGAGCAACGCGGTGCAGCCAGACTGCGTGCAGCCCGGGGTAGCAGGTGACCACCTCGAAGGCATTACGCGCCGCCGGATCCCGATGGAATACGCTCTGAATATCTTCCCGCATGCGCTCAAACATCTGTCTCTCCCCGCTTGTGGTGCTCACCGCGCGCCGCCTTCTCCGTCTCGGTCAGGATGCCGCGCAGAATGTTCATTTCCAGCTTGCTCAGATCGCTACGCCCATACAGGCGGCGCAGACGGCTCATCAGGTGCCGAGGCTTCTCCGGATCGAGAAAGCCAATCGCGACCAGCGCACGCTCCAGGTGCCCATAGAAGGACTCCAGTTCGTCCGCGGTCGCCAGTTGCGTATTGAGCATCGCCGTGGTCTCCAGCTTTGCCACCTTGGTCGGCAACTGCTGCGCCGCCAACCAGGCCATACGCACTTCGTAACTCAGCACCTGCACAGCAGCCGCGAGATTGAGCGAACTGAAGTCAGGATCGGATGGAATGTGCACGTGATACTGACATCGCTGCAGCTCTTCGTTGGTCAGGCCGGCGTACTCACGACCAAACACCAGCGCCACTTCGCCGCCCGCTGCGGCCTGCTCGCAACTCGCCACACCGCATTCGCGCGGATCAAGCATGGGCCAGGGAATGCGCCGGTCGCGGGCACTGGTACCGACTACCAAGGTGCAGCCGACCAGGGCATCTTCCAGCGTCTCGACCACCTGCGCAGCATCGAGGATATCGGTCGCCCCCGAAGCACGCGCCACGGCATCGCTACTGGGAAAGTCCTCTGGCGCCACCAGCACCAGACGTGAAAGCCCCATGTTCTTCATGGCCCGCGCAGCACCGCCGATGTTCCCCGGATGACTGGTGCCGACCAGCACAACGCGAATTCTTTCCAGCACGGCCAAACCATCCACGCAAGCAAAAGGGCCAACGATCTTACCGAAGCCCAATCCTCATTGCCATGCAGCGCCGGCACCACTGCGCGCTTACCGCTGATCCGCCGCATGCAGACTGCGTTATGCAAGACTACAGGCGGCGCTTCATCAGCAACGGTTTTCTGCTAACATGGCCGGCTTTCTTTAACGCCCCAGGTGAACCTCCCATGCAGCCCATGCTGAATATCGCCCTGCGCGCCGCCCGCAGCGCCGGTGAAATGATCTTTCGCTCCATCGAGCGCCTGGATGTCATCTCGGTCGACGAGAAGGATGCCAAGGACTACGTGACCGAAGTCGACAAGGCCGCCGAACTGATGATCGTCCAGGCCATTCGCAAGGCCTATCCGACTCACAGCTTCCTGGGCGAGGAAGGCGGCGTGTTGGAAGGCAGCGGCGAAGGCGCCGACTATCAGTGGATCATCGACCCGCTGGACGGCACCACCAACTTCATTCGTGGTGTTCCCCACTTCGCCATCAGCATCGCCTGCAAATATCGCGGCCGCCTCGAACATGCCATCGTCCTCGATCCGGTGCGCCAGGAAGAGTTCACGGCCAGCCGTGGCCGTGGCGCCGCCCTCAATGGTCGCCGCCTGCGCGTGAGCAATCGCAAGAGCCTGGACGGCGCCCTGCTGGGCACCGGCTTCCCCTTCCGTGACGGCCAGATGGATCACCTGGAAAACTACCTGGGCATGTTCCGCAGCCTGACCGGGCAGACCGCCGGCATCCGTCGCGCCGGCGCTGCCAGCCTGGATCTGGCCTACGTTGCGGCCGGCCGCTTCGATGCCTTCTGGGAGTTCGGCCTGTCGGAGTGGGACATGGCCGCAGGCGCCCTGCTGATTCAAGAAGCAGGCGGCCTGGTCAGCGATTTCACCGGCAGCCATGAGTTCCTCGAAAAAGGCCAGATCGTCGCCGGCAACACCAAGTGCTTCAAGGCCGTTCTGACCGCCATCCAGCCGCACCTGCCAGCCTCGATGAAACGCTGAGAATGACTACTGGAGCGAACTCATCCGCTCCAGGCAGCCCAATAAAAAACGCCCCGAAGGGCGTTTTTTATTGGGCTGAATTTATTGCGCCTGTTGCACCAGCACCAGCTCGCCCTGTTTATTGACCGGAATCTGGCTGCCCGGATCACGATCCATGCGCACGCTGCCAATCTTCTCATCCAACTTGTACTTCACGTCGTAACCGACCACCTTCTCGCTGGTGTCGGTGACCGTGTTGCAGCGGGTCTCGGTCGTGGTATAGGTGTCACGCTGCTGCATGCCTTCCTGAACCTTGTTGCCCGCATAACCACCACCGATGGCACCGGCGACGGTGGCGATCTTCTTGCCGTTACCGCCACCGATCTGGTTACCCAATAGGCCGCCAGCAATGGCGCCGATCGCCGTACCTGCAATCTGGTGCTGATCCTGCACCGGACGCTGACGCGTCACGGTAACGTCCTTGCAGACCTCACGCGGGGTCTGGATGGTTTCCTTGACCGGCGTGACCGCCAGCACTTCCGCGTAATCAGGGCCGCGATCCACGAGACTGTAAGTGGCAACCGCCCCACCCGCCGTCACACCCACAGCGCCCAGCACGGCACCTACCAACATCGACTTGTTCATGATTGTTGTCTCCTCGCACGGCGCCTTGCGCCTTTCTCCCTGCCTAGGACAGCAAAAGGCCGCGGCAAGTTCGACTTGCCGCGGCCTTCGTCATGTTTCATGAACCGCATCACAGTGTCTGGCGCCCTCTTTCAAGCGCCAGACAACACGTCGATCAGGGGCGCCCGTCGTCTGCCTCGGCTTCAGCTGCAGGCGGAATCAGATCCTCGACGCTCAGCTTCAGCCATACCAGCACCACGGCACCGATGTAGACCGAGGAGTAAGTACCGACCACCACGCCGATCAGCAGCGTCAGGGCGAAGCCTGCCAGCACGTCACCACCGAAGAACAGCAGAGCCAGCAGCGCCAGAGCCGTGGAAAGCGAGGTGGCGATGGTACGCAACAGCGTCTGGGTAACCGAGATATCGATGTTCTCGATCAGCGACGCCTTGCGCAGCATACGGAAGTTCTCGCGGATACGGTCGTAGATGATGATGGTGTCGTTGAGCGAGTAACCGATCATCGCCAGCACCGCCGCCAGCACCGTCAGGTCGAACGGCACCTGGAAGAAGGCCAGCACGCCCAGGGTGATGATCACGTCATGCACCAGCGAGGCGATGGCGCCCATGCCGAACTTCCACTGGAAGCGGAAGGCCAGGTACAGCAGCACGCCACCGAGCGCCAGCAACATGGCGATACCGCCCTTGTCGCGCAGCTCTTCACCGACCTGCGGGCCGACGAACTCGACGCGCTTGACCTCGAACTTGGCGGCACTGTCCGCCTTGTTCAGGGCCGCAGCGACCTGATTACCCAGCTCAGGGGAATCCCCCGCCAGACGCACCAGCACATCGGTACTGGCACCGAAGTTCTGTACCACGGCATCGGTATAACCGGCCTGAACCAGCTCACTCTTGATCTGGTCGAGATTGGCCGCCTGCTCGTAGCGCAGCTCGATCAGCGTACCGCCCGTGAAATCCAGGCCGAAGTTGAGACCCTTGGCGAAAAGAGCGCCAAGGCCGATCAGCGTGAGCACGACAGTCATGCCGAAGGCGATGTTGCGCACCGCCATGAAACGAATGGTTGATTTGATCATGACTGCACCTCAGATCCACAGCTTCTTGAAGTTACGGCCACCGAAGATCAGGTTGACCATGCCGCGGGTGAACATGATGGCGGTGAACATCGAGGTGATGATGCCGATCGACATGGTCACGGCGAAGCCCTTGACTGGGCCGGTGCCCATGGCGAACAGAATGCCGCCGACCAGCAGCGTGGTCAGGTTACTGTCGAGAATCGCCGAGAAGGCGCGATCGAAACCTTCGTGCAAGGCTCGCTGCACCGGTAGACCATTGGCCAGCTCCTCTCGTATGCGCGAGAAGATCAGCACGTTGGCATCCACCGCCATACCCAGGGTCAGCACGATACCGGCGATACCCGGCAGAGTCAGGGTCGCGCCAATGGCCGACATCAGACCGACCAGCAACACCAGGTTGAACGCCAGGGCAATCGCTGCCAGCACACCGAAGAAGCGGTAGATGGCCACGATGAACAGGGTTACGAAGATCATCGCCCATTCAGTGGACTGAATGCCCTTGATGATGTTCTCGGCACCCAGGCTCGGGCCAATGGTGCGCTCTTCGGCGAAGTACATCGGCGCAGCCAGGCCACCGGCACGCAGCAGCAGCGCCAGCTCGGAGGACTCACCCTGACCATTCAGGCCGGTGATACGGAACTGACTCCCCAGCGCCGACTGAATGGTCGCCAGGCTGATGATCTTCTTCTCTTCGACGAACGACGGCACGGCCACTTCCTGCTCGACACCGTCGACAGTCTGGCGCACGTAACGGGTTACCGGCTTCTGCTCGATGAACACCACGGCCATGCTACGCCCGACGTTGTTGCGGGTCGCGCGGTTCATCAGATCGCCGCCATGACCATCGAGGCGAATGTTCACCTGCGGACGGCCATTTTCGTCGAAGCTGGCCTGCGCATCGGTCACCTGATCACCGGTGATGATCAGCTCACGCTCGAGCTGCACCGGCGGACGACCCGCCTCGCGGAACTCGAAAGCCTCGGTGGAAGCACGGGAAGCATCGAGCGCGGCCTGCAGACGGAACTCCAGGTTGGCGGTCTTGCCGAGAATACGCTTGGCCTCGGCGGTGTCCTGCACACCCGGCAGCTCGACCACGATGCGATTGGCGCCCTGGCGCTGTACCAGCGGCTCAGCCACGCCCAGCTCGTTGACGCGGTTGCGTACGGTGGTCAGGTTCTGCTTGATCGAATATTCACGAATCTCGGCGACCTTCGCCTGAGTCAGGGCCAGTTGCAGCACCTGCTGACCACCGCGCTCGACGGTGCTCAGATCGAAATCCTTGTAGTCCTTGCGGATCAGGCGCTCGGCCTTGTCCAGCGACTCGCTATCGGCAAAGCCAAGCTGAATGCGGTCATTGCTTTCCGGCATGCTGCGGTAGCGCACCCGCTCCTTGCGCAGCAGGCTCTTGATCTCGCCTTCATAGACCTTGCGGCGCACGTCGAGCGCCTTGTCCATGTCGACTTCCAGCAGGAAGTGCACACCGCCGGACAGGTCCAGGCCCAGCTTCATCGGGCTGGCACCCAGGTTACGCAACCACTGCGGCGTGGTCTGCGCCAGGTTCAGGGCAACGACGTAGTCGTCACCGAGGGTGCGACGCACCACGTCCTTGGCCGGCAACTGGTCGTCCTGCTTGGTCAGGCGGATCAGGCCACCACGACCGCGCTCGGCAAGGCTCGCAGCCTTGACCGCGATACCGGCATCCTGCAGCGCCTTGCTGGCGCGATCGAGATCGGCCTGCTCGATGGTCAGCGCCGAACTGGCACCGCTGATCTGCACGGCCGGATCATCCGGATAGAGATTGGGAATGGAGTACACCAGCCCCACCGCCAGCACGGCGACAATCAGCAGGTACTTCCACAGAGGGTATTTATTGAGCATGAACGAGACGCCCGCTTAAGACGCGGGGCGCTAGAAGCGCCCCGTCGAGTGGAAAAACTAACAACCGGATCAGATGGCTTTCAGCGTGCCCTTGGGCAGGGTGGCTGCGATGGCTTGCTTCTGGAACTTCAGCTCGACGTTGTCGGAAACCTCGACCACCACGAAGTCATCGGCCACTTTGGTCACCTTGCCGGCGATACCGCCGTTGGTCACTACTTCGTCGCCCTTCTGCAGGCCGCCGAGCAGGTTCTTGTGCTCCTTGGCGCGCTTGGCCTGGGGACGCCAGATCATCAGGTAGAAGATGACCAGGAAACCGATCAGGAACACCCACTCGAAACCGCTACCGGCAGGGCCTGCGGCCGCGGCGGTGTCAGCGTAAGCGGCGGGGATGAAAAAGCTCATGTAACACTCCTAATAGAAAGAACTTTTTGGAACGTGAGTCGGTCAGTCCAATGGCGGCACAGGCAGGCCACGCTTGGCATAGAAGGCTTCGACGAAGTCGGCCAATGTACCCTGTCCGATAGCCTCACGCAAACCAGCCATAACCCACTGATAATGCCGCAAGTTATGGATGGTATTGAGCATGCTACCGAGCATTTCGCCGCATTTGTCCAGATGATGCAGATAGGCACGGGAGAAGTTTGAGCAGGTGTAACAATCGCAGGTCGGATCCAGCGGCGAGTCGTCGTGCTTGTGCACGGCGTTGCGGATTTTCACCACACCGGTATCGATGAACAGGTGGCCGTTGCGCGCATTACGCGTCGGCATCACGCAGTCGAACATATCCACGCCACGGCGTACGCCTTCGACCAGATCCTCCGGCTTGCCCACACCCATCAGGTAACGCGGCTTGTCGGCCGGCATCTGCGGCGGCAGGAAATCCAGCACGCGGATCATCTCTTCCTTCGGCTCGCCCACCGACAGCCCACCAATGGCCAGACCGTCGAAGCCGATTTCGCACAAGCCCTCAAGCGAGCGCATGCGCAGTTCTTCATGCATGCCGCCCTGGACGATGCCGAACAGTGCAGCAGTGCTTTCGCCATGGGCGACTTTCGAGCGCTTGGCCCAGCGCAGCGACAACTCCATGGAGCGCTTGGCCACGTCGAACTCGGCCGGATAAGGCGTGCATTCATCGAAGATCATCACGATGTCCGAGCCCAGGTCGCGCTGCACCTGCATCGACTCTTCCGGCCCCATGAACACCTTGGCGCCGTCGACTGGCGAGGCGAAGTACACGCCCTCCTCCTTGATCTTGCGCATCGCCCCCAGGCTGAACACCTGGAAACCGCCAGAGTCGGTGAGGATCGGCCCCTGCCATTGCATGAAGTCATGCAGGTCGCCGTGTTTCTTGATCACCTCCATGCCCGGGCGCAGCCACAGGTGGAAGGTATTGCCGAGAATGATCTGCGCGCCGATACCCTCGATATCACGCGGCAACATGCCCTTGACCGTACCGTAGGTGCCCACTGGCATGAACGCTGGCGTTTCCACCACGCCACGCGGGAAGGTCAGGCGACCACGACGAGCCTTGCCGTCGGTGGCGAGCAACTCGAAAGACATGCGGCAAGTGCGCGACATACTCAAACCTCGGGTCCGCGCGCGGCGGGATTGCGGGTGATAAACATGGCATCACCGTAACTGAAGAAGCGATAGTCCTGAGCCACGGCCTCGCGATAGGCCGCCATGGTCTCGGCGTAGCCAGCGAAGGCCGACACCAGCATCAGCAGGGTCGACTCGGGCAAATGGAAGTTGGTAACCAGGGCATCGACCACATGGAACGGGCGGCCCGGGTAGATAAAGATGTCGGTGTCACCACTGAATGGCTTGAGCTGACCATCACGCGCCGCCGTTTCCAGGGAACGCACGCTGGTCGTCCCCACGGCAACCACTCGCCCCCCACGCGCACGGCAGGCGGACACGGCCTCGACCACATCCTCACCGACCTCCAGCCACTCGCTGTGCATGTGATGGTCTTCGATGCGCTCGACCCGCACCGGCTGGAACGTGCCCGCGCCCACGTGCAGGGTGACGAAGGCGATGTCCACACCCTTGGCGCGAATCGCCGCCAGCAGCTCGTCATCGAAATGCAGCCCGGCGGTGGGCGCCGCCACGGCGCCGGCCTTCTGCGCATAGACCGTCTGATAACGCTCGCGGTCAGCCTCGTCGTCCGGTCGATCTATATAGGGGGGCAACGGCATATGCCCGACCCGCTCCAGCAGCGGCAGAACCGGCTCGGCGAAACGCAACTCGAATAGCGCATCATGGCGAGCCACCATCTCGGCCTCACCACCGCCCTCGATCAGGATGCTCGACCCCGGCTTGGGCGATTTGCTCGCTCGCACATGTGCCAGGACTCGGTACTGGTCGAGCACACGCTCAACCAGAATCTCCAGCCGACCACCGGATGCCTTCTGGCCGAACAGGCGCGCCGGTATCACGCGCGTATTGTTGAACACCATAAGGTCACCGGAGCGCAATTGCTCCAGCAGCTCGATGAACTGCCCGTGGCGCAGCGCACCGCTCGGCCCATCGAGCTGCAACAAACGACTGGCGCGGCGCTCGGCAAGAGGATGGCGAGCGATCAGCGTTTCAGGGAGATCGAAGTGAAAGTCGGTAACACGCATGGCGGATGGGGAGTGATTCTGCAGGGCGGCGAAGCTTACCGGATTTCGCCCTGCGCGGCCATGCGCGCCTGCTCCCTGGCCTCTTCCGGTGACAGGTAGCGGGTGAGGATGCGCCGAATGCTGCCATCCTTGTGCAAACCGCTTATTGCAGCGTTCAAGCCATCGAGCCACTGCGCCTGATCACGATGCAGTCGAATCCGCAGCTCGGAACGATTGATCACGGGGCCCTCCTCGACCTGCCAGCGTGGCGACTCGAACTGCCCGCGAGTTCTGCGCAGATAATGCCACTCCAGGCGATCGACGATTCCGGCCTCACTGCGCCCCTGCGCGACGTTGTAGACCAGGGCCAAGGCATCGGCACCGTCGCTGCGCTGAAAATATTCGCTGCCGGCATAGCCATAGCCACGAACCGTGGCTATGGAGCGCCCGCGCAGATCCTCAAGACGCTGATAGCCAAAAGCCCGACCGGGTGGAAACAGCAACATTTCCTGGGCTTCCAGTACCGGAATCGACCAGAGCGAGACCTCGGCCTGCTCCGGAGAAGAACGCCAAGCCCGACTCACACAGCACTCCAGTTGCAACTGCCCCTGGCGGAACAGCTTCTGCGCGCGCAACGGCGGCAGCGGATGACTGGCCTCGAGCTGCACCGGCATCCGCTCGCGCAAGGCCTGCATGACCTCCTGCAGAATACCTCCGACCTGCCCATCCTCGACGATCCAGTAAGGCGTCCAGCTCTCGTCAGTGACGGCATAGGTCAGCGTGTCAGCCAGCAGCAACGTTGGGCATAGCCCAAGCAGCACCCCGCAGATAGCCTGCCGCAAGACTCTCGCCACGCCCACTCCTTAAGACTCTTCGCTTCGACACGTGCGCAGAGTATCAGCGCCCTCGATGATGCGCGCCACTCTGCTAGCAACCCTCGTACCTTGGCCCGACTTGTTGCTGCACAGCACCAGGAACACGCCAAACGACACAGACTGCAGCGCCGATTGACCCGCGCCAGGCGCATCCCTATACTGCGCCGCCAATGTGCCCCGGTGGCGGAATCGGTAGACGCGGCGGATTCAAAATCCGTTTTCGAAAGGAGTGGGAGTTCGAGTCTCCCCCGGGGCACCATCACCTTCTCGCGGCTCGCAATGAGCCAGCGTCAAAGCTTTTCTGCAACGTCTCGACAAGGCTCGTCGACCCCACTCAGACCCCTGGCGCAGCAGCGCTGACAGGGGGTTGGCAATCGCGCAAAAGTTAGCGTAGAGTGACTGAACTGTTTGCATGGGTCGCTGTGAATCGTGACTCAGGTGCGGCAGATCGTCAGATCCGCTACATCCCGCTCGACTTCTATTACTCCTTGCAACCAGTCTCAGTCCTCCGTGCGATTTCGCTGGAGGCTGTCATCAACTACTAGTTTCAAGGAAAAAGACATGTCGAATCGTCAAACCGGCACCGTCAAGTGGTTCAACGACGAGAAGGGCTTCGGCTTCATCACCCCCGAAAGCGGTCCGGATCTGTTCGTGCACTTCCGCGCTATCGAAGGTAACGGCTTCAAGAGCCTGAAAGAAGGCCAGAAGGTCAGCTTTGAAGCCGTGCAAGGCCAGAAAGGCATGCAGGCTGACAAGGTTCAGGTAGTCAGCTAAGACTTCCTTAGAAACCCCTGATGGCAACATCAGGGGTTTTTTATTTCCTCGTCGCTGTCGCGGTTAGAATGATGCGCTTGAACATTACAGCGAGCTCATCATGCCGAGTCACCAGCTACGCCCACAGGGCGACTTCCCCACTGCCGGTCTGATCCGCCGACTGGCTGCCATCTTCTACGATTTCCTTCTATGCGTCGCTCTGGTGATGGTGGTCACGCTGATCTACCAACAGGGCCTGTTGCGCCTGATCTACGGTAGCGAACAGCTCATGGCGATGTCCCAGGCAGGCGCCCTCGATCGCGATCCACTGCTGGCCAGCCTCGCCCTTCTGAGCCTGTTCGGCTTCTTCGCCAAATTCTGGACCCACAATGGCCAGACGCTCGGCATGCAAGCCTGGGGGCTGCGCATCCAGAACGCCGACGGCACGGCCATCGACCTGTGGCAGGCACTGCTGCGCTTCGTGGTCGCCATCGGCTCCTGGCTGTTCGCCGGGCTGGGCTTCCTGTGGATGTTGTGGGACAAGCAGGGCCGCACCTGGCATGACGCCTACTCGAACAGCCGAGTGGTGCAACTACCCAAGAACGTGCACAAGAAATAGCGCATCGCCGAAATGAAAAAGCCGGTTCAAGGAACCGGCTTTTTCATGCTCGTCCGAATCATCCGGCTCGTCGCAACAACCAGACGCCAGCCAAGGCACAGATACCTGCCGGCACCAGCACCGCCAGCAGAGGCGAGAAGCCGAACACCAGGCTGGAAGGCCCCAGCAGATCCTGGGCAATGCGGAAGACGAAGCCCACCAGCACACCGGTGAACACGCGCTGCCCCAGGGTCACCGAACGCAGCGGGCCGAAGATGAACGAAATCGCCATCAGCACCAGCGCGGCCGTGACCAGCGGCTGCAATACCTTGCTCCAGAACGCCAGCCAGTAACGGGCATTGTTCAGGCCCTGATCCGCCAGATAGTGGATGTATTGCCACAGCCCGGTGACCGACAGGGTTTCCGGCTCCATCACCACGGTACCCAGCAGTTGCGGATTGAGCTCGATGTCCCAGGCCTCTTCGTCCTGCTTGCTGACCTCGGAATGGTCGGCATACAGATGCGTGGTTGCCACATTGCGCAGCAACCAGTGCCCATCCTTGTACTCGGCACGCCGGGCAAAACTGGCGGACTGCAGGCGGCGCTCGTCGTCGAAGCGATAACGCGTCACACCGAGCAGCACGCCGTCGGCGCGCACCACGTTGATATGCACGTATTCCTGACCCTGACGATGCCACATGCCGCGCTTGGAGCTTTGCGCCTCGGCGCCGCCCTGGGCAATGGCACGACTGGTCTGCGCCTGGCTCTCGCTCCAGGGTGCCACGTACTCACCTATCAGAATGCCGACCAGCAGCAAAGCCAGCATGGGTTTCATCACGGCCCAGACGATACGCCCGATGGACACACCGGCCGCACGCATGACGGTCAATTCGCTGTTACTGGCCAGCGAGCCGAGACCGATCAGGCAGCCGATCAGTGCCGCCATCGGCAGCATCTCGTAGGCGCGGCGCGGCGCGGTCAGAAAGACGTACCACAGCGCCTGAGGCAGACCGTAATCACCCTTGTTCAGATCCCCCAACTCATCGATGAAGGCGAACAGCAGCGCGAGCCCAAGAATGATGCCCAGCACTGCCAGAATGGCGATGAATACCTGAGCGCCGATATAACGATCCAACTTAGCCATGGGCCACCTCCGACACGCGACGGCTGGCCCACCACAGGCTCAAACGTTCCCAGTAAAGCAGCACCAGGCCGATGGCCAGGAAGATCAGGTGCACCCACCACAAGCCCAGCGCCGGCGGCAGCTTGCCCTTGTCGAGCGCGCCACGAGCGGCGATCAGCAAGCCCAGATAGGCCATGTAGAGGAAGATCGCCGGCAGCAGCTTGAGGAAGCGGCCCTGGCGCGGATTGACCTTGGACAACGGCACGGCCAGCAGCGTGACCACGAATACCAGCAACGGCAGCGACAGGCGCCATTGCAGCTCGGCCTGCATCACCGGATCGTCGTTGCCGAACAGATCGCGGGTCGGGATCGCCTCGCGCTCGTTGGCTTCGATGGCCACTTCCGGCTTGGGCAGCAGCACGCCATAGGTGTCGTAGCGGATGGCGCGGTAATCGGCCTCGCCCGGCTCGCCGTCGTAGCGATAGCCGTTCTCCAGAATCAGGTAACGGCTGCCGTCCGGGCGAATTTCCTGGCGACCGCTATCAGCGACCAGCACGGTAATACCACGCTCGGAACGGCCGTCGGCAGCGAAGCGCTTCTCCGACATGAACACGCCGCGCAATTCGGTGCGATCCGGCGACAGCTCCTGCGAATAGGTCACCCGCGAACCGTCGCGCAGCGACTGGAAGCGCCCGGGCACCAAGGTATCGAGTTCGGTCAGGGCATCCTGCTCACTGAGAATACGCGCCACACCGGCGACGCCTTGCGGCGCCAGGCCCATGCTCAGCCAGCCAACCAGCAGCGCTACGACCAGTGCAGGCGCCATGCTGTAGGCCGTCAAGCGCTGCTGACTGACACCAGTGGCCGACAGCACGGTCATCTCACTGTCGAGATACATGCGCCCGTAGGCCAGCAGAAAGCCGAGAAACAGCCCCAACGGCAGGATCAACTGCAGGAAACCGGGAATCCGGTAACCCATGATCAGAAACAGCACGCTCGGGTCGAGCACGCCCTGCGCCGCCTGGGCCAGGTACTTGATGAAACGACCGCTCATGATGATCACCAGCAGCACGGCACTTACCGCACTGAGGGTCACCAACACTTCACGGGACAGATAACGGAAGACGATCAAACCGGACGCTCCAGGGTTGTCAGGCTCAGGCGCGAGCGCTCAAACTAGCCGCACCTACTTGCCGGCCCACCACAAGGTAGGCCCTCGAAAAATGGCGGCCATTATCCGTCAAACCCGACTCTTTGTCTTGGGGACAGCTCATTATGGAAATCCTCGTCAAAAGCACCCGCCCGGAAACCCTGAAGACCGCAACCCTGGTCGTCACCATCGGCGAAGGCCGTAAGCTCGGTGACGCCGCCAAGGCTGTCGACCAGGCCAGCGGCGGCGCACTGAGCGCCGTACTCAAGCGCGGCGACCTCGCCGGCAAACCGGGCCAGACCCTGCTGCTGCACAGCCTGCCTGGCCTCAAGGCCGAGCGCGTGCTGCTGGTAGGCTGCGGCAAGGGCGATCTATCCGACCGCCAACTGCGCAAATTGGTTGCCAGCGTGCACGGCGTGCTCAAGGGTCTGGGCGGCAGCGATGCCCTGTTGGCCCTTGGCGAGCTCAAGGTCAAGGGCCGCGATGCCTACGGCAAGACTCGTCTGATCGCCGAAACCCTGGCCGATGGCAGTTACCTGTTCGAACAGTTCAAGAGCAAGAAGAGCGACCCGCGCGCGCTGAAGAAGATCACCCTGGCCGTCGACAAGGCCGAGCAGGCCGATGCCGAGCGAGCCCTGCAACATGCTCTTGCCATCGCCAGCGGCGTGGCCTTCACCAAGGATCTGGGCAACCTGCCGCCAAACCTCTGCCACCCCAGCTACCTGGCGGAAGAGGCCAAGGCCCTGGGCAAGGCGCACAAGAACCTCAAGGTCGAGATCCTCGACGAGAAGAAGCTCAAGGAACTCGGCGCCGGCGCCTTTCTCGCCGTGGCCCAGGGCAGCGAACAGCCGCCACGTATGATCGTCATGCACTACCAGGGCGGCAAGAAGGACGAGAAGCCCTTCGCCCTGGTCGGTAAAGGCATCACCTTCGACACCGGCGGCATCAGCATCAAACCGGCTGCCGGCATGGACGAGATGAAGTACGACATGTGCGGCGCCGCCAGCGTGTTCGGCACGCTCAAGGCCGTGCTCGAGCTGCAACTGCCGATCAACCTGGTGTGCCTGCTGGCGTGCGCCGAGAACATGCCCAGCGGCCGCGCCACTCGCCCGGGTGACATCGTCACCACCATGAGCGGGCAGACCGTGGAGATCCTCAACACCGACGCCGAAGGCCGTCTGGTGCTGTGCGACACCCTGACCTACGCCGAGCGCTTCAAGCCGCAGGCGGTGATCGACATCGCCACCCTCACCGGCGCCTGCATCGTCGCTCTGGGCAGCAATGTTTCCGGCCTGATGGGCAACAACGACGCGCTGATCAAGCAGATCCTCAAGGCAGGCGAAAGCGCCGACGACCGCGCCTGGCAACTGCCGCTGTACGACGAGTATCAGGAGCAGTTGGACAGCCCGTTCGCCGACATCGCCAACATCGGCGGGCCGAAGGCCGGCACCATCACCGCCGGTTGCTTCCTGTCGCGCTTCGCCAAGAACTTCCACTGGGCGCACCTGGACATCGCCGGCACCGCCTGGATCAGTGGCGGCAAGGACAAGGGCGGTACCGGCCGACCGGTACCGATGCTGACCCAGTACCTGCTGGATCGCGCCAAGGTCTGATGCTGCAACCGGGCCATGCCCGTGTAGGAGCGGCTTCAGCCGCGATCATTCGCGATGCAATCGCGGATGAAGCCGCGCCTACAACATCCAGCCCATTACCTTCCAACCGTTGAAAACCGAATGCCCAGAATCGAGTTCTACGTCCTCTCCTCCAGCGATGCCGAAGGTCGCCTGCGCGCGGCCTGTCAGTTGGCGCTGAAAGCCTGGAGCGCCGGCTTGCCGGTGTTCGTGCGCGGCAGCGACGAGGCGCAGTGCGGCGAGCTCGACGAGATGCTCTGGCGCTTCAAGGCCGAACGTTTCGTCCCCCATGATCTGCATCGCGACGCACCGCTGTCGCCCGTGGCGCTGGGTATCGACGAAGTGCCGAGTACCGAGCAAGGCGTCTTGATCAACCTCGGCAGCAGCCTGTCGCCGCACGTTGAGCGCTTCGCCCGCATCATCGAGATCGTCAACCAGCAGCCCGAACTGCTGAGCGCCTGTCGCGAGAATTTCCGCGCCTATCGCCAGCGCGGGTATGATCCCAAGCGCGTCGAACTTTAGTCTCCGCCTGCGCTCACAACACAGGTTCTCCCTGCCCTTTTTCCTGCTGCGCCGATCGCCATGGACACCCCAAAGCCACCGCAAAAACCTGCTCACCTGCTGCACGACCTGGAGTCGATTCGCGAACTGCTGGGCGACAACAGCGGCGAGCTACCACTGCTGATCGACTCGCTCGATCCAGACAGCATCCCCGTGCTCTCGGATATCGTCAGCGCGCCACCCGGCCCGCCGCCGCCGTTCCACGAGTCGCCAATGGCCAAGCCGAGCACCGCGCCGCAGCCTGCCACGGCCCCAAGCCCACTGCGCGAGCGCATCGAGCCGCGCCTGCACGACAGCGCGCGTGACTTGCAGCACCTCAACGGCGAGCTGCGTGCCGCTGCGCAACTGATCCTGCAGGACGTGATCGACGACTTCGTGCCGCAGATCGAAGCCGAACTCAAGCGCCGTCTAGAAGCCCGCCTGCCGCGCCTGCTGCCACCGCGCAAGCCCTGAGCCGCCAGCATTGGCCTGGCGGGTTGCACCCGCCCTACTCCTGTGGGTGCCCCACCCGGGGCGAGTGATTGGCAGCAAAAATCAAAAACTACGCCCCGAGGCAGGGCGGCTCATTGGCCAGCCAGCCTGCTGCGACGCCTTAAATGGCGGGTTGCACCCGCCCTACAGCCGAGGCTTATGGCTTGGCACCGAGAAGCGGTATACTTGCCGGCTTTTCCGATCAGCCGTCACAAGGGTCCCGCCGCGCATGGACAAGACCTACCAGCCGCACGCCATCGAATCCAACTGGTACCAGAACTGGGAGCAGAACAACTACTTTGCCCCCCAAGGTAGCGGTGAGCCGTACACCATCATGATCCCGCCGCCGAACGTCACCGGCAGCCTGCACATGGGTCACGGCTTCAACAACGCCATCATGGATGCGCTGATCCGCTTCCGCCGCATGCAGGGCCGCAACACCCTGTGGCAGCCGGGCACCGACCACGCTGGTATCGCCACGCAGATGGTGGTGGAGCGCCAGCTCGCCGCGCAGGGCATCGGTCGTCACGACCTGGGCCGCGAGAAATTCCTGGAGAAGGTCTGGGAGTGGAAGAACCAGTCCGGCGGCACCATCACCCGCCAGATCCGCCGCCTGGGTTCGTCGGTAGACTGGTCGCGCGAGCGTTTCACCATGGACGACGGCCTCTCCGAAGCGGTGAAGGAAGCCTTCGTCCGCCTGCATGAAGACGGCCTGATCTACCGCGGCAAGCGCCTGGTCAACTGGGACACCAAGTTCCACACCGCCATTTCCGACCTGGAAGTGGAAAACCACGACGAGAAAGGCTCGCTGTGGAACCTGCGCTACCCGCTGGCCGACGGCATGAAGACTGCCGAAGGCAAGGACTACCTGATCGTCGCCACCACCCGCCCGGAAACCATGCTCGGCGACAGCGCCGTGGCCGTGCACCCGGAAGACGAACGCTACAAGGCGCTGATCGGCAGCTACGTCGAACTGCCGCTGCTGGGCCGCCGCATCCCGATCATCGCCGACGATTATTGCGACCCCGAGTTCGGCACTGGCTGCGTGAAGATCACCCCGGCGCACGACTTCAACGACTATGAAGTGGGCAAGCGCCACAACCTGCCGCTGATCAACATCTTCGACAAGAACGCCGCCGTGCTGGCTCAGGCTCAGGTGTTCAACCTCGATGGCAGCGTCAACGAGCAGGTCGAAGCCAACATTCCGGCACAGTTCGCCGGCCTGGATCGCTTCGAAGCGCGCAAGCAGATCGTCGCCGCCTTCGAGGCCGCCGGTCTGCTGGAGAAGATCGAAGATCACGCGCTGAAAGTACCGAAGGGCGACCGTTCCGGCACCGTCATCGAGCCGTGGCTGACCGACCAGTGGTACGTCTCCACCAAGCCGCTGGCCGAGAAAGCCATCGCCGTGGTCGAGAATGGCGAAATCCAGTTCGTGCCCAAGCAGTACGAGAACATGTACTTCAGCTGGATGCGCGACATCCAGGACTGGTGCATCAGCCGTCAGCTGTGGTGGGGCCACCGCATCCCGGCCTGGTACGACGAAGCGGGCAACGTCTACGTCGGTCGCGACGAAGCGGAAGTACGCGCCAAGCACAACCTCGGCGATGCCGCCCTGCGTCAGGACGAAGACGTGCTCGATACCTGGTTCAGCTCCGGCCTGTGGACCTTCTCCACCCTCGGCTGGCCGCAGCAGACCGACTTCCTCAAGACCTTCCACCCGACCGACGTGCTGGTCACCGGCTTCGACATCATCTTCTTCTGGGTCGCCCGGATGATCATGCTATCGACCCACCTGACCGGGCAAATTCCGTTCAAGACCGTCTACGTGCATGGTCTGGTGCGTGACGGCCAGGGGCAGAAGATGTCCAAATCCAAGGGCAACGTGCTCGACCCGCTGGACATTGTCGACGGCATCACCCTCGACGAACTGCTGGAAAAACGCACCAGCGGCATGATGCAGCCCAAGCTGGCCGAGAAGATCGCCAAGCAGACCAAGGCCGAATTCCCGGAAGGCATCGCCAGCTACGGCACCGATGCCCTGCGCTTCACCTTCTGCTCGCTGGCCACCACCGGCCGCGACGTGAAGTTCGACATGGGCCGCGTCGAGGGTTACCGCAACTTCTGCAACAAACTGTGGAACGCCGCCAACTTCGTCATCGAGAACACCGATGGCCAGGACACCGGTGTGAATGGCGAAGAAGTCGAGCTGTCCTCGGTGGATCGCTGGATCATCAGCCAACTGCAGCGCACCGAAGCCGAGGTCACCCGTCAGCTCGACGCCTTCCGCTTCGACCTGGCAACTCAAGCCTTGTACGAATTCGTCTGGGATCAGTACTGCGCCTGGTACCTGGAGCTGGTCAAGCCGGTACTGTGGGACGAGAACGCGCCGCTCGAGCGCCAGCGCGGCACCCGCCGCACCCTGGTGCGCGTGCTGGAAGTGATCCTGCGCCTGGCTCACCCGTTCATGCCGTTCATCACCGAAGAAATCTGGCAGCGCATCAAGAGCCAGGCCGGTGTGCAAGGTGAAACCCTGATGCTGCAGCCCTGGCCGGTGGCCAACGAGAGCCGCATCGACGCAGCCGCCGAAGGCGACATCGAGTGGGTCAAGCAACTGATGCTCGGCGTACGGCAAATCCGTGGCGAGATGAAGATCTCCATGGCCAAGCGTATCGACATCATCGTTGCCAACGCTTCGGCGGAAGATCAACGCCGTCTGGCTGACTTCGAGCCGCTGCTGAACAAGCTGGCCAAGCTGGAATCGGTACGCGTGCTGGCCGCCGGTGAAGAAGCGCCGATGTCCGCCACGACCCTGGTCGGCGAGATGGAAGTGCTGGTGCCGATGGCCGGGCTGATCGACAAGGACGCCGAGCTGGCGCGCCTGGACAAGGAAATCGCCCGTCTCGACGGCGAGGTCAAGCGCGTCGGTGGCAAGCTGAGCAACGAAGGCTTCGTCGCCAAGGCCCCGGCCGAAGTGCTGGAGAAGGAACGCGCCAAGCTGGCCGAGGCCGAGCAGGCCCTGGCCAAGATGGTCGAGCAGCGCGGTAAGATCGCCGCGCTCTAAGCAGCACGCGTGAAGAAAGCCCGCCCCGCAAGGAGGCGGGCTTTTTTATGCCTGCGATTAATCGGCCAACCTTGGCAGAACCGCCACTTAGCTTGCTTGCAACGCCGTTGCGACAATCAGGGTCTTCCCTTTTACAAGCTGTTTCAGGCATCTTCCACCGCCTACCGACCTCAGCCCCTCGATAAGAAATAAAAGGCGGATTCTCCATGTATGCGTTGATGGCAGTCGTGTTCGTCCTCGGTTACCTGTGTATTGCCCTGGAGCATCCACTCAAGGTCGACAAGGCCGCCTCGGCGCTGCTTACCGCCGTTATCGTCTGGACATTGCTGGTGATGGGTGCCGACACCATCCTGCCGATGATCGGCTCCGGCACGGCGGGCTCGAGTACCAACACCCATCACGCCATCGAGGAACTGCGCCACCACCTGGGCGAGATCTCCGAGATTCTGTTCTTCCTCATGGGCGCCATGACCATCGTCGAACTGATCGACGCGCATGAGGGATTCAAGGTCATCACCGACCGCATCCGCACCCACAAGCGCGTGCATCTGTTGTGGCTGGTCGGCCTGATCACCTTCTTCCTGTCCTCGGCGCTGGACAACCTGGCCACCACCATCGTGATGATCTCGCTGCTGCGCAAGCTGATCGCCGATCAGCACGAACGCTGGTTCTATGCCGGCATCGTGGTGATCGCGGCCAACGCCGGTGGCGCCTGGTCGCCGATCGGTGACGTGACCACCACCATGCTGTGGATCGGCGGCCAGGTCACCGCCAGCGGCATCGTCGTCAAGCTGTTCCTGCCCAGCCTGGTCTGCCTGGTGGCCCCGCTGATCGTCATGAGCTTCATCCTGCGCGGCGAGATCGAGTCGCCACGCCTGAGAGAGAGCGACGAAAGCCGCCGCGATCCGACCAGCCCCTTCGAACGTAATCTGGTGTTTGGCCTCGGTCTCGGCGCGCTGATCTTCGTGCCGGTGTTCAAGACCATCACCCACCTGCCGCCTTACATGGGCATTCTCTTCGGCCTCGGCGTGCTCTGGGTGGTGACCGAAATCATCCACCGCAGCAAGAACAGCGAAGAAAAGGATCCGCTCTCGGTGGTCGGCGTACTGCGCCGCATCGACATCACCAGCGTGCTGTTCTTTCTCGGCATCCTGCTGGCGGTCTCCGCGCTGTCCAGCGCCGGCCACCTGATCCAGGTGGCGACCCTGCTCAAGGACAGCCTGGGCAACGTCTACAGCATCGCCCTGTCCATCGGCATGCTCTCGGCGGTGGTGGACAACGTGCCGATGGTCGCCGGTGCGATGAAGATGTATCCGCTGATCAGCCCCGAGGCACTCACACTGGCGGCCAACACCAGCGAGCTGCCCTGGCTGAGCAACTTCGTGGTCAACGGCAATTTCTGGGAAATGCTCGCCTACTGCGCCGGCACCGGCGGTAGCTGCCTGATCATCGGCTCGGCCGCCGGCGTGGCGGCCATGGGCATGGAGAAGATCAACTTCATCTGGTACCTCAAGCGCATCAGCGGCCTGGCGCTGCTCGGCTACCTGGCCGGCGCGGGCACCTACATCGGCCTCGCCCAACTCTGAAAGGAACGACACGGATGTCCAGCCCGATCCAACTGCAATTCGAATCCACCCTGCCCATCACGCCGGACACAGCCTGGCGCTGGATCACCGACGTCGACCTGCTGCGCGCGGAAATGCGCCCCTGGCTGCGCATGAGCTTCCCGCCCGGCGTCCGCTCCCTCGACGACCTCACCCTCGTATCAGGACGCCCGCTGTTCACCAGCCACCTCTGGCTGCTCGGCTGCCTGCCCATGGGCCACTCTCACCTCACACTGGAATCCCTCGAACCCGGCCACGGTTTCGTCGAATGCTCCCCCATGACCGGCATGCGCCTGTGGCGCCACGAACGCACCCTGCATGCCGTCGAAGGCGGCGTACGGCTCTGCGACCGGTTGACCTTTGAGCCCTACCTGGCAGCTACGCTGGTTCGCACCCTCACCCGTTTCTTCTTCAATCAACGCCACCGGGTACTCCGGCACCGAGCCACCGCCACGGATTAGCGCCCCAGCCCCTGGCTCGACGCCCCCTCGCCTGCCTCGACAAGGACCTGCCATGGAAATCAGCAAGACCCGCACCAGCTTTTACCGCCGCCTCTACGTCGCCTGGCTGATCGACAGCGGCGCAGCGACCAGCGTACCGGCGCTGATGGAGGCCACCGGCATGCCTCGGCGCACCGCACAGGACACCCTCGCCGCCCTGGCAGAGCTGGATATCGACTGCCAGTTCGAGCAGGGCGAAGGCGAGCGCAACAATGCCGGGCACTACCGCATCCGCGACTGGGGGCCGTTCGACAAGCGCTGGATCGCCGCCAACCTGCAGCAGATCAAGGCCACGCTGGGTTATCCCTGAGATAATCGCGTCCCTGTTTACCGGGAAGTGCGATGAATCCTGATCTGTTCTGGGTGCTGGGCCTGCTGGCCGGCGCCGTTACCCTCTTCGTCATCGGCAAGCCACGCATGGACGTGGTCGCCCTGCTGGTGCTGGTCGCCCTGCCATTGACCGGCGTGCTCGACCTGCAACAGACCCTGGCCGGTTTCAGCGACGCCAACGTCATCCTGATTGCAGCGCTGTTCATCATCGGTGATGGCCTGGTGCGTACCGGCATCGCCTACCGCTTGGGCGACTGGCTGGTGGCCAGGGCCGGCAGCAGCGAGACGCGCCTGCTGATCCTGCTGATGCTGGCGGTGGCCGGCCTGGGTTCGGTGATGAGTTCGACCGGTGTGGTGGCGATCTTCATCCCCGTGGTGCTCGGCGTTGCCGCGCGCCTGCGCATCGCCCCGGCGCGCCTGATGATGCCGCTGGCCTTCGCCGGGTTGATCAGCGGCATGCTCACCCTGGTGGCCACGCCGCCGAACCTGGTGGTACATGCCGAGCTGCGCCGCGCCGGGCTGGATGGCTTCGGCTTCTTCGCCTTCACCCCCATAGGCTTGAGCATTCTGGCGCTCGGCGTCGGCTACATGCTGCTGGCGCGGCGCTGGCTGGTACGCCGCGAAGCAGGAAACGCCGAACCGCCACGCCTGACCCTGGCCGATCTGGCCGAGCGCTATCGCCTCAGCGAGCGCGAACGGCGCCTGCTGGTGCGCGCCGATTCACCGCTGGCCAACCAGGTGCTCAACGAGCTGCAACTGCGCCGCGAGCACGGCATCAACGTCATCGCCATCGAACGCCGCCAGCGCCTGCGCACCCTGCTGCTGATGGCCAGCGGCAATACCCAGCTGGAGCCAGGCGATGTGCTGCTGGTGGACATCGCCAGCCCCACCATCGGCCTGCTTGGCAGCTACCAGGCGCTGGGCCTGGAACCCATGCCGCTGCCGCATTCGTATTTCAGCCTGCACGCCCATGAACTGGGCCTGGCCGAAGTGGCACTGCCGCCGGAGTCGCAACTGCCAGGCAAGACCATCCAGGAGCTGGGTTTTCGCTCGCGGCACAAGCTCAACGTGGTCGGCCTGCGCCGCCAGGGCCAGGCGCTGGAAGGCGTGCTGGTGGACGAAAAACTCAAGGCCTCCGATACCCTGCTGGTGGCCGGTGCCTGGCGCGACATCCACCGCTTGCAGGGGTTGAGCCGCGATTTTCTGGTGCTCAGCCTGCCGGCGGAAGTGGCCGAGGTGGCACCTGCTGCGCGCAAGGCGCCCTACGCGTTGCTCAGTCTGGCGGTGATGGTGGGTTTGATGGTCAGTGGGCTGATGCCCAATGTGCAGGCCGCGCTGATCGCCTGCCTGCTGATGGGGGCATTTCGCTGCATCGATCTGGACAGCGCTTACCGCGCCATCCACTGGCCAACGCTGATCCTGATCGTCGGCATGCTGCCCTTCGCCCAGGCGTTGCAGCAGACCGGTGGCGTCGAACTGGCGGTACAGGGACTGGTCGGTGGCCTCGGTGATGCCGGGCCACGGTTGATCCTCGCCTGCCTGTTCGCCCTGACGGCGGTAATTGGCCTGTTCATTTCCAACACCGCCACGGCGGTGCTGATGGCGCCGGTGGCCATTGCCACCGCGCAGGCGCTGGACGCTTCGCCGCTGCCCTTCGCCATGACCGTCGCCCTGGCCGCCTCGGCGGCGTTCATGACGCCGATTTCCTCGCCGGTGAATACCCTGGTGCTCGGCCCGGGTCAGTACCGCTTCGGCGATTTCGTGCGGGTCGGCGTGCCCTTCACCCTGCTGGTGATGATCGTCAGCGTGGCGCTGGTGCCGCTGCTTTTTCCGCTCTGAGCGCTTGTGGCGGGTTGCACCCGCCCTACAACGCGCGCCTACGCCCATGCTTTTTGCTGGCAGTGCGCACCCAGCCCGACTATGGGAAAATCCCGCGCCCGCCAGATCAGATGACCACCATGTCGCAACCGCCCAAGCGCCCCCGCAAGCCCGCACCTGCTGCCGTGAAGACGGCACCGGCCAAGGGTGAGCTGCACCCACGCAATCGCCACAAGGGGCGCTACGACTTTCCTGCGCTGATCAAGGCAAGCCCCGAACTGGGCAACTTCGTCATCACCAACCCCTATGGCAAGCCGAGCATCGACTTCGCCAACCCGGCGGCGGTCAAGGTGTTCAACCGCGCGCTGCTGCGTCAGTACTACGGCATCGCGCACTGGGATATCCCGGAGGGTTACCTGTGCCCGCCGATTCCTGGCCGCGCCGACTATCTGCACAACCTCGCCGACCTGCTGGCGAGCGACAACGACGGGCAGATTCCACGCGGTGAACAGGTGCGTGCGCTGGATATCGGCGTCGGCGCCAACTGCATCTACCCGCTGATCGGTCGCTGCGAATACGGCTGGCATTTTCTCGGTGCCGATGTCGCAGCCGCCGCACTGGACTCGGCACGCGCCATCGTCGACGGTAACCAGCAACTGAGCGGCGCCATCGAACTGCGCCAGCAAAGCAACGCCGAGCACATCTTCGTCGGCCTGCTGCGCAGCGACGAGCGCTTCGACCTGACCCTGTGCAACCCGCCCTTCCACACCAGCGCCGCCGAAGCCAGCAGCGGCAGCACACGCAAGTGGCGCAACCTCGGCAAGCTCGACCCGAAACGCAAACTGCCGGTGCTCAACTTCGGCGGTCAGGCGGCCGAGCTGTGGTGCCCGGGCGGCGAAGCAGGGTTTCTCAAGCGCATGACCAGCGAAAGCGCGCAAGTGGCCGAGCAGGTGTTGTGGTTCAGCAGCCTGGTGTCGAAAGGCGGCAACGTCGAACTGCTGCAAGGCTGGCTGGCCAAGGCCGGTGCGGCCGAGGTACGGATTCTCGGCATGTCCCAGGGGCAGAAACAGAGCCGTCTGGTAGCCTGGACGTTCAAGGATGCGCAAGCGCGCGCCATATGGCGTCAGAGCCACTGGCGTTGAGCCAATCCAGCAGGCTGATTTGTGGGAGGGGCTTTAGCCGCGACTCTTTAAGTTAGGCAAGGCGTATACGCGCAGCAGTACGCCACCACGATCCATTAACCACCACCAACGGCGGACTGTTCGCTTAGGCTCCTGAGTCCGCCCTACCGCGCTACGCCATCATTACCAAGGCACCCAGCCGCCCAGGCCCAGCCAGAGCCCTGCAACGGCCATGCTCAGCAGCGTCACCGGCACACCACTACGCGCATAGTCGACGAAGCCCAGGCTCACGCCCTGACGCTTCGCCGCTTCGGCGACGATCAGGTTGACCACGCTGCCGATCAGCAGCAGGTTGCCGGCCAGCGTGGACATCACCGCCAGGCCAATCAACACCGAATGCGGCAACTCCGGCATCAGCCCGAGCAACAGCACAACGAAGGGCACGTTGCCGATCAGGTTGCCGGCCACCAGCGAAGACGCCGCCAGCGACCAGACGTCCTGCGGCAGCACGCCATGCTCGGCCAGCCAAGCCGTCCCTTGCGCCAGTTGCGGCAACTGCAGCGCCGCGCCACTGACCAGGAACAGCCCAACGAACAGCAACAGCAGATTCCAATCCACCTTGCTCACATAGTCGCGGCTGTCCACGCGGCGCGACACCATCACCAATACCGCAATCAGCAGCGCCGACAGTTCGCGCGGCAGCGCCGTGGCGAACAACCCCAGCAATGCCAGGCTGGCCAGCAGCGGCTTGAGGTAACTGCGCGCACCATAGATATGCTCCACCGGCGTATCGCCGGCCTTCAGCGGCCGTGGCTCGCCCCAGCGGTGGTGCCACTGCAGCCAGATCACGGCATAGACGATAGACATGGCTGCCAGCGCGGGCGGCCCGGCCACCGCGACATAGCCCCAGAAATCCAGCCCACCGGCCTGGCCGATGAGGATGTTCTGCGGATTACCGATCAGGCTGGCCGCCGACCCGGCGTTGCACGACAACGCCAGCGCCAGCAGGAAGGGCCTAGGTTCCAGGCCACGTTGATGCAGGCTGCGGCACAACAGCGGAGTCAGGGCGAAGGCGACGATATCGTTGACCAGAATCGCCGACAGAAAGCCGCCCAGCAGCACCACTCCAGCCAACAAAACCGCCGGGCGTTCGGCATGCTCGGTCAGGTAGCGGTTGAGCCAGGCGTACACGCCGGAAAAGTCGAACTGCGCGGAGATCAGCATCAGCGCCAGCAGCAACAACAGCGCGCCAGGGTCGAGATGATGCGCCGCATCGTCCATGCTCAGTGCACCGCTGACCAGCAGCAGCACCGCAGCGCTGCAGGCGATCCAGCTACGGTCGACGCGAAGCCCGCGCAATCCGCCAGCGGCCATGCCGAGATAGGTGAAGGTAAACAGGCCGATGGTCAGCCAGGAGGCGAAGGTCATGCAGGCACATCCAAGGATGGGAAAGGCGCCAGCACTCTAGCCGTAGATCGAGCGTGGCGGAATGCTTGTTCACCTGTCACAGCTAAAGCCCCTCCCACATGGGACTCCCAGGCCCGGAATGTGGGAGGGGCTTCAGCCGCGACCGTATCAGCGAATGAAGCCCCGGCTGACCTCGCGAAACACATCCGTGCCCGCCTGCTCCAGCCATTCGAAGGCGACCATCTCACGCGAGACGATTACCGCACCGGCACGCTCCATACGGGCCAGGCCCAGGGCCTTGTCGCGTGGCCGCCGCGAGCCGACGGCCTCGTCCACCACGAACACCTCGCGCCCAGCGGCCAACAGGCCCATTACCGTCTGCAGCACGCAGACATGGGTTTCCGTGCCGCAGACCACGAACTGCTGGCGGTCACCACCAGGCAAATCGAACACCCCGGCCCCGGCAGTTGCCGAGAAATGAATTTTCTCGCGCAGCCCGTCACCCGGCAGCAGTTCGTGCAGGCTCGGTTCGGTGTAACCCAGCCCCTTGGGATACTGCTCGGTGGCGATCACCGGCACCTGCAGACGCTGCGCCACCTGCACCAGCCAGGCGGCCTGCTCGACCACCGCCGCCCCGCCGTCGATGGCCGGCAACAGCCGCTCCTGCAGATCGATCACCAGCAGGGTGGAATCCTTCGCTTGCATCAGCATCACTACGCTCCTTCCTTCACCGCAAACCGCGCGTCGAGCCGGCTGTAGCCGAGGCCGACGCCCTTGTGTACCCGCAATTGCACGGGAATGCGCTCCTTCATCGCCTCGACGTGGCTGATCACGCCGATGGTCTTGCCGCTGGCGTTGAGGTTGTCCAGGGCATCGAGCGCCACTTCCAGGGTTTCGCCATCCAGCGTGCCGAAGCCTTCGTCGAGAAACAGCGAGTCGATGCTGGTCTTGTGGCTGACCAGATCCGACAGCGCCAACGCCAACGCCAGGCTGACCAGAAAGCTCTCGCCACCGGACAGCGTGCGGCAATCGCGCGCCACGTCGGCCTGCCAGGTATCGCGCACTTCCAGCTCAAGCTCACCGCTGCTCTTGCGCGCCAACTGGTAACGCCCGTGCAGGCGCGTCAGTTGGCGGTTAGCCAGGTGGATCAGGTGATCGAGGGTCAGGCCCTGGGCAAATTTGCGGAACTTGGCGCCATCGGCCGAACCGATCAGGCCATTGAGTTGCTGCCACAGGCGATGCTCACCCTCTTGCACGGCGATCTCGGCGAACAGCGCCTGCTGGCTGTTGCGCCGCGCCTCATCGGCCTGCAATTGCGCGCGCAGCTCGCCCTGGCGTTCGCTCAGGCCACGCAAACGCTCTTGCAATGCCTGAATCTGCTCGGCTAGCGCCTCCAGGCTCAAATCGGTTTGCGCTTCGGCCTGCAGGCGCTGCAACTCTGCCTGGGCTGCGGCCAGCAGGGTCGTGGCCTGGGTGTACGCCCGTTCGAGATCGGCCTTGAGCTGCAGCAAGTGCTGGCGTTCGTCTTCGGACAGTACGGCCGTTTCAAACGCTGCCTGATCGGCGAAGGGGCTGCTGGCCAGCGCCTGTTGCCAGGTCTGCAGGCAGTTTTGCAGCCGTTGCTGTTCGCGCGCCAGCAAGGCGATCTGGGCCTGTTCGCTGCCGGCAAGGCCATCGCGTTCACGCTGAGTGCCGACCAGCCGCTCGGCCGCCTCGCGCAGTGCCTGCTGCGGGTCGGCGGCCGGTGCGGGAGCCTCCAGGCTCGGCGCCCCCGCCTCCTGCCAACGCTGCAACCATTGCTCGGCCTGCACCTGGGCTTCGTCCAGCTGTCGCTGTGCCTCGCGTGCGAGTTGCAGCAACTGCTGCTCGCGAGCCTGTGCCTGCTGCCAGGCTTGCCAGGCGGCTTTCTGCTGCGCCAACCAGCCTGCACTGTCGGCCGGCAGCTCGCTGGCGAAGCCTTGCAGACTAGCCAGCAATACCTGAATCAACTGCGCCTGCTCGGCCTGCAAATCACTCAGTTGAGTCTGTTGCTCAACCAGGCGCGCCTGGGTGTTGTCCAGATCGCGACTGAGCAATGCCTGCTGCCGCTCGGCCTCGGCCTGCTCGCGTTCGCCCTTTTCACGTACCTCGCGCAGGCGCTGCAGTTCGGTTTGCTGCGCCTGCACGGTTTCCAGGCGTGCTTGCAGCGCCGCCAGTTCGTGCTCGTGCTGCTGTTGCAGAACGGCCAACTCGGCAATGTCCTGCAGACGGATGTCATGCTCGTTCAGTTGTTGCTGCCACTGCTGGTTCAGCGGCAGCAATTGCGCCTCGGCCTGCGCCTGTTGCGCCTGCACCTGCTCGATCTGCGCGGCCAGACGGGTCAGTTCATCACGCAGATTGGCGCCCTGGCTTTCCAGCTCGCTCAACTCACTGCGGCACTGCGCCAGCGCCTGTTCGGTAGCGGAGACGTTCAGCGCCTGGTATTGGCTGATCGCCGGATGATCGTGCGAGCCGCACAGCGGGCAGGCATCGCCAGGCTGCAGGCGGGCGCGATGGGCCTCCAGATCCTGAATTCGTTGTTCCTGCTCTAGCAGCTTTTCCTTGTCGGCGACCTGCTGCTTGGTGGACTTGTAGCGCTCGCGCAGGGCATTGATCTCTGAGTTCTTACCGCTCTGCAGTGCGTGCAGCTCGGCCAGCCGCGGCGGCAGTTCGGCCAGTTGGGTATTTAGCGCCTCGCGGCTATGCGCCAGTTGCTGCAGCCGATCAAATACCCGGCTGCGTGCTTGCAGACGCTGCCAGTTCTGGCGCAAGCCGGCCTCTCCCGACTCACCCAGCAGCGCCTCCACGGCGCCCTGTTGCTGCACCTCGGCATCACGCGCTTGCTGCACCTGCTGCTGCAATGTCGCCAGACACACGCCCTGCTCTTCACGCTGGCGCTGCAACGTCGTCAGTTGTGCGGCGGATTCGCTCAGGCGCGTCTGCGTCGTCTGCAGCGCTTGCACGCCCTTTGTCCGCTGTGCAAAACGCTCGTCCCAGCCACTGAGCAATTCGCCCAGTCGCGCATTCTGGCTGCGCTCGCCCAGCCATACCTGCACCTCGGCGTGCTGATGCTGCACCTGAGTCAGGGCGGCCTGGCGCTCGTCACGCCAATGCGTGGCATGGCAGCTGGCCTGCCATAGCGCCCGTCGCTCGCGCTCGGCGCAGGCCTGCATCTGCTCGCGTAGCGTGAGAAGCCCTTGTTCAGCCTGCCGGCAATCGTGCTGCGCCTGCTGCCAGGCCTGGTGCAATGGCAGCAGGCGTGCGGCAGGCTCACTGGCTGCGAGGCGCTGCAGGTCATCGGTCGCTGCGACCTGACGCTGACGGGCCTGCTCCAGCCCTTGCTCTGCCTCGCCGGCTTGTTGCTCGGCACGCAGCAGCGTCTCCCGCCAACGCTGCCCGGCCAGCAGCGTCTGTTGTTCGCTCAGCAGCGGCGCCTGCTCCTGCGCCAGACGCTCGGCTTCGGCCTGTAATTCGGCGCGTTGCGCTTCGTCCAGCAACTCCATACCTTGAGCGCGGCTTTTCAGCAGGCCCAGCGCCTGTTCGGCAGCCTTGGTGCGCTCATAGACCTGCTGGGAAATCTGCCCGTAGACCTCGGTGCCGGTCAGCTCCTCCAGCAACTCGGCACGCTGATTGGCATTGGCTTCGAGGAAGGCGGCAAAACCGCCCTGGGCCAGCAGCATGGACTTGGTGAAACGCTCGAAATCCAGGCCGGTCAGCTCGGCGGTGAGCTGTTCCTTCTCGCGAATCTTGTCGGTAAGAATTTCGCCATCGGCGATACGCGCCAGTTCCACCTTGGGCGCCTGCAGCGCACCATCGATTTTGTCGCGCGCGCGGCGCTGGCTCCAGAAGGCGCGGTAGCCCTGCCCCTTCACCTCGAACTCGACCTCGGCCAGGCAGTCGGCAGTGTGCCGGGTCATCAGCTCGTTGCCACTGGCCGACAACGTGCTCATACGCGGCGTGCGGTGGTACAGCGCCAGGCAGATGGCATCGAGCAAAGTGGTCTTGCCCGCACCGGTCGGCCCGGTGATGGCGAACAGGCCGCTACCGGCGAAGGGCTCGGCGGCGAAGTCGATCTTCCATTCGCCCTTCAGGGAATTGAGGTTCTTGAGGCGCAGGCTGAGGATTTTCATGCACAGGTCGTAAGCCGTTGAAGGCGGTCATTCTGGCATATCGACGATTCAGTCGCGGCAATAGCCCTCACCGCTGCGTACGGTCAGGCAGTCGTGCTTGTCCAGCAGCCACTTCATGCCGGTGGCTTCGCCGTCGGTGGCACGGATGCTCTCCACCACGCCGTCACGGACGAAAACGATCTGCCCATCCTGCGCGCGGCCGACAAAGCGCCGTGGGCCGTCAAGATTGGCGATGGTCAGGCGGTAGTCGGCGGGCGTGCCGGTGATGTCCAGGTAGGTGCCCTCCGGCCCGTTCCAACGGCCCAGCCATTGCTCGCTCACCTTGGCATCCTGCTCGTGGGCGGAGCTGGTACAGCCGGCCAATAGGGGAATGGTCGCAGCCGCGAGAAGAAGGTGTGACGCTCTTTGCATGACGCTCTCCACTGGAAGAGTTGTAGCGATTTCGCCCCTACCGCTCATGAGCGGTTCAGGCCTGTGCTGAGAGTGTCTCGATACGATCGCGGCCGTTGGCCTTGGCGCAGTACATCGCCTGATCCGCGCGTTCCATCAGGCTGTCGAGAGTTTCTCCAGGGCGATATTCAGCAATGCCAAAGCTGGCGCTCTTGCGTTGCACGCGGTCGAAGGCGAAACCGTTGATGCGCTTCTGCAGCGCCTGCATGGCACGCTCGGCATGCACCGCGTCGATCTCTGGCAGGATGATCAGAAACTCTTCGCCACCGAGCCGGCCGACCTTGTCAACCACTCGTACGCCGTCACGCAACAGGCCGGCGAACTGACGCAGCACGCTGTCGCCCACGGCATGACCATGGGTGTCGTTGACGCTCTTGAAGTGGTCGATATCGATCAACACCACTGAGAATGGGGTGCCGTAACGATTGGCCCGTGCCACTTCCTCGATCAGAAAATGCAAGGTACGCGAGCGGTTCCACAGCCCGGTCAGGCTGTCGATGCTGGCGCTCAGCGCCAGACTGTCCTGATGCAGGAACATGCGTTTATGTGCCTTCTCCAACAGAAAGGCGCTGAGCAGGCCGAAAGAAACCGACGCTAGAATCCAGATCAGGTGCAGGCGCTGCATGCCGGGTGTCAGCGAGTGTTCCAACGTAACCAGCAGGATCGCCGCCAGAGAAACCAACGACGTGAGCATCGCGCGCTTCAGCGTGAGGCCGGAGATGGCGAAGGTCCACATCAGGTTGAGGTAAATCTCCGGCGCGTAGAAGGCAAAGCGCGGCGAGCCGAAGTTGAAGTAAAGGTTGGCCAGTACCGAGACGATTGGGGCCGCAGTGAGCAACGCCAGCATCAAGGGCTGTCGGCGTGGCTGGAAACTCAGCAATCCGATACTCAGCAACGCCGCAGGCACCAGCAACGCATGGATGATCAGCCGCGCGAAGGGCTGATCGGTCTCGACGTTCTGCTCGATGACGGCATAGATGAGGTACAACCCGGTAGTAAGGAACGCCACGTAGCGGATCTGCGGAATCTTCGCCTGCAGGTACCAACAGGCGAACGCCTGCCGAGTCGCCTCAGGCACTCCATACAAAGGGTCAAGCGCACGCAACAAGGCGTTGAACAACGGCAATTTCGCTCCCCTGTCGAAAAGCCACCATTCACAGCATAGAACGCTTGTCGCACAGAGTGCGATGTGAGCCGCATCCTTGAGGCGTCGTCAAAGCACGCCAACGAGATTGATCCGCGCCTGTGCCTCATGACGCGCCCGGAAATGATCCGTGCTGTAGATGGTCGAGCGCGCCAGAAATGACTGGAGAATCTTGCGCCGCTTCATTCGGTAGACGAAACCCGGCACCCAGGCGTACTCGGCGCGCACCTGAACGTCATACTCGGCAAAGCGCGCCGGCGTGGCGCCGAGGATGGCCAGGTCGATATCCACCAACAATTGCTCATCCGCCTCGCTTGGCGTCGCATCATGCTGGGTCACCATGATCAGTCGCTCGACACGCTCCAGCGTCGCCTGACTGGCCTGACAGCTCGCCAGCACCCGGCAGGCCCAGTCCGCGCTCTGGCGCTCATTATCCTTGCCGCGCACATCGTAGATGGCGTCATGAAACCATAGCGCGATGGCCACCTCGCCAGGCTGCTGCGCCAGATGCCGCACCTGCTCGAAATGCGCCAGGCACTCATGCAGGTGCTGCAGTGAGTGGTAGTACCGCTGAGGTTCTTCGTAGGCACGGACGAGTTGGTCGAACAGGCCGGACGGCGGCTGGAGGCCAAGGTCTGACCAGCCGCGGGCCCAGGATGCGGGGAGAAGAGTCATTGAGGCGATCGATGGCCGTTTGGTTAAGGGCCGGGTTTTAGCCCGTCCCAGTGAACGAAGCAAATGGTTTTAACCATTTGTGATGCACCGAATTATTGGACATCAACTAGCGAAGTAAATTGCCATGCTTGCAGCAGCCCCGATAGCAAAGGAGCAAAAACCATAAGCAAAACCATTTAGCATAGTAAGCATGGGGTTCTTTTTAAGAAGAATAAGCCCAGCCATTGAGCTTATGATCGCGCCAGGCAACAGAAAACAAATATGAATCAACCCTAGCAACCCTTGATTTATTTGTTGCTGCCAGTAGAAAAACAAGAAAAACGATACCTGCAAGGCCAAAGCCATTCCGCTACAAATGCCGGTGGCTATTCCGAGGAAATAATTCGCACCCACTATGATTGCAGGCAACAGGAAATAATACCAAAGGCCTATGTAGAGATAGTCGCCATTCAATATAACGATGATTGGAGCCGCTACTGAAATAATACATGCGACTTTAATGTCCTTTTCCATGAAAACATTCCGTTTTTTTGCGATGCATAAAGCTTGAGCTAACCGGCGAGCAAAAGCGCAGCTTTTGCGAGTTCAGAATGATGATCACACAGATCGACTGAACGCTTGCCCCCCCCGCTGCGCGAACTACAGAATGGCTAGGGCGGTAGCGCCCAAAACAGGCCGGATATTCGAATGTAACCGCGCTGACGACAGGTGCAAAAGCAACGCTTTGCGCACTACTTGTGGGGAGACTTCGTATACACATTGTTAGACACATTGCCGCAGGTTGTTAACGTAAACGACTGCCGTCGGGGTTCCTTGCCTCTTCATCGCGGCGCGTCGGGTAGAAGTCTTTTTTCTCGTTTAGCTCATAGAAAAGGATGCCATGAATTCCCATTGCTTCCTTCTTGGGCACTCGACGTGCCCATATGCGTTCAAACGCTAGATCAAGCTCCCTAGTGCTACCACGCTCATAGACTTCGTCGATAAATGCGATGTCTTTGCCTTCAGGGAATATCAACGAAAACTCATCGTCTGTAGCCGAGAAAATATCATATACGGCATTTATTGCACTGTCGATGACCTGGATATTTTTCATAAGCGCCTAACGTTTGGTTAAGGGGCGGGTTTTAGCCCGTCCCAGTATGCGCAGCGAACGATTTGAATGCTGTAATGGACTCTCCCCACACCACAGTTCTATACCAAGATGTCGAGGTTTTCTGAGCGGGAGAGTCGTTATGAA
>NZ_JAWIIP010000116.1:0-231 GCF_034683865.1 Pseudomonas sp. C11
ACACGATCTCAGTCTGCACGCCAAAGCCCCGGCTGAACACCAGCCCGGCCAGCCCGGCGGCCCAATCATCGCCTCCCTGCCCGCTCAGGAGCACGATGGCGACACAGGCCAGTGCGTCCCACACCAGCCCCCAGGCCCAGATGCCACGATTATTGTCGAACCAGGCCTTGCCCTGCTCGCCCAATTGACTGCTCAGCCCATCCACCGCGTCCGCCAGACGCGGCTCGTAAT
>NZ_JAWIIP010000117.1:0-231 GCF_034683865.1 Pseudomonas sp. C11
ATCCTCGGCGATCCAGGTCGCGAGCTGGGCGCGAATGCGGTACAGGTCGTACTTGAGCAGCACGCGCGCGGCAAGGTGATGCCCCGCCTCGCGCAGTCGATCCACCAGCAACTGACCGGAGGTATCGGTGTCCAGGGTACGGGTATCGCTAACGGTCAGACCCGCGAGGTTCAGGGGCACGAACAGCGCATCCGCTGGGTGGTTCAAGGCAGGCTTCCAAGGGGGAGACAC
>NZ_JAWIIP010000118.1:0-231 GCF_034683865.1 Pseudomonas sp. C11
GTGTCCGCTGCTGGCGCGCACCCTGGCCGAGGCCCGAGTGGATCTGATTCTTGCGCCCAGTTGTACGGACACCGAAGCGGTCTTCTATCGTGTGCGCATCGGCTCCCAGGCCCGCGCTCTGGAGAACCAGATCGCCGTTCTGCAGTCGCCCACCGTCGGCCTTGCGCCCTGGTCGCCAGCGCTGTACTAGAACATCGGCCGCGCTGCGCTGTACGTGCCTTCTGATTACGG
>NZ_JAWIIP010000119.1:0-231 GCF_034683865.1 Pseudomonas sp. C11
CCCAATGACTGATTCCTATGACGAATTCTCTCTGGAGAAGAGCAAATCACAGGTCAAACGTGAACTGCATGCCCTGCAGGATCTCGGCGAAAGCCTGACCACACTCAAAGCGGATCTGCTGGCCAAGCTGCCGCTGACCGACGCCCTGCGCAGTGCCCTGGCAGAAGCGCCGAAGCACACGGCCAATGCCGCACGCAAAAGCCACATCCAGTTCATCGGCAAGCTGATGCG
>NZ_JAWIIP010000120.1:0-230 GCF_034683865.1 Pseudomonas sp. C11
GGCGTGCGACTTTGCAGGCATTTCCTGATAGCGCGGATGACCTTGGCTGAAGAACTGTGCTGTAGTGCGGTGCTTCGTCACATATTCATGTGCTCAAGGGAGCTTCCATGCAATTGATCTACGCCGCCTCTTCACCCTTTGCGCGCAAGGTAAGCGAGCTGGCCGCCGAAACCGGCATGCTTTCTCGCAACAAGCAGCTCAATACCACCATGCAGCCGACCACCCAGAAC
>NZ_JAWIIP010000121.1:0-230 GCF_034683865.1 Pseudomonas sp. C11
CTCTGACCGAACGCCTGGGTTATCAGCCACGAAAGATCATGGCCTCGGTAACGATCGCCATCACCGGCGTGAAGAGTGGCCAGGTCGACGTCTTCCTCGGCTACTGGGCGACGTCGATGGACTCGGTCATCGAGCCCGTCCTCAAGGATAACGGCGTCAATGTACTGCCCAAGGCCAACCTCGAGGGCGCCAAATACACACTGGCCGTGCCGACCTACGCGGCCGAGGCT
>NZ_JAWIIP010000122.1:0-230 GCF_034683865.1 Pseudomonas sp. C11
CGCACTCGAATTCGTAGTCGCTGAGGCATAGCCAGTTAATCGGCTCCAACCTGCGCTTGAGCTTGCATGCCTGGGCAACTGCTACACGAGCAAGCATCATCTCGACCTCCCCCATTGTCACCTCATGTCCTTTTGCAACCTGCAACAGCCCTCGCACTGACTGATGAAGCTCAGAATACAGCTCTAGCTGCTCAAGCGAATGCCAGCGAGTGGACAACAACTGGGAGGAG
>NZ_JAWIIP010000123.1:0-229 GCF_034683865.1 Pseudomonas sp. C11
GGATCACCAGGAAACCTACCTGCGTCAGGCGCTGGCCTTCATCGGCATTCACGACGTGCAGTTCATCCATGCAGAAGGCATGAACATGGGCGGCGAGTTCGTGGAAAAGGGCCTGGCCCAGGCCAAGGCCAAGCTGGCCGACTTGGCCTGATTCCGTCTTCACTCTCCTGTGCGCCCCTGTGGGCGAGTGCACCGGCCATCCCCATGGGATGGCCGGTTTTTTATGTGG
>NZ_JAWIIP010000124.1:0-229 GCF_034683865.1 Pseudomonas sp. C11
CATCGTTGCCACTGGTGAAGCAATGCTCGCCGCCGGTCAGCAATACCACTCGCACGCTTGAGTCGCGCGCAGCCTCATCCAGCACCTCGGCCATGCCGGCGTACATTGCGCGGGTCAGCGCGTTCTTCTTGTCCGGGCGCTGCATGCGCAAGTTCAACATGCCGTCGTCAAGCGCGATAGACAGGTACTAGCTCATCAGGCACTCCGCAGCGCCATCGGCAGACGACCT
>NZ_JAWIIP010000013.1:0-141523 GCF_034683865.1 Pseudomonas sp. C11
GGGAATAGCTCAGTTGGTAGAGCACGACCTTGCCAAGGTCGGGGTCGCGAGTTCGAGTCTCGTTTCCCGCTCCAAATAAACGAAAACGCCGCTCAATCGAGCGGCGTTTTCGTTTCTGTCGTTTGCGTTCAGGCCGTTCGTGCCAGATACAGCAGGGCATAGCCCAGCCCGCACAATCCCCAGCCCAGCCAGGGCGAGAACAAGGCGCGCCACAGCCAGTGGCGCGGGGTGAAGCCGACGCCATGGATGAAGGCGCAGGATACGCCCCACATCACCAACATCAGCAGCGAATGGCTGTAGCGCCCCTGGCTGTCGAGCATGGCGCCGGGGTGGATCAACAGCAGCAGCGCCAGCGGTGTGGCCAGCAGCCAGGAGAGCACGCGCATGGGCGCGCGCTCGCTCAGGGCGAAATCACTCATGTTCGCCATCGGTATCGAGATCCTGTGTGGTTTCCAGCCACAGTGCGTTGATGATGCCGAAGCTGCTGGCCAGCAGCACGCCAAGAATCCAGGTGAAGTACCACATCGCGTTTCTCCTCAATACAGGCCGTGGGGGTTGGCTTCGATGCTGCGGTCGTTGAGCTTGCCCCACATCTTCACATAGCCCCAGAGGGTGTAGATGAGGATGATCGGCACGAAGATGCAGGCGACGACGAACATGATGCCCAGGGTCTTGTGGCTCGATACCGCGTCCCACACCGTGAGGCTGGAGGCTGCATCGAGGCTCGACGGGAAAACGAAGGGGAACAGGGCGAAGCCGGCGGTGCAGATGGCGCCGACGATCATCAGGCTGCTGCCGATGAAGGCCAGGCCGGCGCGCCGCCAGGTGCTGGCGAGGATGGCCAGCAGTGCACCGACCACGCCCAGCACCGGGGCGATCAGCGTCAGCGGATAGCGGCCGTAGTTACCGAGCCAGCCGGCATTGTCGGCCAGTACCTGCTTGTTCAGCGGGTTCAGCCCGGCGCCGGTATCGATGGCACTGACCAGGCTCATGCCTTTGATGCCAAGGGCCAACCAGCTACCCGCCAGCAGGAAACCGATCAGGAAGACCAGTGCACTGATATAGGTGGCACGGCGCGAGCGTGCGGCCAGGTCACCTTCGGTGCGCATCATCAGCCAGGCGCCGCCGTGGCTGCAGAGCATGCTCAGGCTGACCACGCCGCAGAGCAGGGCGAAGGGGTTGAGCAGGGCGAAGAAGGAGCCGTGGTAGCTCGAGCGCATCATGTCGTCGAGCTGGAACGGCAGGCCGAGGAACAGGTTGCCGAAGGCCACGCCGAATACCAGTGACGGTACCGCGCCGCCAACGAACAGGGCCCAGTCCCAGGCGCTGCGCCAGCGGGTGTTTTCCAGTTTGCTGCGGTAATCGAAGCCCACCGGGCGGCAGAACAGGGCGAACAGCACCAGCAGCATGGCCCAGTACAGCCCGGAGAAGGCCACCGCGTAGACCATCGGCCAGGCGGCGAACAGCGCGCCGCCGGCGGTGATGAACCACACCTGGTTGCCGTCCCAGTGCGGGGCGATGGTGTTGATGGCGACGCGGCGCTCGTTGTCGGTCTTACCGACGAAGGGCATCAGCGCCATGGCGCCCATGTCGAAGCCATCGGTGAGGGCGAAACCGATCAGCAGCACGCCGATCAGCACCCACCAGACGAGTTTCAGGGTTTCGTAGTCGAACATGACAAAGTCCTCAGGCGTGGGCCGGCTGCTGTTGTTCGAAGTGGTAGCGTCCGCTGTGCAGGCTCGAGGGGCCGAGGCGGGCGAACTTGATCATCAGGTACATCTCCACCACCAGCAGCAGGCTGTAGAAGGCGATCAGCGCGGTCAGCGAACCCCAAATGTCGCCGGTCGACAGGCTGGAGGTGGACAGGTGAACGGGCAACACTTCACCGATCGACCAGGGTTGGCGGCCATGTTCGGCCACGTACCAGCCGGTCTGCGCGGCGATCCACGGCAGCGGCAGGCTCCACAGCGCCCACTTCAGTAACCAGGGCTTGCTCTCTTCGTTCTTCTTCGCCGAGGCCCAGAAGGCGCAGGCGAACAGCAGCAGCATGAGGAAGCCACTGGCGACCATGATGCGGAAGGTCCAGAACAGGCTGAACACGTTGGGGATGGTGTCCAGTGCTGCCTGACGGATCTGCGCTTCGCTGGCATCGACCACATGCTCCGTGTACTTCTTCAGCAGCAGGCCATAGCCCAGATCGCCCTTCACCTGATTGAAGGCGGCGATGGTTTCGGCCGACTTGTCGCCACCACGCAGTTGCTCCAGCAGCGCATAGGCCTGCATGCCCGTGCGGATGCGCGCCTCGTGCTCGACGAGCAGATCCTTGATGCCCTTGACCTCCTTGTCCAGCGAACGGGTGGCGATCAGGCCCAAGGCGTAGGGGATCTTCACCGCATAGTCGGTGCGTTGTTCTTGCTGATCGGGCAGGCCGAACAGGGTGAAGCCGGCCGGTGCCGGATGGGTGTCCCATTCGGCCTCGATGGCGGCCAGCTTGGTCTTCTGCACGTCACCGATCTCGTAACCGGACTCGTCGCCGAGGATGATCACCGAGAGGATCGAAGCCAGGCCGAAGGCCGAGGCGATGGCGAAGGAGCGTCGGGCGAAGCCCTGGTCACGCTTCTTCAGCAGGTAGTAGCTGGAGATGGCCAGGACGAAGATCGAGCCGGTGACGTAGCCAGCCGCCACGGTGTGGACGAACTTGACCTGCGCCACCGGGTTGAACAGCAGCGCGCCGAAGTCAGTCAGCTCCATGCGCATGGTCTCGAAGTTGAACTCGGCACCGACCGGGTTCTGCATCCAGCCGTTGGCGATGAGGATCCACAGTGCCGAGAGATTCGAGCCAATCGCCACCAGCCAGGTGACGGCCAGGTGCTGCACCTTCGACAGGCGATCCCAGCCGAAGAAGAACAGGCCGATGAAGGTGGATTCGAGGAAGAAGGCCATCAACCCTTCGATAGCCAGCGGAGCGCCGAAGATGTCGCCGACATAGTGGCTGTAGTAGGCCCAGTTGGTGCCGAACTGGAATTCCATGGTCAGCCCGGTGGTGACGCCCAGGGCGAAGTTGATGCCGAACAGCTTGCCCCAGAACTTGACCATATCCTTGTAGACCTGTTTGCCGGTCATCACATAGACCGACTCCATGATCGCCAACAGGAAGGCCATGCCCAGGGTCAGCGGCACGAAGATGAAGTGATACATCGCTGTCATGGCGAACTGCAGGCGTGACAGGTCGACGACTGATTCCGAGATCATCTCGGTTTCTCCTCGGTGGGTATTGAAGACGGGGCGGGCTGACCGAACAGGTGCTGTTCAACGCGCTGCTGGCCGTCCTGGGGTACGGTCGGCGCGTTGAACCAGATGGCCTTGATGCCCAGCAGCAGGGTCAGCTTGATCAGCAGGATGACGGCGATTTCGCGTACCAGCGGAATGCGCCAGGGGGAATTTGGGGTGGGCTCGGACATCTCGACACTCCGGTTTTGCCAGTGCTCGTAGTGATTCGGCACCGGCAGAGTGGATGTGTCTTAATGTTACTGGGTACTCGTGGGGGTATATAGGGGCGACTATTGATGCAGGTCAGGGGAATGGCAGTTAGTGGATAAAATCCCGCATCGGTTGGCCTTGGGTGTTCATTCGAAGACGGGCAGGTTAGGCGTCAGCAGCTCGAGACCGGCCGCTTGCCAGGCTTCGATGCCGCCGGACAGGGAGAGCACGTTGCGGTAACCCATTTCCCGTAGCGCGTCGGCAGCCAGGGCCGAGCGGCCGCTGGTCTTGCAATAGAGCACCAGTTTGAGCGTGCGGTCGGCCAGTTGCGGATCGTTGCTCAGTTTGAATTCCAGCAGGCCGCGGGGAATGTTGATGGCGCGGGGGATGTGCGCGCTGGCGAATTCGTCCGCCTCGCGCACATCGATCAGCAGGTCGGCATCACGGATGGCCGCTGTGGCCTGCTGAATGCCAACTTCAGCGATGCGGGCCTTGGCGGCGAGTACCAGATCATGAGCGCTTTTCATGGGTATTTCCTTGCAGGGGCTGTGGTTGAGCGTCTGGCGCTGGAGAGAGCTGCCTGAGTGCCTCGAACTGGCTGATGAACACCTGTCCGCCGAAGCTCTGCAGGAAGTCGGAACGGCGTAGCTGATCCATGACCGGCCCCTTGACCTCGGACAGGTGCAGTTGCACCCCGGCTGCATGCAGGCGCTCGGCTATGTTTTGCAGCGAATCCAGGGCGCTGGCGTCGATCAGGTTGACGCCCGAGCACATCAGCACCAGGTGGCGTACCTGCGGTCGGCTGGCGATCAGCTCGCCAATGCGCTCTTCCAGGTAGCGCGCATTGGGGAAGTACAGGCTCTCGTCGACGCGCAGCGACAGCACGCTGGGGGACTCGATCACGGCGAAGCGCTCGACGTTGCGAAAATGCTCGCTGCCCGGCACCTGGCCGACCACAGCGATGTGTGGCTGGCTGGTGCGCCAGAGAAACAGCAGCAGCGACAAGCCGACGCCGAGCAGGATGCCGGCCTCGACGCCGATCAGCAGCACGCCGAGCAGGGTGGCGACCTGCGCGGCGCCGTCCTGGCGTGAATAACGCCAGGTGTGCCGGAGTGACTTGAGGTCGACCAGACTGAGCACGGCGACGATGATGGTTGCGGCTAGCACGGCTTGTGGCAGGTCGTGCAGCAGGGGCGTCAGCAGCATCACGCTGACGCCGATGCCGAGGGCGGTGAATACGCCAGCCATGGGTGTCTGCGCGCCGGCATCGTAGTTGACCACCGAACGGGCGAAGCCGCCGGTGACCGGGAAACCACCGCTGAACGCCGCGCTGATATTGGCGGCGCCGAGGCCGAGCAGTTCACTGTCCGGCTGGATACGTTGGCGCCGCTTGGCCGCCAGGGTCTGGCCGACCGATACCGATTCGACGAAGCCGACCAGGCTGATCAGCAGCGCCGCGGGCAGCAGCTGCACGGCCAGGTCGAAATCCAGCGTGGGCAGGGTCAGCCCCGGCAAGCCCTGGGGCACCACTCCGACTACCCGGACCCCGGCTTGCTCCAATTGCAGCAGGCCGACAGCGGTAATGGCCACGATGATCGCCAGCACCGGCCCGGCCTTGGCCAGATTGCCCGCCAGTTGTGGCGACAGGCCAAGGCGTTGCAGCAGGGGCTTGAGCTGGGTTCTGGCCCACCACAGCCAGGCCAGGCTGAGGGCGCCGATAAGCAGAGTCGGGCCGTGCGTGGCGGGCAGCGCAGCGAAAAGCTGTGGCAGCAGGTGCGGCAGGTTTTCCCCGGACGCCGAGACGCCGAGCAGGTGCTTGAGCTGGCCGACGGCGATGAGAATGCCGGAGGCGCTGATGAAGCCTGAGACCACCGGATGGCTGAGGAAGTTGGCGATAAAGCCCAGGCGCAGCATGGCCATGGCCGCCAACAGCAAGCCGGACAGCAGGGCCAGGAGCATGGCCGCGCCGGCATATTCGGCGCTGCCACTTGGGAACATGGGCGTGAGCGTGGCAGCCGTCATCAACGACACCACCGCCACCGGGCCAACGGCCAGGGTGCGGCTGGAGCCGAACAGGGCATAGGCCAGCAGCGGCAATATGCTGGCGTAGAGGCCCGTCACCGGTGGCAGACCCGCGAGCATGGCATAGGCCAGGCTCTGCGGAATCAGCATCAGGGTGACGATCAGTGCGGCGAGTCCATCCTGCGCTGCGCTGCCTCGGTCGTAGCGTCTGCCCCAGTCCAGGCAGGGCAGCCAGTGGCTCAGTTTCATTTCTGTTCCTTGCCGAAATCACAGGCAGCGGGCGCCTCGACCACCAGTGGCTGGTGCGGTAGGTGCTTGGGCTCGGCCATCCACTCGCGGCCGCGCAGCATCAGGTCGAAGTAGATGCTCGGCATCATCCGCACCTTGAGATCCCAGGCCATGCGCCGTGGCACCGCCGGATCCAGCGGGAAGGTGGGCAGCAGTTTGCCGCCGTAGCCGAATTCGGCCAGTACCACCTTGCCGCGTTCCACGGTCAGAGGGCAGGAGCCATATCCATCGTAGATCGCCTGTGGGCCCTTGCCGGCCAGAACAGCCAGTACGTTCTCGGCAACCACGGGCGCCTGTTTACGCACCGCTGCAGCAGTCTTCGCATTCGGTGCGGCGCACACGTCGCCCAGACTGAACACGTTGCCGAAGCGCGGGTGGCGCAGGGTTTCGTGATCGGCCTCCACCCAGCCGTCGGCGCCGGCCAAGGGGCTCTGGCGGACGAATTCGGGCGCGCGCTGCGGCGGTACTGCGTGGAGGAAGTCGAAGGACTTTTCCAGCGTCTTGCTTTCGCCGCTTGCATCGGTCTGCTTGAACCAGGCGCGGCGGCCCGGGCCATCGACGGCGATCAGGTTGGTGCTGAAGTTGAGGTGGGCGCCGTAGCGCTCTACGTACTGCATCAGCGGCGGCACGAAGGTCGGTACCCCGAACAAGACGGCGCCGGCTGAACACAGTTCGACATCGATCTGTGGCAGCACACCCTGCTTCAGCCACCAGTCGCAGGACAGGTACAGGGCCTTCTGCGGCGCGCCAGCACACTTGATCGGCATGGGTGGCTGGGTGAACAGTGCGCGGCCCTTGCGCAGGCTCTGCACCAGTTGCCAGGTGTAAGGTGCCAGTTCGAACTGGTAGTTGGATGTCACACCGTTCTTGCCCAGGGTTTCCTTGAGGCCTTCGATACCGTCCCAATGCAGGCTGAGGCCGGGGCAAACGATCAGGGCGCGATAGTTCACCCGGTTACCGTCTTCCAGCACCACGCGCTGCTGATCCGGCTCGAAGCCGGCCACCGCTGCACGGATCCAGTGCGCGCCATGGGGGATGCAGCGCGCCATCGGCCGTTCGGTGCGGGCGCGGTCGAAGATGCCGGCGCCCACCAATGTCCAGCCTGGTTGGTAATAGTGCTGCTCACGGGGTTCGATCACGGCGACGCGCAAGTCGGCATTGCGCTTGAGCAGGCTGGCGGTCACCGCGCAACCGGCGGCGCCACCACCTACCACCACCACATCATAACGTTGGGTCGGTGTGTTGCTCGGTTGCGCCTGGATAAGCGGTGCCTGCTGCCAGCGTTGTTCCAGGCGCGGCGCCAAACCGCTGAGGTCGTAACCCTGTGCGCCTGCCGTGCTCAGCAACACCTGCGGGTCCAGATGGTGGGCTTCGCTCAGCGCCCACAGGCTGGTGGAGCGGGTACCTGTCCGGCAGAACGCCAGCAGTGGGCCACGTATTTCCCCGAGCAGGGCGCTGAAGGAGCTGACATCTTCATCGCTGATCTGCCCGGACGTTACCGGCAGGTAGTGGTAGTCGAGGCCGCTGGCCTTGGCCGCGGCAGCCATTTCGGCGGAGCTGGGTTGGCCTTCACCTTCACCATCTGGACGGTTGTTGATCACGCTGCGAAAGCCGGCAGCGGCGAGCATGCCCATGTCGCCAGGTTGTAACTGAGCAGCCACGGCAATGAAGGGCGTCAGACGCTTGAGTGATTCCATGGTGATGACCTCAGAGGACGTCCAGGGGGATCTTCAGGTAGCGGGTGCCGTTGTCTTCGGCAGGCGGCAGCTTTCCGGCGCGCATGTTGATCTGCACCGAAGGCAGTATCAGGTTGGGCATGCCCAGTGTGGCGTCACGCTGGCGCCGCATGGCGACGAAATCAGCTTCGGCGATGCCCTGGTGAACGTGGATGTTGTGCGCGCGTTCCTCGGCCACCGTGGTCTGATTGCGAAAGTCATCGCGGCCCGGCGCCTTGTAGTCGTGACACATGAACAGACGGGTTTCGCCGGGCAGGGCGAACAGTTTCTGGATCGACTGGTAGAGGATGTGCGCATCGCCGCCGGGGAAGTCGCAGCGCGCGGTGCCGTAGTCGGGCATGAACAGGGTGTCGCCGACGAAGCCCGCATCACCGATCAGGTAGGTCATACAGGCTGGGGTATGGCCGGGCGTATGGATGGCTCGCGCCTGCAATTCGCCGATGTGGAAGGAGTCGCCATCGTGGAACAGGCGGTCGAACTGGCTGCCATCGGTGGCGAATTCGCTGCCGGCGTTGAACAGCTTGCCGAAGGTGTTCTGCACCACGGTGATGTGCTCGCCGATGGCCAGCTTGCCGCCCAGCTCACGCTTGAGATAGGGCGCGGCGGACAGATGATCGGCGTGTACGTGGGTCTCCAGCAACCATTCGACGTGCAGGCCGCGCTCCTTGACGAAGGCGATGATGCGGTCTGCGCCGGCGTGTGAGGTGCGCCCGGAGGCCGGGTCATAGTCAAGCACCGAGTCGACGACCGCGCAGTGCTGCGTGGCAGGATCGATGACGACGTAGCTGTAGGTGTAGGTGGCAGGGTCGAAGAATTCGACGACATCGGGATGCATGGTCAGGCTCCTCTCTTATACCCATGGGGGTATTTTAATTAAGAGTAAGCGTAACTGTTTTTTGGTTCTATGCTTAGATTAAAAATGAATAATAAAAGAGGCCTTGTTCGGGACGGCTATAACCGTCGGGCCAACTTGCCGCGGCGTCTGGCGCGTGAGGGATGGGCCAGATTCGGCGCGCGCGAGCGGCGCGCCGGGAGGGCATCAGGTGTACTTGGTAAAAATCTCGCGTACGCGCTGCAGTGAGGCCTCGGTGTCCTGCTCAGGGTCGAGCATGGCTTCTTCGATCAGGCAGGTCAGCATCAGCCGGTAGGACTTGTCCAGCGCGCTACGCGCCGCCGAGAACTGCTGGGCGATGGCGGCACAGTCCTCGCCGCGCTTGATCATCGCCTGGATGCCACGGATCTGTCCCTCGACCCGGGCCAGGCGCTTGAGCATCGCCTGCTGCTGTTCGAGCATGCGTGCGTGCAGGTCGGTAGTCTCGGTCATTGCGTTTCCTGTGCGAGGGGGTGAGTCAGGGTAAAGGCGCCGCGAAGTTCGCCGACCTTATAACCGCGGGCCTGATCGTGCGGATAATACTGGTCAATGGCCTCTTGTACCTCTGCTTTGATCGAGGTGCCATGACAGGCCATGCAAGGCTCGCCAACGGCAATGGCTTGCATGTAGCGATATTCGCCGTCGACTTCTTCGCCGTAGCGTAATTCCTTGATCGGCGTTCCGGCTGACGCGGCTTCGGCAAAACGCTCGAGCACATTGCGCTCCCAGGCATCAGGGGCATTGTTCGGGTTGCGTACCTTGAGTGAGGTGCGGCCCAGTTGCCAGGCTTGCTGGCTGTGCTCGCTGGCGATCTGTGGCGCCAGCGCCTGGCAGGCCTGTACTGCTGCAATCGGCCCGCCATCGGCGATGGCCTGGCGTACCGTGCCCAGCAAATGCTCGGCGAATGGTGGGATCTGTGCCGCGGCTTCGTCTTGCCAGGGGGCGGCGGCGTGTGCGGCGGTGCAGGCGAACAATGTGGCGAGCAGGATTGGGCGCATGATCAGGTCTCATAAATACTGGTGGGGGTATTTATGCATGAAAATGCAAAGCCTGTCATCGCAGTTGCCTGCGACATTCTGACCAGTGGAATGGTTAGCGGTTGATCAGTGCTTGGCGCCGTCGGTAGACAGCGCCAGCAGCTGTTTTTCCTGATTCCAGTCGAAGGGTTCGTCGTTCTCTTCGGCTTCGAAGCGGCGCTCGTCGAGGGCCTGGTACAGGGCGATTTCCTCGTCGGGCATGAAGTGCAGGCAGTCGCCGCCGAAGAACCACAGCAGGTCGCGTGGCACCAAGTGGGCGATCTGTGGGTAGCGGTGGAATACCTGGCTGATCAGATCCTGGCCTAGGTATTGGCTGGATACCGGGTCGCGCGGCAGTTCGGCGAGCAGTTCGTCGTAGCGCTCGAGGAACAGGGCGTGGCTATCGTCGAGCACCTGTTCGGCTTCGCCCAGGGCGACGAGAATGCCGCGCAGGTGGTTGAGCAGGGCGAGGTGGTGGTCGAGGTGGCTGGCCATGGTGCAGATTCCTGAAGGGTAAAACGGGCGCAGGAGTATAGAGTTCCTGACGCCCGCTGTCCCGTTTGGGTGGCTTTCGTGGGAGAGGGCTTCAGTTGCGACCAAAGAAAATCGCGGCTGAAGCCCCTCCCACGAAGCGCTGGGTTAGCGCACCTTGCCGCGGCTGAGCTTGAGCTCGTCCTTGGCGAAGTCGTCGACGTCGATGACCCGACGGCGCGCCGCTTCGGCTGCTTGCAGATGCTGACCCTGTTCGCTGTCGAGGATGCCGGCGGCAATTGCCGCTTCGATGGCGTCCTGGCCCGGCGCCGGTTGCAGGCTGCCGTCCTTGAGGGCCTGGTGCAGACGCTTGCGTGCGGCCTGGCTGGCCTGCACCAGGTTCAGCGCATGCTGCAGGGCGCCGACCGAATCCTGATCGGCCTGCGGGCGATAGCAGCCTTCCAGCACCGACTCTAGTGCCGGGTCGCCGGCCTGACGGCCGATGATCGCGGCCACTTCGGCGTCCAGCGCATCGCTCGGGCCGTTATGACGACGGCCAAGCGGGAACACCAGCACCTTCAGCAGGCAGCCGAATAGGCGGTTGGGGAAGTTGCTCAGCAGGTCATCCAGCGCTTGCTCGGCCTGGTAGAGGTTTTCTTCCATGGCCCAGCGCAGCATCGGCCTTACGGCTTCCTGATAGTCCAGGTCGTGGTAACGCTTGAGCGCGGCTGAGCCCAGGTAGAGGTGGCTGAGCACGTCACCGAGGCGTGCGGATAGGCGTTCGCGCCGCTTCAGGTCGCCGCCGAGCAGCATCATGCTGCTGTCGGCACACAGGGCGAAGGCCGCCGCCAGGCGATTGAGCGCGCGGTAGTAGGGCTGGCTGAGATCGTCGCCGGGCACCGCGCCCAGGCGGCCCAGGGTCAGGCCGAGCAACAGACTGCTGGCGGCGTTGCCGACGGCGAAGCCGATATGGCTCATCAGCAGCGCATCGAATTCGGCCAGCGCCTGATCCTTGTCGTCGCGGTCGGCCAGGGCCATTTCCTTGAGTACGTACGGATGGCAGCGAATGGCGCCCTGGCCGAAGATCATCAGGTTGCGCGAGAGGATATTGGCGCCCTCGACGGTGATGAAGATCGGCGCCCCCTGCCAGGAGCGGCCCAGGTAGTTGTTCGGGCCCATGATGATGCCCTTGCCGCCGTGCACGTCCATGGCGTGGCCGATGCATTCGCGGCCGCGTTCGGTCAGGTGGTACTTGAGGATTGCCGACAGCACCGAGGGTTTCTCGCCCAAGTCGACGGCGTTGGCGGTGAGAATGCGCGCGCTGTCCATCAGCCAGGCGTTGCCGCCGATGCGCGCCAGCGCTTCCTGAATGCCCTCGAAGGCCGCCAGCGGCACATTGAACTGCTCACGCAGTTGCGCGTACTGACCGGTGACGAGGCTGGTGAACTTGGCGGCGCCAGTGCCGACCGCCGGCAGGGAAATGGAGCGGCCGACCGACAGGCAGTTCATCAGCATCATCCAGCCTTTGCCCAGATACTCCTGGCCTCCGATCAGGTAATCCAGCGGAATGAACACGTCCTTGCCCGAGTTCGGCCCGTTCATGAAGGCGGCGCCCAGCGGCAGGTGGCGACGGCCGATGTCCACACCGGGGGTATCGGTGGGGATCAGCGCCAGGCTGATGCCGAGGTCTTCCTTGTCGCCCAGCAGGTGATCCGGGTCGTAGGCCTTGAAGGCCAGGCCGAGCAAGGTGGCCACCGGGCCGAGGGTGATGTAGCGCTTTTCCCAGTTCAGGCGCAGGCCAATGACTTCTTCGCCGTTGTACTGGCCCTTGCAGATGATCCCGGTGTCCGGCATGGCGCCGGCGTCGGAGCCGGCCAGCGGGCCGGTGAGGGCGAAGCAGGGAATATCTTCACCGCGTGCCAGGCGTGGCAGGTAGTGCTGGCGTTGCTCGTCGGTGCCGTAGTGCAGCAGCAGTTCGGCCGGACCGAGGGAGTTGGGCACCATCACGGTGGAGGCCAGATCGCCGCTGCGGGTCGCCAGTTTCATCGCCACCTGCGAGTGGGCGTAGGCCGAGAAGCCCTTGCCGCCGTACTCCTTGGGAATGATCAGGGCAAAGAAACCGTGCTGCTTGATGTGCTCCCAGGCCTTCTCCGGCAGATCCATCTGCTGGCCGACCTGCCAGTCGCTGATCATGGCGCAGAGTTCTTCGGTGGGGCCGTCAAGGAAGGCTTGTTCCTCTTCGCTCAGCTTGGCCTTGGGGTAGGCCAGCAGCTTGTCCCAGTCGGGCTTGCCGCTGAACAGCTCGCCATCCCACCACACGGTGCCGGCTTCGATGGCGTCGCGTTCGGTGGCGGACATCGGCGGCAGCACGCGCTGGAACCAGGCGAACAGCGGGCTGGTGAACAGTTGCCGGCGCAGGTCGCTCAGCAGAACGAAGGCAGCGACGGCGCCGGTGACGATCCACAGCAGCAGTTGCAACCAGCCCGGTACCGGGCTGAACAATGCCATGGCCACCAGGTAGGCTGCGGTGATGCCGAGGGCAGGTAGGGCAGCGGTGCGGCTATGGGCCAGGTAGGCGACCCCGAGCAGCAGAACCAGCAACCAGATGACGAGCATGTGCATTCCTCCATGATTCGAACGGGCGACGCCCCGAGCATAGCCTTAATTGGCGGCAGGGGCGCTGAGCTAGGCTGGAACGTCGTCAACGTGGTGCAATCGACGGGGTCAGGCTGAAGCGAACTCCAGGAGTACCCGCAATGCGGACCTACCTACGTCCCGGCCGCTTCATTGACAATGACCATTCCGCGGTAAGCGAGTTCGCCGAACCTTGGTGTGGTGCGTCACGGGAACCCAGCAGTCAGGCCATGGCTTGCTGTGCATCGGCCATTGCGGCATGCCGTGCGGGCCGAGCGTTTTATCGACTCAGTCGATAATCAACATCGCCAGGACGGTCTTTTCTCCGCACGTGCGGCTCGGTAGGGTGCATGCCAGCAATACTTGGTGGGGAAACACGTGGTTGCAATCGTGCGTCTTCGCCCTCATCTATAACGATCTCATTCTCGCGCGGGAAACCCCATCTTCATGAGCTCCGCCCTGACCATTCGCCAGTTGACCAAGACCTACGGAAACGGCTTCCAGGCCCTGCACGGCATCGATCTGGACGTCGCCGAAGGTGACTTCTTCGCCTTGCTCGGCCCCAATGGTGCCGGCAAATCCACCACCATCGGCGTGCTCTCCACGCTGGTGAACAAGAGCAGCGGCACGGTCAGCGTGTTCGGTTATGACCTCGACCGTGAACCCTACGCGCTCAAGCGCTGCCTCGGCGTGGTGCCGCAGGAGTTCAACTTCAACCAGTTCGAGAAGGTGTTCGACATCGTCGTCACCCAGGCCGGCTACTACGGCATTCCGCGTTCGATCGCCAAGCAGCGCGCCGAGCAGTACCTGACCCAGCTCGGTCTGTGGGAAAAGCGCAATGTCGCCTCGCGCGAGCTGTCCGGCGGCATGAAACGACGGCTGATGATCGCCCGCGCCCTGGTGCACAAGCCGCGCCTGCTGATCCTCGACGAGCCGACCGCCGGCGTGGACATCGAGCTGCGCCGCTCGATGTGGAGCTTCCTCACCGAGCTGAACAAGCAGGGCACCACCATCATCCTCACCACCCATTACCTTGAGGAGGCCGAGCAACTGTGCCGCAATATCGGCATCATCGACCATGGGCGCATCGTCGAGCTGAGCAGCATGAAGGATCTGCTGAAGAAGCTGCATGTCGAGACCTTCCTGCTCGACCTCAAGGACTCCTACAGCGAGGCGCCGAACCTGACCGGCTACCCGGTGCGCCTGGTCGACCACCACACCCTGGAGGTGCAGGTGGAGAAGAGCCAGGGCCTCAATGCGCTGTTCCAGCAACTGGCACAGCAGCAGGTGCAGGTGCTGAGCCTGCGCAACAAGAGCAATCGCCTGGAGGAGCTGTTCGTCTCCCTGGTGGAAAAGAACCTGGCCAAGGTGGCGCAATGAATACCCCGTACCTCAACAGCGAATTTGCCGCCAACCTGGTGGCCCTGCGTACCATCGTTCACCGCGAAATCCGTCGCTTCGTACGCATCTGGCCGCAGACCCTGCTGCCGCCAGCGATCACCATGGTTCTGTACTTCGTCATCTTCGGTAACCTGATCGGCCGGCAGATCGGCGACATGGGCGGTTTCACCTACATGGAGTACATCGTGCCCGGGCTGATCATGATGTCGGTGATCACCAACAGCTATGGCAACGTGGTGTCGAGCTTCTTCGGCAGCAAGTTCCAGCGCAACGTCGAGGAACTGCTGGTCTCGCCGGTATCGCCGCACACCATCCTCATCGGCTTCGTCGTCGGTGGCGTGCTGCGCGGGCTGGCGGTGGGGGTGATCGTCACCTGCCTGTCGCTGTTCTTCACCCATCTGCAGGTGCATCACCTGGGTATCACCGTGCTGGTGGTGCTGCTGACGGCGACCATCTTCTCCCTCGGCGGCTTCGTCAACGCCGTGTATGCACGCAACTTCGACGATATCTCGATCATTCCCACCTTCGTGCTGACGCCTTTGACCTACCTGGGCGGGGTGTTCTACTCCATCAGTCTGCTGCCGCCGTTCTGGCAGACGGTGTCGCTGGGCAACCCGATCCTGCACATGGTCAACGCGTTCCGCTACGGCATCCTCGGCGTGTCCGATATCCGTATCGGCGTGGCCATCGGTTTCATGCTGCTGGCGACTGCTGCGCTCTATACGCTGTGCATCCGCCTGCTGGTCAGCGGTCGTGGCATGCGCCAGTGATGCTTTTGTGGGAGCGGATTCATCCGCGATTTTCGCGGCGCAAGCCGCGGCTACAGGTTGGCGTCATCCGGGCTACGGTTGACGCTCGCGGCTGAAGCCGCTCCTATGGGGCGTGCTGGCGACCGAAAAATATAGCGAAATAACTTGCGCACCTGTCAGTGACGCAGCGGCCAGTTAGACTCCGCCTCTACCAAGAAAAAGGGGCTGATCATGACCTTGCTGTTACGTGCTCTTCCATGGCTGTTGCTGGGGGCATTCGCCCTGCCAACGAGCGCCGCCGAAGGGCCGATGGTCGAGGTGGTGCCGGTGCGGCAGATGGAGGTGCGCGACGAGCTGATCACCTTCGGCTCACTGCGCTCCGACGAGTCGGTGATGATCCGCCCGGAGGTGGAAGGGCGCCTGGCCACCCTGCATTTTCGTGAAGGTCAGGCGGTAACTGCGGGCGATCTGCTGGTCAGTCTCGACGATGCCATTGCCCGTGCCGAATTCGCTCAGGCCCGCGCCAACCTCGATCTGGCCGAGAAGAACCACCAGCGTGCGCAGATGCTGTTCCAGCGTGGCGCCAGTAACGCCCAGGCGCTGGACGAAGCGCAAAGCCAATTGCAGGCCGCTCGAGCCGCGCAGGCGTTGGCCCAGGCACGGCTCGACAAGACCCAGATCAAGGCGCCCTACGACGGCACGCTCGGCCTGCGCCAGGCCAGCGTCGGCGACTACCTCAGCGCCGGGCAGAACATCGTCAACCTGGAAGTGCTCGACCCGCTCAAGGTCGACTTCCGCATTCCGCAGAAAGCCGTGGCCCAGGTGCGCCTTGGCCAGACCGTGGAAATCGCCCTCGACACCTTTCCAGGCGAGCGCTTTCGCGGCGAAATCTACGCCATCAACCCGCGCCTGGACGAAGCCGGGCGCAGCCAGGCGATCCGCGCGCATATCGGCAACGCTGATCGCCGCCTGCGTCCGGGCCAGTTTGTCCGCGTTTCGGTGATTCTCGAGGTGCGCTCCGATGCACTGGTGATCCCCGAGGAAGCGGTAATGCCGCAGGGCGACAAGCTGCTGGTCAATCTGCTGGTCGATGACAAGGTCGAGCGCCGCGAGGTGAAACTGGGCAAACGCTTCGATGGCCTGGTCGAGGTGCGCGAAGGCCTGCAGGGTGACGAGACCATTATCAGCGCCGGCTGGCAGCGGGTGCGCGAAGGCTTGGACGTGCGCAGCAAGAGCGGGGAGCGCCAGCCGTGACGCTCTCCGATGTCTGCATTCGCAGGCCGGTATTCGCCACCGTCCTGTCGCTGATCGTGGTGCTGTTGGGCCTGATGGCCTATGACCGCCTCAACGTGCGCGAATACCCCAATATCGATGTGCCCATCGTCACCGTGCAGGTCACCTATCCAGGGGCCAGCCCGGAGATCATGGAGTCGCAGGTGGCGCAGCCGGTGGAAGACGTGCTCTCCGGCATCGAGGGCCTGGATTTCGTCGCCTCCATCAGCCGCGCGGAAAACACCCAGATCACCGCGCAGTTTCGCCTCGGCCGCAGCGCCGACGAGGCGGCCAACGATGTGCGCGACCGTCTTGGCCGGATACGCAGCCTGCTGCCAGACGAAGTCGACGAACCCATCGTGCAGAAGGTCGAGGCCGATGCTCAGCCGGTGATCTGGATCGCCTTCCACAGTCAGCAGCACAGTGCCATGGAGATCACCGATGTGCTGGAACGTGTGATCAAGGATCGCCTGCAGACCATCCCCGGCGTTTCCGAAGTGCAGGTACGCGGTGCACGCACCTTCTCCATGCGCATCTGGCTCGACCCGGAGAAGCTCGCCGCGCACAACCTCACCGTGCAGGACGTGGAAGACGCCCTGCGCCGGCAGAACGTGGAGATTCCGGCCGGGCGCATCGAGTCGCGTGAGCGCGAATTCAGCGTGCTGTCGGAGACCGATCTGCGTACGCCGGAGCAGTTCAACGAGCTGATCCTCGACGACTCGCAAGGCTATCTGCTGCGCCTGTCCGATGTTGGTCGCGCGGAGATCGGGCCGCGTGACGAACGTAGCGTCGTGCGCTTCAACGGCCTGCCGGCGGTGACTCTGGGGCTGGTCAAGCAGGCTACCGCCAACCCGCTGGATATTTCCGATGGGCTCCAGGCCGCCTGGCCCGAGATCAAGGCGTTGCTGCCCGATGGCATGAAGATGACCGTGGCCAACGACAACTCGCAGTTCATCCGCGAGTCCATCGACAACGTCTTCACCACCATCTGGGAAGCCGTGGCGCTGGTCATCCTGATCATCTTCATCTTCCTGCGCTCGCTGCGTGCCACGCTGATCCCGCTGGTGACCATTCCGGTGTCGCTGATCGGCGCCTTCGCTCTGATGTCGCTGATGGGGTTCACCATCAACACCCTGACCCTACTGGCCATGGTGCTGGCCATCGGCCTGGTGGTGGATGACGCCATCGTCATGCTGGAGAACATCCATCGCCATATCGAGGCGGGTATGAAGCCCATGCAGGCAGCCTTCAAGGGCAGCCGCGAGATCGCCTTCGCGGTGATCGCCATGACCTTGACGCTGGCCGCCGTGTTCGCCCCCATCGGTTTCATGCAGGGCACCACCGGCAAACTGTTCACCGAGTTCGCCTGGACGCTGGCAGGTTCCGTGCTGGTCTCGGGCTTCGTCGCCCTGACGCTGACGCCGATGATGTGCGCGGTGTTGCTCAGATCGCACCAGCACGAGCCGCGGCATGGCCGGGTGTACAACCTGATCGAAGGCTTCCTGAATGGCCTGACTTACAGCTACAAACGCAGCCTGGAGCGTGCATTGCAGGCCTGGCCGCTGGTGCTGGGCGTGCTGCTGGCGGCTTTCGTGCTCTGCGCCTGGCTGTTCGGCGGCCTGCGTTCCGAGCTGGCACCGACCGAGGATACCGGCACCATCGTCGGCGTGTTCAATGGCCCGGATGGCGCCACCATCGACTACACCGCGCGCTATGCCCGCGAGGTCGAGGCGGCCTACGCGAGCATTCCGGAGGTCAATCGCTATCTGGTGGTGGCGGGGTTCCCCACGGTGGCACAGGGCATTTCCTTCATGAAGTTGGAGGACTGGGGGGATCGTGTGCGCACCCAGTTCGAGATCCGCAATGAACTGCTGCCGAAACTGCAGGACATCGCCGGTATGCGCGTCACGCCAGTCAACCGCCCGCCGCTGGGGCAGAGCGCGCGCAACCAGCCGATCAACTTCGTCATCCGCTCGTCGATGGAATATGCCGAGCTGCAGGGTTACGTCGACCAACTGATGGAGCGTGTACGTGACTATCCGGGGCTGGAAGGGCTCGACAGCGACCTCAAGCTCAACTCGCCGCAGCTCAAGGTCAGCGTCAATCGTGAGCAGGCGGTGGCGGTCGGCACCGATGTGTCGGTGATCGGGCGCAGCCTGGAAAGCCTGTTCGGCAGCCGTCAGGTGACGCGCTTCAAGCAGAACGGTGAGCAGTACGACGTGCTGGTGCAACTGCAGGACATCGACCGCAGCAACCCGCAGGATCTGGATCGCGTCTACGTGCGTGACCGCGATGGCGGCATGGTGCAGTTGTCCAACCTGATCGAGGTGCATGAAACCGTGGCACCGCGCGAGCTCAACCACTTCAACCAGTTGCGCGCGGTGACCATCAGCGCCAACGTAGGTACCGGTTACACCCTGGGCGAGGCCCTGAATCATCTGGAGGCGGCTGCACGCGAGGTGTTCCCGCCGGAGACGCAATACGACTACACCGGCACCTCGCGGGATTTCAAGGAATCCAGCTCGGGCATCCTGCTGATCTTCGCCCTGGCGCTGGCCTTCATCTTCCTGGTGCTGGCCGCGCAGTTCGAGAGCTTCAGCGATCCGCTGATCATTCTGTTCAGCGTGCCCCTGTCGATGGCTGGCGCCTTGCTGGCGCTGACGCTGTTCGGTGGCACCTGGAACATCTATTCGCAGATCGGTCTGGTGACCCTGATTGGCCTGATCACCAAGCACGGCATCCTTATCGTCGAGTTCGCCAACCACCTGCTGCGTGAGGGTAAGGCGTTGCACGAGGCGGTGATCGAGGCCTCGGTGCAGCGCCTGCGGCCGATCCTGATGACCACCGGCGCCATGGTGCTGGGTTCGCTGCCGCTGGCTATCGCCACAGGCGCTGGGGCCGAAAGCCGCCAGCAGATTGGCCTGGTGATCGTCGGAGGGCTGCTGGTCGGTACCTTCTTCACGCTTTATGTGATCCCGACGCTATATCTGCTGCTACGTCGCTGGGCGCCGCTGCGCAAGATCGAGGAAGAACCAGTGGCGGTTTGAATCCTGTAGGAGGCGCTTGAGCGGCGAGCTTTTGCAGCTGTCGTGGCTGCGACTGCAGGGATGCAGCAGGTAGAGCGAAGCAGGATACCCGAGCCGAAAGCCCCTCCCACGGGGCACAGCACGACTGATTGCTGTGGTAGGAGCGAGCTCTGTTCGCGAATCGCTCTAAAGCCAGAAGCTTCGCGAGCAGAGCTCGCTCCTACAGGTGGCCGGCGTCATGCTTCGCGGGTGCGACGTCGCACTCAACCCGCTAAACTCGGCCGGTTTTTCGCCACCCTGGATTGCGCACCATGCAGCACCCCGCCGAACATTCCCCGCTGGGCAAGTCCAGCCAGTACATTGCCGAGTATAGCCCCGAGTTGCTGTTCCCCATTTCGCGCACCACCAAGTGGGCCGAGCTGGGCCTCGACGGCGCCAACCTGCCGTATCAGGGCGTGGACTACTGGAACTGCTACGAGCTGTCCTGGCTGCTGCCGTCCGGCAAGCCAGTGGTGGCCATCGGCGAGTTCGCCATCCCGGCCGATTCGCCGAACATCATCGAGTCGAAGTCCTTCAAGCTCTACCTCAACTCGCTGAATCAGTCGGCCTTCGCCGCCTGGGACGACGTGCAGGCGACTCTGGTGCGAGACCTCTCGGCAGTGGCCGGCAAACCGGTGGCGGTGCGTCTGCGTTCGTTGAGTGAGGTATCTGCTGAGGGCGTGGCGACACTGCCGGGGCAGTGCATCGATGAGCTGGATATCAGCGTCAGCCAGTACGATCACCCGCAACCCGAACTGCTGCGCTGCGATGCTGAGCGGGTGGTGGAGGAGAGCCTGCACAGCCATCTGCTCAAGTCCAACTGCCCGGTCACTGGCCAGCCGGACTGGGGCAGCTTGGTCGTCGAATATCGCGGTGTCGCTCTGGATCACGCCAGCCTGCTGGCCTATCTGGTGAGCTTCCGCCAGCACGCCGATTTTCACGAGCAGTGCGTGGAGCGCATCTTCCTCGACCTGCAGCGCCTGCTACAGCCGCAGTCGCTGACCGTCTACGCGCGCTACGTGCGCCGCGGCGGGCTGGATATCAACCCTTACCGCAGCACTGAGGCGATCACGCTGGAGAATGGACGCCTGGCCCGGCAGTGATCCATGGAAAATGCCGCTGGACAATGCGGCCATTGTAGGAGCCCCGCACGGGGCGAGGCTTTTCCCGTCAGTTCCGGCCTGGTTCGCGGCGGGGCGCCGCTCCTACACCTTCGATGCGTCGAGGCTTGGCCAGGAGGCATTGGCTAGGCGGCGACATTGGGCTTGAAACGCCAGGTCTGAACCGGAGCAGGGCATTCAGATGCCCATGTTGGCCAGGCTCTGCATGATGTTGCGCAGGGTGCCGGCGAGGGTGGGGTGGCTGGCTTCGAAGCGTTCCACCGCCAGATTGACGCCATCGACCAGCGTCGCGTCGGGCGCTGCCGCCGCTTCGCGTGCCAGTTGCACTTCGATTTCCTGCGTCAGCAGGTAAAGCGAGGCGCGTTCTTCTTCACTGAGCGGCGTGTCCTGAGCCAGGTGTTGCTGGAGGGCTTCCAGTTGCTGCTGCAGGTCGCTTGCTGGCATAGATGTTCTCCTTGTCGAATCGGCATAGGCATTGACCCCCGGCACCGCCGGAAGTTTTCAGCCCGTACCTGAAGGTTAATCCAAGCCCGCCGGCTTTGCCTGATCCCGATCAAGCCCTCAGGGCTTTTCGCCCTTGCTTCTGCGCAGGCCGATGTCGCCCAGGCTCGCCTCGATCTCGCCCAGATGATCGACCACCGAGTGCACGCCAAGGCGGTAAAGATGCAGCGTGGCTTCGGCCCGCAAGCGTTCCTGCTCGTTACTGGCCAGTGCCTGCCAGTCGGCTGCAGCATGGCCGCCCAGCAGGCCACTGATTGCCAGGCCGATCGTCCAGCAGCCCGCATTGAGCCCCGCTTGCAACAGCAGCGGATTACCGCTGACCAGGATGCAGCCATCCAGGCGTTCAACCCCCAACTGGCTCAGCGCCTGCCAGCAGCTGTCCGGCGCCGGCCAGGCCCTGGCTTGGCGCGGCAGCACCGGCATGATCGAGCCCGGTAGCGCCTCGGCCAGGCAGGTGCTGGCGTCCGCAGGCAGGCTGTCGAGCCAGGCGCAGGGTATGCCTTGGGCGGCCAGGGCATCGAGCAAGCGTTCGGCGCCCGGTGTCGGCTCGGCATGTTCACTGGCCACTTCGCTCAACGCTTGCAGCAGCAATTGCAGTTGCTCGGCGGTAGCGGGTCTGCCCAGCGAGGCATTCAGGGCTTGTTGCGGGGTGAGCAGAGGGTCGGTGAGCGTCGCCTCGGGATAGCGGCGCTGCAGGGCGACGGGCAGCGTGCGCGCACCGAAGTCGACCAGGCAGCCGGAAAGCTCGAAGAGTAGGGCGGTCGGAGGGCAGAGCATGGCATCGTCCGTGGCAGTGGCACGATCCAAGTTACTGCGCCTGGATGACCGAAAGATGACGGTCAGATGACGCTGAGCTGGGCACGCAGGTGTTCCGGCAAGGCCACGGACTTGCCGCTGGCATGGTCGATCCACACCAGTTTGCAATAGCCCTCTCCGTACAGGCTGAGAGGATCCTCCCGGGTGCTCAGCCGATGTTCGATCACCAGGCTGCTGCGCCCCACGGCGCCGGCCCTCAACTCGACCACCACGGTTGCGGGATGCACCACGGGTTTCAGGTAAGTGTGCTGGGTCTGCAGGATCACCGGGCCACAAGCGGCACCGCCCATCGCCACTCGAGCCTGTTCGAACCAGGCGACGCGAGCTTCCTCGAGGTACTGCATGTAGAGGATGTTGTTGACATGCCCATAGCTGTCCATGTCGCCCCAGCGAACGGGGATATGCGCGGTATGCAGAAGTGTCTTATCGGTCATCACAAATCTTCGCTATGCTGCCCAACCATGGCGCCTGGCTATATACTACGCGGCCTTCGGCCCGTTGGCGGTGGCCACATTATTCCCTCAAGGAGAGATTTCAATGCATGTGATCGGTGCTCGCTGGATCGCGCGCCTTGGCGGCCTGATGGCCCTCGTTGGTCTGAGCCTGTTGCCTGCGATGAGTCAGGCTGCTTCCGAGGACGATCCGTGGGAAGGCTTCAACCGCCCCATCTTCCGCTTCAACGATACGGTCGACACCTATGCACTGAAGCCGATCGCGCAGGGCTACCGTGCGGTCACTCCGCAGTTCGTCGAAGATGGCGTGCATAACGTATTCGGCAACATCGGCGACGTTGGCAACCTGGCCAACAACCTGCTGCAGGGCAAGCTGCACAACGCCGGCGTCGACACCAGCCGCCTGATCTTCAATACCACCTTCGGCTTGCTGGGCTTCTTCGATGTGGCCAAGCACATGGGCTTGCGCAAGAGCGACGAAGACTTTGGCCAGACCCTTGGCGTCTGGGGGCTCGACAGCGGGCCTTATCTGGTCATCCCGTTCCTTGGCCCCAGCACCGTGCGTGACGCCGCTGGTCGAGTACCGGACAGCTTCCTGACGCCTTATCCGCACATCGATCATGTGCCGACGCGCAACGTCACTCGTGGCGTGCAGGTGGTCGACACCCGTGCCAACCTGTTGCAGGCCGAGCGTCTGATCAGTGGCGATAAGTACATCTTCATCCGCAACGCCTACCTGCAGAGCCGCGAGTTCAAGGTCAAGGATGGTGAAGTCGAAGACGACTTCTGATTCCTGCGGGCATGAAAAAGGCGGCTTTTAGCCGCCTTTTTCGTTGCCATTGGTTTCAGCGCATCGACAGGATGGCCAGCCCCAGCGACTGCCGTCCGTCGTCCAGATCGGTCACGCGCACCACCTCGGCCTCGGCGTCCAGCCCGGACAGCTCGTTGTGGTCGGAGGGAATATGAACGCGCACCTTGTCACCCATCTGCAGGCTGACCTGCGCCTCGACTTGCATGCCGGTACTCGATAGATCCAGGCACATCGCGGGTGTTTCACCACCGGCATGGTGCAGTGTGACAGGGGCCTCCAACCGCATGCGGATGAAGTCGCGCTTCTCGCTGTACGCTCGATCATTCTGACTCATGGACGGCCATCCTCTTCTTGTGATCTATCCCGCGGCCCTTATACCCCCCGCCGATTTACCCTGTAAAGCCGCCTAACGACGACCGGCACCGGCTTGAATCGCTCGGCGGATGGGAGTACCGTCTGCCCCTTGAAATTGCCCTGGCCCCCTTCGTGGCGCTGCGCCACGGCTGCAACCCAATTGCTCCGGCGCAGTTTGCCTGGATTACCCATGCACAAAACCAGTGCCACTTTGCTGATCATCGACGACGACGATGTCGTGCGTGCTAGCCTCGCGGCTTATCTCGAAGACAGCGGTTTCGAGGTGCTGCAGGCCTCCAACGGCTTGCAGGGGCTGGAAGTGTTCCAGCAGTTCCATCCCGACCTGATGATCTGTGACCTGCGCATGCCGCAGGTCGATGGACTCGAGCTGATTCGCCGAATCAATGCCCTGGGTATCGAAGTGCCGGTCATCGTCGTGTCCGGTGCCGGCGTGATGAACGATGCCGTCGAGGCCCTGCGCCTGGGCGCTGCCGACTACCTGATCAAGCCGCTGGAAGACCTTGCCGTGCTCGAGCACTCGGTGCGCCGTGCGCTCGATCGCTATCGTCTGCGCCAGGAAAACCAGCGTTATCGCGAGAAGCTCGAAGCCGCCAACCGCGAACTGCAGGCCAGCCTGCATCTGCTGCAGGAAGACCAGAACGCCGGTCGCCAGGTGCAGATGAACATGCTGCCGGTGACGCCCTGGCAGGTCGATGACCTGAACTTCGCCCACCAGATCATTCCTTCGCTGTACCTATCCGGTGATTTCGTCGATTACTTTCGCATCGACGAGCGTCGCATTGCCTTCTATCTGGCCGATGTCTCCGGGCATGGCGCGTCCTCGGCATTCGTCACCGTGCTGCTCAAGTTCATGACCACGCGCTTGCTCTACGAGTGGCGTCGGGGCGGCACGCTGCCGGAGTTCAAACCGTCGGACGTGCTGGGCCATATCAACCGTGGCCTGATCAATTGCAGGCTGGGCAAGCACGTGACCATGCTCGGTGGCGTGATCGACCAGGAAAGCGGCACGCTGACCTACAGCATTGGCGGGCATCTGCCCTTGCCGGTGTTGTTCGAAAACGGCCAGGCACGTTATCTGGAAGGGCGTGGTTTGCCCGTCGGGCTGTTCGAAGAGGCCGAATATGGCGACGCAGTCATGGCGCTGCCGGAGTCGTTCAGCCTGACCCTGCTGTCCGACGGCATTCTCGATCTGCTGCCAGGTGACACGCTCAAAGCCAAGGAACTGGCGTTGCCACAACTGGTTAGCCAGGCTGGTGGGACGCTCGATGGCTTGCGTCAAGTTCTCGGTCTGGCCAATCTGGGCGAGATGCCGGATGATATCGCCTTGCTGGTGTTGAGCAGGAACCTTGCATGAATCCTGGGATAAGCCCCGGTCGTATCCAATTCGCGGAACAGGACGGCACCTTCGTCCTGAAGTTCGTCGGGGAAGTTCGCCTGACGCTCTGTTCGGCGCTGGATGCCACGATTGAAAAGATTTTCACCGCGTTGAATTTTTCGGCCATCGTCATCGACCTGACCGAAACGCGCAGCATCGACAGCACGACCCTCGGCCTGCTGGCCAAGCTGTCGATCCTCTCGCGGCAAAAGGTCGGCTTGCTGCCGACCGTCGTCACCACCCATGACGACATCACGCGCTTGCTGCAATCCATGGGCTTCGATCAGGTGTTCAACATCGTCGAAGGCCCGGCGCCGTGCCTGGAGTGCCTGGATGACCTGCCTTCGCAGGATCAGTCCGAGGAGGTGGTGCGGGCCAAGGTGCTGGAGGCCCACCGCATTCTCATGGGGCTCAATGACTCCAACCGTGCCGCCTTCCATGATCTGGTCAGTGCTCTGGAACGACACTGATCGACACGCTGAACATGAAACATGAAAAAGGGGCGCCCGCATCAGCGGCGCCCCTTTTTCGTTTCGTGCATCAGGAGCGGCACTGCTGCTCCTGCACATCGGTTCAGGCTTTGGCGGTGAGTAGCGCCTCGAGCTTTTCCTGATCGCGGGCAAACAGGCGGATGCCCTCGGCCAGCTTCTCGGTGGCCATGGCGTCCTCGTTCAGTGCCCAGCGGAAGGCGCTTTCATCGAGGCTCTGGCGTGGCTGGCTGGCAGCGCCGGGGGTCAGTTGGCGGCTCAGGGAGCCATCGTCTTCGGCCAGCTTCTGCAGCAGATCGGGGCTGATGGTCAGGCGGTCGCAACCGGCCAGCGCCTCGATCTGGCCGAGATTACGGAAGCTTGCGCCCATCACCACGGTGTCGTAGCCGTTGGCCTTGTAGTAATCGTAGATGCGGCTGACCGACTGCACGCCAGGATCCTCGGTGCCTGCGAAGTCGCGCCCTTCGGCCTTCTTGTACCAGTCATAGATACGGCCGACGAACGGCGAGATGAGGAAGACGCCGGCGTCGGCGCAGGCCTGCGCCTGGGCAAAGGCGAACAGCAGGGTGAGGTTGGTCTGCACGCCGGCTTTTTCCAGTTGCTCAGCAGCGCGGATGCCTTCCCAGGTCGAAGCGATCTTGATCAGCACGCGCTCACGGCCGATGCCGGCCTGTTCATACAGACCGATCAGGCGTTCGGCGCGGCGCAGCGTGGCCTCGGTGTCGAACGACAAACGTGCGTCGACCTCGGTGGAAATACGCCCGGGGATGACCTTGAGAATCTCCTGACCCACGGCGACGGCGAAGTGGTCGCAGGCCAGGCCCAGATCGCCCTGGCCGGCGCCGACGGCCTGGCTCAGCAAATCCGCGTAGCGGGGCAGGGCAGCCGCCTTGAGTAGCAGCGAAGGGTTGGTGGTGGCATCCACCGGTTGCAGACGGGCGATGGCGTCGAGGTCGCCGGTATCGGCGACTACGGTGGTGAACTGCTTGAGTTGTTCCAGCTTGGAGGTCATGACGTGGCCTTGTCGTTGCAGATTGAGCGACCTTACCCGAGGCGCCGCAGGCGCTCAACGGGTAGGGCATTGACACAAGATTTAGCATTTGCTGATGCGTTTTTTCCTGTCTCGTTCGTCTCTATTCAAGAGATTCGAAAAAAACGCTCGAAGTCGGCGGAGTCCGGCTTTGTTACACAGCCAAGGAGCCTGAACATGTCGACCCAGCACAACCCGTCTCGTTCACTGAACTCTGCCGAGCAGGCTCCGGACAGTCTCCAGTGCCGCGCCTTGCTGCAGGCCGTCGGGCTGCGTTTCAGCTTGCCGCGACAAAAGGTGGTGGAGGCCCTGTACGGCGCTGACGAGGAGGAAGGGATTTCCAGCCGCGAACTGCATCGGCAATTGAATCAGGCCGGCGAGCCGCTTTCCCTGGTGAGCGTGCGTCAGGTGCTGCGGCGCATGGAGGAGGGCGGCATGATCCAGGCGACGGGTCGTAGTCGCTACCGCCTGACCGGTGCTGCTCAGTGCCCGCGCAGCAGTTCGGCGGCCTGATCTAGCAGACCGAGCGGATCCTGAACCTTGTGGATGTCCACTGACAGCAACTGACGGAAGCGTCGCGCGCCAGGAAAACCCTGAGCCAGCCCAAGCACGTGGCGGCTGACGTGATGCAGGGTGCCGCCCTCGCGTAGATGTTGTTCGACGTAGGGCTTGAGGGCGAGCAGGGCGTCCATGCGCGTGATGGGCGGCGTATCTGCCCCGAACAGACGGTTGTCCACCTGGGCCAGGAGGAAGGGGTTGTGGTACGCCTCGCGGCCGAGCATCACACCGTCGAAGGTCTGCAGGTGCTGCTCACATTCCTCCAGCGTCTTGATCCCTCCGTTGAGGACGATCTCCAGATCTGGGAAGTCCTGCTTGAGCTGCGCCGCCACGTCGTAGCGCAGTGGCGGAATCTCGCGGTTTTCCTTGGGCGACAGCCCTTCGAGGATGGCGATGCGGGCATGCACGGTGAAGCTGCGGCAGCCAGCTTCGCGCACCTGGCCGACGAAGTCGCACAGCTCGGCATAGCTGTCGCGGCCGTTGATACCGATGCGGTGCTTGACCGTGATCGGAATATTCACGGCGTCCTGCATGGCCTTCACGCAGTCGGCCACCAGCGCCGGATGGCCCATCAGGCAGGCGCCGATCATGTTGTTCTGCACGCGGTCGCTGGGGCAGCCAACGTTCAGGTTCACCTCGTCATAGCCATGCTCTTCGGCCATCTTCGCGCAGGTCGCCAGATCCTGCGGATTGCTGCCGCCCAGTTGCAAGGCGATGGGGTGTTCGCAGTCGCTGTAGCGCAGGAAACGCTCGCGATCACCGTGAATCAGCGCGCCGGTGGTGACCATCTCGGTGTAGAGCAGGGCATGACGCGAAAGCTGGCGCAGGAAGTAGCGGCAGTGACGATCCGTCCAGTCCATCATCGGCGCCACGGAGAAGCGGCGGGACAGGGATGCGGGCTTGCGAGGATCGAGAGGGTTGTTCATGGTGATGTCATGACGAAGGTTGAGAAACGGCGCGAGAGTCTACCAGCAAAGGGGAGATGCCGGCAGGAATAGGCCGCTGTCGGCCCGTGCCAATGAAGCGCCGTCTTGCGACCAAAGAAGGATGGCGGTCGACGGGCTATGATCGGGAACCTGTATGGGAGTTTCTTGAGCTGCCTCGATGACTGCTTTTGCTCCACCTCGGCACAGCAGACGCATGGACAATGGCGCCGTGCTGCATGTCGTCCAACAACCCTGGGCACGACAGGCCGGCGTGTGTCTGCGTGTGACCGCTGGCAGCCATGACGAGCCTGAGGGCTATCCCGGGCTGGCGCACTTTCTCGAACATCTGCTGTTTCTCGGCAGTCACGACTACCCCGTCGACCAGGGGCTAATGGCGTATGTGCGCCGTTGTGGCGGGCTGGTCAATGCCTCGACGCGCGCCCGACATACCGATTTCCTCTGCCAGGTACCGGCAGCCCGCCTGGCGCCAACCTTGCAACGGTTGCAGAGCCTGCTGGCCAGGCCACTTTTCGAGATAGAGGCCCAGCGCCGCGAGCGTGAGGTGCTCCACGCCGAATACCAGGCGCGCAGCCAGGATGCCGACAGCCGTATCGAGCATGCCCTTGGCCAGGCGTTGGCGGCGGGGCATCGTTGTGCCGATTTCCTCGCTGGCGAGCGCGAAAGCCTGCCGGTGGAGCAGGGGGCTTTTCAGCAGGCCTTGCGGCGCTATCACCGCGGGCACTATCAGGCATGCAACATGAGCCTGGTGCTGGTCGGGCCGCAGCCGGTCGAAGAGCTGCTGGCTCTGGGTGAGGCCTGCCTGCTGGCGATGCCGGTGGTGGAGAGCCCCACGGTTCGACCCTGTGCGTCCTTGCTGCCGTTACGCGCGCCTCGCTTGCTGCTGCAGCAGGCGGATACCGGCTTGATCCTGGGGCAGGCGCTGGAGCTGGACGATCTGGGCCTGGAGCCCGCACTGCAACTGTGGCTGGATGCCTTGCACGATCCGGGGCCAGGTAGCCTGCAAGATCAGCTGCGTCGGGCGGGACTGTGCCAGGGGCTGCAGGCGCGGCTGCTGTATCGCCATCGAGGCCAGCGCTTGTTGCGCATCGATTGTCCGGGGGCTAACGCGCAGGGCGCTGCGGCGTTGCAAGCCGAATGGCTTGCCTGGTTGCAGCGGCTGCGTGGGCATGCCGCCTGGCCCGAGCGGCTGCAGGCCTGGTCGCGACTGCAGGCGCTACGCGGCGATGCGCTGGCACCCTTGGCCCTGGCGCAGCACCTGCAGGATCAGCAGCCAGAAGCAGATGCGAGGGTGCTGTTGGCCTTGGACAAACTGCTGGAGCAGCTTGCCAGCGGTACCGGGCTGATCGAACTGCTGGGCTCGCCGGAGCCACAGCCCAACTGGACCGCGGTCGGGCTCGACTTGCCGTTACTTGCCCTGCCTGCTCAGACATTGCCGCCAGCTCGGCTGCAGAGCACCTTGGCTGACGTGGCGGTTTTGCCATCGCCATCGGCGAACCGGCAATCGCTGCCACAGGTGGCCTTGCGCTGGCATCCGGGCCCTGCCCAGGGTGACCCGGCCGCGCTGTATTGGCGGGCACCTATAGTCGCGGATGACGCATCGCTACCGGCACGCCTGGCCATGCTGCAGGCGCGTATCGCGGAGCAGGCCAGCCTGTGCCAGCGCCATGGCGTCGAGCTGCACCTGCAGGTGGAGCCGGATGCCTGGTCGCTGGCGCTCTCCGGCGCGGGTGAGTGGCTGGCAGCTAGCAGTGCATGCCTGTTGCCGCTGCTGCTGGCGCCTCTGTCGGCCGGTGGAGCGCCCGCGCCATCCGGGCAGCTGCTGCGCCAGTTGCTGCAGCAGCTGCCACTCCTGGGGCAGGGCGAGACAGCCAGTTGCCTGCAAGGCTTGGGGGTTGGCCTGGACGGGGCCGCGCAGCGCCAGGTCGAGGCGCTGTTCGTGCAGGTCGATGCGCTGGCGGATGCCGGTATGCCGATACCACTGGCGGAGGCTATGCGCTGGCGTGAGCTGGCCTTGCTAGGCGAGGAGTGGGCGCTGTTGCTGTTTTGTCCATTGCCTGTCGCCGATGCCGCGCATGAGGCCGCCTGGCGCCTGCTGGATCAATGTCTGCAGGAAGCCTTCTACCAGCGCCTGCGTGGCGAACTGCAGTTGGGCTACGCGCTGTTTTCCGGCTTTCGCCAGGTGCGCGGGCAGCGCGGGCTACTGTTCGGTGTGCAGTCGCCGCACTGCGAGGCGAGCGGTCTCTTTGCGCATATTCGCCACTTCCTCGAACAGCAGCCGGCGCGCCTGGCCGAGCTGACGCCGACGGCGTTCGCCAGCGCGCGCGCGGCCCTGCAGCAGTCGCTGGAGCTGCCGCGCAGCCATGTCGAATGGGCCGAGCAGCTGTGGCTGGCGCACCGCGCCGGGCTGCCGGCCGATCATCCCCTGCATCTGGTGCAGGCCGTGGCCAGCCTGGATCAGGCGGCCTTGCAGCGCGCCTGTCGCGACCTGCTGCTGGAGCGCGGCTGGCAGGTACTGGCCAGCGTCCCCAGCACCCGCTGAATCCCTGATTTCTCATGTCACCGGCCTGGAGCCGGCGCAGGTGTGTGCCCGTGCATACGACCTTGGATGGCGTCTGCGCCTTCAGACGTACGACCTGCGCCTATGCCACCTTGGTCGCCGGTGGTAGCGCGACCTTGCGCCTGCAACCGGTAGCGGGCCGGTAGCGCAACGCTTGATGCAGGCCGGCTGCCCTGCGCCAAAGCAGCGCAGATCCGCTGCCAAGGCAGCGTATGGCGGGGCTGGACGCCTTCCGATAATCGCCTCCGACACGACTGCCCCGGCGGTCGCCACTCAAGCGGAGAGCGTTATGCACAACAACAAGATCGCCATCACCCGGTTTCTGCCCCTGACCCTGGCCACCACCGTCGCCCTGGCGACCGCTCAGCAGGCCGCCGCCGAGATCGTCCTGTACGACAAGGACGACACCACGTTTTCCACCGATGGCTACGTCAATGCCTTCTACGTCAACAGCGACGTCGACCGTGACGGCGAGCAGTTCGACCGCCGCCAGTCGCGGGTGAAGATGGGCTTTCTGCCCAACTGGATCGGTTTCAACTTCGGCAAGCAGGTCGACGATCTGAAGCTGGGCGCACGGGCTTCGTTCTGGGTGACCATTAACGACAGCGAAACCAACGGCACCGACACCGCCATCGACGTGCGCCAGTTCTATGGCACCGTCGCCAACCCTGAGTGGGGCGAGGTGCTGGTGGGCAAGGACTTCGGCCTGTTCTCGCGCTCCAACATCTTCCTCGACGAACTGCTGGCCGGTTATGGCAACGTGTCCGACACCCTTGGCCTGGTGGATGGCACGGGCGTGTCCTTCGGCAACATCGGCACCGGCTACCCCTATCCGTTCCCGACCTCGCAGATCACCTACCGCAACAACAACCTGGCCGAAGGCCTGCGTGTCGCGGTCGGCATCATGGATCCGGTGGACACCAACGACGACAGCGCCACCGGCAAGGCCTACCAGGAGAACCCGCGCTTCGAGTCGGAAGTCAGTTACCAGTTCGATGTCGGCGGTTCGACCATCTACACCTGGGTCAATGGCGCCTACCAGACCTCGGAGAACACCGACGACACAGTCGATACCGTCACCTCCAAGGGCCTCGGCTATGGCGTGCAGGCCAAGTTCGGCGGCCTGTCGCTGACCGGCTCGGGCTTCCAGGCCAAGGGTATCAACCCGTTCTTCACCAACAACCTGGGCGAGCCGACCTTGCGTGACATCGACAGCGACGGTTATCTGCTGCAGGGCTCCTACACCTGGGGCAAGAACCGCGTGGCGCTGTCCTACGGCAAGACCGAGGACGACGGCAACGGCCTGGGCGTGGCGGCGGACTACGAGACCCGCGGCATCGCCTACTTCCGCACCATCAACGACAACCTCAAGCTGGTCGCCGAGTACAACCAGTACCAGATCGATGCTGCCGAAGGCAGTGGCCTGAACGAAGACACCAATACCCTCGCGCTGGGTGCGGTGGTCAGCTGGTAATCATTGCAATAACGCGGGCCGGGCAGGGGGTGACCTCTGCCCGGCCTTTTCGTTTGTGGCCGTAGGGCGGGTGCAACCCGCCAGAGGGATAACGGCGGGTTTCACCCGCCCTACAGTTGTCGCCTGATTGATCGCGTACTGCTTCGCGAGTACGCCCTACGGAGCGACTACCCAGTACTCAAGTAGCATGGGGCTGCCTGCGCCTGCTTCGTAGAATTTCCCCATGATCAGCAGGTGCATTGGGGCGTGATATGGCCTTGCAACAGTCCGAGGGCGTTCTTCGCGCCGTTTCCAGTACGAAGGACGTGGAGCAGGCCGCTCAGGAACTGGCGCGCCAGTTGATCCACCCTTATCTCGGCTTCGTGCTGTTCTTCTGCTCTGCTGAATACGACCTCGAAGGCCTCGGCCAGGCGCTGGAGGCGCACTTCGGCGGGGTGAGCCTGGTCGGCTGCACCAGTGCCGGCGAGATCACCCCACAAGGCTACGGCCGTGGCTGTGTGGTGGCGCTGGGCTTCGACCTGCGCTGCTTCTCCATCGCCAGCGCGCTGATCGACGAGATGGAACGCTTCAACCTGCTCGATGCACAGCATCTGGTCGATGGTCTGGTGAAGGACTGTCGCAGCAACGAGCTGGCCTCGATCAAGGGCCACAGCTTCGCCCTGACCCTGCTCGACGGCCTGTCCAGTCGCGAGGAACTGGTGCTCGGCGCACTCAGTGCGGCACTCGGCAGCATCCCGCACTTCGGCGGCTCGGCTGGCGACGACAATCACCTGACCCATACCCACGTCTACCACGACGGGCGTTTCCACAGCGGGGCAGCGGTGGTGGTGCTGTTCAATACCTGGCTGGACTTCGAGGTGTTCAGCACCCACCACATCCAGCCCAGTGGCGAAAAACTGGTGGTCACCCGCGCCGACAGCGCCAGCCGCCGCGTGTACGAGCTCAATGCCGCGCCGGCTGCGCAGGAGTATGCCGAGCTGATCGGCGTGCCACTCGATGCCCTCGATCACCGGGTGTTCGCCGCTTATCCGCTGGCCGTGCGCATCAGCGATCACTACTACGTGCGCTCGATCCAGCAGGTACACGACGACCTCAGCCTGACCTTCTACTGCGCGGTAGAGAACGGCATCGTCCTCACCGCGATGCGTCCCGGCCCTTTGCTGCCCAACCTGCAGCAGCTGTTCACCGGGCTGGAGCAGCGCCTCGGGCCACTGCTGCTGACCATCGGCTGCGACTGCTTCCTGCGGCGCCTGGAAATCGAGAACGAGGGCGGCGTCGAGCCGGTCGCCGAGCTGCTGCGTCAGCAGCGGGTGATCGGTTTCAACACCTACGGAGAGCAGTTCAATGGCATGCACATCAACCAGACTTTCACCGGTGTCGCCATTGGTCGCCCCGCTGGACGCAGCGAGCGCTGAGGTGCAGGCGCGTTGCGCTGCGCTGGAGCTGGAGAACGCCAAGCTCAAGCGCATCAACGCCGCGCTGATCGAGCGGGTCGAGTCGATCCACTCGCGCGGTGACGATGCCTACGCCGCCTTCCAGCATTCGGTGGTACTGGCCGAGCAGGTGCGTGAGCGCACCGATGCGCTGAATCAGGCGATGGCCGAGCTGAAATCCAGCAACCAGTTGCTCAGTGATGCACGCCTGCGCGCCGAGACCGCCCACCACCACCTCATCGACGCCATCGAAAGCATCTCCGACGCCTTCGTGCTGTTCGACGATCGCCAGCGCATCGTGTTGTTCAACAGCCGTTTCAAAGCGTTGTGGGTACGCAGCCGTGCGCGTATTGCCACCGGTACGCGGCTGGAGGAAATCCGCCGCCTGAGCCGCAGCACCGGCCTGGTGGTCGAGGCGCAACTGGGCAAGGAGGGCGAGCCGAGCCTGCTGCGCCTGCACGACGGTCGCTGGCTGCAGGTCAGCGAGCGGCCGACCCGCGAAGGCGGCCTGGTGATCCTCTATACCGACATCACCGAAGTGAAGCAGAGCGAGGCGCTGCGCCGCGAGCAGGCGCTGGCGCAGAAGTCGCGCCTGCTGCAGCGCGCGGTCGACAACCTGTCGCAAGGCATGGCCATGGTCAATGCCGACGGCGCGTTGGAGCTGTGGAACCACCGTTTCCTCGAACTCTGCGGGCTGGCGCCGATCAACGCCCATCGGCCGTTCGCCGAAGTGATGGCGGAAAGCGAGCTGCAGCCGCTGACCCCGGACAGCCGCGACGCCGCTGGCAAACCGCTGCGCCAGGTGGAGGTGCGCCTGTTCGACGGGCGCATGCTTGAAGTGCGCACCCATCCGCTGCCCACCGGCGGCTTCGTCAACACCTTCACCGACATCACCGAGCGGCATCGCCAGGCCCAGGCGCTGAGCGAGAGCGAGCGCTGGATCCGCCTGATCACCGACCATGTGCCTGCGCTGATCGCCTACCTGTCGGCCGATCTGGTCTATGAGTTCACCAACAAGGTCTACGAGGAATGGTACTGCTGGCCGCGCGGCGCCATGCTCGGCCAGAGCCTGCGCGAAGTGCACAGCGAGGAGCATTGCCAGCGCCTGGAGCCTTACGTCGAGCGCGCCCTGTCCGGCGAGAGCGTGACCTTCGAGTTCGCCGAGACCAACCACAGCGGCCAGGAGCGCTACATGCTGCGCTCCTACGTACCCAACCGCCAGGCCAGCGGCGAGGTGATCGGTATATTCGTACTGATCCGCGATATCACCGAGCGCCGCCGCACCGCCGAGGCCCTGCACCAGGCTTATCAGCACCTGGAGCAACGCGTGCGCGAGCGCACTGCCGAGCTGACCACGGTGAACGAACAACTGCGCCGCGAGATTGACGAGCGCACGCAAATGGAAGCGCGCCTGCGCGAGGCCAAGGGCGAGGCCGAGCAGGCCAACCTGTCCAAGACCAAGTTCCTCGCTGCTGTGAGCCATGACCTGCTGCAGCCGCTCAATGCGGCGCGGTTGTTCACCAGCGCGTTGCTGGAGAAGGACGCGCTCAACGGCTGTGCGCCGCTGGTGCGTAACGTCAGTAATTCGCTGGATGACGTGGAGAGTCTGCTCGGTACGCTGGTCGATATTTCCAAACTGGATGCCGGCGTGATCAAGGCCGATATCGCCCCGTTCGCCGTCAGCGAGCTGCTGCACAATCTCGCCGCCGAATACCACCAGATCGCCCGCAGCGAAGGCTTGCGCCTGGATTACCTGGCCAGCTCGGCGCTGGTGCGCAGCGATGTGCAGTTGCTGGCGCGGATCCTGCGCAATTTCCTCAGCAACGCCATTCGTTATACCGCCAGCGGGCGCATCCTGCTCGGCTGTCGGCGGCGCGGCAATAGCCTGTCCATCGAGGTGTGGGATACCGGCATCGGCATCGCTCAGGACAAGCTCGGCGAGATATTCCAGGAGTTCAAGCGCGGCGATAACGTGCAGCGCAAACAGGATCGCGGACTGGGCCTGGGGCTGGCAATCGTCGACAAGATTGCCGGCATGCTCGGCCATCGTATCCGCGTGGCCTCGCAGCAGGGGCGAGGCTCGATGTTCGCCGTCGAGGTACCGCTGACCCGCCGTGCGCCCAGGGCGCGGCTGGAGCAGGCCAGCGCGCCGCCGTTGCTCGAACGGGTCAGTGGTGCGCGGGTATGGGTACTGGATAACGACGCGGCGATCTGCGCCGGCATGCGCACCCTGCTCGAAGGCTGGGGCTGCCAGGTGATCACCGCGCTTTCCGAAGAAGACCTGGCGCGCCAGGTGGACAACTACCACGCCGAGGCCGACCTGCTGATCGCCGATTACCACCTCGACGACGAGCGTAACGGCGTCGATGCCGTGGCGCAGATCAACGCGCGGCGTAGCGCCGCGCTACCGGCCTTGATGATCACCGCCAACTACAGCAACGAACTCAAGCAGCAGATGCGCGAACTCGGCCACAGCCTGCTGCACAAGCCGGTGCGGCCGATGAAGCTCAAGGCCGCGATGAATCACTTGCTCGAACGCGGCTCACCGCACGCTTAGCAGGCCGTTGAAAAACTACCTGCGTTGGCAATACTGCGTTAAAAACAGCCTCAAAATGCTCATTTACAGCGCGTAAACTGCGCTTTTTCGGCTGTTTTTGCCTTGTCTTGCCTGCCTCGCCTACGTTTTTCAATGGCCTGCTAGCCGGCGAAGCCCAGGCGCTGGCGCCAGCGGTTCTCCAGCTTCTCGGTGTCATGATCCATGGGATGGAAGCCCGGGCGGTAGTAGTCGAGGTAGGGGCCGATCAGCTTGGTGAAGAAGCCGTGGCGCAGGCCGAACAGCTTCTTCAGACCAAAGCCCCAGCTGCGCCAGTTGAACAGCTGGCCATCCTTGCGCAGCAGGTGCAGCTGGAACCAGCCGATCACGCCGAGGAACATCACGGTGGTCAGCATCATCACCAGCACGCGGGTGAAATAGCCGCCGTAGACCGTCTGGTAGACGTCGTAGCACACCGCCTTGTGCTCATTCTCCTCGATCGCGTGCCACATCCACAACTGGTACAGCTTAGGATCGTTCATCTGCGTGGTGAGGTCTTCGCGCTTGAGCAGTTGCTCGGCCATGGTCGCGGTGAAGTGCTCCAGCGCGCAGGTGGCCGCCAGACGCTGCTTCTTGGTGCTGAAGCGGGTCGTCCATTCCAGCAGCACCTTGATGCGCAGCTCCAGGCGCTCCAGGTCGATACCGTGCTCATTGGCGTAGTCGTTGTAGGCGGCGTGTTCCTTGGAGTGCATGGCCTCCTGACCGATGAAGGCGCTGATGTCCTTCTTCAACTGCGGTTCACTGACCTGGTCACGCACGGCGCGCACGCTGTCGACGAAGAATTTCTCGCCATAGGGAAACAGCGATGACAGGTTGTTCATGAACTGGCTCATGAAGGGGTCGTCGTAGAACCAGTACTTGGGCGTGGCGGTAAAGCTGAAGTCCATGCGGCGAACCGGGAAGCTGGATTTCGGCTGGGGCAGGGTGGCGCTTGCAGTCATCGTTCGAGTCCTCTTCTGGGAGTCGGGCTCCCGATTGTTGTGCGGCTCTGGGTGACGACACTCGGCTCGCGCAAACGCTGCAACGAGGCGAGTGTGTCTATGAACGATGTAACTATCGGACGTCGACAGCATCGGGCGCTGCCAACTTTAGGCGGGAACTGCGTATGCGCGGCCGGCCCGAGGCGATTCCGGGCCGATGCGTGCCAGCAGGTTATTGCTCGTCGAGGGCGAAGGCGGTGAGGCTGAAAGTGGGGATACCGGCGTCCTGCAGCTTCTGCGAGCCGCCCAGCTCCGGCAGGTCGATGATCGCAGCGGCCTCGAACACCTTTGCGCGCAGGCGGTGCACCAGGTTGGCGGCGGCGATGAGGGTACCGCCAGTGGCGATCAGGTCATCGAAGATCAGCACCGAATCGCCTTCGCACAGGCTGTCGGCGTGCACTTCGAGGAAGGCTTCGCCGTATTCGGTCTGGTAGCCCTCGCTGAGTACGTCGGCCGGCAGCTTGCCCTGCTTGCGGAACAGCACCAGGGGCTTGTTCAGCTCATAGGCGATGATCGAGCCGATCAGGAAACCACGGGCGTCCATGGCGCCGATATGGCTGAACTCGGCTTCCACGTAACGCTGGATGAAGCTGTCGGCGACCAGGCGCAGTGCACGCGGCGACTGAAACAGCGGGGTGATGTCGCGGAACACCACGCCAGGCTTGGGGAAGTCCACCACCGGGCGGATCAGAGTCTTGATGCTGAATTCGTCGAAAATCATGAGATGTCCTGCGTATTTCGGGCAAACGAAAGCGCCGCATGGGCGGCGCTGTCATGAAGGAGGCCGTCGGCGCCGACAGGGCGCCAGACGGGCTTAGATGTCGATATTGCCGCCGGCCAGGGCGCACAACTCGATCGGGTCGAGGATATGCACTTCCTTGCCTTCGGCTTCGAGCAGCTTGTTCTGCTGAAAGCGGGTGAACACGCGCGAGACGGTTTCCACGGCCAGGCCCAGGTAATTGCCGATCTCGTTGCGCGACATGGCCAGGCGGAACTGGTTGGCCGAGAAGCCACGGGCGCGGAAGCGTGCGGAGAGGTTGACCAAGAAGGTGGCGATGCGCTCGTCGGCGGTCTTCTTCGACAGCAGGAGCATCATCTGCTGATCGTCGCGGATCTCGCGGCTCATGATACGCATCAGCTGGCGGCGCAGTTGCGGCAGTTGCAGGGCCAGGTCATCGAGGCGCTCGAAGGGGATCTCGCACACCGAGGTGGTTTCCAGCGCCTGCGCCGAGACCGGATAGCGTTCCCCGTCGACCCCAGACAGGCCAACCAGCTCGCTGGGCAGGTGGAAGCCGGTGATCTGCTCCTCGCCGGAATCGCTCAGACCGAAGGTCTTCAGCGCACCCGAGCGTACGGCGAATACCGAGCCGAAGGCATCGCCCTGGCGGAAGAGGAACTCGCCTTTCTTCAGGGGGCGGCCACGCTTGACGATTTCGTCGAGGGCGTCCATGTCCTCCAGGTTCAGCGAGATAGGCAGGCACAACGCAGCCAGGCTGCAATCCTTGCAATGGGCTTGGTGCTGCGTACGCAGCTTGATGTTCTCTGACATCGGTCGGCTTCCTGAGGGACACGCAATGCGGCTAAGGGTACCGCAGGGTGAGCAGGGCGACCAGATAGGATGCACCTTGATTGAGCACTCAAGTTTTCGCATCAGCTGCCGATTATCGAGCGAGGTTCAAGGAATTCAGGCCATGAGAATCGATAACGGAACTCTGCACACCAGTGTTACCGGTGTTGCCCAGCGACAATATGACCTAGCTCAGACGAAAACCGCATCTGTATCGATTGCTGAGCAGGAGTCTGATTTAGAGGGGCAGACCAGTCAGGACAAGACGAGCATTTCCGACAAGGCTTATGCCGCCCTCGGTGCGGAAAAGGCAAGCTCAAGTGGGTCGACCAGTAGCGCTGAGCAGCTAGAAAAGATGATCAAGCAGCTCAAGCAGCAGATCAAAGAAAAACAGGACGAGCTACAGCGAGTCATGACGGATAGCTCTCTCGATGACGAGGATCGCCTGCAGCAGGCACAGGCGATCCAGGCCGAGTTAGCCATCCTGCAGGCCTCTCTGGTGTACGCCTATAACAGTCTGGCCGAGTTGGAGGCGTAGGGTTCAGATCACCCGCGAAAAGCGTTGCCGCACCTGATCATTGAGGTAACGGTCGAACAGCATGCACAGCGAACGCACCAGTAGACGCCCGGCTGGGCGCACGCGGATAGCGCGCTCGCTCAGCTCGATCAGCCCATCGTCATGCAACTGCTGCAGATCCGCCCAGAGCTCGGCGAAATACGCGCGAAAGTCGATGCCGTAGGCCTGCTCGATACCACGAAAATCCAGTTCGAAATGACAGATCAACTGTTGGATCACGGCACGTCGCAGGCGGTCGTCTGCATTGCAGTGCAAGCCGCGGCGGGTCGCCAACTGGCCATTGCCCAGGCTCTGCTGGTAGTTGTTGATGTCGCTGTCGTTCTGGCTGTACAGATCGCCGATCTGGCTGATGGCCGACACACCGAGGCCGATCAGATCGCAATGACCGTGCGTGGTGTAGCCCTGGAAGTTGCGCTGCAGGGTACCTTCCTCCTGCGCCACGGCCAGCTCGTCGTCCGGCAGGGCGAAGTGATCCATGCCGATGTAACGGTAACCGGCCTTGGCCAGTTGCTCGATGCTGGCCTGCAGCATGGCCAGCTTGTCCGCCGCAGCCGGCAGATCCTCGGTATTGATGCGCCGTTGTGGCATGAAGCGTTCGGGCAGGTGGGCGTAATTGAATACCGAGAGGCGATCAGGCTGCAGGGCGATCACTTCGGCCACGGTGCGGGCGAAGCGCTCCGGCGTCTGCTTGGGCAGGCCGTAGATCAGGTCGATGTTGATTGAGCGGAACTGCAGGGTGCGTGCCGCCTCGATGATGGCGCGGGTTTCCTCCAGAGTTTGCAGGCGGTTCACGGCGCGCTGCACTTCCGGGTCGAGATCCTGCACGCCGAGGCTGACGCGGTTGAAGCCCAATTCGCGCAGCAGGCCCATGGTCGACCAGTCCGCTTCGCGCGGGTCGATCTCGATGCTGTAGTCGCCGGAATCGTCGTCGAGCAGGTTGAAGTGCTGGCGCAGGTGCTGCATCAGGCGGCGCAGTTCGTCGTGGCTGAGAAAGGTCGGCGTACCGCCACCGAAGTGCAGTTGCTCTATGACCTGTTCCTTGCCCACGTAGCGGCTGACGATCTCGATTTCACGCTCGAGCTTTTCCAGATAGGGCAGGGCACGGCCGCGATCCTTGGTGATCACCTTGTTGCAGGCGCAGTAGTAGCAAATGTGCGCACAGAACGGCACGTGAATGTAGAGCGACAGTGGTCGGCCTGCCTTGCGGCTGTCGCGCAGCGCATGCAACAGGTCGAATGGGCCGATGTCGTCGTGAAACTGCACGGCGGTCGGATAGGAGGTGTAGCGCGGGCCGGCGAGATCGTAGCGGCGGATCAGGTCGGCATCCCACTGGATGGCGTCGAGCATGGGAAAGAATCCTGGACAGGCTGTGTGGGCAGTCTAGGGATGCAGACGGGTGGGGGCCTTGACCTGAATCAAGGGGCATTGCAGGTTGCGCCACGCCGGGCCTTGCAGGCAGACGCCTGGTTCAGGTCAAGGCGTGGCAGGCACCCTAGCGCTCGAACAGGGTCTCGAAGGCATCTAGGCTCAGAAGGAATGAGGATTTGGCGTTGCCTTGGCTGTCGCCGTAGCGGTGCTTGTAGTGATGTTCCTGCGCGCCATCCTCGATCAGTCGAGCGACTCCGGCAAAGGGCAGGCGATAGATCCCGGCCAGGTGTTCGACACGTCCGAACTGCGACTGTGTCTGCGTCCAGTCCACCCAGAAATAGATGTCGATGCCTGGGTAGAGCATACGGTAGCGCTCGTAGTCCTTGCGATTGAAGGTGACGGTACGTCGCGGATCCATGCCGTAGCGGCTGGAGAGGAAGAAGGGAGTGTTCTGCACCTTCAGATCCGCCACGCGACCCGCCACGATCAGATCCGGCGCGTAGGGATCATGCTGTTTTTCGGGGTTTTCCTGCGCGGGCACGTTCAAACGGTCGTTGCACAGGGCGACGAAGCGTCGTTCCAGTTCGAGCCCGTGATGACACCACCAGTGCTTGTCTTCGGTGTCGTGAATGATTCCATCGTTACGCTGCGTCATAGAGCCTCCATGCGATCCGTCGTCCATCGACAGGTCAATCCTAGTGCATCGCGGGGCGCCTGACAGTGCGTTCAGTGCCCCATCAGCCAGTGCTGGTGTGGGCCGGGTAGCGTCCAGATACCGAAGAGAATGACCAGCAGGCCACCAGCGACGCGCACCCCTTGGCGACGTAGCAAGGCGGTGATGCGCTCGGCGGCCAGCCCGGTGGCCAGCAAGACGGGCCAGGTGCCAAGGCCGAACGCCAGCATCAGCAGGGCGCTGTCCACTGCATTGCCCTGGCTCGATGCCCAGAGCAGCGTGCTGTAGACCAGCCCGCAGGGCAGCCAGCCCCATAGCGCGCCCAACACCATGGCCTTGGGGATGCTGCTGACCGGCATGAAGCGCCGAGTCAGGGGCTGGATATGCCGCCATATGCCACGCCCCAGCGCTTCGATGCGCGTCAGCCCGCTCCACCAGCCGGCCAGGTACAGGCCCATGGCGATCAGCAGCAGGGCAGCGAGGCTGCGCATGAACACTTCGGCGCTACTGCCAGCCACGGCCCAACCGGCCAGGCCGAGGAGCAGGCCGGCGGCGCTGTAGCTGAGAATGCGTCCGAGGTTGTAGGCCAGTAGAAGACGCAGGCGCTTGCCGCGTTGCTCCGGGGGAATCGCCAGGGTCAGCGCGCCCATCAGCCCGCCGCACATGCCCAGGCAATGGCCGCCGCCCAGCAGGCCGAGAATCAGCGCCGAGACCAGCAGGGGCGCCAGTTCAAGCACCGGGTTTGTCCTGCTTGCCCTGTTCTTCGGCCTGCTCCACGCCTGCCTTGTGCAGCGGATCCTCGTCGTCGAAGAGGATGCTGTGCGCCGGGCTGTCGAGGTCGTCGTACTGGCCGCTGTCCACCGCCCAGAAGAACAGCCAGATGGCGAACGCGACCAGGGCGATGGCGACGGGAATTAGGATGTACAGGGCGGACATACGCTCTCCATGGTGGCTGTAGGAGCGAGCTCTGCTCGCGAAGAAGCTGTTCGGGCTTCGCTTGCTTGCAGATTACCGGCTCAGGCGCAATGCGTTGAGCACCACTAGGAGTGAGCTGAACGACATGCCGACCGCGGCCCAGATGGGGGTGATCCAGCCAAAGGCGGCAAACGGTAGAACCATGCCATTGTACAGCGTCGCCCAGCCCAGGTTCTCGATGATGATCCGGCGCGTGCGCTTGGCCATCTCCAGGCCCTGCACCAGGCTGCTCAGGCGGTTGGAGAGCAGCACCGCATCGGCGCTGGTCTTGGCCAGGTCGGAGGCCGAACCCATGGCCACGCTGATATCGGCCGCAGCCAATACCGGCACATCATTCACACCGTCGCCGAGCATCAGTACCCGGCGGCCTGCGCCATGCAACTGCTTGAGTACGGCCAGCTTGGCATCCGGCGTGAGGCCGCCACGGGCATCCTCGATGCCCAGTTGGCGGGCGACTTCGCCGACCATGGGCGAGCTGTCGCCGGACAGCAGGTGGATATGCCAACCACGGGCGCGTGCGGCGGCGATCAGTTCGGGCGCGTCTTCGCGCAGGCGGTCGTCGAGGACGAACCAGGCCAGCGGGCCCTGTTCGTCGCCCAGCAGCAGCCATTGGCCATGCTCGCTGGTGATGGTCGGTATGGCCTGGTTGCTCAGGGCGCAGACGAAACCCGCTTCCCCGATGCGCAGCAGGCGGCCGTCGACGCGGCCCTGCAGACCCTGACCAGGATGGCTGTCGACCGCTTCGGCAGCCCGTGGTGCCTGGCCGAAGGCGCGGGCGATGGGGTGTTCGGAGCGGTTTTCCAGGGCGGCGGCCAGTGCCAGGCAACTGTCCTGATCGAGTTCGCGCAGCGGATGGATAGCACTGAGGGTCAGGCGGCCTTCGGTGAGCGTGCCGGTCTTGTCCAGCACCAGCGTGTCGATATGGTTGAGTCCTTCGAGCACGTGGCCGCGGGTTAGCAACAGCCCCAGCTTGTGCAGGCTGCCGGTGGCGGTGGTCAGCGCCGTCGGCGTGGCCAGGGCCAGGGCGCAGGGGCAGGTGGCTACCAGCAGCGCGAGCACGACCCAGAAGGCGCGGCTGGAGTCGATTTCCCACCAGATGAAGCCGACCAAAGCGGCGGCCAGCAGGATGAACAGCAGGAACCACTGCGAAACCCGGTCGGCGATCTCCGCCAGGCGCGGTTTCTCGCTCTGCGCACGTTCCAGCAGGCGGACGATGGCAGACAGGCGTGTGGCATCACCCAGGGCCTGCACTTCCAGCGTCAGTGGGCCTTCGACGTTGAGCGTGCCGGCCGTGACGCTGTCGCCGACACTACGCGGCTGCGGCAGGTATTCACCCGTGAGCAGGGATTCGTCGACGCTGGATTGTCCATCGAGGATGCGCCCGTCCGCCGGGATCAGCGAGCCCGGCTGCACCAGCACGCGCTCGCCCTCGCGCAGTTCGCTGAGCAGGATGCGCTGGCTCTGGCCGTCGGCATCCAGGCGCAGGCAGGAGGCCGGCAGCAGCTTGACCAGTTGTGCGGTGGCCGCCGCTGTGCGCTCTCGGGCGCGTCGCTCCAGGTAACGACCGGCGAGCAGGAACAGGGCGAACATGCCGACCGCATCGAAATACAGCTCGCCAACGCCGGTGACGGTCGACCAGATGCCGGCCATGTAGGCGCCGCCAATGGCCAGCGAGACGGAGATGTCCATGGTCAGGTGACGGGTGCGCAGGTCGCGCAGGGCGCCACGGAAGAACTGGCCACAGCAGTAGAAGACGATCGGGGTGGTGAGGAACAGGCTGGTCCAGCGCAGAATCTTGTCCAGCTCGGGCGTCAGGTCGACGTTGAATTCCGGCCAGGTGGCCATGGCGGCCATCATCACCTGCATCCACAGCAGGCCGGCCACGCCCAGTTCGCGCATGCGTCGGCGGTTTTCCGCAGCCAGGCGCTCGGCAGCCTGGTCGGACTGCCAGGGATGGGCGGCATAGCCGATGCGGCGCAGCTCGGCGAGCAGCTTGCTCAGCGGCAGCTGGCTGTCCTGCCAGCGTACCTGCAGGCGGTGGTTGGACAGGTTCAGGTGCGCTTCTGCCACACCCGGCACGCCGCGCAGGTGCTTCTCGATCAGCCAGCCGCACGCCGCGCAACTGATGCCCTCGATCAGCAGTTGGGTCTCGCTCAGCTCGCCCTCGTGCTGGACGAAGGGTCGTTGCACGTCACTGCGATCGTAGAGTGCCAGCTCGTCAGGCAGCGCCTGTGGCAAGGCCTGCGGATTGGCGGAGTTCTCGCTGCGATGGCTGTAGTAATGCTCCAGGCCCCCGGCGACGATGGCTTCGGCGACCGCCTGGCAGCCTGGGCAGCAGAGTTCGCGCTCTTCGCCGAGCACCATGGCATGAAAACGGCTGCCGGTGGGTACCGGCAAGCCGCAGTGATAGCAGGGAGTAGGTGAGGGCATCGGCAGGGTCAGTAGGACGGGTTGTCGCCGATCTTGATGATGCCACCGTCGGTGATGTTCTCTTCCTCGAACAGCCGCCAGTTCTGGCTGCCTTCCTGGCCGAGCAGTTCGACGAAGCGGCGACCGCTGACCTCGTCGACCATCTGCCCACGGTATTGACCGTCAGCGGCCGGTTGCAGGATGACGCGGCGATCACGCTCCGGCTGGGTCGGGGAAATCAGGTTGAGCACGATCTGCTGCGGCCGGCTGTTGCCTTGCAGGCTGAGCAGCGCGGTACCAGTGGCGTTGTCCAGAACCAGCTCACCATGCAGTTGCAGGCGCTCGGCCAGCTTCTCTCGCTCCAGTGACTGGTTGATGCCCTTGCCGACGTCGTAGTAGTCATCGGAAATCAGGCCCGGAGGATTCTTGCTGGCCAGGGTGAGCAGGGCCAGGCCCTGCACCACGGAATAGCCCAGCAGGGCGATGATGAACCAGGGCCAGAACTGCTTGTACCAGGGTTTGACTGGCGATGGTGCTTGCTCGGACATGCTCTTTCCGTTGTCAGCGGACGCTGGGGCCGATAAAGCGGCTGTCGGCGTCGTTCTTGATACTGGGGTCGTCCGCCGATTGTACGTGGAAGACGATGTTATTGGCGCTCGAGGGCAGTTTTTCCGGGGCGATGGACAGCTCCACCGGGAAGGAATACACCTCGCCTGCCAGGGCACGCACCTCGCGCTTGCCTTCGTAGACCAGGCCGTCGAGACCGTCGGCGCTGATCACATAGGTCATGTCGCGTTGCGCCTTGTTCATGATCTTCAGGGTGTAGACGTTCTCGATGTAACCGCGCTCGTTCTCGCGGAACAGCACGCGATCCTTGAGCACATCCAGTTCCACAATCGGGCGATTGGCCACGGCCCAGGCGAACAGACCGATCATGGCCACCAGCGCCACAGCGTAGCCGATCAGGCGCGGGCGCAGCAGGTGGGTCTGGCGGCCGGACAGGTTGTGTTCAGTGGTGTAGCTGATCAGCCCCTTGGGATAGTTCATCTTCTCCATGATGCTGTCGCAGGCGTCGATGCATGCGGCGCAGCCGATGCATTCGATCTGCAGGCCGTCACGGATGTCGATGCCGGTGGGGCAGACCTGCACGCACATCTTGCAGTCGATGCAGTCGCCCAGGCCCTGGGCCTTGTAGTCGGCGTCCTTCTTGCGCGGGCCGCGCGATTCGCCGCGGCGTGGATCGTAGGAGACGATCAGGGTGTCCTGGTCGAACATCACGCTCTGGAAGCGGGCGTAGGGGCACATGTAGATGCACACCTGCTCGCGCAGCCAGCCGGCGTTGCCGTAGGTGGCGAGGGTGAAGAAACCGATCCAGAACACCGCCCAGCCGTTGGAGTCTAAGGCCAGCAGTTCGGGGATCAGCTCGCGAATCGGCGTGAAGTAGCCGACGAAGGTCAGTGCGGTGACCAGCGAGACCCCCAGCCAGATGGCGTGCTTGGCGGCCTTGCGCGCCAGCTTGTTGCCACTCATGGGCTGCTTGTCGAGCTTCATGCGCTGGTTGCGGTCGCCTTCGGTGACCTTTTCCGCCCACATGAACACCCAGGTGAACACGCTTTGCGGGCAGGTGTAGCCACACCAGACGCGCCCGGCGAACACGGTGATGAAGAACAGGCCGAAGGCGCAGATGATCAGCAGCCAGGACAGCAGCATGAAGTCCTGTGGCCAGTAGGTGGCGCCGAAAATGTGGAACTTGCGCTCCGGCAGGTTCCACCAGACGGCCTGGCGGCCTTCCCAGTTCAACCACACGGTGCCGAAGAACAAAACGAAGAGCAGGGCACCGCCGACGCGACGCAGATTGCGGAACAGGCCTGTGAAGGCGCGCGTATAGATCTTCTCGCGGCTGGCGTAGAGATCGACGCCGGCGTTCTTGCTTGAAGGAGGGGTGACGTCCTGGACGGGAATCTGTTCGCTCATCAATGCATACCACGGCAGTTGGTTGGCAGCCCGGGCCGATACGTGCCGGTCAGGGTCGTTTCACAGTGTCTATATGGTACGCCTGAAAGACAACGCCCGGGTGCGACGAGCAGTCGCGACCCGGGCGTTCATTGACCCTTGTCAAAAGAGTCGGTTGTGCTACTGCTCTTTGCTCTGGTGCGAGAGGCTGTACACGTAGGCAGCCAGCAGGTGCACCTTGTCGTTGCCAAGGAATTCTTCCTGGGCCGGCATCTTGCCGTGGCGACCGTAGCGGATGGTCTGCTGCAGTTGCGCGTAGCTGCTGCCGTAGATGAACGCTGCCGGGTTGGTCAGGTTCGGCGCGCCCATGGCAGGGGTACCCTTGCCGTCGGCGCCGTGGCAGGCGAAGCAGGTGCCGGAGAAGACTTTCTGGCCGGCCGCGATGTCGGCTTCCACGCCTTCCGGCAGTTGACGACCGCCCAGTTGAGTCAGCACGTAAGCCGCGACGTTGCGTACGCCGTCTTCGCCGATGGCCGGGCCTTGAGCCGGCATTGCACCTTCACGACCCTTGAGGATGGTGGTCTTGATGGTTTCCGGCTCGCCGCCCCAGCGCCACTCGTTGTCGGTCAGGTTGGGGAAGCCGTAGCTGCCCTTGGCATCGGAGCCGTGGCAGACCGAGCAGTTGGAGGCGAACAGGCGACCACCCATTTTCAGGGCTTGCTCGTCCTTGGCCACTTCCTCGATCGGCATGGCGGCGTACTTGGCGAACAGCGGGCCGTATTGCTCATCGGCGCGCGCCATTTCCTTCTCCCACTGGTGCACACCGGTCCAGCCGGCATGACGCATGGAACCGTCGGCGATCTGTACGCCTGCGGCGAAGGGGGTCTGCTTCTCGCTGTCGACGTAGTCGTAGCCAGGCAGCAGGCCTTTCCAGTTGCCCAGGCCCGGGTACAGGGCCAGGTAGCCGAGGGCGAAGATGATGGTGGCGACGAACAGCATGAACCACCACTTGGGCAGCGGGTTGTCATACTCCTCGATGCCGTCGAAGCTGTGGCCGACGGTCTCGTCGGTCACTTCCTGGCGCTGGCCCTTGCGGGTGCCGAAGATCAGCCAGGTCAGGGCGAAGATGGTGCCCAGGGAGAGGATGGTTACGTACCAACTCCAGAACGTGGTCATTGGTTATTGCTCCTGGAAGAGTCTTGATCGCGCTTGGTTTCGGGATCATCGGCGAAAGGCAGGTTGGCGGCCTCGTCGAAGCTCGACTTGCGCTTGCTGCTGTAAGCCCAGAGCACCACGCTGATGAAAGCGATGAACACCACCGCCGTGCCGATTCCGCGAATAGTCCCGATATCCATGGCGTCTTACCGTTTGTTCTTGATGGAAGTGCCGAGAACCTGCAGGTACGCGACCAGCGCGTCCATTTCGGTCTTGCCTTTCACTGCATCACGGGCACCGGCGATGTCTTCGTCGGTGTAGGGGATGCCGAAGCCACGCATGACTTCCATCTTCTTGGCGGTGTCCTTGCCATCGAGCTTGTTCTCGACCAGCCAGGGGTAGGCCGGCATCTTCGACTCGGGCACGACGTTACGCGGGTTGTACAGGTGGGCGCGATGCCACTCGTCCGAGTAGCGGCCGCCGACGCGGGCCAGATCCGGGCCGGTACGCTTGGAACCCCACAGGAAGGGGTGATCCCAGACGCTTTCGCCAGCGACGGAGTAGTGGCCGTAGCGCTCGGTTTCGGCGCGGAACGGACGGATCATCTGCGAGTGGCAACCAACGCAGCCGTTGGCGATGTAGATGTCACGGCCTTCCAGTTGCAGCGCGGTGTAGGGCTTGAGGCCTTCGACCGGCTCATTGGTGACGTCCTGGAAGAACAGCGGAACGATCTGGGTCAGGCCACCGATGCTGACAGCGATCACCATCAGCAGGGCCATCAGGCCGATATTCTTCTCGATGATTTCGTGTTTCATCAGTGAGCTACTCCGGCGGGAATCTGCGCAGCCGCATCGTATTCAGCCGGCTTGGCGGCACGCACGGTGCGGTAGGTGTTGTAGGCCATCAGCAGCATGCCGGTGACGAAGAAGGCGCCGCCGATCATGCGCACGATGTAGCCCGGGTGGCTGGCCTGCAGGGCTTCAACGAAGGAGTAGGTGAGGGTGCCGTCTTCGTTGACTGCGCGCCACATCAGGCCCTGGGTGATGCCGTTGACCCACATCGAGGCGATGTAGAGCACGGTACCGATGGTAGCCAGCCAGAAGTGAGCGTTGATCAGGCCGATGCTGTGCATCTGCTGGCGACCGAACACCTTGGGAATCAGGTGGTACAGCGAGCCGATGGAGATCATCGCTACCCAGCCGAGGGCGCCAGCGTGCACGTGGCCGATGGTCCAGTCGGTGTAGTGGGACAGGGCGTTGACGGTCTTGATGGCCATCATCGGGCCTTCGAAGGTCGACATGCCGTAGAACGCCAGGGAGACCACGAGGAAGCGCAGTATCGGGTCGGTGCGCAGCTTATGCCAGGCGCCGGACAGGCTCATCATGCCGTTGATCATACCACCCCAGCTCGGAGCCAGCAGGATGACCGACATCGCCATGCCCAGGGACTGTGCCCAATCCGGCAGTGCGGTGTAGTGCAGGTGGTGCGGGCCGGCCCAGATGTACAGGGTGATCAGCGCCCAGAAGTGCACGATGGACAGGCGGTAGGAGTAGATCGGACGCTCGGCCTGCTTGGGTACGAAGTAGTACATCATCCCCAGGAAGCCGGTGGTCAGGAAGAAGCCCACGGCGTTGTGACCATACCACCACTGGATCATGGCGTCGGTGGCACCGGCATACATGGAGTAGGACTTGGTCAGGCTGACCGGTACTTCCATGCTGTTGACGATGTGCAGCATCGCGGTGACCAGGATGAACGCACCGAAGAACCAGTTGCCCACATAAATGTGCTTGGTCTTGCGCTTCATGATGGTGCCGAAGAACACCAGCAGATAGGTGATCCAGACGATACCCAGAAGGATGTCGACCGGCCACTCCAGCTCGGCGTACTCCTTGGAGCTGGTGTAACCCAGCGGCAGGGTGATCACGGCGAGCACGATCACGGCTTGCCAGCCCCAGAAGGTGAATGCAGCCAGACCGTCGGAGACCAGGCGCGTTTGGCAGGTGCGCTGGACGACGTAGTAAGAGGTGGCGAACAGTGCACATCCGCCGAAGGCGAAGATCACTGCGTTGGTGTGCAGCGGGCGCAGACGGCCGAAGCTGGTCCACGGCAGGCCTAGGTTGAGTTCCGGCCACACGAGTTGTGCGGCGATGAACACGCCTAGACCCATCCCAATGACCCCCCAGATCACCGTCATAATGGCGAACTGGCGGACCACCTTATAGTTATAAGCAGTCTGACTGATTGCTGTGCTCATGCTAGGGGTTCCACGGTTAATGGATTTTTATGGGGCAAAAATCGGCGGCAAGTATGGAGAAAGCAAGTAGCCATTGCAACGCAGCATGCCGACACGATCAGGGCTTCAGGGCCTTTCGGGAGCACCTTTCCAGGTGCTCTGCGGTGACCGCTGAGAGCGTTTTGCGCAACCAGTTTGCGCAGCGCCAAGAAGGGATCGCCTTGTAGTTGTCAACGATGGCGACTGAAAGCGAGCTTAGCCCAGATCAAGGAATGTGCAGGGCTATTGGTCGGCTAGTGCGACACTGGGTCGCACAGAGGAGGGCCGGTGGCCGCGGATGCGACCACCGGTGGGGGCGGGGTTACTTCTCTTCGCTGTGGCTCAGCTTGTAGACGTAGGCGGCCAGCAGGTGGGCCTTGTCGTTGCCGAGGAAGTCTTCCTGGGCGGGCATGTTGCCGTTGCGACCATAGCGGATGGTCTGTTGCAGTTGTGCGAAGCTGCTGCCGTAGATGAACGCGGCCGGGTTGGTCAGGTTCGGTGCGCCCATGACCGGAGTGCCCTTGCCGTCGGCGCCGTGGCAGGCGAAGCAGGTGCTGGAGAAGATTTTCTGACCTGCGGCGACATCTGCCACTTCGCCTTCCGGCAGTTCGCGGCCACCCAGTTGGGTCAGCACGTAGGCGGCGACGTTGCGCACGCCGTCCTCGCCGATGGCGGCGCCTTGCGGCGGCATCATGGCATGGCGACCCTTGAGGATGGTGGTCTTGATGGTCTCCGGCTCGCCGCCCCAACGCCAGCTGGTGTCGGCCAGGTTGGGGAAGCCGTAGCTGCCCTTGGCGTCGGAGCCATGGCACACCGCGCAGTTGGAGGCGAACAGACGGCCGCCCATTTTCAGTGCGCGCTCGTCCTTGGCCACTTCCTCGATGGGCATGGCCGCGTACTTGGCGAAGATCGGGCCGTACAGCTCATCGGCACGATCCATCTCGCGCTGCCACTGGTTGACCTGGGTCCAACCGTCCTTGTAGCCGGGCAGTACACCCTTGAAGTTACCCAGGCCCGGATAGAGCAGCAGGTAGGCTGCGCCGAACACCAGGGTGCCGAGGAACAGCATGAACCACCACTTGGGCAGCGGGTTGTCGTACTCCTCGATGCCGTCGAAGGCGTGGCCCATGGTCTGTTCGGTCGGGTTCTTGTGCACCTCGCTCTTGCGGGTGGCGAAGATCAGCCAGAACAGCGCGACCATCGTGCCGACGGTGAGCAGGGTGATGTAGATGCTCCAGAAGGCTGTCATGCTTCATTACTCCAGACATCGGGCTTGTCGTCGGCGAACGGCAGATTGGCCGCTGCGTTGAACTCGTCGCGGCGGTCGCCGCTATAGGCCCAGAAGGTGACTGCGGTGAAGGCGATCAGTACCAGTGCGGTACCCAAGCCGCGCAACGTACCCACATCGATGAACTCGAACATGGCGCTTACCTCTTGTTCTTCACGGCGGTGCCGAGCACCTGGAGGTAGGCGACCAGCGCGTCCATCTCGCTCTTGCCCTTGACCGCGTCGCTGGCACCGGCGATGTCGGCGTCGCTGTAGGGCACGCCGAGGGTGCGCAGGGCGCTCATCTTCTTGGCGGTGTCCTTGCCGTCGAGGATGCCTTCCACCAGCCAGGGGTAGCCGGGCATCTTCGACTCGGGCACGACGTTGCGCGGGTTGTACAGGTGAGCGCGGTGCCACTCGTCCGAGTAACGGCTGCCGACGCGGGCCAGATCCGGGCCGGTACGCTTGGAGCCCCACAGGAAGGGGTGATCCCAGACGCTTTCGCCAGCGACGGAGTAGTGACCGTAGCGTTCGGTCTCGGCGCGGAAGGGGCGGATCATCTGCGAGTGGCAGCCGACGCAGCCTTCGCGGATATAGATGTCGCGGCCTTCCAGTTGCAGGGCGTTGTAGGGCTTGAGGCCTTCGACCGGCTCGTTGGTGACGTCCTGAAAGAACAGCGGAACGATCTGGGTCAGGCCGCCGATGCTGACCGCCAGGATCATCACCAGCGCCATCAGGCCGATGTTCTTCTCGAGAATCTCGTGTTTCATCAGTGGGCTCCTTCTACCGAGAACTGCGCGGCCGCTTCCATTTCCACGGATTTGGCGCTACGCACGGTCAGCCAGACGTTCCAGGCCATCAGCAGCATGCCGCTGAAGAAGATGGCGCCGCCGATCACCCGCACCACGAAGCCGGGGTGGCTGGCTTCCAGCGCCTCGACGAAGGAGTAGGTGAGGGTGCCGTCTTCGTTGACTGCGCGCCACATCAGGCCCTGGGTGATGCCGTTGACCCACATCGAGGCGATGTAGAGCACGGTGCCGATGGTGGCCAGCCAGAAGTGGCCGTTGATCAGGCCGATGCTGTGCATCTGCTCGCGACCGAACACCTTCGGAATCAGGTGATACAGCGAGCCGATCGACACCATGGCAACCCAGCCGAGGGCGCCAGCGTGCACGTGGCCGATGGTCCAGTCGGTGTAGTGGGACAGGGCGTTGACGGTCTTGATGGCCATCATCGGGCCTTCGAAGGTCGACATGCCGTAGAACGCCAGCGACACCACGAGGAAGCGCAGGATCGGGTCGGTACGCAGTTTGTGCCAGGCACCGGAGAGGGTCATCATGCCGTTGATCATGCCGCCCCAGCTCGGGGCCAGGAGGATCAGCGACATCACCATGCCCAGGCTCTGCGCCCAATCCGGCAGCGCGGTGTAGTGCAGGTGGTGCGGGCCGGCCCAGATGTACACCGCGATCAGCGCCCAGAAGTGGACGATGGACAGGCGGTAGGAGTAGACCGGGCGACCGGCCTGCTTGGGCACGAAGTAGTACATCATCCCCAGGAAGCCTGCGGTGAGGAAGAAGCCCACGGCGTTGTGGCCGTACCACCACTGGATCATGGCATCGGTCGCACCCGCATACAGCGAGTAGGACTTGGTCAGGGTGACCGGGATTTCCATGTTGTTGACCAGGTGCAGGATGGCTACGGTGAGGATGAACCCGCCGAAGAACCAGTTACCTACATAGATGTGGCTGACCTTGCGCTGCATCACCGTGCCGAAGAAGACGATGGCGTAGGACACCCACACGATGGTGATCAGGATGTCGATCGGCCATTCCAGTTCGGCGTATTCCTTGGAGCTGGTGTAGCCCAGTGGCAGGCTGATGGCTGCAAGCAGGATCACCAGTTGCCAACCCCAGAAGGTGAAGGCCGCCAGTTTCGGTGCGAACAGCGTGGTCTGGCTGGTGCGTTGCACCGCGTAGTAGCTGGTGGCGAACAGGGCGCAGCCACCGAAGGCGAAGATCACCGCATTGGTATGCAGCGGGCGGAGCCGGCCGAAGCTGGTCCACGGCAGGTTGAAGTTCAGTTCGGGCCAGGCCAGCTGGGCAGCGATGAATACGCCGAGTCCCATGCCGACGATGCCCCAAACCACCGTCATAATGGCGAACTGGCGAACCACCCTGTAGTTGTAGGCGGAACGGGTTGTTGTGTTCATGTCTGGGCTTCCATCCACGGTTATGGCAGAGCGGCCGACATCCGTGGCACCCCTAGGCATGAGCAGGCCATGAACACCACGGATATCGACGCGAGGCAAGCATGAGCAAAGGGCCATTGGGGTTTATTGACGCGGGTCAATGTGAGGAGGGGCTGCCCTGGTTGTGGGACGAACCGTCGCAGGCAGCCTCTGGCACGCTGATCCTGGCGCATGGTGCCGGGGCGCCGATGGACAGCCCGTTCATGCAGGCCATGGCGCAGGGGCTGGCAGCGCGGGGTGTGCGCGTGGTGCGCTTCGAATTCGCCTATATGGCCCAGCGCCGGGTGGATGGGCGCAAACGGCCACCCAATGCGCAGGCGCAACTGCTGCAGCAATGGCGTGATGTGTATGCCCAGGTGCGCCAGCGGGTCGCAGGCTCTGTCGCCATCGGTGGCAAGTCCATGGGCGGGCGCATGGCCAGCCTGTTGGCCGATGAGCTGGGTGCGTCTGCGCTGATCTGCCTGGGCTATCCTTTCTACGCGGCCGGCAAGCCGGAAAAGCCGCGCGTCGCCCATCTCGCTGACCTGCACACGCCGACGCTGATCGTGCAGGGCGAGCGTGATGCCCTGGGCAATCGCCAGGCCGTCGCGGGTTACGAGCTGTCGCCGGCCATCACCGTGCATTGGTTGCAGGCCGCCGATCATGATCTCAAGCCACTCAAGGCGTCCGGCTTCAGTCACGAGCAACATCTGGATGCGGCCGCACAATGCATTGCCGATCATCTGCGCGCTTTGACCTGAATGCGTTTTGCATGACGGGCGCCGACCATCGCAAAGCGAAAGCGGTTGCGCTCGACCCGGCGGTCACGCAATGTGACAGACAGACCGTCGAACAGCCCGCAGCGGCTGCGCTACAGGCGATTTGCCGACATGGCGGATCGCCAGGATGTTGTGCCGAGCAGGTCGTGCCATTAAATGGGGCGGCGTCTGGTGACGGAAAGATCGTAATGCACTATGTTGGTGCTGGTTGATTGAGCTTTTTTGCTAATAGACTGATTTTAAAGGATTAATTGTGCTGGCTCGGGCCTTGCAAAGTGAGCTGCAAGTCCGGGTGACAAGGAGTACGGCATGGCCCGCACCTTTTATGACGAGATGTACGACGCGAGCGGCGCTGTCCGCCCGCACTACCGCGAATTTGCCCGCTGGTTGGCAGAAACGCCGGACGATCTGCTGGCCCAGCGCCGACGAGAAGCCGACCTTCTGTTCCACCGTGCAGGCATTACCTTCACCCTCTACGGGGATGATCAGGGCACCGAGCGCCTGATTCCCTTCGACATCATTCCCCGCTCCATCCCCGCCAGCGAATGGCGCATCGTCGAGCGCGGCTGCATCCAGCGCGTTCAGGCGCTGAACCTGTTCCTCGCAGACCTTTATCACGACCAGCGCATCATCAAGGCGGGGATCATCCCGGCCGAGCAGGTGCTGGCCAACGAGGGCTACCAGATGGCCATGCAGGGCCTCGACCTGCACCGTGACATCTACGCGCACATCGCCGGGGTCGACCTGGTGCGTGACGGCGACGGCAGCTACTACGTGCTGGAAGACAACCTGCGCACGCCCAGCGGTGTCAGCTACATGCTCGAAGACCGCAAGATGATGATGCGCCTGTTCCCCGAGCTGTTCGCCGCGCAGCGCGTGGCGCCAGTGGATCACTACCCGAACCTGCTGCTCGACGCGCTGAAGAGCTCCAGCCCGCTGGACAACCCCACGGTGGTGGTGTTGACGCCGGGTCGCTTCAACAGCGCCTACTTCGAGCATGCCTTCCTCGCCCGTGAAATGGGTGTGGAACTGGTGGAAGGCGCTGACCTGTTCGTGCGTGACGACAAGGTCTACATGCGTACCACTGCAGGCGCCCGTCAGGTGGACGTGATCTATCGCCGCCTCGACGATGCCTTCCTCGATCCGCTGGCGTTCAACCCAGATTCGATGCTCGGCGTCGCCGGCCTGCTCTCGGCCTACCGTTCGCGTAACGTGGTGTTGGCCAACGCCATCGGCACCGGCGTGGCCGACGACAAGTCGATCTACCCCTACGTGGGCGACATGATTCGCTTCTATCTGGACGAGGAGCCGATCCTCAAGAACGTACCGACCTGGCAGTGCCGCAAGCCGGAGGAGCTGTCCCACGTGCTGGCCAATCTGTCCGAACTGGTGGTCAAGGAAACCCAGGGCTCCGGCGGCTACGGCATGCTGGTCGGCCCGGCGGCGAGCAAGGCCGAGATCGAGAACTTCCGCGCCCGCCTGATCGCCAAGCCGGAGGCCTACATCGCCCAGCCGACCTTGTGCCTGTCGACCTGCCCGACCTTCGTCGAGCGCGGCATCGCACCGCGCCATATCGACCTGCGCCCATTCGTTCTCACCGGCCGTGAAACGCGCCTGGTGCCCGGTGGCCTGACCCGCGTGGCACTGCGCGAAGGCTCGCTGGTGGTCAACTCGTCGCAAGGCGGCGGAACCAAGGACACCTGGGTGGTGGAGGACTGAGTATGCTTTCGAGAACTGCCTCCGATCTGTACTGGATGTCGCGCTACCTGGAGCGTGCCGAGAACCTGGCACGTATGCTCGACGTCAGCTATTCGCTGTCCTTGATGCCGCAGGATGGCCGGGGCGACGGCCTCGACGAACTGGCCATGCCGCTGCTGATCACCGGCACCCTGGACGACTACCTGGAGCGCCACGGCCCGCTGCACGGCGAGCGCATGCTGCACTTCTTCGCCCTCGATGCGAGCAACCCAGGCAGCATCTACTGCTGCCTGCAGGCGGCACGCAGCAATGCCCATGCGGTGCGCGGGCGGATCACCGCCGACATGTGGGAGAACATCAACGCCACCTGGCTGGAAATGCGCGGCATCGCCGAGCAGGGGCTGGGGCGTTACGGCATCAGCCGCTTCTGCGAGTGGGTCAAGGAGCGTTCGCACCTGTTCCGTGGCGCCACCTTCGGCACCATCATGCGTGGCGAGGCCTATCGCTTCATTCGCCTGGGTACCTTCATCGAGCGTGCCGACAACACGCTGCGTCTGCTCGATGCCCGTTATGAAATGCTCGGCGAGGAAATCGACGAACTGGAAGAACGCACCGCCCGCAGCTATTACCAGTGGAGTGCCTTGCTGCGTGCGCTGTCCTCGTTCGAGGCCTTCGCCGAGAGCTACCGAGGCTCGCCGCGCACGCGCAAGGTGGCCGAGCTGCTCTTGCTGCGCCCGGACGTGCCGCGCTCGCTGCGCGCCTGCATGGAAGAACTCAACCTGATGCTTTCCGGTCTACCCGGAGAGAACGGTCGCCCGGCGCAACGCCTGGCTGCCGAACTGGATGCCCGCCTGCGCTACACCAGCATCGATGAAGTGCTCGACGAAGGCCTGCATGCCTGGCTCACCGACTTCATTCTGCTGGTACGCCAACTGGGCAACACCATCCACACGTCCTATCTGGAGGTCGCATGAGACTCTCGATCAGCCATGACACCACCTACCATTACGACGATCAGGTGCGCGCGAGCATCCAGTACCTGCGCCTGACTCCGCATGACAGCGAGCGCCAGCAGGTGCTCAGCTGGCAGCTCGACCTGCCACGCCCGGTGCATGCTCAGCTCGACCCTTACGGCAACATCCTGCATGTGCTGACCCTGGACGAGCCGCACGAGTCCATCGTCATCGGCGCCCGTGGCCAGGTGGACATCGATGAAACCTGCGAAGCCGAGCACGAGCGCCAGTCGGCGCTGCCGTTCCTGCGCTTCACTCGCCTGACCCAGGCCGACGACGCCATCCGCGAGTTCGCCGCGCAACAGAGCAAGGCGCGTACCGATCGCAACGGCCTGATCGACCTGATGCACGCACTCAACGCCCATATCGCCTACCAGCCCGGTATCACCGCAGTGGACACCAGCGCTGCCGAGGCCTTCGCCGGTCGCCGTGGTGTCTGCCAGGATCACACCCACGCCTTCCTCGCCTGCGCGCGCAGCCTCGGCGTGCCGGCGCGTTACGTGTCGGGCTATCTCTACACCGACGATGCCGAGCACCTGGCCAGCCATGCCTGGGCTGAGGCCTGGGTCGGCGATGCCTGGTACAGCTTCGACGTGACCAACTGCCTGGCGCGCCCGGAGCGCCACCTCAAGCTGGCCGTTGGTCTGGACTACCTCGATGCCTGCCCGGTACGCGGCATGCGCCGTGGTGGTGGTTGCGAACAGATGCACGCCCAGGTGCAGGTCGCGCCGTTGCTGCAGGTGCGCCAGCAGTAACGCACAGCGGAGCGCGTCAACCGCGCTCCGATTCTTCTGCAGTGGTGCGTGGTTCGATCAGGCGCGCGACCTTGCGAAAGACATCGGCGTAGAGCGCCGAATACCTCACCTCCTGCAGCATGCCCCAGAGCTGATAGCAAACCAGCGACAGTGCGCCTATGGCCAGCGCGTGCAATTGCTCGCTGAGCAGGCCATAGACGATGAACGCAATGCCTGGGCCCACCCAGGTCAGGTGACCGAGAATGCGTTCCAGCTTGCCCGCGCGCGTACTGGCCATGCCGAGTATCAGGGCGCGTTCTTCATCCGTGAAATCGATCTTGTCCATTCGTTGAGACCTTGGTGGTTAGGTTCTGTACGAAAAGTCGTCGAGCGAAGGTCAGGCGAGGCAAAAACAGGTGAGGAAGCGGAGTTTACGAGCTGTAAATGAGCATTCCGAACCTGTTTTTAACGAAGCATCACCGAGCGCAGGCACTTTTCGTACAGAACCTAGAGCGCTGTCTTGCGCTTGGCCATATGTTGCAGGTAGGCGATCAGTCGTTCCAGCTCCGCTGGCGGCAGCACCTGCTCGCTGAACCCTGGCATGCGTCCCTGTGGCCAGTGCCGCAGGCTTTGCGGGTCGCGGATGTACTGGCGCAGGAAGTCACTGGCGAAGTATTCGGTGGGGTTGTGCGGGATGTTCAGATCCGGGCCGAACTCGGCATCACCTGCGCCATTGAGGCGATGGCAGGCCATGCAGTTCTTCTGATAAGTGGCGAAACCGGCTTGCACCTCGGCGCTGGCATCGGCTGCTGGCGGCAGGGCAGGGAAGCGTTGCGCGACCGGCGCCAACTGGCGGATCGTCGCGACCTGAAAGGGCCACTGCTCGGGGCCGATCTGGCTCGTTTGCGGGTTTGTCCAGACCAGATAGAAGGGCCCGGCGCTGGGCTTGCCCTTGGCCAGCGGCGGCCAAGGGTTCTTCGTGTCCTCTACGGCCAGCCAGGCGCGGGCGCCTTGTGTGGCCAGCAGAGTGGCTGCCGGTAGCTCGGCGGCAAAGCCATCCAGCGCCACCGCCTGCAGGTGATCGCCCGGGGCGATACGATCCAGCAGCACGGCTATCGGCACGGCGCGATAGTGCATGGTGCGTTTGTAGGCCACGTCAGCAGGGATTTCGATATCGCGTGCCTGGGGATGGCTCAGCAGTTCTGCACTGCTCCAGGTGTGACGGTGGTCACCCTGCGTCACCTGCAGTTCTGCGCTGTGCGCGCTCGCGGTCAGCAATAGCAGGCTGGCGAGAAGAAATTTCATCGGGCGGGCTCCGTTCAAGAAGCGCCAAGCATCGCTGTAAGGAGCGCGGCGGTCTAGCCTGCGCGAATCGCCTCAACTGACCAGGCGGGTCAGGTTGGGCAGGATCAGAACGACGGCCGTGGCGAAGAGAATGATTCCGGCCTGGCGGATTTTCGGTTGTTTCAACATGGCCGCGTTCCTGCGTTGTTATTGGCTGTTACCGGATCTTGCTGCGTGGCTGGCAGTGCCACGATTTTGGGATCGGGTCGTTGGCGTCGTCCCGGCATGACCCGGCGGCGACCTGAGCGTTCGAACGGCTGAACGCATGATTAACTCTAGGGTGACGTCAGCGTCTTTTTAGACGACTTGGTTGCAAGCAATGACGAGCTTGAATCTTCACGTTATGCCGCGCGATCTGATACGGGCAGTGAGCCCTGCGCCAGACGCATTCCTTGAGCCGAGAGGCGCAGTGACTTCGACATGACCGTTCGTCTGAGCTCAGTGGTCAACGGCACTGAGCGCTTCGGTCATTGAGCCCCAGCCCCTCGGCGCTATGGTAGGCAGGCTCAATATGAACATGCGTGGTCGGGGCAACCTGTTCCGCCTGCGCCGTATTAGTCTCCGAGGACGCCATGACCGAAGCCTATATTTTCGATGCGCTGCGCACGCCCCGTGGCAAGGGCAAGAAGGACGGCGCGCTGTACAGCGTCAAGCCCGTGCAACTGGTTGCCGGCCTGCTGAATGCCCTGCAGGTCCGCAACGAGCTGGATACCAGCCAGGTGGACGACATCGTCCTCGGTTGTGTGACGCCGGTGGGCGATCAGGGCGCCGATATCGCCAAGATCGCTGCCATGGTCGCCGACTGGGACGTGAGCGTCGCCGGTGTGCAGCTCAACCGCTTCTGCGCCTCGGGCCTGGAGGCGGTCAACCTGGGCGCGATGAAGGTGCGCTCGGGCTTCGAGGATCTGGTGGTGGTCGGTGGCGTTGAATCCATGTCGCGTGTGCCCATGGGCTCCGACGGGGGCGCCTGGGTCATGGATCCGCAAACCAACATCCACAGCAATTTCGTCCCGCAGGGCATCGGCGCCGACCTGATCGCCACCCTGGAAGGCTTCAGTCGCGCGGATGTCGATGCCTTTGCCTTGCGCTCGCAGCAGAAGGCGGCACGGGCCAGCGCCGATGGTTCGTTCGCCAAGTCGCTGATTCCGGTGGCCGACCAGAACGGCATCGTGCTGCTCGACCATGACGAATTCATCCGGGGTGACTCCACCCTCGAAGGCCTGGGCAAGCTCAAGCCGAGCTTCGAGATGATGGGGCAGATGGGCTTCGACTCCACTGCGCTGCGCGTCTACAGCCACGTCGAACGTATCGAGCACGTGCACACGCCCGGCAACAGTTCGGGCATCGTCGACGGCGCGGCGCTGATGCTGATCGGCTCCGAAGCCAAGGGCCGGGAGCTGGGCCTGAAGCCGCGCGCGCGCATCGTCGCCACCGCTGTGACCGGCACCGATCCGACCATCATGCTCACCGGGCCGGCTCCGGCCACGCGCAAGGCGCTGGCCAAGGCTGGGCTGTCCGTCGATGACATCGACCTGTTCGAGGTCAACGAGGCCTTCGCCTCGGTGGTGATGAAGTTCATGAAGGACATGGGCGTGAGCGAGAGCAAGGTCAACGTCAACGGCGGCTCCATCGCAATGGGCCATCCGCTGGGTGCCACTGGCTGCGCCATCCTCGGCACGCTGCTCGACGAGCTGGAGAAACGTCAGTTGCGCTATGGCCTGGCCACGCTCTGTGTCGGCGGCGGCATGGGTATAGCGACCATCATCGAACGAGTCTGACCGGTCGGGCGGGTGCAACCCGCCATCCGTGTCGGCGGGTTTCACCCGCCCTACGCAGCTTTGGGAAGAGAAGATAAAAATGACTGACGCCATCCGTTACGAAAAAGGCCAGGACAATATCGTCGTCCTGACCATGGACATGCCCGGCCAGAGCGCCAACACCATGAACGCGGTCTACCGCGAAGCCATGGGCCAGATCGTCGATCGCCTGGAGGCGGAAAAGGATTCGATCACCGGGGTGATCGTCACCTCGGCGAAGAAGACCTTCTTCGCGGGCGGCGACCTCAACGAGCTGATCAAGGTCACCCAGGCCGAGGCCCAGGGTTTCTACGAGATGATCCTCAAGATCAAAAGCCAACTGCGCCGCCTGGAAACCCTCGGTAAGCCAGTGGTCGCCGCCATCAATGGCGCGGCGCTGGGCGGCGGCTGGGAAATCGCCCTGGCCTGTCACCACCGTATCACCCTGAACGAAAGCCACGTACAGCTCGGCTTGCCGGAAGTGACCCTGGGCTTGTTGCCAGGCGGTGGCGGTGTGGTACGCATGGTGCGCCTGCTTGGTCTGGAAAAGGCGCTGCCGTACCTGGCCGAAGGCAAGAAGGTGCGCCCGGAGGCGGCGCTCAAGGCCGGCTTGATTCATGACCTGGCCAGCGACCGTGAGGACATGCTGACCAAGGCCCGCGCCTGGATCGCCGCCAACCCGGCTGCCAAGCAACCGTGGGACGTGCAGGGCTACAAGATCCCCGGCGGCACGCCGAGCTCGCCGAACGTGGCGCAGATGCTGGCCATCGCACCGAGCGTTTTGCGCGACAAGACCAAGGGCTGCTTCCCGGCGCCGGAGAAGATCATGTGCGCGGCGGTCGAGGGTGCGCAGGTCGACTTCGACACTGCGCAGATCATCGAGGCGCGCTACTTCACCGAGCTGACCTGCGGTCAGGTGGCGAAGAACATGATCGGCACCTTCTGGTTCCAGCTCAACGAGATCAATGCCGGTGGTTCGCGTCCGCAAGGCTATGCGAAAACCCAGACGAAAAAGGTCGGTGTGCTCGGCGCCGGCATGATGGGCGCCGGCATCGCCTACGTATCGGCAGCGGCTGGTATCGAGGTGGTACTCAAGGATGTATCCGTCGAGGCGGCGGAGAAGGGCAAGGCCTACTCGGCCAAGCTGCTGGACAAGAAGGTCAGCAAGGGCCACATGACCGCCGAGCAGCGCGAGGCCTTCCTGGCGCTGATCAAGGCCACCGATAGCGAGGCGGATTTCGCCGGTTGCGACCTGATCATCGAAGCGGTGTTCGAGGATCGTGCACTCAAGGGCAAGGTCACTGCCGCTGCAGAAGCCGCTGCGCTGAGTGATGCGGTGATCGCCTCCAACACCTCGACGCTGCCGATCACCGGTCTGGCCACTGCCGTGGCCAAGCCGGAGAAATTCATCGGCCTGCATTTCTTCAGCCCGGTGGACAGGATGCCGCTGGTGGAGATCATCCGTGGCGAGAAGACCTCGGATGAGACCCTGGCGCGCGGCTTCGACTACGTCATGCAGATCAAGAAGACGCCTATCGTGGTCAACGACAGCCGCGGTTTCTTCACCTCACGGGTGTTCGGCACCTTCACCAACGAAGGCCTGGCGATGCTCGGCGAAGGCGTCAGCGCCGCGATGATCGAGAATGAGGCGCGCAAGGCCGGCATGCCGGTCGGGCCGCTGGTGATCAGTGACGAAGTGTCGATGAGCCTGATGAATCATATCCGCCAGCAGACCCTTGCGGATCTGGCGGCCGAGGGCAAAGCCATTCCCGAGCATCCGGCCTTCGCGGTGATTGATCTCATGCTCAATGAGTACAAGCGTCCGGGCAAGGCGGCCGGGAGAGGCTTCTACGATTACCCCGCAGGCGGCAAGAAGCACCTGTGGCCCGAACTCAAGGCGCGTTTCGAGAAAGCCGATGCGCAGATTTCGCCGGAAGACGTGCGCGACCGCATCCTGTTCATCCAGGCCATCGAGACGGTGCGCTGCGTGGAGGAGGGCGTGCTGAAGTCGGTGGCCGATGCCAATATCGGCTCGATCTTCGGCATCGGCTTCGCCGCCTGGACCGGCGGTGCGTTGCAGTTCATCAACCAGTACGGCGTGAAGGACTTCGTCGCCCGTGCACAGTACCTGGCTGAGCAGTATGGCGAACGCTTCCTTCCGCCTGCGCTGCTGCTGGAGAAGGCCGCGCGGGGCGAGAGGTTCTAACGTCTCGCGTTCCTGATGCAACAGGCCGCCTGCCCTCAGGCGGCCTGGCACCAGCCCTGTTGCACGCACACCGCTTCGTGGATGGCGAGTATTTCGCTCTGGCGAGTGGGCATGCGCAGGGTAATCAGGCTGCCATCTTCCAGTTGCAGCGCAGCCTCGGTCTCGAATTGCAGGCCATCTTCGGCGAGACGGACATAGGTGATGCCATAGGCATCCTGGCTGAGTTGGTTGTGCATGATGCGATCTCCTTCGTTACGGCTCAGCGCGCCCGCGCATCGTGTGAGTCGGGCGATGCCGGGCGGCTTTGCTGGGTGCTGTTGAACGCGGATGCAGCGGCGAAGCTGGCGAGTGCGGCGTAGAGGCTCATAGTGATTTCCTGTCGTCAGTGTTGGCGCAAGGCCGATGTGGCGATCTTCACCGAGGCGGCGTCAGTGCAGAAGTGAAAGGCGTTCATGGTGACTATCGAGCCGCGTGATGGCTGTCGCTGCGCGCTTTTTGTCAATTTTTATTGACAACCGTTCATGCGCTTGAACACCCTCTGGGTCTTGCCAGCCGGCCGCTAATTAAGGCTCGGCTATTTCAATGCGCTGGTTGCTGTGTTAAGAAAAACACACGAATCACACCTCACTCCGTGTTCAACTCAGGAAACCTCATGTCACTGCGTATCTGCATCCTGGAAACTGACATTCTGCGCCCCGAGCTGGTCGACCAATACCAAGGGTACGGCCGCATGTTCGAACAATTGTTCGCCAAGCAACCGCTGGCCGCGGAGTTCAGTGTCTACAACGTAGTGGAGGGTAACTACCCGCCCGATAGCGAGCATTTCGATGCTTATCTGGTGACGGGCAGCAAGGCCGACTCCTTCGGTAGCGACCCCTGGATTCAAACGCTCAAGGACTATCTGCTCGATCGCTACAAGCGCGGCCACAAGCTACTGGGTATCTGTTTCGGCCACCAACTGCTGGCGTTGCTGCTGGGTGGCAAGACCGAGCGCGCCGAGCAGGGCTGGGGCGTGGGTGTGCACAACTACCGGATCGCCAGCCAGCCGCAGTGGATGGATCCGCCCCTGGATAACCTGCAGTTGCTGATCAGCCACCAGGATCAGGTCACCCGATTGCCGGAGAATGCCACGCTGCTGGCTACCAGCGATTTCTGTCCGAACGCGGCCTACCACATCGATGATCAGGTGCTGTGCTTCCAGGGGCATCCCGAGTTCATTCATGACTACTCGCGCGCCTTGCTGGATCTGCGCCAGCAGCACCTGGGCGACAAGATCTACCAGAGCGGTATCGACAGCCTGCACCAGGAGCAGCAAGGCAGCACGGTGGCGCAGTGGATGATGCGCTTCGTCGCTCAGGGACGCGATGCCAAGGCCTGATCCTCGCCCGTGAAACGAAAAGCCCGGAGGTTGCTTCCGGGCTTTTTCATTTCTGCAGCATGACAAGCGGTGCCTTGATATCAGGGCAAGGCGGCGCGTTCGCCGATTGGTGTGTCTGCTGGCCGGCCAGGCCGACGCGCTGCTGCAGTTGCTGGCTGCATTCGAGGTGTCGCGCCATCGTCCCTGCGGATCCTTTGCCAATGCCGAACAGTGTCAGGCCGGTGGTGAGCAGCGCCATGGCGATCAGCGGCAGCAAGGTATTGCGTTGGCTCTTCATCATCCAGCTCTCAGCGCAGGGGCAGGTTGCCGAGCAATTGCGGCAACAGTCGAGCGAGTGCCTGCAGAGGCGAGTCGGTGACCTGGACGATTGGCGAAACGCTGATGCCATAGCTCAAGGCCAGGGCAACCAGAATGACGATCAGATAGAGGCCGACGGCAGCCAGTGCTCCGTTGCGTGCGGCATAGGCGAGGCTGGACATGATCTGTGCTCCACGGGAACCGGAAAGGAAGTGGGCACAGCTTCAGTCATGTCGATTCGATTGAATAATGGATATCAGGCAGTTCAACTATCGATTGATTTGATGGTTGGTGTGTGGCTTTGCCCCAAAAGCAATCGAAGTAGGTGAGGCAGGATGAAGACGGGAGCAAGGGGGCGAAATGCCGTGGCCAGCACGGCATTTCCCTTCGGCGGGTCAGCCCAGATGCTGCTTGTCCAGGGCGATGGCGGCGTCCAGCGTTTCCAGCAGCGCCTTGCGCACCTTCAGTTTGGTGTTGCGGTGCGCCGTCATGTTGATCTTCTTGAACTGCTGCGCGACTGCCTGGGTGGTGGCTTGCAGGGCGTCGACCGTCACCACCTTGTCGAGGAAACCGGCTTCCAGCGCCCCCTGAGGGTCGAACATCTCGCCATTGATCACCGAGCGGTGGAAGGCCGACTTGCGCAGGCGATCACGTGCCAGCTCGATGCCCACATGGTGCATGGTCATGCCGATCTGCACCTCGTTCAGGCCGATGCTGAAAGGGCCTTCCACGCCAATGCGGTAGTCCGCCGAGAGCAGAATGAACGCGCCCTTGGCGACGGCGTGGCCAGGGCAGGCGACGATGATCGGGTAAGGATGGGCGAGCATGCGCCGCGCCAGCGTGGATCCGGCGGCAACCAGATCGATGGCATTCTGTGGGCCGGAGGTCATCACCTTCAGATCGTAGCCGCCAGACAGAATGCCCGGCTGGCCGGCGATGACGACGATGGCACGATCCTGCTCGGCGCGATCCAGCGCAGCGTTGAAGGCGGCGATTACATCCGGGGAGATGGCATTGACCTTGCCATTGCTCAGGGTAAGGGTGGCAATGCCGTCGTCGAGTTGATAGCTGATCAGGTCGCTCATGGCTGTTTTCCTTATAGGGGCCTGCGGGCTGGGTGAGGCAGAAGGTACCCAGCCGACACAGCCTGGTAAAGCGCCGTGACTGACCGGTGAGTCAGCGAATCTGCCTATTGCGGCGATGGCCAATGACAATTGGCTGAAGCCCTGTATGGCCTCTAGGGTGTCTCCGTACTTGGAGACCCACCACCATGAATATCCTGATCAGCCTGGCACTCCTCATTGCTTTGTGCGCCTCGGTAGCTCTTAGCCTCGAGCCCCGCTTGCACACACCGGGCGGCGCGCTGTTGCTGTTCGGTGCCGGCCTGTTCGTCTCGGCCGGTTTCCTGCTGTTCGGCCGCCTGCGCCTCGACGAACTGCTCGCCAAACCCGCCTCTGAAGGATCTACCAACCGATAAGCGTATGAATCCTTTAAAAAATATTTGCTTTCACGGAAACCTTCGACTAAATTAGCGCGCCTCGACAGGCTACACGCAAAAACGTCGAGATCCGGTGAAGTGTCCGAGTGGTTGAAGGAGCACGCCTGGAAAGTGTGTATACGGGAAACCGTATCAAGAGTTCGAATCTCTTCTTCACCGCCACTTTCGCGAAACCCCTGTAGGGAGACCTACAGGGGTTTTTGCTTTTCTGGTTCATCAGTTCTCATGCCATGCGTACACAAGGTGCGTATACGCAATTCGAATGGGCGTGGCCTGTGTTACGGCTACGGGGCTAGGCATTATTGCTTGATCGTCTCCCGATGCGACTGCAACAGCCCTGCCCTCAGCAGGGGGCGGGGCGCTGTTGGCCATGCGGCGCTTGCCTAGCTTTAGGTGGGTAGAATGCCTTTCATTGCCAGGCGCGTGCTACGCCGTAGGTCAGGCCGTCGCGGTCGGCTCAGGACTCGACGGTTTGCACGTCCTGTTGCGGACCTATAAGCCTAAGTCATGCGCCTCGATGGAGTGGACATAGGAAAAAAGGCGATGGCTGTTGCCAGTGCGCAGAATGTCTTCAATGACAACAACTACACACCCAGACAGCCAGCAGCTACACCCCGCCCGTAACCCGCCGCATAGCCCCAGGTACTCCAGCAGACGCAGCAGCGCCAGACTAATCGCGTACAACGAGAGTGAGACGGCCACTGGGTCGACAATTGGATCAGTGGTGCTCGGTGTTGCGCTGAGTGGATGATTGTAAATAGCTACATCGACGGCGCTAGCGTATGCGCAAATCACTGGCGCGGATCACTCGATTGCCGCGAGTGCCGCAAGGGCGCTAAGTAGTTCTTCAAAGATGAATACATAGACTGGAGAGACTGCTACAGAAGCGACCAGTGAATACTGGATCGCCCTCATGAGGCAGCGCTATTGCTCAGCGGCTCGCAATTTTAATTCGATGGGTTAGGACTTGAGGTTGGCTTTAGCTTGTTTATTGATTCTTGATCTGGCTGCATGGCAAGTGAGAAGGAAGGCTAATGGCGGAGTCAGGTGCATTGCGATAATGACCAGTATGGATTTGGCTAGAGAAGTTGCTGTAGGGCCAGACCAATAGGCCGCGTCAAATATTTTGTTGTCTGAGACCTGATCTAGAATCCCAAGTACTGCTGTCACGGCCAATATATAAAACGTAAGTTGAGTTATGCCGTATAGGTATACAGGTAGTGTGTGGGTTGAGAATATCTGCTGGTTTCGTAACGAAAAAATAATGAAGGCTAAAGTTAATGCGCTGGTGGCTAGCCTGAAGTAGGCTATTTCAAGCGGTATCACTGATAGATACAAGTGATGTAGGAACGAAACGCTGCCTGCTTTAGCGAGCGTTCCTTTTTGGTTTGAGAGAAAATAATTTACGTCACCCCAAAGTAGGTAAGCTGTAATGGCTGCAAGGAATAGCAATGAGGCGTTGGCCGCGAGAGAAGTAGTGGCGGGCTTAGGACTGACAGCGGCTGACGGTTCGAACGGGCTGGGCATGAAATATACTCAATTGGATAGGGGCGTTCTTCTTGGCTCTAAGGGTAGGTGCCCCATGAGAAAGCAGGGCCGCAATAGATTACGGTATTGCACGAAAGCGCCATGGTGAGAAGGTAGCCGCTTAGTGTGCCCACAAGGCCAATAATAAATCCGCGCTCGGCATTTCGAGCTATATCTGCCTTGGCGTAAATTGCTGCAGTAATTACGCCGAGGATAGCGCCTGCTAGACCCATTGGGAAATCAACGCCAGGGCCATGCAGGTTGGTAAAGAAGTCATTAACTAGTCTAATTAGGGTTGCGGAGGATATTCCAATGGCAATGCCTGTAAGAAAGCCTTTGGGTAACCGAATGGCGCAGCATAGCAGGATAAGGATAGTGGTCACTAAGTAGCCGTATTGAGCTACCCATGCCGGGATGTCCTTGCTGCTATTAAGTAGCAGGGCGGCTGCTGCAAGGTGGGTAATGCCCAGGGCAACGAGCAAATCATATTGCTTTAGTAATCGTCCGTTGATCAATTATAAATTTCCTTTGATTGCTCGGCTTGTATAGGTGTTCGTGTCAGGTTTGGGGAAGCAAGCAGTAGAGCAGTGCGTGTGATGACATTGCTGGAGTAAATTAAGATTTTTATATGAGATGTGGTGCGCTGGTCTTTGGCAAAGCACGCGCCGTCGGAGGTTGGCAAAGTATTGGCAGTCAGCAGGTTGTGCGGATTGTGAGGCGGCGCCAGCAAGTAGCTCGTTGCGCAATCGCGTAAGTGATAGGCTCAAGTATATTGGCCTCTAGAGATAACGGTAGTGCTGACATCCCTGTCTGCACAGAATGGTTATTTAGCGCAATTGCATTGTTTGGCAATTAGCTGGAGGTCTTGTATGTACTGGTTGGTGGCTTTTTCGATGATGGGCTGATTAAGCTGCTGAAAGTGCAGCGTAAACTTTTCCAGTGCTGCGCGACCGACCTGTATTTCCTTTTGCGCCAAAGGTGAAGAGTAGAAAGCGATAAGCTGGTCTAGCTCAGCCTCGGTGAAGCCAGGTCCATAAAATTTTGCCCACGCGGCGACCATGTCGTCTGGTGTCCATGGTGCAACTGTGCTTTCAATAAACTTGTCACCGGCGGCATTGAACCGTTTTTGGAACTCTTCACTGGGAGCCAGCTTGGCCGTTATCTGCCCCATGACCTGCTGAGCTACTTGCTTGTTGTATTCCTTGCCTCGTTCAATCTGCTGCGTCCAAGTGTCTACCAGGCCTTGAGCACGAAGTAGCTCCTCAATTTTCTGAGTTTTGGTGTCTGCAAAGGCTTGAGAGGCGACGACGATGGAGAGGGCTGCAACGAGATAGCGCATGTATGACCTTCCTTAGTGAGCAACAGATTAGCTTGTGTGAGTCGGATGGTAGCTTCCAGTCATGAGCGGAGCCAATGACAAGGCGCGAGACGTGTCGAAATTATAGTGCCGAATGGCGATGAATCGAGCCGGTGAGGGGAGTGAAAGGCACGTGTTGTACGGGTTTTGCACTAATTGGCCCGCAACCAGAGCCTCTCTGACCTACATCGTCACCGCCACTTTCGTAATACAAGAACCCCGAGGATCGAGAGAATCTCGGGGTTTTTGTTTCCGATCGAGCGCTCTGTTCAGTCCGATTCCTTATCGGTCAGTTCTTCATGGAACCCCTCGGCGCCGTGGCGCCAGTAGGCGGCGACGCGCATGGCTTCCTTAGGGTGGCCTTTTTCTATCGCCAGCGCCTTGCGGATGCGTTTCATCAAGCTGGCTTCACCGGCAGCCCAGGCGAAGCCTTCGCCGGCGGGTAGGGGGAGTGCCTGTACTGCAGCCAGCAGCTTTTCGCTGTCGTCGAATTGCTGAACCTTCGTCGTGCCAGGCAAGGTGCGGGGCTGGGTAGCCGAGTCGAGCAAGAGCATGACGTGTACCCGGCTGGTAGGAGGCAGTTCTTCGAGGCGGCGGGTGATGGCCGGCAGGGCGCTGGAGTCGCCGATCAGCAGGTGCCAGTCGTAGTCCATGGGGATGATCATCGAGCCCTTCGGGCCGCCGATGGTGGCTGGCATGCCGGGTTTTGCAGCGGCAGCCCAGTCGCAGGCCTGGCCGTGACCGTGCAGGGCGAATTCGATGGTCAGCTCGCGTTTGGCCGTATCGAAATGGCGCGGGGTGTAGTCGCGCATGACGGTCTCGCCCGCGGTATTGGTGAAGATGAACTTGATGTGGTCGTCGAACGAGGCCGAGTTGAAGTCGGCCAGGTCTTCGCCACTGAAGGTGATGCTGGCGAATCCATCGTCCAGGCGCTCGATGCGCTGGATCAGGACGTTGCGGCGGCGCAATTCGTGACGAACCCGCTGGACGCGGCGCTGTGGGTTGTTGGTGTTCATGGGTGTGCCCTGAGGTGATTAGTTGATAACATCAACAATCCTAAAAGCACATGGTTGATAAAGTCAACGATATGTCCGAAAAGCTTGCTGATGACGTCTTCGAGTCGATCCATTCCCTTATGCACCTGTATCGCGCCCAGCAATACCGGGTTTTGCGCGATGGGCCCCATGACCTCACGCATATGGAATACAAGGTGATGAGCTTTTTCGCTGCTCATCCGGATGCCACCTTGCGTGAGCTGGTGCAGCGCTCCGGGCGTGACAAGGCGCAACTGGCGCGGTTGATCAAGGAGCTGCGTGACAAGGATTTGTTGCAAGGGCAGGTGGATGAGGAAGATCGCCGGATCACCCGCCTGCGACTGACGCCCGATGGCCAGGCCGTGCACGAGACGCTGCGGCGTCAGGGGCAGTTCCTTAACGAAGTCGCCGTGCAGGGGCTCTCCATTGAGGAGCGCGAGCAGTTGCTGGCATTGCTGGAGCGTGTGAGTGCGAACCTGCGCGGCTCATCAGCGGAGTGAGCGGCATGGTCATGATGGACTCAGGTTTCAAGCGGCGGCTACGCAGCCCTGCAACAGACTGAGCAGGGCATCGCGGCGCCGGGATGTGTACAGCGGGTAGTGCGCCAGCCAGGAGGGCAGGTGTTCAAGCAGCTCCAGTGCTGCGACTGCCTTGCTGCCAGAGGGAAGGTAGCCGGCAGACGCGAGTAGCTCGTCGAGCCGTTCACGCAATAGCTGGCGCTGCCCTTCGATATGCTGCCTCTGCTCCGGTGCCAGGCAGTGCAGTTCACGGTTGGCCAGCTGGAAGTGCAGAGGATGGCTGGCGTGCAGTGTCAGCAGATCATCCAGCAGCGCCGCTAGTCTGACCTCTGCCGACTGCTCGGCACGTGGCCGTTCGAACAGTGCCAGCAGGGCCATGTAGTGTTCTTCGATGAATTCCTGCAGCAGCTCTTCCTTGCTTGCGACGTGGTTGTACAGCGAGCCGGCTGACAGTTCCAGATGGCTGGCCAGTTCGCGCAGGCTGACCTGGGCGAAACCGCGTTGGGCAAAGAGTTCGAGCGCACGGTGGCGGTTGCGCTGGAAGCGAGAACTTCGCAGGTCGGGCAGGGTAGTCGTCATCATGCGCTCTCAGCTGCGGATGGGGCGGCCGGGCTGATGCCCGGCCGCGAGCCATTCAGACGCGTTCGAAGATCACCGCGATGCCCTGGCCGCCGCCGATGCACATGGTCGCTAGCGCGTAGCGCCCCTGAACCCGGTGCAGCTCATGGATCGCCTTGGTGGCAATGATGGCACCGGAGGCGCCGATCGGATGGCCGAGAGAGATGCCGGAGCCGTTGGGGTTGACCTTCTCGGGGTCGAAGCCCAGCTCACGGGCGACGGCGCAGGCTTGGGCAGCGAAGGCTTCGTTGGACTCGATCACATCCAGATCGGCAACGCTGAGGCCGGCGCGTTGCAAGGCCAGGCGCGTTGCCGGAACGGGGCCGAGCCCCATCACGGTCGGTTCGACGCCAGCGTGGGCATACGCGACCAGGCGTGCCGTCGGCTTGAGGTTCTGCGCTCGCACTGCATCGCCGCTGGCGAGCAGCAGGGCACCGGCGCCGTCGTTGAGTCCAGAGGCATTGCCGGCGGTCACGCTGCCGCCTTCGGCAAAGGCCGGCTTCATCTTCGCCAGTTGTTCGATGGACACATCGGCGCGTACGTGTTCGTCCACCTCGAAATGGGTCACGCCCTTGCGCGTTTTCAGTTCCACCGGGACGATCTGGCTGGCGAAGCGGCCTTCGGCGATGGCGCGTGCCGCACGCTGCTGGCTGAGCAGGGCGAGGGCGTCCTGGTCTTCACGGCTGATATTGCACTGCTTGGCGATGTTTTCCGCGGTGATGCCCATGTGGATCTCGTGCAGCGGATCCTGCAGCGCGCCGAGCATGAAATCGAGCATCTTGGCATCGCCCATGCGCGCGCCCCAGCGTGCGCTCGGCACCAGGTAGCCCGCCTGGCTCATGCACTCGGCGCCGCCGGCGATGGCTACCTGGGAATCCCCCAGCAGCAGCCCCTGAGCGGCGCTGACGATGGCCTGCAGGCCCGAGCCGCACAGGCGATTGACGGTGAAGGCGGGCGCTTCCTTGGGAATGCCTGCCTGCAGCGCGGCGACGCGGCTTATATAGGCGTCCTTCGGTGTGGTAGGAATGACATGGCCAAACACCACATGCTCGACTCGCGCAGCTTCGCAGCCGGCACGTTCGAGGGCGGCGCGGGTGACCAGGGTCGCCAGTTGCGCTGGCGGGGTATCCTTGAGCGAGCCGCCAAAGGTGCCGATGGCAGTACGAACGGCGCTGACGACGAAGACTTCGGGTGTGTGCATGGCGACCTCCTGGTTGAATGGCGCAAGAGTCTAGGACGCACCTGCCGGCTGTTCCATGCCCGAATTGCGCAGGTGTCGGTGACGGATTTGGATATTGCGATGAAGTGGAAAACGATATGACGGCCATCGGCGATAACGGCAGCTTGCGCAAGCGAGATTCGGTGGCTGCCTATCTGGTCAGTGCCGCCATTCACCGCTTGCAGGATGATCCGCAGCAGGCCGAGCAGTTGCTCTGGGCGGTCGATATCGATCCGGCCTTGCTGGGCGATCCGCTGAACCGTGTGCCGGCTGATGCGGTGGTGCGCCTGTGGCTGCGATTGACCGAGCTATTGGGTGACGAATTCTTCGCCTTCGATTCCGCCGGGTTGCCACGCGGCGCGTTCGCCATGATTTGCCGCAGCCTGTTGCATGAGCCGGATCTGGGCCGCGCACTGCGCCAGTGCCTCAGCGGGCTCAACCTGTTCCTCAAAGACATCCGTGGCGAATTGCTGGTGCGCGGTAAGCGCGCGGCCATCGTGCTGCATACGACCATCAGCGACGTACGCATCCGTGGCGTGGCAGAGGAGATCTACCTCAGCCTGGTGATCGGCGTGGCGTGTTGGCTGGTCGGCAGGCGCATCGATCTCGATCACACCCAGTTCGGCCATCCCCGACCGCCACATGGCGCAGACCCGTTGCTCTGGGGGCCGTGGATCGAGTTCGAGTGTACGCAGACAGCGGTGGAGTTCGACGCGGCCCAGTTGGCGCTACCGGTGGTGCGCAACTTCGCCAGCCTCAAGCAGTTTCTACGCCAGGCCCCCGAAGGGCTGGTGGTGCGCTTTCGCAACCGCGACGGCTTGTCGGCTCAGGTTTATCGCTTGCTCAAGGAGGCCTGTGACATGCAGTGGCCGGCGCAGATCGAGATGGCCGCTCGCCTCGGGCTCAGCGAGTCGGCCTTTCGTCGCCAGCTGGAGCGTGAGGGCTTTTCCTACCAGGCACTCAAGCATGAAGTGCGCAAGGCGCTGGCGTTCGAATACCTCAACGACGCTGCGCTGAGCATCGCCGAGATCGCGGCGCGCTGTGGTTTTCAGGAGCCCAGCGCCTTCCATCGTGCTTTCCGCCAGTGGACTGGCATGAGCCCCGGGCGTTACCGCTCTGCGCTTTGCGGCGAGCCTGCCAACCATTGATTGCGCCCATGGCGACTATCGAAAGCGCTGATTTCTGCTGAGGTCGCCCCCGGCCTAAGCTCACCGGCAACGAAACGCTCAAACCGTTGGAGGTGGCTATGCCGCGCATCGATGTGGTTTCCCTGGTGGGTAGTGCGGTGCCTGCCGAACTCAAGTCCGATGGCCATATGGCTTGCTGGTTGCTGCTGGTCGATGGCCAGCCCAAGGCCGGCCCCTTCGCCTCACGCGAGGCAGCCCTGGCTTGCCAGGCGATCTGGCAGCTCAGTACTGCCGTTCGTGGTGACGCGAGTTCCAGCTTCCTGGCCTGATCGATTTTCCGCGCCTGCTTTGCGCTCCCTTTGGCCCGCCTTGATGGCGGGCTTTTCTTTTATCTGTGCAGGTAAACTGGCGCTTTTCCCGGTCGGGGTAAGTGGGCGTGAAGTGGGACATTTTCTGCGCCGTGGTGGACAACTACGGCGATATCGGCGTGACCTGGCGTCTGGCCCGGCAACTGGTGGCCGAGCACGGATTGGCGGTGCGCCTGTGGGTGGATGACCTCACGGCCTTCGCGCATCTGTGCCCCACGCTTGATCCGCAGTTGGCCATACAGCAGCAGGCTGGGGTGGAGGTGCGGCACTGGCCACGTGCCTGGCAACCCGTCGAGGTGCCCGATGTGGTGATCGAGGCGTTTGCCTGCAATCTGCCTGAACAGCACGTCGAGGCGATGGCATCGCGTGAGCGCCGGCCGTTGTGGCTGAATCTGGAATACCTCAGCGCCGAGGACTGGGTGGCCGGTTGCCATGGATTGCCTTCGCCGCAGCCGGGCGGTTTGCAGAAGTTTTTCTTCTTTCCAGGTTTCGTCGAGGGCACTGGCGGTCTATTGCGTGAGGCCGATCTGCTCGCTGAGCGGGATCGTCTGCAGGCCGATGATGAGGCGCAAGCTGCCTTCCTGTCGCGTCTGGGCGTGGTACGGCAGGAACAGGCGCAACTGATCTCGCTCTTCGCCTATGAAAATGCTGGTCTGGGCGAGTGGCTGGATGTTCTTTCCACCGCTGAACAGCCCATACAACTGCTGGTACCGCAGGGACGCATTCTTGCCGATGTACAGGCCTGGCTCGGGGCGTTGCTGGCACCTGGCGACCTATGTCAGCGTGGCAATCTGCATCTGCAGGTGCTGCCCTTCATGCCGCAGGCCGACTACGACCGGCTGTTGTGGTGCTGTGATTTCAATGCCGTGCGCGGCGAGGACTCTTTCATCCGCGCGCAGTGGGCGGCAAGGCCCTTGCTCTGGCATATCTATCGGCAGGAGGAGGGCGCGCATTGGGACAAGCTCCATGCCTTCCTTGCGCTCTATCGCCAGGGGCTCAGCACTTCAGCCGATGCCGCTTTGGTGAAGTTGTGGACGGCCTGGAACGCCGGAGAGGGCATGGCAGCAGCCTGGAGTGAGGTACAGCGCAACTGGCACGAGCTGCAGAAACATGCCCGGCGCTGGTGCACACAGCAGGCCGCTCGGCCGGATCTTGCCTCGGCACTGGTGCAGTTTCATCGAAATTGGCTATCATAGCGGGCTTAGAATTCTGTACCTCCCGCATATTTCGGATATTCGCATGAAAACTGCACAGGAAATGAGAGTCAACAGCGTGGCCCTGATCGACGGCCAGCCGTGGCTGATTCAGAAGGCCGAGTTCACCAAGTCCGGCCGTAACAGCGCCATCGTCAAGATGAAGCTGAAGAACCTGCTCAATGGCTCCAAGACCGAAACCGTCTACAAAGCCGACGACAAGATGGAGCCGGTGATTCTCGAGCGCAAGGAAGTGACCCTGTCCTACATCAGCGGTGACGACTATGTGTTCATGGATCCGGAGTACAACTCCTACGAACTGCGCGCCGAAGATCTGGAAAGCGTTCTGCCGTTCATCGAAGAAGGCATGAGCGACATCTGCGAAGCCGTGTTCTTCGAAGGCAAAGTGATCTCCGTCGACCTGCCGACCACCATCGTGCGTCAGGTTGTCTACACCGAGAACGCTGCTCGTGGCGACACCTCCGGCAAGGTGATGAAGCCTGCCAAGCTGCGCAACGGTACCGAGATCAAGGTTGCCGAGTTCGTCGATATCGACGACTGGATCGAGATCGACACCCGCGACGCTTCCTACAAGGGTCGCACCCAGGCGCCGGCTTAAGCCCGAGCGTTTCGAAAAACCCGGCCTGCGCGCCGGGTTTTTTGTGGGCGCAGGTTTTGTGTGCTCATTCGTCCGAGCGGGGCAGGCTGGCCTGCAGCGCCTGATCCCAGGGCGGCGGAAAACCGAAGCGCTGCTGCAGAAAACTCAGCAAGAGACGAATACGCGGGCTGCCTTCACGCTCCAGGCGCAAGGCGTAGATGGTGCTGGGCTCGGTCGGTGGCAGGCCGCTCTCGCAGAACAGCGGCACCAGTTCGCCACGTTGCAGATGCTCGCTGCTCATCCAGGTGGGCAGGTGGGCGATACCCAGCCCGGCAATCGCGCTGAACAGCAGAGTTTCGGCGTTGTTGGTGACCATCCGTAGGCGTTTGGGTTTGCACTGCTGCAGTTTGCCGTCGATGGCGAAGCGCCAGGCATAGGGTGGGGCGAGGCTATCCCAGTCGAGGCCGTCATGCTGATCAAGTTCCACCGGGCTAAGCGGGATGCCGCGGCGGCGCAGGTAATCCGGGCTGGCACAGACGATACGCAGCATCGAGGCCAGCGGTGTGGCCACCAGGCGGCTGTCCGGCAAGGGGCCGATGCGTACCACCACGTCCACTTCGCCCAGGTGTTCGCCGTGCAGATCGGTGAAGCTGTCGATCAGGCGCAGTTGCACGTCCAGGCCAGGGTTGGCGGCGAGGAAGTCGGCGATGGCCGGGGCCAGATGGCGGCGACCGAAGGGGGTCGGTGCGTCGATGCGGATCAGGCCTTCCGGGGCGCTGCTCAGCGACACGGCTTCGGCACGGGCCAGGTGCAGCTCGTTGAGGATGCGCCGGGCACGTTCGGCGAAGGCCAGACCGGCGGGGGTGACCCGCACGGCATGGGTGGTGCGGCTGAACAGACTGCTGCCGATGGCGCGCTCCAGGGCATCGATACGCCGCGCTACCGCTGAAGGCGTAAGCGGGTGGCGGCGAGCGGCCGCCGAGAAACTGCCGGTTTCCAGCACATCGAGGAAGAGCTCCAGCTGGTCGGTCAATGCATCCGGGTTCATGTGTGCTCGCCTGTGCGTTTTATGCAAAGCCATTGTGCGCGGTTGTGCGTTTCCATACTAGCCGCAGGCTTCTACCATGCGCACAACCTTGGAGGTGTCATGAGCCTGTTCGATCTGTTGCTGAATCTGTTGCTGGGTGTCGCGCTGGGTACCGTGGGCGGTCTGTTCGGGATCGGCGGTGGCCTGATCGCCATTCCGGTGCTCGGTGTGCTATTCGGGCTCGATCAGCAACTGGCGCAGGGCACGGCGCTGGTGATGGTGGTGCCGAACGTGATGCTGGCCATCTGGCGTTACCACCAGCGTAACCGCATCGATCTGCGGCATGCCCTGTTGCTCGGCGTCACCAGCTTCTTCTGCGCCTGGCTGGCCTCGCTCTACGCCGTGGGGGTGGATGCGCGCACCATGCGCTGGGCCTTCGTTGGCTTCCTGCTGGCGCTGGCGGCCTACAACCTGTTGCGCATGCTGATGCAGCAGGCCGCGCCCAGCGGCGAGTTGCGCTATCCCTGGGGCTGGTTCGGTGTGCTCGGCGGTGTCGCCGGCGCCATGGGTGGATTGTTCGGCGTGGGCGGGGCGGTGGTGGCCACGCCGGTGCTGACCAGCGTGTTCGGCACCACGCAGGTGGTGGCGCAGGGGCTGTCGTTGTCGCTGGCGCTGCCCAGCACCGCCGTGACGCTGTTTACCTATTCGATGCACCAGCACGTCAACTGGTGGATGGGCATACCGCTGGCCATTGGCGGGCTGCTCAGCATCAGCTGGGGCGTGCGCCTGGCGCATGCGCTGCCGGAGCGCCTGCTGCGCAGCCTGTTCTGCGGCTTTCTGCTGGTTTGCGCGGTACTGTTGGCGTTGGAGCTTTAAAGCTCCTCGTCATCGCGAATCAGTACATAGCGGCGCCCCTCGGCGTCGTCTTCCCGATCGTAGACGTAATACATCACCACTTCGCCCAGGCTTGGCTGCGCGGCCACGTAGTCACCGCTCTCAACCGTGAAGAAGGTCTTGCTGCCGGGGGCGGCGAGGCTTTCGACGCGGGCGCTGAAGAACAGCGCCGGGTCTTCCTCTCCGAAATACTCTTCGCGCTGACGGGCGTCCCAGTCGATCGGCGCTTCGAAGGCGCCCAGCAGCAAGACGCGTGCTTCGCCCAGGTCGAGCTCTTCGGCGTCCTCATCCTGTTCGTCCGGGCGATAGACGCTGCACTCGAGTGCGCGCGGGTCTTCCAGCACGGCGTTGCGGGCTTGCGAATCGAGGGGCATGGCGGTCTCCAGAGCGAGTGGGCAGGGCGGCAGTGTCGGTGATCGGGCGAGGTATTGCTACCAAGGAACGAGGAAAATCGGCACTGGGTGCAATTGTTGCTGAACCGGGTGGAGCCAAGAATTCGCGGCAGATCGGGAAAATTTCCCGGTGATAACAATGAACCCACAGAGGTAGCCGCAATGAAACACGCCGGTCTTCGCCAGCCCTTGATCCTCACCGCACTCTGTGCCGCCATGCTGTTGCCATCCGCCGCTGCACTGGCGGTGACCGATGCCGAGATTCTCAAGGACGCCACCACCACCGACCAGATCGTCACCAACGGCCTGGGCCTGCAGGGCCAGCGCTACAGCCCGCTGAGCATCCTCAACGATCAGAACGTCAAGGAGCTGCGCCCGGTCTGGACCATGTCCTTCGGTGGCGAGAAGCAGCGCGGCCAGCAGGCCCAGCCGATGATCAAGGATGGCGTGATGTACGTCACCGCCTCCTACTCGCGGGTGTTCGCCGTCGATGCGCGTACTGGCCGTGAGCTGTGGCAGTACGAGGCGCGCCTGCCGGATGACATTCGTCCGTGCTGCGACGTGATCAACCGTGGCGTGGCGCTGTACGACGACCTGGTGATCTTCGGCACCCTGGACGCCAAGCTGGTCGCCCTGAACAAGGACACTGGCAAGGTGGTCTGGAGCAAGCGCGTGGCCGATCACAAGGCCGGTTACTCCATCACCGCGGCGCCGCTGGTGGTCAATGGCAAGCTGATTACCGGCGTGTCCGGTGGTGAATTCGGTGTGGTCGGCAAGATCGAGGCCTATGACCCGAAAAACGGCGACCTGCTGTGGACTCGCCCGACCGTTGAAGGTCACATGGGCTACGTCTACAAGGACGGCAAGCCGGTGGAGAACGGCATCAGCGGTGGCCAGGCCGGCAAGACCTGGCCGGGCGACCTGTGGAAGACCGGCGGCGCAGCGCCCTGGCTTGGTGGTTACTATGACGCCGACACCAACTTGCTGTTCTTCGGTACCGGCAACCCGGCGCCGTGGAACTCGCACCTGCGCCCGGGCGACAACCTCTATTCGTCCTCGCGCCTGGCGCTCAACCCGGACGACGGCAGCATCAAGTGGCACTTCCAGACCACGCCGCACGATGGCTGGGACTTCGACGGCGTCAACGAACTGATCTCCTTCGACTACCAGGACGACGGCAAGACCGTGAAGGCAGCCGCGACCGCAGACCGTAACGGCTTCTTCTACGTGCTCGACCGTACCAACGGCAAGTTCATCCGTGGCTTCCCCTTCGTCGACAAGATCACCTGGGCCAAGGGCCTGGACAAGAACGGCCGGCCAATCTACGACGACAGCAACCGTCCGGGCTCGCCGAGCGCGAAGGAGAAGGGCACGAGCGTGTTCTCCGCACCGGCCTTCCTCGGTGCGAAGAACTGGATGCCCATGGCCTACAGCCAGGACACCGGCCTGTTCTACGTACCGTCCAACGAGTGGGGCATGGACATCTGGAACGAAGACATCGCCTACAAGAAGGGCGCGGCGTACCTCGGTGCCGGCTTCACCATCAAACCGCTCAATGAGGACTACATCGGTGTGCTGCGCGCCATCGACCCGAAGACCGGCAAGGAGGTCTGGCGCCAGACCAACTATGCGCCGCTGTGGGGCGGCGTGCTGACCACCAAGGGTAACCTGGTGTTCACCGGCAACCCGGAGGGCTACCTGCGTGCCTTCAACGCCAAGACTGGTGAGAAGGTCTGGGAATTCCAGACCGGCTCCGGGGTGATCGGCTCGCCCGTGACCTGGGAAATGGACGGCGAGCAGTACGTCTCGGTGCTGTCCGGTTGGGGTGGTGCGGTGCCGCTGTGGGGCGGCGAAGTGGCCAAGCGCATCAAGAACCTGAATCAGGGCGGCATGCTGTGGACCTTCAAGCTGCCGAAGGAACTGGTAGCCAAGCACTGAGCGTTCAGGTAACTGGCAGCCCCTCTCCCGGTAACGGGCGAGGGGCTGATTGCGTTTTCTCCCCTCGCCGAACGCGGCCGCTAAAACCCTCTTTGCGGAGGGGGTGATCCGCGACAGCGGCAGATTTCCTGAACACGCAAAAACCATGGCCGGGCTTTGTCCGGCCATCGGCGATTCACGACCCTGAACGGTCGCTGACGTTTTTTCTCGGCGGGGAACGCAAGACCGAACGAGCCGGTCTAGCCTTTAGCTTCCATTGCCTCGTACCTCGCTGCCAAACGTCCGTGCCAGACCGGCTCTACTACCAAATGACGAGACGATCTGTGCCATGGGTGCATACCGAGGGCGTAGGGGGCTTTCTAAGATCGAACCATGACCTGCTTCCACCGAATGGGGGCAGGCTCCGACAAAAAAGAGAGGACGCATCATGATTTACGCGAAACCCGGTACCCCAGGCTCCGTCGTGACCCTCAAGCCGCGCTACGGCAACTACATCGGCGGCGAGTTCGTCGCCCCGCTCAGCGGCCAATACTTCACCAACACCAGCCCGGTCGACGCTTCGGTTATCGGTGAATTCCCCCGCTCCAACGCCGCCGACGTCGACAAGGCGCTGGACGCTGCGCATGCCGCCGCCGACGCCTGGGGCCGTACCAGCGTGCAGGAGCGTTCGCACATCCTGCTGAAAATCGCCGACCGCATCGAAGCCAATCTCGAACTGCTGGCCGTGGCCGAAACCTGGGACAACGGCAAGGCCGTGCGTGAAACCCTCAACGCCGACGTGCCGCTGGCGGCCGACCACTTCCGCTACTTCGCCGGCTGCATCCGCGCCCAGGAGGGCAGCACCGCCGAGATCAACGACGGCACCGTGGCCTATCACTTCCACGAGCCGCTGGGCGTAGTCGGGCAGATCATCCCGTGGAACTTCCCGCTGCTGATGGCCGCCTGGAAACTTGCCCCGGCCCTGGCCGCCGGCAACGCCATCGTGCTCAAACCGGCCGAGCAGACCCCGCTGTCGATCACCTTGCTGGTGGAAATCATCGGCGACCTGCTGCCGCCGGGCGTGCTCAACATCGTCCAGGGCTTTGGCCGCGAAGCCGGTGAAGCGCTGGCCACCAGCAAGCGCATCGCCAAGATCGCCTTCACCGGCTCCACCCCGGTCGGTTCGCACATCATGAAATGCGCCGCCGAAAACATCATCCCGAGCACCGTCGAGCTGGGCGGCAAATCGCCGAACATCTTTTTCGCCGACATCATGAACGCCGAGCCGGCCTTCATCGAGAAAGCCGCAGAAGGTCTGGTGCTGGGCTTCTTCAACCAGGGCGAGGTGTGCACCTGCCCGTCGCGCGCACTGGTGCAGGAGTCGATCTACGACGCCTTCATGGTCGAGGTGATGAAGAAGATCAAGCAGATCAAGCGTGGCGACCCGCTGGACACCGACACCATGGTCGGCGCCCAGGCTTCGCAGCAGCAGTTCGACAAGATCCTCAGCTACCTCGAGATCGCTCAGCAGGAAGGCGCCCAGGTGCTCACCGGCGGTGGCGTAGAGAAACTCGAAGGCGACCTGGCCAGCGGTTACTACATCCAGCCGACCCTGCTCAAGGGTACCAACAAGATGCGCGTGTTCCAGGAGGAAATCTTCGGCCCGGTCATCGGCGTCACCACCTTCAAGGACGAAGCCGAAGCCCTGGCGATCGCCAACGACACCGAGTTCGGCCTCGGCGCCGGCGTGTGGAGTCGCGACATGAACGTCGCCTACCGCATGGGCCGCGCGATCAAGGCCGGTCGTGTGTGGACCAACTGCTACCACCTGTACCCGGCGCACGCTGCCTTCGGCGGCTACAAGAAGTCCGGGGTCGGGCGCGAAACCCACAAGATGATGCTCGACCACTACCAGCAGACCAAGAACCTGCTGGTCAGCTACGACATCAATCCGCTGGGTTTCTTCTAAGTCGCAGACCCAAGAGGCCGCACGTTCGCTCCAGCGTGTGGCCTGTCACCCTGGCGATGCCCCAGATCGGCAGCAGACCCTTATCGCAACGCGGCTTCGGCCGCGTTTTTTATGGGCGCATGTTTCAGACCGGGCGATCGCCGGAACCTTCATGGCGCGATCCATTCCTACTAAATGGACGCACCTACCAATGCCAGTGCCGATTCATCCCAAAGTACCATTTGGCCTCTTGCCTGGCGGGGGCTTAATGAGGGTGCCGGAATGCCCCGGTGCCATAACAAGAGGACCGCATCATGTGGACTAAACCCGCCTACACCGATCTGCGCATTGGCTTCGAAGTGACGATGTATTTCGCCAACCGCTGATCGCGCCTGGCCCCGGCTCGTCCGGGGCATCCCGCTGGTGACTTCCATGCATATCCAGATTCTTGGCTCCGCCGCCGGTGGCGGCTTTCCCCAGTGGAACTGCAACTGCCGCAACTGCCGTGGCGTGCGGGCCGGTACCCTGCGTGCGCAGCCGCGCACGCAATCGTCCATCGCCATCTCTGACGACGGCGAGCAATGGATTCTGTGCAATGCCTCGCCGGATATCCGTGCGCAGATCGAAGCCTTTCCGGCGCTGCAGCCGGCGCGCAAGCTGCGCGACACGGCCATCGCCGGCATCGTCCTGCTCGATAGCCAGATCGATCACTGCACCGGGCTGCTGACCCTGCGCGAGGGCTGCCCTCATGAAGTCTGGTGTACCGAGATGGTGCACCAGGATCTGACCAGCGGTTTTCCGTTGTTCAACATGCTCAGCCACTGGAACGGAGGCTTGCAGCACCGGTTGATCGAGCTGGACGCCAAACCTTTCAGCATTCCCGCCTGTCCGGCGCTGAGCATCACCGCCATCGCTCTGCGCAGCAGTGCGCCGCCGTATTCGCCGCATCGGGGCAATCCTCATCCCGGCGACAATATCGGTCTGTTCATCGAAGACAGCCGCAGCGGCCGCAGCCTGTTCTACGCACCTGGCCTGGGCCAGGTGGACGAACACCTGCTGGGCTGGATGCGCCGCGCCGATTGCCTGCTGGTGGATGGCACGCTGTGGCGCGACGACGAAATGCGCGTGTGCGAGGTCGGCGACAAGCTCGGCAGCGAGATGGGCCACCTGTGCCAGAGCGGCCCTGGCGGCATGATCGAGGTGCTCGACGGCCTGCCGTCGACACGCAAGATCCTCATCCATATCAACAACACCAACCCGATTCTCGACCTGGATTCGCCTGAGCGTACCGAACTGGACGCCCGTGGAATCGAGGTCGCGTTCGATGGCATGAGCATCCATTTGTAGGGTGCGCTGCGCCCTGGGGAATCCCGATGAGCCAAGCTGCCATGACACCTGCCGAATTCGAGCAGGCGCTGCGCGCCAAGGGCGCGCTGTACCATATTCATCACCCGTTCCATCGCGCCATGTACGAAGGTCGCGCCACCCGCGAACAGATTCAGGGCTGGGTGGCCAACCGCTTCTACTACCAGGTCAACATTCCACTCAAGGATGCGGCGATCCTCGCCAACTGCCCGGATCGCGAAACGCGTCGCGAGTGGATCCAGCGCATCCTCGACCACGATGGCGCGCCCGGCGAGGAGGGCGGTATCGAGGCCTGGCTGCGCCTGGCCGAATCGGTCGGTCTCGACCGTGAACAGGTGCTGTCGCAGGAGCTGGTGCTGCCCGGCGTGCGTTTCGCCGTGGATGCCTACGTCAACTTCGCTCGCCGTGCGAGCTGGCAGGAAGCGGCCAGTAGTTCGCTGACCGAGCTGTTCGCCCCGCAGATCCACCAGTCGCGTCTGGATGCCTGGCCGCAGCACTACCCATGGATCGACGCCACCGGCTACGACTACTTCCGCAAGCGCCTGAAAGAGGCGCGCCGCGATGTCGAACATGGCCTGCGCATCACCCTCGAGCACTACCGCACCCGCGAAGCGCAGGAGCGCATGTTGCAGATCCTGCAGTTCAAGCTGGACGTGCTGTGGAGCATGCTCGATGCCATGAGCATGGCCTATGAACTGCAGCGTCCGCCGTATCACACGGTGACCGACCAGCGCGTTTGGCATCGAGGGATCGACCTATGAAGGGATCGAATGGAGCGCCCCACATGACCACTCCCAATGCCAGTAGCGTGCCGATGATTCGTCGTGGCTTTCGCCTGCAGTTCGAGCCAGCGCAGGGGGGCCATGTGCTGCTCTACCCGGAGGGCATGATCAAGCTCAATGACAGCGCCGGCGAGATTCTCCAGCAGGTCGATGGCAAGCGTTCGGTGGCCGAGATCATCGGTAATCTGCACCAGCGCTTCCCTGATGTGCCGGGCATCGACGAGGACATCCTGGCCTTTATCGAGGTGGCACATGCACAGTTCTGGATCGAGCTTCGCTAAGCCGGGTGTGCAGGTTGGCCCGCCCCTCTGGTTGTTGGCCGAGCTGACCTACCGCTGCCCGCTGCAATGCCCGTACTGTTCCAACCCGCTGGATTTCGCCAGGCAGGGCGACGAGTTGTCGACCGCCGAATGGATCGAGGTCTTCCGCCAGGCGCGTGAACTGGGTGCGGCGCAGTTGGGCTTCTCCGGTGGCGAGCCGCTGGTACGCCAGGATCTCGCCGAGCTGATCGCAGCGGCGCGCGGCCTGGGCTATTACACCAACCTGATCACCTCCGGCATCGGCCTGACCGAAGCGCGTATTGCCGAGTTCGCCGACGCGGGGCTCGATCACATCCAGATCAGCTTTCAGGCCGCCGACGAGGAGGTGAACAACCTGCTGGCCGGCTCGAAGAAGGCCTTCGCGCAGAAGCTGGCCATGGCCCGCGCGGTCAAGGCGCACGGCTATCCGATGGTGCTCAACTTCGTCACCCATCGGCACAACATCGACAATATCGAGCGCATCATCGAGCTGTGCCTCGAGCTGGAGGCGGATTTCGTCGAGCTTGCCACCTGCCAGTTCTACGGTTGGGCGGAACTCAACCGCGCCGGCTTGCTGCCGACCCGCGCGCAACTGGAGCGCGCCGAGCGCATCACTAATCAGTGGCGCGACAAGCTGGCGGCCGAGAACCATCCGTGCAAGCTGATCTTCGTCACCCCGGATTACTACGAGGAGCGCCCCAAGGCCTGCATGAACGGCTGGGGCAACCTGTTCCTCGACATCACCCCGGACGGCACGGCGCTACCCTGCCACAGCGCGCGGCAGTTGCCGGTGCAGTTTCCCAATGTGCGTGAGCACAGCCTCTCGCACATCTGGCGCGAGTCGTTCGGCTTCAACCGCTTTCGCGGCGACGACTGGATGCCCGAGCCGTGTCGCTCGTGCGACGAGAAGGACAAGGATTTCGGCGGCTGTCGCTGCCAGGCCTTCATGCTCACTGGTGATGCCAGCAATGCCGACCCGGTGTGCAGCAAGTCGGCTCACCATGGTGTGATTCTCGCGGCACGCCAGCAGGCCGATGAGGCGCCGCTGGGGCTGGAGGCGTTGCAGTACCGCAACGACAAGGCCTCGCGGATCATATGCAAGGTGTGACCGATCCCGATTCGATCTGGAGCGCCGAACAGGCCGCGGCCGCCAGCGCCGACTTCGCCGAGCTGCATGCGGCTCATGGTGGCGTGCTGTGGGTGGCGTTCGACCCGCAGCTAGCACGTTGCGGCTTGTTCTTCTGTCGCGACGGCATCGTGTGCGAACTGATTCCGCCAGGGTTTTCCGTGCGCAGCCGTGTTTATGAGTACGGTGGCGGCGCTTGCTGTGCCACGCAGCAGGGCGTTGCTTTCGTCAACGAGCGAGATCAGCAGGTCTATCGCATCGATATCGGCTTGGACGGCGGTGCACACGGCGCACCCTACCTGATCACCAGTCATTCTCACTGCCGCTACGGCGACCTCTCTTTCGTGCCCGCCTGGCAGGCATTGCTGGCCGTGGAGGAAAGCCATGAGGGTGGTGCCGTGGTGCATCGCCTGGTGCGTATCGGCCTGAGCGGCAAGCGCGAGATCCTGGTCGAGGGAGCCGATTTCTATGCAGCACCGGTGGCTGATCCAAATGGCCAGCGCCTGGCCTGGATTGAATGGGATCGCCCTCACCAACCCTGGGTCGCTACACGCCTTTGCCTGCGCGAGTCCGGCGAGCGCGCGCGTGTGATGGCCGGGCAGGGCGGCGACCAGTCTCTACAGCAGCCTCGTTTCGATGCGCAAGGGCGGCTTTGGGTATTGAGCGATCAGGCCGGTTGGTGGCAGCCAAGATGCGTCGATACGGATATGCGGCTGGACGCCGCGCCGTTCGATCACGCGCCCGCGCCATGGCAACTGGGCGGACGAACCTATCTGCCGCTGGAAAACGACGAACTGCTGCTGACCCGTTTCGAGCAGGGAGGCGGCGTGCTGGTCAGGCATCGCGCTGCCAGCACGGAGCAGCGATTGGCGGAGGGCTTTACGCGTTTCCGGTCCCTGGCCGCCGATGCTGAGCACTTCTACTGCATCGCTGGCGCCCCGGATCGCCTGCCGGCTGTGCTTGCCATTCGCCGCCGCGATGGCGCGCTGCGGCTACTGGCAGGTGGAGCGCAGCCGTTGGCTGAAGAACAGCTCTCACGTCCTCAGCCGTTCAGTTGCGCGGTGGCTGATGAGCGCAGCCATGGTTTTTTCTACTCGCCCGTGGCAACCGGAGAGCGTCCAGCGCTGGTGATCTTCCTGCACGGCGGGCCGACTTCGGCCAGCTATCCGGTGTTCGACCCGCGTATCGCCTTCTGGACGTTGCGCGGTTACGCGGTGCTCGATCTCAACTACCGGGGCAGCAGCGGTTATGGGCGGGCTTATCGCCTGCGTCTGGCTGGGCAATGGGGCGAACTGGAAGTCGAAGACATTCGCGCCGCTATCGAGGCGCTGGCCGCGAGGGGGCGAATCGATCCGCTGCGCGTGTTCGTGCGTGGCGGCAGCGCCGGCGGCTTCAGCGCACTGCGAGCGCTGGTCGAACTGCCGCAGCTGCGCGGTGGCGCCAGTCTTTACGGCGTCAGCGACCCGCAGGCGCTGCGCCGGCTGACGCACAAGTTTGAGGCCTATTATCTCGACTGGCTGATCGGCGATCCCGAGCAGGACGCCCAGCGCTACCGGGATCGCACGCCCCTGTTGCAGGCCGAGCGGATCAGGGCGCCGGTGATTTTCTTTCAGGGCGCGCTGGATGCCGTGGTGGTGCCGAGCCAGACCGAAAGCATGGTCGAGGCGTTACGCCAACGCAGTTTGCCGGTCGAATATCACCTGTTCGCCGAAGAACGCCATGGTTTCCGTCAGGCCGCCAATCTGGCCGAAGCCCTGCGCGCCGAGCATGCCTTCTATCAGCGTCTGGGCTGAACGCAGGTCGCATTGCATAAACCGGGCAATGCAGTAGGCTGATCGCCACTCCATAACAAGAAATTTCAGGCCGTTGCATGAGCCACGAATTGAATCAGCTGCGAAAGTTCGTTTCCCCCGAGATCATCTTCGGCGCCGGTTCCCGGCATAACGTCGGCAACTACGCCAAGACCTTCGGCGCACGCAAGGTGCTGATCGTCTCCGATCCCGGTGTGGTCGCCGCTGGCTGGGCCGGTGATGTCGAGGCCAGCCTGCAGGCCCAGGGTATCGCCTACTGCCTGTACACCAAGGTGTCGCCCAATCCGCGCGTGGAAGAGGTGATGGAGGGCGCTGAGCTGTATCGCAGCGAGGGCTGCAACGTCATCGTCGCGGTCGGTGGCGGCAGCCCGATGGACTGCGCCAAGGGCATCGGCATCGTGGTTGCCCATGGCCGCAGCATTCTCGAGTTCGAAGGCGTGGACACCATTCGTGTGCCCAGCCCGCCGCTGATCCTGATCCCGACCACCGCCGGCACGTCGGCCGATGTGTCGCAGTTCGTGATCATCTCCAATCAGCAGGAGCGGATGAAGTTTTCCATCGTCAGCAAGGCGGTGGTGCCGGACGTGTCGCTGATTGATCCAGAAACCACCCTGAGCATGGATCCGTTCCTCTCGGCCTGTACCGGCATCGACGCTATGGTGCACGCCATCGAGGCGTTCGTTTCCACCGGCCACGGCCCGCTGACCGACCCGCACGCGCTGGAAGCCATGCGCCTGATCAACGGCAACCTGGTGCAGATGATCGCCAACCCGGGCGATATCGCCCTGCGCGAGAAGATCATGCTTGGCAGCATGCAGGCCGGCCTGGCTTTTTCCAACGCGATCCTCGGCGCAGTGCATGCCATGAGTCACAGCCTCGGTGGCTTTCTCGATCTGCCCCATGGCCTGTGCAACGCGGTGCTGGTCGAGCATGTGGTGGCGTTCAACTACAGCGCCGCGCCGGAGCGCTTCAAGGTCATTGCCGAGACCCTCGGCATCGATTGTCGCGGGCTCAACCACGCACAGATTCGCCAGCGTCTGGTCGAGCACCTGATCGCTTTCAAGCACGCCATGGGCTTCCGCGAGACGCTTGGCCTGCATGGGGTCAGCACCTCGGACATTCCGTTCCTGTCCAGCCATGCCATGGACGATCCGTGCATCCTCACCAACCCGCGCGAGTCGACCCAGCGCGATGTCGAGGTGGTCTATGGCGAGGCGCTCTGACGACGCGCTGGCCGGGCTGCTTGGGCTGAGCAGTCAGTCTGCGCGCAAGAGTCATTACCCGGAGCTGCTGGCGCGCCTGGAAGAGCTGGAAACCGAGCGTAACCGCTACAAATGGCTGTTCGAGCATGCTGTACATGGCATCTTCCAGGCCAGCCTGCAGCAAGGTGTGCTGGCGGCCAACCCGGCTATGGCGCGCATGCTTGGCTACGACGATCCACAGCAGGTGCTGTGGTCGCTGGGTGATTTGGGGCGGCACTTGTTCGTCGGCGGCTTCGAGGAACTGTTGCTGATTCGCCAGCGCCTCGACGAGGGTGGTGCACTGCTGGGTTACGAGACCTGCCTGCGCCGCAGGGACGGCAGCACTCTCGATGTGCTCATGAACCTGCTGCTCAAGCCAGGGGGCGATGGGGTGTTCGAAGGCTTCGTCGCCGATATCACCGAGCGCAAGCAGAACCAGCAGCGCCTGCAACAGCTCAATGACGAATTGGAGCGTCGCGTGGCGGCGCGCACCTTCGAGCTGCTGGAATCCAACCGAAACCTGCAGCGGCAGATCGAGGAGCGCGAGCGTATCGAGCTGGCCCTGCGCGAAGCGCGCGACGCGGCCGAGGCGGCCAACCGCAGCAAGGACAAATACCTGGCAGCCGCCAGCCACGACTTGTTGCAGCCACTGAATGCCGCGCGCCTGCTGATATCCACCTTGCGTGAGCGCGAGCTGCCCAGTGCCGAGCACAATCTGGTCGAACGCAGCCACCTGGCGCTGGAAGGGGCCGAGGATCTGCTGACCGACCTGCTGGACATTTCCAAGCTGGATCAGGCCGCGATCAAGCCCGATATCGATGTCTATCGGTTGGAAGAGCTTCTCGCGCCGCTGGCTTCGGAGTTCGATGGCGTGGCTGCAGCCAGTGGCTTGCAATTGCGCGCCCGTATTCGCCCCTGTGCGGTGCGTACCGATTTTCGTCTGCTCACGCGCATCCTGCGCAACTTCCTGAGCAATGCCTGTCGCTACACCGAGCGCGGCGGCGTGCTGCTCGGTGCGCGTCGTCGCGGTGCATTCCTCGATATCCAGGTCTGGGATACCGGGCGAGGCATTCTCGAGCAGCAGATGGACCGGATCTTCCTCGAATTCAACCAGCTGGACGTCGGCCGTGCTGCCGAGCGCAAGGGCGTCGGGCTGGGGCTGGCTATCGTCGAGCGCATCGCCCGCATGCTCGGCTATGCGGTGCAGGTGCGTTCGCAACCAGGTCGCGGCTCGCTGTTCGGCATCCGCGTGCCTCTGGCCGAGATGGAGCCGGTGCCGCCAGTCCTGCCGGCGATCAACCGGCCGGCGCTTGGCGACCCGTTACCCGGCCGGCGTCTGCTGGTAATCGATAACGAGACGGCGATCCTGCACAGCATGCAGGCGCTGCTGGGGCAGTGGGGCTGCGAGGTAAGCACGGCGACGGATCAGCAGGCGGCCCTGGAGGTGCTTGGCGATCGCACGCCGGAGCTGATCCTGGCCGATTACCACCTGGACGAGGGCGTCTTGGGCTGTGATGTGATCCGGGCCTTGCGCGCACACTTCGGTTGCGACATTCCGGCTGTGGTCATCAGCGCTGATCGCAGCGATGCCTGCCGGCACGATCTCAATGCCCTCGGCGTTCCGCTGCTGAACAAGCCGGTCAAGCCAGGCAAGTTGCGAGCCGTGATCAGCCAACTGTTGCAGGATGGCTGAATGGTTGTGGCGTCTGCTGAACCTGCTGCGTTATGACGATGTCTATTGGCTACCTCATGACCCCAGGAGATAACCACAATGACAACTCTCATGCGTCCTGCCATGCGTCGTCTGGCCGCTGTCACGGCATTGTTTCACCTGCTGTTGGTGGCGCAGATTCCGGCTGCGAATGCGGCCATGATCGGTACGCCGGAAATCATCGCCGAGCAACAGCATCAGGTGGATCAGAAACAACTGATGGCCATGCTTGATGACCAACAGGTTAAGGACAAACTGGTCGCCATGGGCGTGGATCGCGATCAGGTCGAATCGCGTATTGCCAGCCTGACGCCGGCCGAACTGGCGCAGTTCAACCAACAGCTCGATCAGGCACCTGCCGGTGCAGGTGTGGTGGGCATCATCGTGTTGTTTCTGGTGATCTTCATCATCACTGATATGCTGTGCGCCACCAACATCTTCAGTTTCGTCAAATGTATCAATCGCTGATTCGCCTCTGCTGCATCACATCCATCGCTCTACTCGCTGCCTGTGCCCGCTCTCCGGTGTTGTCACCGGAGGGCGCGAGCCTGCCTGAGCGGGTCGAATTGAGCGACGTTCCCTTCTACGCTCAGGACGCCTACCAGTGCGGGCCGGCGGCCTTGTCCACGATGCTCAACCAGCGTGGCGTGATGACCTCGCCGGGGCTGCTCAAGGATAAGGTCTATATCCCCGGTCGCGAGGGCAGTCTGCAGGTCGAGATGGTCGCCGCCGCGCGTAGCCATGAAATGCTGGTCTATCCGCTCGAGCCCAAGCTGGACGCCGTTCTGGCCGAAGTGGCGGCGGGAAACCCGGTTCTGGTGCTGCAGAACCTGGCTTTCGACTGGTATCCGCAGTGGCATTTTGCAGTGGTGGTGGGCTATGACCGCCGCGAGCGCGAACTCATGCTGCGTTCTGGCACGACGCGCCGTCTGGAAACCAGTTTCAACACCTTTGACCGAACCTGGGCTCGCGGTGGTCGCTGGGCCGTCGTGACGCTGCCACCGGATCGTCTGCCCGCCAAGGCCGACATGAGCACCTGGATGAAGGCGGCCAGCGATCTTGAGCAGACAGGCCAGGCCGCTGCCGCACGTCGTGCCTATCGCACCGCGACTGAGGCCTGGCCGAAGGCATCGCTGCCCTGGTTTGCCCTGAGCAACAGCCGTTATGCCGATGGTGACCACAAGGGCGCTGAGCAGGCGCTGCGTGAAAGCCTGCAGCGTGAACCGAGCTTCGCCGCTGGTTGGTTCAACCTCTCTCAGGTGCTCGCAGAGCAGGGCTGTGCGAGCGAAGCAGTGACGGCGCAAGCCTGTGCGCGCAAGCTGGCGCCTGGCGATGAACGTTTTGCTGCGCCACTGAAATCGACGCCTGGGGCAGGGCAGTGTCGGGTGTTGCCGAGCTGTCCATGATGCAAATGAAAACGGCGCCAGAGGGCGCCGTTTTCGTATCGAAATCCTTGCTCAGACCCCGAGCTTGTCACGCAGGCTGTAATACCAGGCGCCCATGGCTGTGAAGGGCACGCGCAACAGCTGGCCTCCAGGGAAGGGGTAGTGCGGCAGTTCGGCGAAGGCATCGAAACGTTCCGCCTGGCCACGTAGCGCTTCGGCCAGCACCTTGCCGGCCAGGTGCGTATAGGTCACGCCGTGGCCGCTGCAGCCCTGGGAGTAGTAGATGTTGTCGCCGATACGGCCAACCTGCGGCAGGCGCGACAGGGTCAGCAGGAAGTTGCCGGTCCAGGCGAAATCGATCTTCACGTCCTTCAACTGCGGGAAGGTCTTGAGCATTTTCGGCCGGATGATCGCCTCGATATTGGCTGGATCGCGCGCACCGTAGACCACGCCGCCGCCATAGATCAGGCGTTTGTCGCCGGTCAGGCGGTAGTAGTCGAGCAGGTAGTTGCAGTCTTCGACGCAGTAATCCTGCGGCAGCAGGCTGGCAGCCACTTCATCGCTCAGCGGCTCGGTGGTGATTACCTGAGTGCCGCAGGGCATGGACTTGGCGGCCAGCTCCGGCACCAGATTGCCCAGATAGGCATTGCCCGCCACCACCACGAACTTGGCCTTCACTCGGCCTTGTGGCGTATGCACGACCGGGTTGGCGCCGCGCTCGATACGAATTGCCGGGCACTGTTCATGGATCACGCCGCCCAGCGATTCGACGGCAGCGGCCTCGCCCAGCGCCAGATTGAGCGGATGGATGTGACCGCCGCTCATGTCCAGCATGCCGCCGATGTAGTTATCGGTAGCGACTACCTCACGGATACGTGCTGCATCCATCAGCTCCAGTTGGGTATGGCCGTAGCGCTCCCACAGTTTCTTCTGTGCTTCCAGGTGACCCATCTGCTTGGCAGTGAGGGCTGCAAATACGCCACCGTCCTTAAGGTCGCACTGGATGTCGTACTTGGCGATGCGCTCGCGGATGATACGACCACCTTCGAAGGCCATCTGTCCGAGCAGTTGCGCCTGCTTGGGGCCGACGCTGCGTTCGATCACGTCGATGTCGCGGCTGTAGCTGTTGACGATCTGGCCGCCGTTGCGCCCTGACGCACCGAAGCCGACCTTGGCTGCTTCGAGTACCGTGACCTTGAAGCCGTTCTCCAGCAGGAAGAGCGCGGTGGACAGGCCGGTATAGCCAGCACCGATAACGCAGATGTCAGTTTCGACCTCGCCTTGCAGGGCGGGGCGCTGTGGAGCCTGATTGGCCGATGCGGCGTAGTAGGACTGAGGGTATGCCGTGTGCGCCATTTTGAACCTCTGTTCTTTATTTTTTACGAATGGCCTGATGCTACCCGACTTGAAAATGGCCGGCTAGTGGACGTGCAAAATATTCAACGAAGGTCTCAAGATAAAAAATTGGACTATTTCAGTGAGTTAGCGAAAAACTTGTTGACGTCCAAAAAGATTTGCGTAGAATGCGCACCCATCGAAGGCACATAGCTCAGTTGGTTAGAGCACCACCTTGACATGGTGGGGGTCGTTGGTTCGAGTCCAATTGTGCCTACCAAATCGATAAAAAGGGTCGCTCAGGCGACCCTTTTTTGTTCCTGCGATTTAGTGGCTTTGGTTTTTTCGGGCGCTGTTGCAGGAAATTGCCTGATATTCGTATGGATGTCTTGTCAGAGGGCGGGGCTTTCTGGAAGCATCCGCAACCTTACTTCCAGTGACTTGGTTCGGTTCTGGTTGGCCCCTAGCAGGGCTCCTGCCATCGTTAGGCAGATACGCCGCCGAATCGCTTCCTGGCTCATCCCAACCCACGTGACCTTTGGTAGGGGTCACCACTAGGAGAGGAGGCGCCATGCCCATCATTACTCTTCCCGACGGTAGTCAGCGTTCGTTCGATCATCCGGTATCCGTGCTGGAGGTCGCTCAATCCATTGGTGCGGGCCTGGCCAAGGCCACGCTGGCCGGCAAGGTCGACGGCAAGCAGGTGGATGCCTGCGATGTGATCGATCACGACGCCACCCTGCAGATCATTACGCCGAAGGACGAAGAGGGGCTGGAAATCATTCGCCACTCCTGTGCGCACTTGGTTGGGCATGCGGTCAAGCAGCTCTATCCGGATGCCAAGATGGTGATCGGCCCGGTCATCGAAGAAGGCTTCTATTACGATATCGCCATCGGTCGTCCTTTCACGCCTGAGGACATGGCGGCCATCGAACAGCGCATGAAAGAGCTGATCGACAAGGACTACGACGTCATCAAGAAAATGACGCCGCGTGCCGAGGTCATCGAGGTCTTCAAAGCGCGCGGTGAAGAGTACAAGTTGCGCCTGATCGATGACATGCCGGATGCGCAGGCCATGGGGCTGTACTACCACGAAGAATACGTGGACATGTGCCGTGGCCCGCACGTGCCCAATACTCGCTTCCTCAAGGCATTCAAACTGACTCGTATTTCCGGCGCCTACTGGCGCGGCGATTCGAAAAATGAGCAGTTGCAGCGCATCTATGGCACGGCCTGGGCCGACAAGAAGCAGCTGGCTGCTTACATTCAGCGCATCGAAGAGGCTGAAAAGCGCGATCACCGCCGCATCGGTAAGCAGCTCGACCTGTTCCATCTGCAGGAAGAGGCACCGGGCATGGTGTTCTGGCATCCGAACGGTTGGACTGTCTACCAGGTGCTAGAGCAGTACATGCGCCAGGTGCAGCGCGAGCACGGTTATGTCGAAGTGCGTACGCCGCAGGTCGTCGACCGCATCCTCTGGGAGCGCTCGGGGCACTGGTCCAACTACGCCGAGAACATGTTCACCACTGCCTCGGAAAACCGCGACTACGCCGTCAAGCCGATGAACTGCCCGTGCCATGTGCAGATCTTCAATCAGGGGCTGAAGTCCTATCGTGATCTGCCGCTGCGTCTGGCCGAGTTCGGTGCCTGCCACCGTAACGAGCCGTCCGGTGCGTTGCACGGCATCATGCGTGTGCGCGGCTTCGTGCAGGATGATGCGCACATCTTCTGTACCGAAGAGCAGGTAAAGAAGGAGGCGGCAGACTTCATCAAGCTGACGCTGCAGGTTTATCGTGACTTCGGCTTCACTGATGTCTCCATGAAGCTGTCTACTCGCCCTGCCAAGCGCGTGGGCTCCGAGGAGCTTTGGGATCGCGCTGAAGGGGCGCTGGCCGACGCGCTCAATGAATCCGGTCTGGCTTGGGAATATCAGCCTGGCGAAGGTGCGTTCTACGGGCCGAAGATCGAGTTCACTCTCAAGGATTGCCTGGGGCGTAACTGGCAGTGTGGTACGCTGCAGTATGACCCGAACCTGCCGGAGCGGCTGGAGGCCAGCTACATCGCCGAGGACAACAATCGCAAGCGTCCGGTCATGCTGCACCGTGCGATTCTCGGATCCTTCGAGCGCTTCATCGGCATGCTGATCGAACACTATGCTGGTTCTTTCCCGGCCTGGCTCGCGCCGACTCAGGCGGTGATCATGAATATCACCGACAAACAGGCCGATTTTGCCCGTGAAGTCGAGAAAACTCTCAATCAAAGCGGATTCCGTGCCAAGGCCGACTTGAGAAACGAGAAGATCGGCTTTAAAATCCGCGAGCATACCTTGCTCAAGGTTCCCTATCTCTTGGTTATTGGAGATCGGGAAGTCGAGACTCGATCCGTTGCTGTCCGTACTCGCGAAGGCGTCGATCTGGGCTCTCTGCCCATCGAGCAGTTCGCTGAGCAGTTGCAGCAAGCGGTTTCCCGGCGTGGTCGCCAAGATTTGGAGTAATAACTATTAAGCGTGAAATGAGACAGGACAAGCGGGCCGCCCCCAAGGCGCCTATCAACGAGAACATTACCGCTCGTGAAGTGCGCCTGATTGGCGCCGATGGCGAGCAGATTGGTATTGTTTCGATCGATGAGGCATTGCGCGTGGCTGAAGAAGCCAAGCTGGATCTGGTAGAGATCTCAGCTGATGCAGTACCGCCAGTTTGCCGCATCATGGACTACGGCAAGCACCTGTTCGAGAAGAAGAAGCAGGCTGCGATTGCCAAGAAGAATCAGCATCAGCAGCAGATCAAAGAGATCAAGTTTCGTCCAGGGACGGAGGAAGGGGATTATCAGGTAAAACTACGCAACCTGATACGTTTCCTTGAAGATGGGGACAAGGCCAAGGTATCGCTTCGATTCCGCGGTCGTGAGATGGCTCACCAGGAGCTGGGTATGGAGCTGCTCAAGCGGGTCGAACAAGACCTGATCGAGCTTGGCACCGTCGAACAGCATCCTAAGCTGGAAGGACGCCAGCTGATGATGGTCATCGCTCCCAAGAAGCGTAAATAACCTCCCGGGCACTGGCAGGCCTGATGGTTATCAGTTGTTAATGAATGCGGAGTACTAAACATGCCAAAAATGAAAACCAAGAGCGGTGCTGCAAAGCGCTTCCTGAAGACTGCTTCGGGCTATAAGCACAAGCACGCTTTCAAGAGCCACATCCTGACCAAGATGTCCACCAAGCGTAAGCGTCAACTGCGCGGTAGCGAGCTGATGCATCCGTCGGACAAGGCAAAAGTCGAGCGCATGCTGCGCGTTCGTTAATCGGTCAAGATACTTAGAGGTTAATACTCATGGCTCGTGTTAAGCGTGGCGTCATCGCCCGTGCTCGTCACAAGAAAATTCTGAAGCTCGCCAAGGGCTACTACGGCGCACGTTCGCGCGTGTTCCGCGTCGCCAAGCAGGCGGTGATCAAGGCTGGCCAATATGCCTACCGTGACCGTCGTCAGCGCAAGCGTCAGTTCCGCGCTCTGTGGATCGCTCGTATCAACGCTGGCGCTCGCGTCAACGGCCTGTCCTACAGCCGTCTGATCGCTGGTCTGAAAAAGGCCTCGATCGAGATCGACCGTAAGGTTCTGGCTGATCTGGCTGTGAACGAAAAAGCGGCGTTTGCTGCGATTGTCGAGAAGGCCAAGGCCGTTCTGGCTTAAGTCCCCCGACAATCACCGGGTTCGCCCGGTGGCAACGTCAAAGATAGGGGAAGAGCCTTAACAGCTCTTCCCCTATTTCGTATCTGGAGTCTGTAAATGGAAAATCTGGATGCATTGGTCTCCCAAGCGCTCGAGGCCGTGCAACAAAGCGAAGATATCAATGCCCTGGAACAGCTCCGGGTTCAGTACCTCGGCAAGAAGGGCGAACTGACCGCCCTGATGCAGACTCTGGGCAAGCTGTCGGCTGAGGAGCGTCCGCAAGCCGGTGCGTTGATCAACGCCGCCAAGAATCAGGTGCAAGACGCCCTCAACGCCCGCAAATCCGTGCTTGAGCAAGCCTTGCTCGCCGAGAAGCTGGCTTCCGAGCGTATCGATGTGACCCTGCCGGGACGCGGCCAGACCTCTGGTGGTCTGCACCCGGTGACCCGCACGCTCGAGCGTGTCGAACAATTCTTCACCCATATCGGTTTCAGCGTTGCCGAAGGTCCTGAAGTCGAAGACGACTACCACAACTTCGAAGCGCTCAATATCCCCGGCCACCACCCGGCGCGGGCGATGCATGACACCTTCTATTTCAATGCGAACATGTTGCTGCGCACCCACACCTCGCCGGTGCAGGTGCGCACCATGGAATCGCAACAGCCGCCGATCCGCATCGTCTGCCCTGGTCGTGTCTATCGTTGCGACTCCGATATTACCCACTCACCGATGTTTCATCAGGTCGAAGGTCTGTTGGTCGATGAGGACATCAGTTTCGCTGACCTCAAGGGCACCATCGAAGAGTTCCTTCGCGTGTTCTTCGAGAAACCGCTTGGTGTGCGTTTCCGTCCATCCTTCTTCCCCTTCACCGAGCCCTCGGCTGAAGTCGATATGCAGTGCGTGATGTGCTCCGGCAAGGGCTGTCGCGTGTGCAAGCAGACTGGCTGGCTGGAGGTGATGGGCTGCGGCATGGTGCATCCGAACGTGCTGCGCATGAGTGGCATCGATCCGGAGAAATACTCCGGTTTCGCCTTCGGTATGGGGGTCGAGCGCCTTGCCATGCTGCGTTATGGCGTCAATGACTTGCGCCTGTTCTTCGATAACGACCTGCGGTTCCTGGCGCAATTTCGCTAGCAACCGCCCCTCGTGATCGAATTCGTTTAAGGAGAACAGACAACATGAAATTCAGTGAACAGTGGCTGCGCAGCTGGGTAAACCCCGACGTATCCCGCGAGGATCTGGTCGCGCGCCTGTCCATGGTCGGCCTTGAGGTCGATGCCGTGCAGCCGGTTGCCGGGGCTTTCAGTGGTGTGGTGGTCGGTGAGATTCTCAGTGCCGAGCAGCATCCGGATGCCGACAAATTGCGCGTATGCCAGGTGAGCAATGGCGCCGAGACCTTTCAGGTCGTGTGCGGCGCGCCGAATGCACGTGCCGGCATCAAGATTCCGTTCGCCATGATCGGTGCCGAACTGCCGGGCGACTTCAAGATCAAGAAGGCCAAGCTGCGCGGCGTGGAATCCCAGGGCATGCTGTGCTCGGCTTCCGAGCTGCAGATCAGCGAAGACAACAGCGGCCTGATGGAGCTGGCGGTAGACGCCCCGGTAGGCCAGGACATCCGTACCTACCTGAGTCTGGATGATGCCAGCATCGAGATCGGCCTTACCCCTAACCGTGGTGACTGCCTCTCGCTGGCCGGCCTGGCTCGGGAAGTCGGCGCCATGTACAGCGCTTCCGTTTCGCCAGTCGCTATCGACGTCGTTGCGCCTGTGCATGACGAAGTGCGCCCTGTCGAGGTGCACGCGCCCAAGGCCTGCCCGCGTTACCTCGGTCGCGTTGTACGCAACGTTGACCTGTCCTGTCCGACCCCGCTATGGATGGTCGAGCGCCTGCGTCGTTCCGATATCCGCAGTATCGATGCGGCGGTTGACATCACCAACTATGTGATGCTCGAGCTGGGCCAGCCAATGCACGCGTTCGATCTTGCCGAGATCAATGGCGGCATCCGTGTGCGTATGGCTGAAGAGGGCGAAAAGCTGGTGCTGCTCGACGGTCAGGAGGTCACCCTGCGTGCCGATACGCTGGTGATCGCTGATCATGGTCGTGCTCTGGCCATCGCTGGCGTGATGGGTGGTGAGCACAGCGGCGTGAGCGACAAGACCCGCGACCTGTTCCTGGAAAGCGCTTTCTTCGACAACATTGCTGTTGCCGGCAAGGCTCGCTCCTATGGCCTGCACACCGACTCCTCGCATCGCTTCGAGCGTGGTGTGGATTCGCAACTGGCGCGTCAGGCAATGGAGCGCGCGACTTCGCTGCTGCTGGAGATCGTTGGCGGTGAAGCCGGTCCGGTCATCGAAGTCAGCAGCGAGGCCGATCTGCCGAGCGTGGCGCCGATCACCCTGCGCGCCGAGCGTATCAGCCAGATGCTGGGCATGGACATGGACAGCGCTGAAGTCGAGCGTCTGCTCACCGCGCTGGGGCTGGGTGTCAGCGCTCAGGGCACCGGTCAGTGGCTGGTCAGCGTGCCGAGTCATCGTTTCGATATCAGCCTGGAAGTTGATCTGATCGAAGAGTTGGGCCGCCTGTATGGCTACAACCGCTTGCCGGTGCGTTACCCGCAAGCGCGTCTCGCGCCGCAGACCAAGGCTGAGGCGCGTGCCGAGCTGCCTGCGTTGCGCCGCCTGCTGGTTGCTCGTGGCTATCAGGAAGCAATCACCTATAGCTTCATCGATCCCAAGCTGTTCGAGCTGTTCACGCCGGGCGTCGAGCCGTTGCAACTGGCCAACCCGATATCCGCCGACATGGCTGCCATGCGTTCTTCGCTGTGGCCCGGCCTGGTCAGGGCGCTACAGCACAACCTCAACCGTCAGCAATCGCGCGTGCGCCTGTTCGAGAGCGGTCTGCGTTTCGTCGGGCAACTGGAAGGCCTGCAGCAGGAAGCCATGCTCGCTGGTGTGATCACCGGCAGCCGTCTACCTGAAGGCTGGGCCAACAGTCGCGAGAGTATCGACTTCTATGACCTCAAGGCCGACGTCGAAGCGCTGCTGGGGTATGCCGGCGCGGCCGATGCCTTCGGCTTCGTGCCGGGCGAGCATCCGGCTCTGCATCCAGGGCAGACTGCTCGCATCGAACGGGAAGGGCGCCTGGTTGGCTTCATAGGGGCTCTGCATCCTGAGTTGGCCAAGACATTGGGTCTCGATCAGCCGGTATTCCTCTTCGAACTGGTGCTTGCGGAAGTTGCTGCCGGTCGCATGCCGGCGTTCAGCGAGTTGTCGCGCTTCCCTGAAGTGCGCCGCGACCTGGCGCTGCTGGTCGACCGCGAACAACCGGCTGAGGCTGTGCTGGCGGCGATCCGAGAAACTGCAGGTGAATGGCTGACAGACCTCAAGCTATTTGACGTCTATCACGGTAAAGGCATTGATCCGCTTAGAAAAAGCCTTGCCGTCGGCTTGACCTGGCAACATCCATCGCGCACTCTTAACGACGATGAGGTGAGTACTACCACGCAAAATATCCTCACCTGCCTCGAACAAAGGTTCAACGCCACGTTAAGGAAGTAGCGTATGGGGGCTCTGACGAAAGCTGAAATGGCGGAACGTCTGTATGAAGAGCTCGGCCTGAACAAACGGGAAGCCAAGGAGCTGGTGGAGCTGTTTTTTGAAGAGATCCGCCAGGCTCTTGAGCTGAACGAACAGGTCAAGCTGTCCGGGTTCGGCAACTTCGACTTGCGCGACAAGCGCCAGCGACCCGGCCGTAACCCGAAAACAGGGGAAGAGATTCCAATCACGGCCCGCCGTGTGGTCACTTTTCGTCCAGGGCAAAAATTGAAAGCCAGGGTCGAGGCCTATGCTGGAACCAAGTCATAACGACGAACTACCGGCAATTCCCGGCAAGCGTTACTTCACCATCGGTGAAGTGAGTGAGCTCTGCGCGGTCAAGCCTCACGTTCTACGTTACTGGGAACAGGAATTCCCGCAGTTGAACCCGGTAAAGCGGCGGGGTAACCGTCGCTACTACCAGCGTCAGGATGTGCTTATGATTCGGCAAATCCGGGCGCTTCTGTACGATCAGGGTTTCACCATCGGTGGCGCGCGTCAGCGACTTTCTGGTGATGAAGCCAAGGACGACACTACCCAGTACCGTCAATTGATCAAGCAGATGATCGCTGAGCTTGAAGATGTTTTGCAGGTTCTACGTAAATAAGGCGGAAGAAAAAGTTGCCTTATTTCAAAAGCTTAATGTATAGTTCTCTCCGCTTTCGGTCATACGGAAGCATCGTCGGGGCGTAGCGCAGCCCGGTAGCGCACTTGCATGGGGTGCAAGGGGTCGAGTGTTCGAATCACTCCGTCCCGACCAAAAATCCCTAGAAAATCCAATCACTTAGCGGTGGTTGGATTTTTTATGTCCGGTGATTTTTGGGCGTCCCCGAATTTTGCCCCACTTTTTGCCCCACCGGTGTTTTTTGCTGCAATCTGCCGAGTGAGGGGCTATCAACCAACTGTTCCTGTGGGGCTTCGATTCTGCTGGCCGACGGAGCGATGCTTGACTTCAGCTTTGCCGAGGCCGCCTGCGCTCATCGAGCACGCAAATCTACGAGATGACGGGCTCTAGAAATCCCTGGCCGATGCACTTTGGAGCAAACCTCCGGCACTGGTGCCTGAGGGCTGGACTCATAAGGTGAAGTGCCGCTCTAGCGAGCTGTTGAGTGCGCCACTCTTCTTTCTGATAGCTACCAAACGCATCCACTTGAGTTGCATTGAGCCTCGGCAAAACCGGAAGCTTGAGTGAGTCCTGGCCCCTCGTGCCATGACAGCCTTCCAACAGGAGTTACTATGACCCGTCTCCGCTTTATCCCCAGTCAACTGACACGTTTCCCACATACGAACGAAGCGCTACTCGCCATTGCCCTTTGGCCTGTGCTGTTCGCGGTCGGCTGCTGGCAAACGCCACAGATCGCCCAGTTCCTGAGCGCTCAAGGGCTTGAGATCAGCTCGTTGCAGGTTTTTCTGGCAGGCTTTGGGGCCTACCTGTTTTTGCTCGGTAAGCACCGAATATTCAACCGCCGCCATTTCGTGCGCCACGCACTCGAGATTGCCTGGCACCGCCGGTTGTGCGAGGTTGAGCAGGAGATAGTTGCCGCAGGCCAGGCTGGTACCGATGCGCACAAGGCTGTGATGAGCGAGATAGTGCAGCTTCGCAAGGGACTGGGTTTCCTGATCGACGCGGACAACTTCTATCGCAAGCTGAGAATCTTGATCAATGTGATGAGCTGGCTGCGCAGCAAGCTCAAATAACTCAAGTCTTCCGCCGGCACAACACAGTCTGGGTTCGCAGCACTGAACCCGGCTTCTACCGTACCTGATCAGGCAGCTCAATCACGACCATGACAACCGAGCTAAACACTCACGACATCAGACGACTCACCCGTCTCGCACTGCCTGCTGACGATGGATACATCTACCGACTAGGCGTCGCGCTGTATGGCTTTGCTTCGCTGAGCAGCTTTATGGCCGAAGTCGCCCACCATATGGATCCGCGCGTAGATCGTACGGAGCTTCAAGCAAAAAACGGCGGCGAAATATTAGACGGTTTCCGCGCTAGCCTTAAAAAGGCCAGGAAAACACTGTCGGCGGTGGGGCCTATTGGCAGGGTCGCCGCCGACATGTTCGAGGCGCTGAACACTAGGCGATCAGACATCGTGCATGCCGACCCGATCACAGACGAGGCCAACCAGCAAATACTGCACCGTCGATTGGACAAGAAAAATCGATACTTCGACGTCACCAATGGACTGTTGGACGAGTTCATCAGCAAGCTTGATGAGGTGAGCCTCAAGCTCTACGACATCCGCGATATCGTGAAGCCGGAGCTCGGCAACTGATCACCGAGAACAGCAGAACGAAGGTCGTTCGGGAATGCAACCAGCTGCCATAACTCGCCCCGTCACCACCTACCGACTGCAGCGGTAGGTTTGGACTGACGTAACTGCAACCTGGCAACGAAGAAATGAGAATTAAAACTGAAGGGAGGTGCAGCTACCACCGAGGTACGTTCAAATTAACGGCGCGGAAGGGATCGCATGTGCATGCACACGGTCTCCCACTGCCCGAACCGGAAACGGTTGTACTGGCGAACCAGGACAACTTTTCCATGATTGTTCATGGCGTATTCTCCATCTGATCTCAGCGGGCCGCTGATAGCCTTTACACCACGTGCAAAGCGAGCAGATGAATGACAGGCAGGAAGGAGAGTCCTTGGGTGGTAGCTGCAGGCGCAATGCTATCAGTGCAGTCTGGGCCTGGAAAGCCCAGCGAAAGGGTAAAACGATTCACTCTCGGCGCATTCTCAGCAAATGAGTCCCTGGAGTAGTCGTCGATCTGAAAAAAACGCTGCAAGCGGCCACGCAAGTCGTCCCCATGCCCTGGCTCAAGATATAAGCGAGCGCTACCCCATCATCTTGTCGTAATGCTCCTGAAATTCCGTTCTGACAAACACCTGGCGGAAGCGCTCGACGTAGACCGCCGGGTCGATCTCACCAAAATCGGTGATGTTCACGGCATCAGCATGGGACTCGCGGTTGATGTAGCGGTACAACGAGCGGAACTGGGGATCTTCGTCGCTCAGGTCTTCGAGCGCCTTGGCAAGCCTGTCCTGGCGGTGCACGAACGTGAAGTAGTACTCTAGAATATTTCGCATCATGTTCGGGATGACGGTGGCCGAGGTGCGGCCACTCAAGGCGTCCTTGATAGCCTGCCAGAAAGACTGGTAGTCGTTCTGGATCTCCTTGGGCTGCATCGCAATCACTGCGCTGTAATCGGCCTTGGTGATCCGGAATAGGGCCAACTGGCCTTCCTGTTGTCCACCGCTACCCCGGCCACGTCCTCCGTCTTCGTTCATGAGCTTGACCATCTCGTGAAAGAAAAACAGGTTGTGGGTCAGGATGATCACCTGCTTGAAGCGGGTACTCGGGCTGATTACATGGCGCTTTATCAGGGAGGCAATGTCATACACGTAATTGTGGGACAAGCTTGAAATAGGATCATCGATCACGATGATGCGGTCGCTGATCAACCTTCCCGCCGTCGCGTTCAGCTCTCCATTGCAGACTTCCAGAAAGTACAAAAATGAGATGAGTGTTTTCTCGCCCTCACTCAGCGTTCTGAACACACCCGCGCGTTGCTCGGGGCGCTGCAACCTGTATTGAGGAACATCTCCTTCCTCCTTGGTCAACTCAAAACCTTTGAGGCCGAGTATGCGCAACCAGTGGTTGATGTTATCAACCGACTGGTCGATATTCGTGATGGCTGCCCTGGACTGGGCGATGATTTCGAGTTCAGCCCTGGCCTTGACCCGTAGCGCCTCAATGTTGTCCTTGGCTTTTTGCTGAGCCAAGGCTAGCTCCTGATCCTCTTGAGCATAATGATCCAGCAATGCGCTTGCTGAAGTCCTGAGCACGCCCCAGAACCGCTCTTTGATCTGGGCCAGATGAATCTGCTTGTTCTTGATCTTGAGGTTGAAGGCGTCGATTTTTTCTTGCTCGACCGCAATGCAGTCATTCAAGGCTTCAATCAACCCAACGCTAGACTCGAGCTCAACCACAATCGACGGGCTTGCTACCTTTTTTTCGATAGTCTGAGCGTTGCGCTGAAGGGCTGCAGTTAGGTTAGCGATAGCCAGTTGAAACGATGGTTTCTGGTAGCTCGGGCTACTCAGGCGCTGCAGCGTTTGCTCGACAGCGCCGGCGTAACTGCGTTGCAGGTTCGTCAGGTCACGTATGCGCTGCTCGTAGGTTTTATCGAAGATCTTGGCAATCTCTCCATGAAAACCTTCCGGTAGTGGCTGCTGACAGAAGGGGCATAAATCGCCATCGATGGAAGGGAAAGTCAGCGCATGCTGAATCCAGTCCGAATGGCCGAGCGCGTGTATGAGGCCTGCCAAATAGGAGTTATCTGTGCCCGTGATGATCTCCCTGAAAACAGGATTGGGCTCAAGCTCGGAGCCCGGGAACCCAACAAGCGAAATAGAGGGCAACTGTGCGTCCGTTGCCGCCTGAAGCTCAGCGGCCTCCGCCATCAACTCGGCAGTGGTGACGGTATCCGGTGCTTCAGGCGTAGCCTGGATCCTCTCCAGCAGACGATCCTTGGTATTCACACCTTGAAAACAGTAAGCCAAGGGTGAACCATCGAATGGTGTTTTGAGCTTCCACAGGCCGTCTTTCAGTGCCTGCTTCCCTGTCTCTCGGGCCGTCTTACTCGCTTTGCCCTTGGCCATCTCCTCCTCTTGCTGCGTTGACAGCAACTTGATTGCGGCCTGCGCTGCATTCAGAGCATTCTCGGCCTCGATGTTGCCGGCGTTGAGTGTAAACACCCCAGGTTGAGCTACGTCTTCGTGGAAGTTCATCTCCATGAAGGTGTGGTTGTAGACCAATATTTCACGCTCAGGATCAGCAGGCACCATGCTGCACCCCCGATAGCGCGCCTCACTTGGCGTTTGCAGGTAGTTGCCAATCGTGCTTTTACCCGTGCCATTTTGCCCGTAGAGCATGCTCACGCGCTTGAGAGGGCCAATGAGGGTCGGGGCGTTAGGGGAATAGCTTGATACGCCGTGTATAAGCAGATTCTCAATCACAAGGGCTGTTCGTGGCACACAGAAAATCCGAGATTAAGCCCCCTACCAAAAAATGCAATGTGCCACCGCAGAACTCATTCTGCCGCCAGCCCGCCAACACCGGCTCGGAGCCGGTGCTGTTTTATGCGTGGGTTATGTACTCAGTCCTCAGAGGATGCTTCTTTCCCAAGCTCCTTCTCGAAGCCATTAGCGATAAGCCTATCCATGGTCTCACGCTCTGTTAATTGCCAGTGAGCTGCCAGCTCTTTGAGCCTTTTATGATTTTCAAGCAGGATGCCCAAGTTCTTGTCCTTCCTTCCCATGGCTACACTTTTCTCTTTGCCCTCATGACGTTTCAGCTTTTTAATAACGGAGTGCTTCGAGATCCCGTTCTCAGTGAGTTGATCAAAGATTTCCAGAATATCTTCGTGCTTACTTGGTATCCGATCAAACCTGAAGAGGCCTTGGCAGTTCTGAATAATATAATTCCATGCGAGCTGCCTGCGTCTTTTTATATGTTCTTCTTCCTCAATAAGCCAGTTGAGTTCTTGGTCGGTTTTAAGATTGTTTTCCCATTTGGTTTTTAGATCTGCCAAGAGCGCTAGTTTTGTATGAGCGCTTGCGTCCATGTAGTCGAAGATCGATTGGATAGCGATGAAGCCGGATGCATTAGGGAGTCGTTGGATATCATGTTGATCGAATTGAGGTAGCTTTCCCTTAATCCATTTCATAACTCGAGATTGTTTCATCCAGTCCAAATGTTCTGGATGTGCTGTGCGCCTATGAAAAAGATTAATTATCTCAGAGGCAGTGCGGCCCTCCTCTCGCTCAGAGAGCTTGCGCATGAACCTGCCGATATCTTTAATAGCTTGCTCAGTGTGCCCGAAATTTTCCTTATCAAAGTTGGTTTCTTTCGTGAACTTCAAGTGAAGCCATGCAAAGTTGTAGAAGCGTATGTTGCTCTCTGGGAAATTAAATAACTCCTCGACGAAGCTCTTTCTGTTTTTTCGTGCGCTTGAGGAACCAATAATTAATTCATTATATTCCGTTGGAATATCAATCTTGGTTGTAGTTCCTTGTGGGTATATGTAATCGTCGCTCATAGCGTGAAACCTCGGCAGCATCTACGTTGAACCTAGGCATAACCTAGGTAGCTTCTAGGGGGCGATCAGAAGAATTTTTTAGCCTGAAACCTACGAAAAACGCAGGAAAGGGCCTAACGCAGCGAGTCATCGCCCGAATCTGAGAGCTCTTGCAGGGCTCTGCCTTCAGGATCGAATCGCACACGACCGATGCTGTGCTCCTTCAGAAGCGCAATGGTCGTGGATTGCCTAAGGTGTGGTGTTGGTCAGCGGACTTTACTAAGTCACCTATGTAGCTCCGCTTCCGCAGAGATAGGGCTTTGCTGTCAAACCACTCTTTGAATGGCAGATGCTGCTCTTTGGGGATGGGGCAGAGCAGCCGGATGTCAATATAGGTCAGTACAGGTGATGATGTCTAGCAGTGACTAGCGATGGGGGGCGTGTGCCTGTCTCATTATTTTTTACAAGTCCTGCCAATCCTCTGAACGTAATACAGGAGCACGTTCATGAGGATCATCCGTCTTAAAGAAGTCACCAACTCGACTGGCCTTGCTCGGTCGACTGTCTACAAGTACATCGCAGAAGGCACTTTCCCTAAACCAGTTCCGCTTGGCGACCGCTGCGTCGGATGGGTTGAGGGGGAGGTGCATGACTGGATCATGGCCAAGATTGAGGCTCGTGATCTGACTGTGGTAAGTGGGCAGACTATCGTTTGTTGAAAGCGTGAATTGAGGCCACGATCGGCTCGATAGCCGGTCGTGGCATTTATGCTGCTTGATAGCCAAATATTCTCAGCCAACTCCCTTTGTTTTATCCGCACAAAATCTCTCGGCTGGTGGGGGAGTCGTTTCTCTGATTTCCCTGTCTGGTCGAGGCATGGCTAAGCGACAGGATGCTTGTTCTAGTTATATACCTCATCAACCATACCCATAACACCATGATCCATAGTTACCAGCGCTGGCTGCACATGGGCATGACAGGGCACTGTTGCTGACCACACAGCAACAGCGCCAGCAGGCTTCCAGCAGTAAAAAAATAAAGATCTCGCACCTGGTATGTATTTCACAACCCAGGTGCAACACCATGAACCATCGTCAGACATCCAAAACCATCTCGCAGTCCGATGTCGCACTCCAAATCGAAGACTTGGTTTGCGCGGTAGAGCGCAGCGAAGGGCTCGTGCAGTCGGTGACTGCCAGCGGCACGGTCATGCGTACCAAGCTCGCCCGGTACTTCGAAAACCTCGCTCAGATGCTGGAGTTGGTCAGCCATAACGATGACTACCACTACGGATCGTACCTGCGACTGTTCCAACAGGCGTGTTACGACGTCGGTGTGGAGCACAGTCCACTGGCAGGGATCATTTCCTTCGATGAAGAAATGTCCCAGTACCGTGACTACAGCGACACGCTTAATCGCTTGGCTGAGCGTATCCGCCAACTGACTCGTGAGAGCAGCTACCGTCGTCGTCTGCATGACTCGACGTATCAATGGCGTCAGCAGTCCCGTGAAGTGGCTGAATATGTTGACCAGGTACTGGATCGCTACGCCACGACCCTGGTGATCAGGGTCAATCTGTACTACCGCTCCGCTGCTAAGGCGAGGCTGAGGGTGGAGCATGTGTTTGCGGATTTGCACCGGCTGATCCGCTCGCGTGAGCGCAATCCGATCTTCGACCATGAGACTGGCTACATCTGTCGTGTAGAGCAGGGAAAGCGTCGTGGGTACCACATCCATGCGGCCTTTTTCTTCAATGGCGCTATGGTGCGCGGCGATATCTACAAGGCGCAGCAGATCGGTGCTATGTGGGAGCAGATCACCCGTAGTAGGGGGAGCTACGACAGCTGCAATCACGATAAGGCCCAGTACGGCGATAAGTGTGGGATTGGCATGATCCACCGCCGTGACGAGCAGGCTCGCGGCAATGTGCATTATGCGATGAAGTACCTGGTCAAGCGGTTTCAGCGCCTGAGCCTGCGGCCGAAGGGGGCGAAGTGCCTGCGCAAGGGGCAAGCAAAGACCGATTTTCAGGCTTGCTAAAGCGCTATCTGCAATGCGTTCAAGTTCATGCGATTTCAAACTGTTTAGCCGGGATGATTTTTTAATCGTGGGCTGTTAAGTGCTGAGAGACGCGGCTTGATCGCACGTATGGAAGAAGCTTGGTGTGGTGCTCTGGGGTTATCAATCAATCGATCAGGTCGGTTGGGTGGTGCACATGCCTGGAAACGCCGAGTACAGGATAGGCCGACATGCATCCCCGGGCTGGCTTGATCTGCTTCCAGAGCTTGTCTTCAGAGCAAGTTACCTTTGCAACTGTTACACCAAATCACCCGAGCGCCACAGCGGAGCTTCGGCTCAAGCAGATTATGAGTCGTAGCTCATTCGGGGTGGCAAAGCGCCACTTTTGTATGGACGGCATAATATTTTGCCGACAGACTGCTCAGCAGAACGCTGGCAGTCAGTGAAGGAGATGAGGTTTATGGATACCTATCACATCCCATTGGGCAGTCACCTCTACTCGCCTAGGTTTGGTTATGACCATCATGGAATCTACGTTGGGCTCGGGAAAGTGATTCATCACTCGGGTTGGAGTGAAGCATTCAAAAAAGGCCCTATTGAGTGCACGAGCATTGAAGATTTTTGTGCTGGGAATGGCTTCAAGATCAAGCTTTACGACTCAATAGTCTACTCACCACCTGAGATCGTCATGCGTGCACGCCGCAGGCTCAGAGCTGGTAATACCAAATACAATTTACTTTTTAGCAACTGTGAGCATTTCGCAACCTGGTGCGTGACAGGTATGGAATCTAGTGAGCAGGTGCAGGAGGCCGCCAAAAAAACTATCTCTGCTGGAGTAGCGACCTTTGCTGCGCGCAAGGCTACTCAGAAAACAACTGAGCATGTCATCGCACGGGCTGTTGGTAGGGCTGCCGTAGGGGGTTATGCCGGAGCCAAGGTGGGCACCCTGGCAGGAGGGGCTACTGTCGCTCTCACAGGCGCTGCAGGTGTGGCCATTGCACCAGCTTTGCCACTCGTCATAGCTGGTGCGGCGTTCGGTTCCTTACTTGGTTTTATCTTGGATGACTGAGTGCGCGAGCAATCCCTTCTACAAATATCGGCCGATACAGCTTTCAGTTTCTGAATCGCCCCGGATTTCCTGGGTACTCCAGGCTTTGGATATAGCGCTTTTCATGCTCCATTGGCGACCTATGAGGACGATACTGGCGAGGTGGACTTGATCTGCAACCTGGATGGCATTGTGCTGCTTTTGGAGATCAAATCAGCGTATATCCGTTTGACCAGTCCTGGCTCCATCGTGCGCAACACGTTGCGCAAGGTGGCCTGGCAGTTACGGCGTGGGTAATAGAAATTGATGAATGTGGAAGATGAAATGACGCGGCGTTTGATCCTGGTGGACTACGAGAATATCGGTAAAGTCGACCTGTCGCTGCTTGATAACTCTTATCGGGCCATTATCTTTGTGGGGGCCAAGCAGAACACGCCCAAAGCCTCGCGTAAGCCGTCTACTGCGCATCGCTTTTCACGGGTGGACTTCCAAAAAATTGAGGGGGTGGGTAAGAACGCGCTGGATTTTCATATCGCCTTTCAGTTAGGACGCACCTTTGAGACCGCGCCGGAAACGCAATGCATCGTCCTTTCCAAGGATAAAGGCTTCGACCCGCTGCTGGCCTACCTGAACAAGAACGGTTTGGTGTGTCAGCGTATTGCTGCGCTTGAGGAGTTGCTGCTGGAGGAGTTGCCTGAATCAGAAGCGCAAGCGCTGGAAAACGCCTGCAAGCGCTGCGGCAAGGCAAGCTGCGTGGAGCACCTGGGTGGTCAGTGGTGTAGCTACTGCGGCAATTTCTCCAGCCCGCCTGATCCACAACAGATGCCATCGTGCCAAGCGAAGTATCGCGAAAAGAAGAAGGACAGTTACGGCTATGAGCCGCTGATGGGTACGTGTGCCTGGTGTCACCAGCGTACCGACATGAGCGGCGGCATCTACGACGACGGTGAGTGGATGTGCTCGGACTGTATCAGCGGATACGCTAGATAATTTGGATTTCGACCTTCGACTTCACGCAGTAAGGGATTAGCCGTCGATGAAGCTCACTACCAACTGGTTGAAACCACCCTATGCAAGTGGTGGTATTGATCACCTCGGTACTCAGGCGCCTTGCGTAATGATCTATGGGCAGCTACTGCCTGGCATTACCAATGTCACTGATCGGGCGCGCTACTACTCGTTCTATCCCTGGTTGGTCTGGTCATATGATCAGCGTTATGCTAAGGATGATTACAACCACTTCGTCGAGCGGTTTCGGCGTGCTGATTGCCTGTTTACCCTAATTGCCGAGCGGCATGCACAGGGAACCGACCACAGTAACGAGCGACACGGCATTGCTATGGTCGGTCGCACCAAGCTGGTTCCCTCGCTCGCCAATCTGAAGGCCGGCGAGCAACTACGGCTATCACTCTACGCGACGACCGAGGACGCTCCCCAGCGCTACTTCATGAATCGGCTGGGTGGTCTCTCGCAGTACTATGCGGGCACTCTGGCTGACCTACAACTGATGGAGGCTTCCGGTCGATCTTGGAGCCTCTATAGCAGCCAGTATGGGGCACCGCTTGCGCAGAGCGTTGAGTCGTCGGTGCCGAGTGAGCGGTTCTGGCAGGTTGTCGAGAACGACTCGGTGACGCTTGATGATCTAGACGATCTGAGCGCCTTCTGTGCCTGCAATATCTCCGAAAGCTTGGGCGAGCATCGGCAGCTCATTGATATTTTTTTCGATACTAGCAACCGCTATTCAGAGGAAGGCACCCAGCGACGTCAAAGCCTGGGGCTGATACTGCAAATGGTGGAAGCCCTGAAGGGGCGGAGTCCGACCGAGGAGGCGTTCCGAGGCTGCGTCTATAGTGCCGCTCTGCCAAATGGCAAGGCGTGGGAAATTCCTGATGCCTTGCAGCTTACTCGTGCGCATTGGGCCATCTATGTGCGCAATGACCTAATGTCGGTGGCTTTCCAGACGATCCTAGCGATCAGTCTGCAGGAACTGCAACCGCAATCGGCAGCGCAGCGGCGAGTATTTCACAGCGTCGAAGCGTTCGCTGACTGGTTTGGCAGTTCGGCAGCGGTTGCCGGAGTTCTGAGTGATCTGGGAGCAGATAGTTTCGGCGATCTGGTCGCTAGTAGCAGGACGAATGGCCCAGCACTGACTAGCTGGACAAAAGGTGCGCATGAGATCCAGCTGGCGCGGCAGTTAATTGATGGCTGGCATCCGGGCGTGGAAGTTGCCAGGCTGCTTTCAGGTAGTTTGAGCCTGCTGGCAATGCTTGTTGCTCGAGATGATCTTGGACAACAGCCGTATTCAGGGTTGGCGATCACTCTTGAGGGACTCAGGGACTACCCGATCAACCTAGTCAGCTTCCGTAGTCGAAGTGCCGACTGGCAGACGATGCCTCTCAAGCATGTAGTTGTCGATCTGATCGTTTGGTGTCTAGACAGCCATCTTCGAGTGGCGTTGCGTAAGCTCCGGCAGTCCAACCGCTCGACTTTTCATTTGCGGCCATCCGAGAGAGGACTTGAGGTGGTGGGTGATCAGGTTCCACCACCATCCCAGACTACACCTCGTTTCCGTCAGGCGTTGCAGATCTTGCGCGACCTTGGAATGCTTGCGCGTGATGACAACCACATGACCAGACTGACTGATTCTGGTCGGATGCAGATGGAGGCCGCCAGTGTCTGACGGCATTTCCCTTCTTGAAGTGATCAAGCGGGGTGGTTACGAGGCCTCGCTGATCACCACCTTCAATGCGACGTTGTCTTTCTACGAAGAGGTTCTGCTGCGCAAGCTGGTCGCAGCCGGATGCCGTCATAACGTGGTGCTGATGGATCGGGGCCAATGTGCAGCTTCATGGGAAAGCCAGGTGACCCGGCCTCGTTTGGCTGGTCATGCCTACACGCTGTTGCCGATTGGCGTGAGCGGTGCTTTTCATCCGAAGGTCTGTCTGTTGCTTGGGGCAAAGAAGGCATCGATTCTAATCGGCAGTCACAATCTCACGCTGTCAGGGCTCGGTTTCAACCGCGAAATCACCAACTGGATCGAAATTGGTGGTGCCAAGGATGGTGAGGGTACTGCCGTTCTTAAGGCTGTCTGGCTGATGCTCCGTGACTGGATCGAGCTGGAGCGCGGCAAGGCGCCTGAGCCTCTATTGGAGTCAGCGCTGGCAATAGGCCGCTTCATCAGCCCTTTGATTGCCACAGCCGGAGACATGGGGTTGCCTGCTGTGCTGGCGCAAGATCCGAGAGGGCCGGCGCTAATCGATCAACTTGCTGAGCGGATTACAGTCCCGGTCGCGAGAGTTGCGGTACTGGGGGCGTTCTTCGATCGGGAGCTGGCTCTGCTCAAGGAGCTGAAAGCCCGCTGGCCCACCGCAGATATCGTGGTGGGCATTGATCCCGACTCGGTCCATCATCCCGGCAGCTATGACGGCGAAATCGTTCGGTATGTGGATGCGCGAGAGATTGCCGAGCGGGCCGGTTATCTGCATGCCAAGGTGCTCTATTTTGAAACGCATGGCGCTAAGGCTGATGTGTTTGTCAGTGGTAGTGCAAACCCCAGTCGTCCTGCCTGGATGGACGCTGCGAATGGAAATGTTGAGGCCATAGTGCTTCATGCAGGCATTGCCGCCCGACGTGCTGCTGAGGCCACTTCGATGCTAAGCCTTTTCGAGTTGCCTGAGTTGCCGCCGGAGGCGTTCGCCACTATCCAGGAGCGCAGTGAAGCTATCGAGATTGAACAGCCAGCATCGTTGCCACTGCTTTCGGGCTATTCAGATGCGGATCGTGGCCTGATACGTATCCGCTATCGGGGCAAGCAAATGTCGGTGACTGCAGCTGAACTGCTTGGGCCGAACCAGGAGATGCTGGAGACGCTTGCCCCACTGGAACTAAATGAAGACGAGGTTGTGTTCAGGACCAAGGTTGAGGCGACAGACATCCGCTCCTGCCTGTTGGCGCAGGGCGGCAGGCCAATCGCCAGGGCAATGATCCTACATCCCTCAGTCATTGAGTCGAACTTCCGATCTTCCAGGCAGTACCAAATTCGTTTGGCGCTAAGTGAGCTGGGCTCGACTGAGGCCGATATATCGAGGGTCATCGCCAGCGTTGAGCGTGTGATCTTCGCGGAGCAGTCCGATCACGAAATTCAGATGGCGATCCGTGAGTGCCGGAATAAAAAGGATGCGCTTCCAGTTGAGGACGGGCCGACATCGCTGGTAATCAGCGTGAGCGACATGGCTCGGATGAAGCGCAAGCAGCGTGTATTGAAATCCGGTGATCTGGCGTACCTGATCGATGTGCTCATGCGACGCCTCAACGATGGTATCGAGGTGCGGAGTGTCGAGGTGGATCGGGCAGGGCGGAGCGAAGAGGAACAGATTGGCCAGGAGGACGATGGTGGCGAAGAGACAAGCGATACTGTCGAGAAGCCCCAGTTCACCGACGCTGAAATTGCCCAGGCCGTTGCCAGGAAGGCAAGGGCGTTGAGTAGAAAAATGGTTGAGCAACTGAAGCTGGCTAGCCAAGACGAGACAAGGAAAGTCAGTGCGTCGATCCAGCTGATTGCGGTGCTGGCTTTGATTCGTGAGCTGCGCCATCTCGATAAGCAGAAGCGCTGGCGAGCAACCGGGCAGGATCTGGTGGAAGAGTGGGATCGTCGTTATCTGTTTGATGAAAGCATCAGGTATTTGCTCGGTTCGGAGTCGCGTCTGCTCGAAGTGATCGACAATACGATTGACGACGATGCTGATGAGACGATGCAGCTTCGTACCTTACTGGTGTGGCTCGCTTGGGATCTGGGTGATGAGTTGACGGCTAAGGTCAGCTTAATGTGGGATGCCGACGAAAAACGCCAAAGATTGCAGACGAATGCGGTGTTCCTGAGGCTGATGCCGTCGATTGCTGCAGACCAGGATGCCAGTGCAGAGCTGCGCGATAGCATTCGGCGAACTCTCAAGCCAACTCCGAAAGCCTCAGTTCAGGCTGAGCAATGGCTAGGCTTGCATCTGGCTTATGGTTTCTCTTGGTTGCAGAGGCAGGAGGAGGCCTGCGAGTTTGAGCTTGGCGGGTACTGCAATATTCCTGGCTTGGATGATGAGCCTAGGGTCATCGTAGAACTTGATCAGAATTATGTTGGCTTTTGGGATTTTGATGACGTACGGAAGTTTAAGCGTGACAGGGTTGTCGCGCTGATGCCGGCACAGTCAACAAGTTACGCCCCGAATTGAGGGGGGCTTCCGTTGGTTTGCGACGATACAAGTATTGGGCTGAAAGTCCGTCTCCAAAAAGCCTAGATACCGCGCTGACTCGGCTGGCTAGGATGCGACTTCCTAACCACCCCGCAGGAGACAATCATGTCCAAGCAACCCAGCGCTACCAAGCAGCAGCGCCAGCAGCAGAACCACAGATCAGATGCACTGAACAATAATCGTGGCACGTCGGGCACCAGCCCGACTAATGCCCACGTTCATGGCAATCGCGGCAAACAGCTCAACCCTAACCAGCGCTAGGAGTGCGCTCCCCCGGTCGTCACTGGCCGGGGGTATCAAGGATTTCAGATGAGTAGAGATACTTGCTTTGCGGCCCAGGGCGAGCTGGTCAAGCTGGCCTACGAGGCATTCGGAGTGCTTCCCCGCAAGGAAGCCAGCCATGACGACATCGATGAGACGCAGAAGAAGGCTATTCAAAAGCAATTGGCGCGACTAGCCAAAGAAGAAGGTGGGCTGCTGTCGAATTTCGGACAGGTGATTCAAACGCTCAGCAGCATCCTGACTGCGTACTTGCCCAGCATCCAGGTCATGAGTGCCATAGGCGATCCGCTTGATGATCTGCTTGATGTCTACAGCCGGCTGGTTCGCGAAGAGGGTACCTACCTGAGTAAGGCAGAAACTCTACGGTACTTCATCTCGATCAGGGCAATCCCTTTGCTTGTCGTGTCGTTGAATCGGAGCCTGCTCGAACACAGACTTGCAGATCTGGCGCTCGAAACGCCGGAGGATGCATTCTGGTACCTGCCGACAGTCGCTGAAGATGGCTGCCTGGTAATGCCTCTAGAAAAGGTCATGCGCTGGGTATATGTGCGCTGTGATCTCTCGCAGACACAGTTCCACTACCCAGGCAAGAACCCGCGCAGCGACAACAATATGCTTCAGCAGAACCTCGATAACGCCATCAAGTGGACGCGAGGCGCAAGACTTCCGGCTTTACCTGCCCTTTTTAAAAATTTCGAAGAATCCTTCGCCGCGCTGGCGCAAAGCGGGCGAGAGATACCCAAAGATCTTCAGGCTAGCACCCTCGTGGCATTGATGGTTGCCCGGGTTTCGAGCTATCTCGCGAGGGAAATTACTGACGCCTACGATCATCAGTATCTTGTCGAAGTCTGCAACCAATTCCGTGATTACGCCCTGTGGATCACCGATGACGTAAACGAGTTCAAGGCCGAGATGGCTCCGGTGATGCAGCGTCAAAAATCATTAGATTCGGCCCAGTTTGTGTGGCTTAACGCCTGCAGCGATTACTGGGCATTCTTCGATAGCAAATTGGCTGCTGTCACAGACACTGTGCAGTGGCTCAAGGACGCTCGCCCGGGAGTGCCACTTCGAGACGATGTGCTCGCTGCGCTCAAGAGTAAGTACGGCCTTTTTGCCGTGTGCTCTCTTTTAGATCTCATTCAGCGGCAGTCAGCATTTCTTCCGCCTCACGGTTTTGTCGAGCTGCTGTATCAGGGTTTTGAGCTCAAGAGTGACCCGGCAACCCAGTTGGGCCACATTGACGCGTATGCCGATGAGGTAGCTGCTTACGGCCTGGAGGAGCAACTGTGCTGGATGGTGCCCTGGTTGCGTGGGGTCTATCACTATCGTAAAGAGGAGTTCAAGACCGCCATGCCACACTTCCAGGCGGCCTTTGAAAATGCCAAGTACCGGGCAGGAAAAAACCAATACAAGCTGGTGAACCAGTACGTCGAGGTTGCGGCCAAAAATGATGATCGCCGTGGCTTCAAGAAGGGCATTGAATGGGCGCAGTACCTGGACATTAAGATCCGCTGGCTGCGTGATGATGAGCCGACCGAAGAAAAGCTGAACTACGTCTGCTACATGCTGAAAATCTCCCGGTACGACCACCAAATGTAGCGGGGTGGTTACGCTGATTTCTCTCACCTTTGATAGAGTCACTCCCTCTCACCGAAGGAGTGTTTTACATGGGATTTTCTATCGATTGCAGCCGAGGGGCTGAGATCATGCATGCTGGAAAAAAGAGCACGATTAGTGCCGGTCAGATCAAGCAAGTCGTTGGTGATACGAAGCTGGTGTCAGCACCAGCGTTCAAAGGTGACGATGAAGCTCGCCGAGCTACTTTTTCTGCAACTACAGCTCAAGGGGTATTCACCTGGCACGTACTCTTCAGTACCGGCGATGGTGATGCCTACATAGATGAGGTTGTGCTGGTCAGTGCTCCCAAGGGTGCAGTCGTCCAGTCGAACCCGGAGTTTAGAATCCGGGTTATCAAATAGCTGAGTCTATGAAGGCATTGCCAATTAGCTAATGTGCATTGAGCCCTTCATCCGTGCACAAAAAATAAAGTATTAACCCTGCAATTTAATAGGCTAAGTAGCGACCAATCTGTATGTTCATAACTTATTGAAATTAATGAATTTTTGCGAAGGCTAGAGATGTGCTATTTGATTGTCGCGTTAATATGTCCCGCACCCTGTGATGCGGGACATGCGTTTTCATTGATGTCAATCGCATTTAGTGGTGCGACATATTTTTACTAAAGTGGCTTCCATCATTCCTCAGTAGGCAGGCCACATTCAGCCCGCATCTCATTCATCATGTCGAAGCTGATCGGGAAGTTAGGGTTCTCCTCTTGGATCTCGGCGACCATTGCCTTGAAGCAAGCCTCGGTGCCATAGCCTGAGGCATGGTTGGAGCTGCTCTTTGTGTAGAGAGCATGACCTTGCTGGGGGCCTACATCGCTGCGGTAAGCCGTGGTTTTTCCGCTGCTGTCGAAGTCCAGGTACCAACCTGAGTCCATTAGGTACCTTCCGTAGACGCCTTGCCCGACCAGCGTTCCTTGCTTGAAGCCATCCCAGTTGTTGAGGACAGCGCAACCATACTGCCCACAGTTCACTGGGAAGTAGGCATGGACTGTTTTCAGGAAGCGTTCACCGGTTTCATTATCAATAAACGGTAACTGCTTGAACCGGGGAGTGCGTTCGCCAGCTACTCGGCAATCGAAGAAACGATTCTTGTCGAGTACCGTCGGACAGACATAGACGTTTTCTCCTTCTACATAGGGGCCTTGCCCGTCTTGGGCCATAGCAAAGTAGCCAACAGCAACGGTAGTAGAGAGCGCAGCAGCAGCGCCGAGATACAGGGCGGTCTTTCCGGTCATGATCATGATCGAAGTCCTTTCGTATGGTGGGAGTTGCCCAGGTATGGGCGTGAGGTGATTTGCCGTACTGGCGTTACTTCTTCTTTTTCTTGTAGCGGACGACGATCCGGTTGTAGGTCGGATACTTCTCGATCACGTAGTCAGGGCTGAGTGTCAGCAGGTTGTGCATGGCAATGCCGGTGGCCGTGAGCAATCCCAAGGCACCCGTAACACCCCCTGCGAAACTGCCTGCTGCCAGGCCGATTCGACCGGCTGTGTATACGCGGCAGGTCAGTCCAGTGACCTCAATCTTGCTCTCGACCAGGCGAACGGCTTCGAGCAACTTGCCGCTGAGGCCTACGACCTCGAAGGACTCCTTGCGGCTGATGAGTTGAGGAAGTTTGGCGGTGGCCAGGTCGTCGAACGTCAGCTTTGTCATAGCTTCGATACTCTGCAGGTGCGTGGCGACTGAAACAGAAACCACTTTATTGGATGGAAATCTACCTTTAGGGGTGGATAACAACCTTTGAAGACCTTCATGTCAAGAGGATGGCACTCGACCATTCAGGTTGACCTGGAGGTTTCATGCCTACATCTGAACAAACGAACCTGACTCAACTGGTGGGCAAGGCGATTGCCAAGCAGCGAATACGTGCTGGGTTGAGCCAGGAGCAAGTCGCTGAGCACTTGGGGATTGGTAGCGAGGCGGTGTCACGCATCGAGCGTGGTGTGGTGATGCCCAATATCGAGCGACTGATGCAGTTCGCGGAGATTTTTGGCTGCGAGGCAGCGGATCTGCTGACGCAGACAAGCACGCGTTCCGAGGATCAGGCCGTGCGTATCAGTCAGATGCTCAATCAACTGAGTGCTGATGATCGCCAGCTCGTCCTTGAACTGGTCGAGCGGTTGAGCCAGCGGCTCGGCAAGGGCTGAGAGCGCTAGTTTCAGGCCTCGGCGTTTTCATCGAACAGTGCGCCGCAACGCAGGCACAGACAGCCGTACTGTCTGAACTGAAAGTGTTGCACGTCCTTCAGAAAGGACTGGTTTTCAGTCCATTTCTGCTCTGACGCTTTCACGCCATTGGCGAGCAGGGTGAATACGTTTTCCATGCTGGTTGCATCGCTTGGAGAGGCATCTGCAGGCTGAAGTTGGCGTACGGCTCGCAGAAAACCGTGCAACGTGCTGATGAGCAAGACGACTGCCTTGACTGCATCAGCCGACACGACTGCGGACGAATCGCAGATTAAGCAACGTGTGGACATAGGTCGCTCCTGAGACGGTAAGCCGTCCCGTTATCGGGAAGGGGATAGGGGTGAGAACGGCGTAGCGGTGCGTCGCTAAAGATGGCCTAGCTCTGCGAGAGAAGTGATTCCCTCGTGGCCAACGATGAAATGATCCAGCGTTGTGGTGCCTACCATGGCCAGGGCGTTCTTCAGTGTCTGCGTCAGACGCAGATCTGCCTGACTGGGAGAGGGATCACCCGAAGGGTGGTTGTGTACCAGGATCACGGCAGCAGCGTTGTGCGCGAGCACCGTCTTGACCACTTCGCGTGGATACACGCTGGCCGCATCGAGGGTGCCGCGAAACAACTCCTCGAAACTGATCACGCGGTGTTTGCTGTCGAGCAGCAGCACTGCGAAGATTTCGTGCGGCAGATCCTGTAATAGCACCTGCAAATGCTCCCTGACTTTGTATGGATCGGTCAGTGCGCGCCCCTTACTCAGTCGATGGGTGGCCAACTGCTGGGCCATGCGCAGGATGTCGGTTTCGCTGACTGGCGAATCCACCAGATAACTGCCGGCGACCTCACCGGCTCTGAGCTTGTGAAATTTCATGGTGTGTCTCCGGATGGCGAGCCGAGACGGCCCGCCTGTGGTTAGGCAGAAGGTTCGAGCTGTTGGGATTGGGCTTCGAGCTTCTCTGCGAGCGACTGTGTGTGAACGGTGCTGTCGGGCTTTGACGCAGCGGGCTGACCCTCCGGAAAGAACTCTTCAGCAATCGCGCTGTTGTCCTCGCCGTCGTCCTCGAAGATGCCGTTGCCCAGACCGACACGCGCGGTGGCATCCAGCGCGGCTTGATCAAAACCAGCTGCCTGACGCGCCTCATCCAGCTCCCGCGCAGTGAGCAATGCTTGCTCCACGGTCATACCGCTGCGCAGTGTCAGATCGACGTAGAAGATCGGCGTGCCATGGCTCTGCCGGGTGGATTTGCCACGTAAACGCAGCTCTAGTGGCAGGCAGGCCAGGCGATCACCCGAGATAGCCCGGAAGTACTGCAACCGGGCTACCAGCGTGCGGATGCTGTTGAAGCCTGTGGTGCGAAACACGAAGCTACCCAGGGCATCCTCATCGCCAATCACCACGTTCATTCGTCCGTAGGGCTTGCAGGCGTTGCCCTTGGCCAGAGGACAGGCATCGGGTGACGGGCAAGGCAGCGATTGAACGCCGTCCTTGCCGATGCGCTTGCAGGTCTCACCGTTGCCGACACATACCGGTCGACCGTTCTGTCGATCAAACAGGGTGTAATCAGCGCGGAAATTCAGCTCAGGTTCGTTGAACAACAAGCGCACCGGGATGCTGCGCAGCTTGTCGTCTTTGCCCTGGCGCAGCTCATCATTGAGCGGGTGCAGCAACCAGCCGTCCTTGCCCTGCACCTGAGAGGTAATGGTGAATTGGTCGTCTTTCTCCGGCCGGCGCTTGCCGTTCTTCTCGACGACCTTGCCGATGGAGATGCGCCCGAGCACGGGCGGGGTAATTGCCAGACCTTTGAGCATGGTGGCGCTCCTTGAAAGCAAAAAAGGCCAGCCACACAGCGTGAGCTGCATGGACTGGCCAAGGGGAGGGATTGAGTGGAAGAGGGTGATCAGCCGATCAGAAAGCGCCGGCTACCTTCTTTGAGCTTTGGATAGCGGGCCTGCAGGTAAGGCTTTTCCTGGAGCAGGCGCTCGACATCGAGCACGGTGCTGTCCTTGGCTTTGCGCCAGCTCACGTAACCGCTGGAGAACTCGGCACGGGTGGTTTCGCCCATGGCTTGCTGCAGCATCTGCTTCAGTTCGGCCTCGCGCTTCTCCTTCTCGGAGATCGATTGACGCACAGCCTTCAGTTCCAGAAAGGCAGCCGCCAGACCAGCATTGCCGCTGAAATCGACGACCTGGCCGTTGTCCTGCGGATACAGGCAACGCAGCGCCAGCTCGGCCGATGCGCTGCCATCGGCAGGCGGTGGCGTATCCGTTTCGACGTACTGCCAGAAACGGCGCTCCAGCTCGATCAGACGAGCGATCATTTGCTCGCCCCGTTCGATACGATGAATCTCCAGCGTTTGGCCACCGAGCAATACCGCCACATCCGCCGCCTGCTTGCCGGTGACGGCGAGCTGGTGCATCACCTGCAACTGCACATATTCGGGGACGCCTTCTTTCCAGAGGCGTGCCCCGTTTATGCCGGCTGTCTTGCATTCGAGGATCTGCACTTCATCTGTACCAATCACCTCGCGATCAATGTTGGCCAGCATCCAGGGCAACTCCGGATTGGGATGTTGCAGCACGGCGTTGAGGCGACGTACCTTGTGCCTCGTGCGCTTGCTGTAATGCCAGGCCACGATGGGCTCCAGCACGTTGCCCCAGTAGGCCGGGCTTTCCTCATCGTGTGGATCTGTCTTCGGCAGGTTGCTGTCGCGGCCGGTTTTCTCCAGCCATAGTTCCAGCTGGGATTTGTAGGGGTTGAGTCCAACCGCTGCCGCAGCATCCGAACTGCCAATGCCTTGCTTGCGGATCTGCAACCAGTCCTCGCGCGGCAGCTCCTTGGTGCTGACCAGGCGCAGGGCAGGGCGTTTCTTGCTGGTGCTGCCATTCAATGACGTTGCTTTCATGGTGTTCACCTCGCGGACACAAAAAACGCCCGATCAGCGCTGAACTGACGGGGCGTTATGGAGTGGATGAAATGAAAAACGAGAAGATCAGGCAACCATTTGCAGGGCCGCATCCAGCGCGCGTTGCTTCACCTGAGCGCCTTGGCCAAACCAGGCCGAGTCGAGGCGGTACTCGGTGCTGCGAGCACGACGCTCGTGGTCGACGTACTCGGTCACCGCGTTGAGCAGGCCCCACGCGGTACCGCGTGCCGACTCCAGAACCGAGCCGCGCCCGCGCCCTTCGTACAGCTCCTGCACGCGGCGCAGGGCGCGCTCGTTGGGCAACTGTTCGGGCAGTTGTCCGGTGGGGCTGACCTCGCACAGCACGTTCATGAAATAGCCCAATGCCTCATGCCATTGCACCTTGCGCTCAGCCAGTGCGCGCATGCGGTACATGAAGTCGTCCCATTGCGAAACGGCGATGCCGAGCTGCTTCTTCACCACCTTGGGATCGAAGCGGGTGTTGTGCGGCACCTTGATCGCACGGCTGGTGCCGTCCAGGGCCACCGTCAGGGTGTTGTTGCACACCACGCGCACCGTGGTCGGTGTCGCCGTGGTGGCCAGGGTGCCGTCACAGGAAGTCGCCAGCAGCAGGTAGCCGTTGACCTGATCGTGACCCTTGATTGACGTGCCTTGTCCGGTACGCGCCAACGCCCAGAACTTGCGACCGCCCTTGAGCACACCTGCCGTCTCCAGCTCATAGCCGGAGACCTCGGTCAGATCGCGATAGAACTCCAGCACCTCGCGCGGTTGCACGGTGTGGTATCGGTTGGAGACGACCGATAACGGAGCCTTGGTATCGGAGCGGTAGAGCACCTTCTGTTCAGGAAAGGAATGGATCGCGCCCAGATGACCGACAGCATCCGATTTGAAATACACCGGCGACTCCTGGATTTGCCAGTCCATACCGGCTTCACGCTGCCAGACCTCGATAGGTTGCTTGCGAGGCAGGTTGCTGCCCAGGCCATGCCAGGGAGTCGCGCCGACGTAAGCCATTTGTTCGACTTGATGAGCCATGATGAATTTCCTTTGAGTAATAGCCGGCATAAAGCGCTGCGCAGGAGCGCAGCACCGGCAATAAGAGATGGGTGAGAGAAGAGGGCGGCCGGATCAGACCGGCTGATTGAAGCGGTGACCGCAGCTCAGGCAGATGTTGTGGGCCAGCACATGACGGTCGAGTTTTTCACCAAGTTGAGCCCCCATCGCACCGCCGCCAGCGGCGCCAACTAGGCCGCTGAGAATGGCTGATGACAGGGCGTTGAGGTTGACGTTGGGAGGCTTGGCGAGATCGCTACTGGTAACAGCTGGGCCAGTGAGCAGGATGGTGCCGGCACCTCGAAGCGCACCACCCAGCATGCCGATGAAGGCGGCAATCCGCATGGCGGTGAGGTGCGTAGAGACCTGAGGAGAGCCGCAGCTCGGGCAGTGCAATGACATGGTGAATACTCCATCGTGGGGATGTCATTGCTGTGATGTGTGACTGAGATTTTTTCGAATCGAATGGCTGCGAGCGATAGATGGCGACTCAAATGAGCGTCGTGGCAGGATTTACGCGCTAGCTGAATACGGTGGCCACAATGTGCTACATAGTGCGGTTATATCTCTCAAACTACGATCAGCAGGGAAATGAGCCGGTACCAACCACCGTTGACGTTGACACCACGCATGCTGGCGCTGACTGCCGAGATTGGCGAGCGTGTCGGACATTTGTCCGCTCTGCATGAAGGGGCGCTGACGCCGCAACTGCGTCGGGGTAACCGCATCCGTACTATCCAGGCGTCACTTGCTATTGAGAACAACACGCTAAGCATCGAGCAGGTCACTGCTGTGTTGGATGGCAAGCGCGTGCTTGGTTTGCCGCGTGAAATTCAGGAAGTGCGCAATGCCTTTTCAGCCTACGAGGCGATGCCTGAGTGGCAACCGAGTTTGCGTGATGATTTGTTGGCAGCCCACGCGCTGCTGATGCATGGGCTGATCGATGATGCCGGTAGCTATCGGCGTGGTGGTGTAGGTATCTATCGAGGGGGGCGTTTGCTGCATATGGCGCCCCCAGCCAACCGGGTTCCGCAGTTGATGGATGATTTGCTGGCATGGCTGAGCCGTTGCGAGCTGCATCCACTGATCGCCAGTTGCGTGTTCCACTACGAGTTCGAGTTCATCCACCCCTTCGCAGATGGTAATGGACGAATGGGGCGCTTATGGCAAACGTTGATACTCAGCCAATGGCGAGCGGTTCTTGCGTATTTGCCAGTCGAGAGTGTGATTCGCGAACAACAGGATGCTTATTACGACGCGTTGGCTATTTCTGACAAGGCAGCAGAGGCGACACCTTTTGTCGAATTCATGCTGGCTGCCCTGCGCCAGGCATTGCTTGACGGTGTTGCAGGCGATCAAGTAATCGATCAAGTAAGCGATCAAGTAGCACGTCTGTTGCAAGCGCTACCGTCAGGTGAGGCGCTCAAAGCCAGCGAATTGATGCAGCGCTTAGGGCTGGCGCATCGTCCGACCTTTAGCAACAACTACCTCAAGCCTGCCCTGGCTGCCGGCTTGATCGATATGACCGATCCCGCGTCGCCGCGTAGTCCCGCGCAGAGGTATCGGAGAGTTGGGCTTTTCAGGTAGTGCAGCTTCCTAGCTTGCAGTGCAAGGATTGCTACCAGGCGCAGTTCGCAGGGTATGCGCGCCACCTAGCATCCGGCGTTACGCTTGATGAGTGCCTGCATGACTTTCTCGATCGCCCCATTAGAGGCAGGCTGGAGGTTAGGGGGTCGATAGCCCTGAGAAGAAGCTTTAGGGGGGATGTCATTGCGCGCATATATTCAGTGAGCATGATGGTGCCGGCACCACGCAGTGCCCCGCCAACCATGCCGATAAAGGCGGCAACCCGCATGGCTGTTAGGTGCGTGGAGATCTGAGGGGAGCCGCAGCTCGGGCAGTGCAATGACATGGTTGAAGAGTCCGTATGGGGATGTCATTGCGGTAATGTGGAGCTAAAAATTTTTTGAATCAGAATTGGCTCAATCTAGAGAAAGCTCAAAACAGTTTCCTATATAGTTGCCCTCTGAGTGTCAAGGCTCACTCGAGAGTAGGAGCGGGAGAGGTGGACTCTCTCTCGTGACGGAGGCGTTAGGTGATTATTCCGGATTTGGTTATGCCGCTACAGATTTAACTGATTCGCTGATTAGTTCATGGAGTTAGTTGGGCTTATTAGTAATAGGATTTGATTTTTTGTATGTGATGGTGGATGAAATTTCAATTTAGTATGCGTAGGCAACTAGATTATATGTTTTCGAGGGGGGGAAGATGGCTAAGGTGCCTTTTAAGGTTTCGGCCCGGGCGGCTAGATTAATTGGTCGAGAAAACGTGGCTACGTCGCAAGGGGCAGTTACTGAACTTGTCAAGAATGCATATGACGCCGATGCTAGCGCTTGTGCAATTCTTTTTATTCCACGGTGGGAACGTGCCCCTGAAGTTATTTCGGGTAAGCAGTTCACTGAGCTCGAAATATTTTTGCCCAACGCAAAGGATTATTATCTCCTTGTAGATGAAGAAAAGACAGAAAGAGTTCTTTGTCCCGATATATCGGAATTGAGTCTTGCCAAGCTTAATGCTGCATTTCAAAATGTTTTAGATTTGTGGATTATAGATAACGGACATGGCATGTCTATTAAGGTGATCGAAGATCACTGGATGGTTATTGGTACTGATGCTAAAGAGGTTCAAGATACTTCTGTTGGTGGGCGTGTTGTTACAGGTGCTAAAGGTATTGGACGGTTTGCACTTGACAGGCTTGGTCATGAGTGTGAGCTTTTTTCTGCAGAGTTGCAGGGGGGTAAAGTTGCTCATTGGTTAGTGGATTGGGATAATTTTGAGGGGGATGGAAAGGTTTTAGATGATGTGCAGGCCATACTTGATGATCAGCCAGGAACTCTTGCTGATGTATATGGAATGGCAAATGCCAGGGGCTATCTTCCAAAAATTGGGCCTGCTGAAGATGGTGAAGAAGGATTGCCGTTGCACTTTGATCACGGCACAGCTATCAAGATAGCTCATCTCCATGATGTTTGGGATCAAAGAGATAGTTCTAAGTTAAAGCAAACGCTTGAGGCTTTACTCCCTCCTAAGGAAAGAGGGGATTTTAATATTTATATCTATGATCATAGAACAATATTTGGTAATGGATGGATTGATAATCTCCCGCCGGACCAATTTGATTATCGATTAAAGGCGCAAGTTAAAGCTAAGGGGGAAGTTGATATAACCGTTGAGCGGAAGGAAATCGACCCTCACAGAATAAGGTCTTCAGTGTTTGATATTAAGGCTATGCAGAAGCCTGGTTTTTTGCAGGAAGACTTTAAGCGTGGAAGTTACAGCTATTCAACTAGCCTGCATAGTCTTCTAAAACTTTCATCGGATGAAGAGGGGCGAGATGTTCTAGCTATAGGGCCATTTGATTTTTCTTTGTATTTTTTCAAGTTATCAAATCCTACCGAAGATAATCTAGAGCGCTATCCGCAAAAAAACTTTGATGTGACCAAGAGGCGTAGATGGCTACAGAACTCAGGTGGGGTGCGAATCTATAGAGATGGATTTCGAGTCCGCCCTTATGGGGAGCCTAACACTCAAGGTTCAGATTGGCTTCTATTAGGGCAGCGTGTAGCTGCTAACCCTGCGGCAGCAAAGCGAATTGGCTGGCGTGTCCCTCCTCAACAACTTGCTGGGACTATTAATATTACGAAGTCTGACAATCCGTTGTTGGCGGATCAGTCAAACCGTGAAGGCATAATGAATGAGCGAGCATTTTCAGTTTTTCGGAGAATTATATTAGCTCTGATTGGAGAGTTTGAGCGAGATAGGAGCTTTATTTATAATAACTTTGATCAGGCTTACGAAAACGATCACGCGGAAGAGGTTGAGGTTGAAGAGGGGCGGCAGCTAGCTGAAAATATTTTAGCGGGAGTGTCACAGACTAGCCCGCTATCTGGTCAATTGGGTTTAGAGATGCCTAGTCCAGAAGCATCGACTAAATCTGATGAAGATCTTTTATCAGATAATATTAAGATTGCAAAAGCGTATAAGTCTGAAGAGCGAAAGAATGAGGCACTAAAAGATGAGATTCAAGTCATGCGAGGCTTGGCAACTCTTGGAACGGTTTTAGTTTCTTTTACTCATGAATTAAAACAAATAAAAGCTAATATGGAGTCCCGCTACACGCGAATGGACAACGCCTTGAAGCGTGTTGTCGATGAGGACAAAATTAGGTCGCTGCCCGAGCAAGTTAATCCATTCAATATAGTGGGGCGCTGGGGGCGGGAAGATGAAAAGGTAAGTCGTTGGGTGGATTTTGCTTTGTCGGCTGTTTCTCCAACGAAGCGGCGGCGTAGGGTTATAAATGCTGCTGAATATTTTATGGGCTTGTCTGAGTATTGGAAGGATTTTCTCAAGTCTAGAGATGTTTCACTTGATGTTTCGTGCGATGACAAAAGTCCTACCTTGATTTTGGCGCATGAGATCGATCTTGATAGTATTTTTTATAATTTACTTGTGAATTCCGTTGAGGCTTTTATTCGGCCTTCACATGAAAGCTCTCGTGATATATCTATAGATATTTGCAAGCTCGATGGGCAGGTTGAGATAGTATATAAAGATACCGGGCCAGGAATATCTGATGGCTTTGGTAGTGCTGAGGATATATTTATGTTTGGGACATCTTCGAAAGCTACCGAGGACTCAGCTGGGGTAACTGGTACGGGAATAGGAATGTGGTTGGTTAAAGGGATTGTAGATGACTATGGCGGATCTGTGGCTCTTTTGTCTGGTCTTGGGGATGTGAATTTTTCACTTGTTATTAAGCTTCCGCTTCACAATAAGCTATAAGGCGTTTAGTTATGGATGACGAACTGGAGATTTCTGCTGTACGTCCTAATATTGCTTATGTTGATGAGTTAAGGGACGAGCGAGACAATTTTTTTACTGATGCATTTGACTCGGGTCTCTTTGAGCAAATTTATTTGCTGGAGCCAGAGAAAGATATTGGCGCTATGGTTTGCAAATTGCTTGAGCTTGATATTGATGCTCTTGTATCCGACTTTAATCTGTCGGAAGCAAGTTCGTTAAGTTATGACGGAGAGCAGCTTGTTCTGGCTTTTCTTGCTGTAAAGAGCGAGTTTCCATGTTTTATCCGAACGTCCTACGATGATCAGGCAGTCAATTCATCGGATGATGTTAATCGTGTGTACTCAAAGAATATTAATCATGATGAGGGAGCCGGTCGCTATCTGTTTAAGCGTGTTGTCCAGCAAGTTCGGCGTTATCGGAAGCGGATAGATGAGTGGAAAGTTGAATTGCAAGGTCTTATGGAGCGTGATCCGGCTCGCTTGACTGCATCTGATGTTGAGAGAGTTTTAGAGCTGGACGCAAAAATTGAGTCTTGCCTTGGTAGGGATGTTGCAATACCAGTTCAGGTGAAGAGGCGGCTATTGCAGAATGAAAGTGGATTGATTGAGGAGACGGAGCGTTTAATTGCAGATATTAAGCGTGTTCTTGATGGGGAAAAAACATGATGTTGCGACTGAAGAAACCAGCTCGGCGTACGATTGAGGCTCGCTCGCCTTACACTAAGTATCGCGATGAGCTTAGGGTGGATTTCAATCAGGCATGTGGTTATTGTGATGATGACGATTATCGCTCTGATAAGGTTTGCTTTCATATCGATCATTTTGCTCCCAAGAAGCATTTTCCACATTTGGAAGATACGTACACTAATCTAGTGTACGCCTGCCGCTTTTGTAATGTGCGCAAGTCCGATCACTGGATAGGCAAAGATCCATTGATTCATCATGATGGAAAAAAAGGTTTTGTTGATCCATGCAGTGATGAGTATGAGGATCATCTTGGGCGCAACTCTTCCGGCCGCATTTTTGCGAAAACAGATCTTGGTCGCTATATAGCCTCTCGTCTTAATCTAGGTCTTCTGCGCCATGAGCTACTTTGGAATTCTCGGCAGCTGCGTTTGTTGCGCATACAAATTAGATATCTTCTTGCGCAGTATTGTGAGGCGGGCCTGCCTAAAGACAGTGTTTATATCGAACTTTTGGAGAGATTTCTGGAGTTGACTGAGAAAATAGAGAAGTATGAGCTTGGTGCAAATAATGGGTGAAAGGTCAAGTGTTCGTTATACTGGGGCTGTGTATACGCCGAGAGATATTGCTGCGGCTCTCGTTTCCACCATCAAGTCCATTGTATCAGATCGCTTTCTTAGGGTACTTGAGCCGAGCGTAGGTGATGGCGCATTTCTCGATCAAATAGCGGAGTCGCTGGAAGCAATTAATGTGACAGCGCTTGATATTGATAGTGTTGTCATGGCTGAGCTTAATGAGCGATTTAGTTTTTCGGCTGCTCCGGTGGAGTTTGTCGTTGGGGATTTTATTGAATATGCTTTGAACTGTATTTCTGCAGAGGATAAGGTATTTGATTTAATAATTGGTAATCCGCCGTTTATTAGGGGGCGGAATTTTTCAGATGATTTTAAAGGAAGTCTGGCGCGCTTTTCTGAGGTCTCCAGCTATCCTCTTAAAGACTTAAAGAATAGCTGGGTTGCTTTTCTCATCGCTTCAGAAAAGATTTTATCTGAAAATGGTGTGGTGGCATTTGTTTTGCCATATGAAATTATGACGGTGGAGTATGGGAAGAAGGCTCTCCGTTTTTTGTGCGACTTTTATGAGCGTATAGATATTTTCGTTTCCAAGGAAAAGGCATTTCCGTCTATTGATCAGGATGCCGTCATATTTTTAGGGCAAAGGAAGTGTAGAGGGAGCGCAGGGGTTTATATAAATTCTGTTGAGAGCTTATCTAATCTGGCTGCTTCAAAGTCACATAAATTGGATTTTGGGGAGGCCAGTTTAGGGCTTGAGCTTAGTTCTTTTCTTATGTCTAAAGCTACTGTAGAGCTTTTGGGGGGCTTGCGGAAGCGCTGCTCAACTGTCCAAGACTATGCTGGTAGCGCCCCGGGAATTGTCTCAGGTGCAAATGATTTTTTTATTCTAAGAGAGTCTGAGGTTAAAGCTTTTGGCTTAGAGAAGAATGTGGTTCCAATTCTTAAGAAGGGAAGTTTTGCAAGTCACAGCCCTGTGTTTACTCAACGGGATTTTGATGAAATTAGAGTTGGGGAGCCGTGCTATTTATTAAGTATTAAAGGAGGGGTGAGGCGAGGCTCAAAACTTCAGAGGTATATAAGCCTGGGTGAGGGTAAAGGCGTTCATTTGGGGTATAAGTGCAGTAATCGTAAAAATTGGTATGAGGTTCCTATGGTTCCTCGGGAGGCAGGCTTTGTCTTTAAGCGTTCGCATATGCTTCCAAAGGTTTGTTTGAATGAAGCTGATGTATTTCTTACGGATACTGCTTATGGTATTCGTATGAAGCATGGCTTTACTATGCGTGGGCTTTGTTATTCTTTTTATAACTCGCTTACTGCACTGTTTGCGGAAATTGATGGGCGTTTCTATGGGGGAGGTGTTTTGGAGCTTTCTCCTAAGGAGTTTCGTGGTTTGCCGTTGATTTATCATGAGCCGACTCAGCGTGAGTTCGATGAGTTTCTAGAGGTTCATGAGCGTGCTGCTGGAAATGTTTCGTTAGTTCTTGGGTATGGTGATCGGTGGCTTAGTCGACTACTGGGGCTTAATCAGGAGCAAATTACTATGATTCAGCAAGCTTTGGAGGATGTACGAGGTCATCGGATGAGGCATGGGGGGCGTTAATTTATAAGGACACAGGGCAATATTTCTCCTGGGGCTGAGTATTACTCTCCTAGTTATAAAATGACTCTATAGCAAGGTTCATTCGCTGCTGTTTTTAAAGCTATAGTAAACGGCAGATTGGCTAGTTGGGGGCGGCTAGGATAGCCCCCAATCGGCTACCTAATAGCCTCCACGCTTCGAATTTTTCCTTTGCATAATCGTGATGTAGATAGTGTCTGCGTACTTTGGATCCGCCGAGTAAGTGGTTCTGACAGCGGTCGATAATCTCCAGGGTGATACCCAGTTCCTGCATCATCGTTGCTCCAGTACGGCGCAAATCATGTGGCGTCCATTCACCCTTGGTGCCCTTGCTCAGCACCAATGAGTCGTCATGGTGGCGACCAGTAAGTGGCGTGCTGCGGTTTTTGAATCGACACTGCCGGTCACCGATCAGCTTGCTGACTGTCTTGGTGTCGACGTGGCTGCTTTCGTCCTTGCTCGGGAAGCAGAACGGCGTGTGGCCGGTTTCTTCTTTCAGGCGCTTGAACTGGTTCAGTGCGAAAGACGACAGGAACACATGGTGATCCTGGCGCTTGCCCTTGTGTCCCTTGGTCGCTTCGGCCGGGATGAACCAGGTGCCTTTTTCCAGATCGACATGGCGCCATTCGGATTTGAGCAGTTCGCCGATGCGGCAGAGGGTGCTCAGGCAGATCCAGACGGCGCATTGCACGCGTGGGTTGACCGGGCGGATGCCGGAGTATTTCTGGCCGGCGGGGAGGGCATCGTAGTCGTGTTCGAGGCGGGCGAAAATGTCGCGTAGTTCGCGGATTTCGTCGGGGGAGAGGAGGCGGTCGCGTTGTTCCTGGTAGTCGTGGTCGAGGAGTTTGTTGACGTCTACCAGGTCGGCCGGGTTGCCGTCGGTCATCAGGCCGCGCCAGGGTTTGCGTTTCTCGGCCCAGCGCAGCATCTGGCCGATGTCGTTGTTGCGGATCACGACGGTGCGGTTCAGGCCGCGGGCCTTGACCGAGCGCAGGACGGCGAGCAGGTCTTTCTCGGTGAGGTTGCGCAGCGGCTTCTTGCCAATGAGGGGCAGCACGTCCTTGGTGAAGCTGCGGCGCAGTTCGGCGTTGCCGTCCTGGCGGGATACGCCGTCGTGCATCCACTCTTCGAAAAGGTCGGCGACCGTCTTGTTCTCCGCAGCCTGGCGCTCGGCCTCGGCAATGGTGGCGGCGATGGCGGCCTGGGCTTCGATCTTGGCGGCCTTGCGAGCGGTGGTGGGATCGATGCCCTTGGTGACGGTCGCCCTGACTTCGTCGCGCTCGGCGCGGATCTGCGCCAGCGATTTCTTGGGCCAACTGCCCAGGCGGTGATCGCGCTTGGCTCCATCGAGCTTGAACTCGTAGCGAAACAGGACGGTGACACCGCGTACCCCTGCACGCACCTTGGCGACCAGGCCGCCGTCTTCGCGCAACGTCTTGCCGTCATCGGCCGAGGTGAGCGCTTCCAATTGCTTCGCCGTCAGTTTTGCCACTTCCTACCCCTTGCGTGATTCGGTCGTCCTGGAATTTTGCCCCACTTTTGCCCCACCGAATCGCTTGGCTGTCGGTGGATGCTGGTGGATCGTGATGGACGCAAATATAGCCTGTATGCCTTGTATTTACTAGGTTTCAGGCGTTCCGATAGCGTCCATGGACTTCCATGGAAATCCACCAAATAAGCGCATGGGGTGCAAGGGGTCGAGTGTTCGAATCACTCCGTCCCGACCAAAAAATCCCTACATTAGAGCCTGGTCAGTGATGACCAGGCTTTTTTGTTTCAGGGACTTTTGCGGGGCTTTTTGTCCTGCGGGTCGAAGATGAACCATGTTTAGCCCGAGGCTTCATGTCCTGATGAGGATTTGACAGTGGGGAATTAGCGTCTAGGTTGAAAAATGAGCCTAACGTGCTCGTTTCTACTCACCTACATGGAACGTTAAATGATGAAAAACTACCTCCCATCCATCCTCTTCGTGCTTCTGGCCTTTTTCTCCTTCGCCGTGTCTGCAGTTGAAACCGGAAAAACCGAGGCCGGCGAAGCGACCTCCGCGCAAGTCAGCCAGGCTGTGAGCGTCAATCTCAATACCGCCGATGCCGAGACGCTCCAGCGCGAGTTAGCGGGTATTGGTGCGACCAAAGCCCAGGCAATCGTGGCCTATCGCGACGCTCACGGAAACTTCGCTTCGGTTGACGAGTTGCTTGAGGTCAAAGGTATCGGTGAGGCAACTCTGAACAAGAATCGCGACAAACTGGTAGTCGACTGACGCTGGTATGTGGCGCTCTCGAGGCCGGTCACTGACCGGCCTTTTTGTTGTTTGAGCGTGTTCGAACGCCTCGAATCGGTCGTGAGGGCGGGGCAAGGTCTCACCTCTTCATTAAATGCTGGCAAACTTGCGCTTCGATTTTCGACAGGAGTCAGTCGATGCCCGCCAGCCCGGAGCTGTCCCCCGGCCTTATCGTCATTCACGGCAACCACCTCGAAGAGCTGCGCGCGCTGGCGGTGCAGTGGATGCGGCGCTATCCGCTGCGGCCTCTGGAGAACGAGGTGCTGCTGGTGCAGAGCAATGGCATCGCCCAGTGGCTCAAGCTGGCGCTGGCCGAGCGTGACGGCTGCGGCATTGCTGCGGCGCTGGATGTCGATCTGCCGGCGCGCTTTCTCTGGCAGGCGTACCGCAACGTATTGGGTAAGGATGCGATTCCGCAGCAGTCGCCGCTGGACAAGGCGCCGCTGACCTGGCGCCTGATGCGGCTGTTGCCGGGTTTGCTGGCCGAGGAAGCGTTCGCACCTTTGCGCCGCTTCCTCGCCGATGATCAGGATCTGCGCAAGCGTCACCAACTGGCTGAGCGTCTAGCCGATCTGTTCGACCAATACCAGGTCTATCGCGCTGACTGGCTGGCGGACTGGGCCGCCGGGCATGATCGCTTGCGTACCTCGCGCGGCGGTGAGTGGCTGCTGGAGGGCGATTCCCTTTGGCAGCCCGCGCTGTGGCGCGCCTTGCTGGCGGATGTCGGGGAAGAGCATCTGGCCGAGAGTCGCGCCGGTGTACATCCGCGCTTCGTCGCGCGCATGAGCGAACTGGATGCACCTCCGTCTGGGCTGCCTCGGCGCATCACCGTCTTCGGCATCTCCTCGTTGCCGGCCCAGGTGCTGGAGGCGCTGGCGGCCATGGCGCGTTTCAGCCAGGTCATGCTCTATGTGCACAACCCTTGTCAGCACCACTGGGGCGATATCGTCGAAGATAAGGATCTGCTGCGCCACGAGTACCGTCGTCAGCAACGCAAGGGCAAACCAACCGCCCAGATCGGGCTGTTCGAACAGGAGGACATGCACCAGCACGGGCAGCCGTTGCTCGCGGCGTGGGGCAAGCAGGGGCGCGACTATATCAACCTGCTGGATCAGTACGACGAGCCGCAGCGCTACCGCGAGCAGTTCGAGCGTATCGACCTGTTCAGTCCGGCCAACGAGGACAGCCTGCTCGGCCAGTTGCAGAACGATATCCTTGATCTGCGTCCGCTGGCGGAAACGCGCAGCACCTGGCCGCCGGTCGACCCCGCGCGTGATCACTCGCTGCGTTTTCATATCGCCCACAGCGCTCAGCGCGAGGTGGAGGTGTTGCACGATCAACTACTGGCCAGCTTCAGCGAGGATGCTACGCTGCGACCGCGCGACGTGATTGTCATGGTGCCGGACGTCAACGCTTACACACCGCATATCCAGGCGGTGTTTGGCCAGTTTGCCAGCGATGACCCGCGTTTCATTCCCTTCACCCTGGCCGACCAGGGGCTGCGCGGCAAGGAGCCGATGATCATCGCGCTTGAGCACCTGTTGCGCCTACCGGAAAGCCGCTTCAGCGTCAGCGAGATTCTTGATCTGCTGGATGTAGCCGCTCTACGTCAACGCTTCGCCATCGCCGAGGATCAGTTGCCTACGTTGCGCCGCTGGCTGGAGGGCGCCGGTGTGCGCTGGGGGCTGGACGCGACTCAGCGGCAATCGCTGGGCCTCGGCGAGAACCTGGAGCAGAACACCTGGCGCTTCGGCCTGCGGCGTATGCTGCTGGGCTACGCAGTGGGCTCGGCCGACGCCTTTGCTGGTATCGAGCCCTATGACGAGATCGGTGGGCTCGATGCTGCGTTGATCGGCCCGGTGACGCGCTTGCTGGAAACCCTCGACCGTCACTTGCAGCAACTGCGCGAGCCGGCCACGCCGACGCAGTGGGGCGAACGCTTGCGCAGTCTGCTTGATGGCTTCTTCCTGGCGCAGAACGACCGTGAAGAGGTGCTCACGACTCAACTGTTCGATGCACTGGACGCCTGGCTGGAGCTGTGCGATGCCGCGACCTTGGATGCAGCGCTGACTTTGCCGGTGGTGCGCGAGGCCTGGCTCGGCGGGCTCGATCAGGGGCGGCTGAGTCAGCGTTTTCTGGCCGGCGCGGTGAACTTCTGCACGCTGATGCCGATGCGCGCGATCCCGTTTCGTCAGGTCTGCCTGCTGGGGATGAATGATGGCGACTATCCGCGTAGCCAGGCGCCGTTGGATTTCGACCTGATGGCTGGCGATTACCGCCCCGGTGACCGCTCACGCCGCGAGGATGATCGCTATCTGTTGCTCGAAGCACTGCTGGCGGCGCGTGATCGTCTCTATATCAGCTGGGTAGGGCGCAGTATTCGCGACAACAGCGAGCGGCCGCCATCCGTGCTGGTTGGCCAGTTGCGCGACCATCTGTCCAGTGCCTGGGCGCTGGCCGGTAGCGGCGACCTGCTGCATGGCCTGACCACCGAGCACCCTTTGCAACCTTTCAGTCGCCGCTACTTCGATGGCGAGACGCAGTTGTTCAGTTATGCCCACGAATGGGCCGCCCTGCATGGTCAGGCATCGGCGGGTGAAATTCTTGCTCCCTTGCCGGCCTGGGAGGACGGGCAGCAGCTCACGCCGGAGCTATTGCAGTCGTTCCTGCGTGATCCGGTGAAGTGTTTCTTCACCCGCCGCCTCAAGGTGTTTCTCGATGAACAAGAGCAGGCGCAACTCGACAGTGAGCCGTTCGCGCTTGACGGCCTGCAGCGCTATCAGTTGCAGGAAACCTTGCTCAAGGCCGCCGTCGCTGGCGATGTGGACAGCGAAGATGCACTGAGGGCGGCAGCCGACCGCTTGCAGCGCAGTGGTGTCCTGCCGCTGGCTGGTTTCGGCGAACAGTATCGCAACGCCTTGCTGGAGCCCTTGCCGGCCCAGTTGCGGCGCCATCAGGGGCTTTGCCTGTGCTGGCCGGCCGTACTGGAGTCGCCGCAGCGCCTGCTCTTCAGCGCAGCCGGTGTTGAACTCGACGGCTGGCTAGCCGGGCTACGGCAGAAGGGCGATGGCAGTCTGGCGCGTCTGGAGCTGCTGCCGGGGGCGCTGCACAAGGACAAGAGCTGGAAATGGCATCGTCTGCTGCGGCCCTACGTGCTGCATGTCATCGCGTCGGCCTGCGGTGTGCCGCTGACCACCTTGCTGGTCGGCGAGGATCGCAGCCTGGCGTTCGAACCCTTGGCGACCGAGCATGCCGCGCGCATTCTGACGGTCTGGTTGGAATCCTGGAATGCCGGTATGCAGGTGCCTCTGCCAGTTGCGATGAAGACCTCCCTGGCTTGGTTGCAGGATAACAACGAGGACAAGGCCTGCAGTGTCTACGAAGGTGGCTACAACCTCATAGGTGAAGTCCAGGGCAGCGCCAGCCTGGCCAGACAGTTCCCTGACTATGCCTCGCTCACCGCCGATGGCCAGTTTCCGACATGGAGTGAGCGGCTCTACCAGTCGCTGCTCGACAGCCATCCCCAGGCACTCGAGGAGGACGCAGCATGAGTCAACAGCGCCCTCTGGCCCTGACTTTTCCCCTGCACGGCAGCCGTTTGATCGAGGCCAGCGCTGGCACGGGCAAGACCTTTACCATTTCCGCGCTCTACCTGCGACTGATCCTGGGGCATGGGGGCGACGCCGCGTTTCGCGAGGCGTTGCTGCCGCCACAGATTCTGGTGGTGACCTTTACCGATGCGGCCACGCGCGAACTGCGCGATCGCATTCGCGCGCGGCTGGTCGAGGCCGCGACCGTGTTCCGCGGTGATGCTCAGGGCGATGATCTGTTGCGTGAGCTACGCAGTGATTTCGCCCAGACGCAGTGGGACGAGTGCGCCCGTCGCCTGGAGCTGGCGGCGCAGTGGATGGATGAAGCTGCCGTGTCGACCATCCATGGCTGGTGTCAGCGCATGTTGCGTGAGCATGCCTTCGACAGCGGCAGTCTGTTCAGCCAGACCTTGGAGACCGATCACAGCGAGCTGCTGGCCGAGGTGGTGCGCGACTATTGGCGGCAGCATTGCTATCCGCTGCAGGGAGCTGCGCTGCAATGGGTGGCAAGCATCTGGGGAACGCCTGATGCTCTCGGCGGCAGGTTGCGTCCCTTGCTGAGTGAGGAGGCTGAAGGCGCGATGCAGGCGCTGGGCGAGCTGCTTGATAACGCGTTGCTGCAGCGTGAACACGCACTTGCCGAGCTCAAGTCACCCTGGCTGGCCTGGGCTGACGAGCTGCAGTTGCTGCTGGATGCGGCGGTGGCGGCCAAGCAAGTGGACGGTAAGAAAATCCAGGCGCGCTTCTACAACCCCTGGCTGGCCAAGTTGCGCGAATGGGCGGGTGGCGACGAGTCGCGTCTCGATCTTGGCACAGGCTTCACGCGCCTGACTCCCGACGGCCTGGCTGAAGCCTGGAAGGGCGAGGCGCCTGATCATCCCGCGCTGGACGCGATGGCTGTACTCAAGGCGCAACTCGATGCCTTGCCTGACCCTTCTGATGCTGCCCTGCGCCATGCGGCGGCCTGGGTTCGCCAGCGCTTCGATTGGGAGAAACGTCAGCGTGCGGAGATGGGCTTCGACGACATGCTGGTGCGCCTGGACGCTGCCCTACAAGGTAGCAATGGCCCGCGCCTGGCCGAGGTGATCCGCCGCCAGTTCCCGGTGGCGATGATCGATGAATTCCAGGACACCGACCCGCTGCAGTACCGCATCTTCGATACGCTCTACGAAGTCGAGGCCAATCGCGCCGACTGCGGCCTGTTCATGATCGGCGACCCCAAGCAGGCCATCTACTCCTTCCGTGGCGCCGACATTCATACCTATCTGCGCGCGCGCCGGGCCACGTTCGGCCGGCACTACAACCTGGAAAAGAACTTCCGTTCCAGCCAGGCCATGGTCGATGCCGTCAACGGCGTTTTCCTGCGGGCCGAGCAGCGTGAGGGCGGCGAGGGAGCTTTCCTGCTGCGCGATGATCTGCCTTTTATCGACGTGAGCGCGCAAGGTCGACGCGAAGTCTGGAGTGTCGATGATCAGGCGCAGCCAGCCTTGACGGTGTGGCAATTGGCGAGCGACGAGCCGGTTGCCAAGGGCGCCTATCTGGATGCCATGGCAGCCGGTGCAGCCAGCGAGATCGTGCGTCTGCTGGATTTGGGGCAGCGTGGGCGGGCCGGCTTTAGCAAGGAGGGTGCGCTCAGTACCCTGCGACCCAGCGATATTGCGGTGCTGGTGCGGGATTTCAACGAGGCGCAGGCGATTCGCGGCGAGCTGTCGGCGCGCGGCGTGCGCAGTGTCTACCTCTCTGACAAGGATTCGGTGTTCGCCGCCCAGGAAGCACGCGATCTGCTGCTGTGGTTGCGTGCCTGTGCCGAGCCCGATCAGGATCGCCCGCTACGCGCAGCGCTGGCCAGTGCGACCTTGGGGCTGACGTTGAGCGAGCTGGAGCAGCTCAACCTCGACGAGCGTACCTGGGAGCGCCGCGTCATGCAGTTCCGCGACTATCGCCAGCGCTGGCAGCGCCAGGGCGTGCTGCCGATGCTGCGTCAGTTGTTGCAGGACTTCGAGCTGCCGCAGCGGTTGATGGGACGTGACGATGGCGAGCGGGTATTGACCAACCTGTTGCATCTGGCCGAACTGCTGCAACAGGCCGCCGCCGAACTCGATGGCGAGCTGGCGCTGATTCGGCATTTGAGCGAACTCCTGGCCGGCGAAGGGCAGGCGGCTGACGAGCAGGTGCTGCGCCTGGAGAGCGATGAGGCGCTGGTGCGCGTGGTGACCATCCACAAATCCAAGGGGCTGGAGTATCCCCTGGTATTCCTGCCGTTCATCTGTGCGTTTCGCCCGGTGGATGACAAGAAGCCGCTGCAGATCCATGACGGCGAGCGTCGACGATTGGTGCTCAAGCCTGATGAAGATAGCCTGGAGCGTGCTGAACGTGAGCGCCTGGGGGAGGACTTGCGCCTACTTTACGTGGCGCTGACCCGTGCCCGTCATGCCTGCTGGCTGGGCGTGGCAGATCTGAAAATCGGTAATGGCAAGAAGTCGCGCCTGCATGAGTCGGCTTTGGGCTACCTGCTCGGTGGCGGCGCATCGCTGGCCACCAGTGGCGAGCTCGCCAGTTGGCTCGCACCCTTTGCCGCCGGGCTGGAAAGCACCGTGGCGCCGGTGCCACCCGCCAGCGAGCAGCGCTATCGCATGATCGAAGATGAGCGGTTCGAGCCACAGTGGCGCACACCTGCACGACGCGCCGCCGAGCATTGGTGGATCGCCTCCTATAGCGCGCTGCGCCTGGACGAGGAGGTGCCTAGTCAGGTCAGCCGGCATGAGGATGCAGCCCCTGACAGTCCGGCGATGCAGAACGCCATCGACGACGAGGAGCCCATGCTGGCTCTGGCGCCGCTGCCGGCATCGGCTCAGGGGGTGCATCGCTTCCCGCGTGGGCCGAACCCCGGCACCTTCCTCCATGGTCTGCTGGAAATGGCGGCGCAGGAGGGTTTCGCAGCCCTGGCAGAGGATCCGCCGAGGCTGCGCGAGGCGTTGGCCAGACGCTGTCAGCGTCGCGGCCTGGAAAGCTGGATCGAACCCTTGCAGGACTGGCTGCTGGCGCTGCTGACCCAACCGCTCCCGCTGGCGGGCGCGGATAGTGTGGTGTTGGCGCAACTGACCCAATATCAGCCTGAACTGGAGTTCTGGTTCGAAGCGCGTGGGGTGGACGTCAGGCTGCTGGATCAGTGGGTGCAACAGTGCGAGTTGCCGGGTATCGTCCGGCAGCCGCTGCGGGCCGACACCCTCAATGGCATGTTCAAAGGCTTCATCGATCTGGTATTCGAACATCAGGGGCGTTTTTACGTGGCGGATTACAAATCCAACTGGCTCGGCAGCGACGACAGCGCCTATACCCGTGACGCGATGGAAACGGCCATCGCCAGCCACCGTTATGACCTGCAATACGTGCTCTACGTGCTCGCACTGCATCGGCAACTACGCCTGCGCCTGCTGGACTACGACTATGACCAGCATGTGGGGGGCGCGCTCTATCTGTTCCTGCGTGCGCCGCAGCAGGGCGCCTACCTGGCGCGGCCGCCGCGCGAGCTGATCGAGCGACTGGACACGCTGTTCATGGGCGAAGTAGAGGAGGGTGCCGCATGAGTACGACCCTTGCGCCGGCGCTGCGTGACCGCGCTGAGCTCTTCGCTCTGCTTTCCACCTGGAGCGAGCGTGGCTGGTTGCGCGAGTTGGATCGGGCGCTGGCGCAGCTGTTCGCCGAGCTGGATCCGCAGGCTTCACCGCTGCTTCTGCTTGGCGCTGCGTTGGCCAGTCACCAACTGGGCCAGGGACATGTCTGTCTGGATCTGTCGGCCACGCTTGCCAGCCCGGACTTCAGCCTGTCTCTGCCGCCAGAGGGGGAGGACGCGCAAGCACCGATGATCCTGCCTTCACAGGTGCTGGCCGGACTCAGTCTTGAGTCCTGGCTGGCGGCCTGCGCTGGCAGCGCACTGCTGGAGTCCGAAGGGGCGCCGCTGGTGCTGAGTGGTAGTTGCTTATATATGAAGCGTTACTGGAACTATGAGCAGCAGGTGGCCGGCAAGATTGCTCAGCGTCTGCAGGCGAGCGCGGTAGCGCCGACCGATCTGGCCGCGCGCCTGGCTTCACTTTTTCCTGAACCGCTCGTAGTGGGGGGGGGGCGCCAGACCGACTGGCAGAAGTTGGCCTGCGCCATGGCGGCTCAGGGGCGCTTCACCTTGATCACCGGAGGGCCCGGAACCGGCAAGACGACCACGGTGGTGCGTCTGCTCGCTCTCTTGCAGGAAGCTGCCATGGCCAACGGCGAACCGCTGCGCCTGAGCCTGGCAGCACCCACCGGCAAGGCGGCCGCGCGGCTAACCGAATCCATCGGCGCGCAAGTGCAGTCGCTGGCGTTGGACGAGCGGGTGCGTCAGGAGATACCGACACTGGTGACGACGCTGCACCGCTTGCTGGGGAGTCGTCCCGGCAGTCGTCATTTTCGTCACGATGCAGCCAATCCCTTGCCGCTGGACGTCCTGGTGGTGGATGAAGCATCGATGATCGACCTGGAGATGATGGCCAGCCTGCTGGACGCACTACCGGCGCATGCGCGTCTGATTCTGCTGGGCGACAAGGATCAGCTCGCCTCGGTAGAGGCTGGCGCTGTGCTGGGTGACCTGTGTCGAGAGGCCGAAAGCGGCGGCTACAGCGAGGCAACACGGATTTGGCTGGAAAGCCAGACCGGCGAACAGCTAGAAGATCCGGCATTGGTGTCCGGTGACAAGGCTCTGGCACAGCATATCGTCATGCTGCGGCACTCACGCCGCTTTGGCAGTGGCTCGGGTATCGGGCGTCTGGCACGCGCGGTAAACCAGGGCGATGCGCAAGCTGCTCGGACAACCCTGGTCGTAGGCGCGGACGATCTACATGTGCTGCGCCTGTCGGGGGAGCAGGATCGCGGATTGGAGCGGCTGCTAATCGACGGACAGGGGAGCGGCGAATCGCATCCGCAGGGGTATGCCCATTACCTGCAGTTGATGACGACGCAGCGACCGGCTCCTGATGCCGGTGAGCAAGCCTGGGATGATTGGGCTGGCAGGGTTCTGGCGGCGTTCGATCAGTTCCAGTTGCTCTGCGCCGTTCGCAAGGGCGCCTGGGGTGTCGAGGCCCTCAACGAACGGATTGCCCAGGCGCTGGTGCGGCGAGGCCTGCTCGAGCAGATGCATGGCTGGTATGAAGGTCGGCCTGTACTGGTAACGCGCAATGACTACAGCCTGGGGTTGATGAATGGCGATATCGGCATTGCGCTGCGCTTGCCTGAGCCGCCTGAAATGCCTGGTGCGCCGATGCGTCAGGTCTTACGGGTGGTATTCCCGCGTAATGATGGCAGTGGCACCTTACGCCATATCCTGCCCAGTCGCCTGAGTGCGGTGGAGACGGTGTTCGCCATGACCGTGCACAAATCCCAAGGCTCCGAGTTTGCCCATTGCGCGCTGATCCTGCCCGACAACCTCAATCCGGTGCTGACCAAGGAGCTGGTTTATACCGGCATCACTCGGGCACGCCATTGGTTCAGCCTTATAGAGAGCCGAGCCGGTATCTTCGAGCAAGCCGTACAGCGGCGTGTCGAGCGGCGCAGTGGTTTGCGTGAGGCTCTCGAAGCGCTTTAGGTAATAAAACTGCAATTAAAGCTTGACGCGCATTCTGCTGGATGTAGAATGCGCGCCACTTCAGCGATGAAGCGCTT
>NZ_JAWIIP010000125.1:0-229 GCF_034683865.1 Pseudomonas sp. C11
AAAAGAGCGGCGTCAGCTTCGCCATGGACGACTTCGGCACCTGCTACAGCTCGCTCACCTACCTCAAGCGCCTTCCGGTGGATGTGCTGAAGATCGACCAGTCCTTCTTGCGCGACGCCACCAGCGACCCCAACGAAGCCGAGATCATCCGCGCCATTGTCGCCATGGCGCGCAGCCTCAACATGGAGATGATCGCCGAAGGTGTCGAGCAACAGCAGCAACTGGACTT
>NZ_JAWIIP010000126.1:0-228 GCF_034683865.1 Pseudomonas sp. C11
AGCCGTTTTTCGCGGAGCTAACGCCATTAGTCTCGACGCCACAGGGCGCCTCGCGATGCCGAGTCGGTATAGTGACGAGCTCGTTTCGCGTTGCAGTGGCCAGCTCATTGTGACCATCGATGATGTCGATCCCTGTCTTTGCGTGTATACCCTGCCTGAGGGGGAGCTGATCGAAAACAAGCTGCGCGAGCTGGCTACCTTCCGTGAGGAGAACCGTCGCCTGAAACG
>NZ_JAWIIP010000127.1:0-228 GCF_034683865.1 Pseudomonas sp. C11
GGCCACGCACAGGTGACCGGTCTCGGCGTAAGGCAGGGCGTGCTGCATGGTGGCGGCGTCGCGGATCTCGCCGAGCATGCTCACGTCCGGTGCCTCGCGCAGCACGTTCCGCAGGGCATCGGCGAAGCTGTGGGTATCCAGGCCCACTTCGTGCTGGTCGATGATCGAGCGCTGGTGGCTGTGGAGAAATTCGCTGGGGTCTTCGATGCAGACGATATGCCCGCTGCG
>NZ_JAWIIP010000128.1:0-228 GCF_034683865.1 Pseudomonas sp. C11
CTGGCCGCTGCCGATCTGCAGTGTGGTGGGCTGCAGTGCCGGCATCTCGCGGCCTGCGACGCGGTTGGCCTTGTGGACGGATTGAAACTGGATCACGCGAACGCCCTTTTGGGTGTGTTCAGGGCCGAGTTCTGCGGTTGGCGAAGCGGGCTGTTGGCGCCGGATGGGCGCAAAAGGTCGCTAGTCTACCCGTCACGGTTTAGTCCGAGAAAATCTTTGTTGGCCTAT
>NZ_JAWIIP010000129.1:0-217 GCF_034683865.1 Pseudomonas sp. C11
GGATGCCGCGAGAGCTGCGATGGGCCAGGGATGGCCCTTCGCAGCGTGCCCTCGGAGCAACGATGGAGCGAACGAACCCTGGCGAAGCCAGGGCCGGATGAAAGGGCGGAGGGTTTTGGTTACTTTTGCCCGCAAAAGTGACTTGTAAGTTGTTCCACACCTGCTCCAGACCGCCAGTGACTAGATCTCCAGATCGTGGGCGAGCGAGGGTCGGAGC
>NZ_JAWIIP010000130.1:0-216 GCF_034683865.1 Pseudomonas sp. C11
GCGGGACGGGTATCTAACCCTGCAGGTGTCACCCATGTGACTGAACTTTTTTGTAACCCATGTGAGTGACTCGTACATTGCCCCATCATCCGGCCCCGGCTTCGCCGGGGTTCGCTCGCTCCATCATTGCTCCGAGGGTCGGCGTACATGGGCCATCCCTGGCCCATTACGCCTCTCGCCGCATCCCTGCGGCTCGCCCCTCTACGCAACGATTCC
>NZ_JAWIIP010000131.1:0-207 GCF_034683865.1 Pseudomonas sp. C11
GAGATCTAGTCACTGGCGGTCTGGAGCAGGTGTGGAACAACTTACAAGTGACTTTGCGGGCAAAGTAACCAAACCCTCCGCCCGTTCATCCGGCCCCGGCTTCGCCGGGGTTCGCTCACGCCATCGCCGCTCCAGAGGCCCGACCGGATGCGGCCCACCGACGGTGGGCCATCCCTGGCCCATCGCGGCTCTCGCGACATCCATGTC
>NZ_JAWIIP010000132.1:0-200 GCF_034683865.1 Pseudomonas sp. C11
TGGCGTCCCCTAGGGGACTCGAACCCCTGTTACCGCCGTGAAAGGGCGGTGTCCTAGGCCACTAGACGAAGGGGACGTAACCTTCGAAGAACAAGGCCAGCGCTGGGCTGGCCATGTCAGTGTTTGGTGGAGCTAAACGGGATCGAACCGTTGACCTCTTGCATGCCATGCAAGCGCTCTCCCAGCTGAGCTATAGCCCC
>NZ_JAWIIP010000014.1:0-139697 GCF_034683865.1 Pseudomonas sp. C11
TGGAAGGCTGTGTTGGTCGCGCTTCCAGAATTCCGGGAATGCCCCGGATGAACAACCTACTGAGAGATCACAGCTAGACGCCTACGAGTACAACTTCATTCCGTCTACATTTGCGACCGTTGCCGTAGACGTGCACTACTTCAATCTTCCTTTCAATGGAAGTGTCCGGAAGGAAAAGCTGCTTGAGTTGTGCGCTCAGATCACCAGTCCGACCCTGATCTACTGCCAGTCACCTGCCAGTGCCAATCGGGTCGCGCAGTTCCTGATCGATGAGGGAAAGTTTGCTCCAGTGGGGGCAACTGCCACCATCGCTCAATGGATATCCGAGCACTATCACCCCTTGTGGAATGTGGCCAAGGCTATCTCTGTGGGGATAGGAATCCATCATGGGGGCGTTCCACGTGCCCTACAACAGTACTTCGTCAAGCTGTTCAATGAGGGCGTAATCCGGCACATCATCTGCACCTCGACGATGATCGAGGGCGTAAATACTTCAGCAGAGAACGTCATTATCTACGATCGCCGGGTCAGCAACACGCCCTTTGACCATTTCACGTTTAAGAACATCTCGGGGCGAGCCGGCCGCATGAACCAATACTTCATCGGCAAGGTGTACATGCTTGAGAGCCCACCTGTGGAAACGGATCAGACCGTCGAATACCCAGTCGGCCTGCAAGATGAAAATTCCCCAATAGGAATGCTGTTGAAGCTTGAGAAGGAGTACCTGACCGACCTCTCGCTTCAGCGAGTCGGCGGCCATTCCGCCCCAGGTCTTTCTCAGGCAACTTTGGTTGAGAATCGATACATTCCGATCGAGCGACAGATAGAGGTTGCCGAGAGAATCCTCCGGGAGTTACCCATTAGCTTGGTGCGGCTGAACTGGAACGCAATTCCAGAGCCCCATCAGCAGGAGTATCTCTGTAATCTGTTTTACGACCACCTTCCGCATAAACTTGCAGACTACGACATTCATTCGGGCTCACAGTTGCACTGGCACATTAACGCACTGCGGGTCGGGCAGAAAAACTTTCCTGAATATCTACAACAGGCCATAGGCGACGACCGCCAAGGCCGAACCCCGAGCGAGTCCATCGGACAAAGACTCAAATTCATCAGAAACATCATGTGCTACAAGCTGCCCCGGGATTTCATGGCTATCAGCCGAATTCAGGCGGACGTCTTTAGCATGCTCGGCCTCGAGCATGGAGACTTTGCTCTTTTCGCAGAGCAACTGGAAAATCTCTTCCACGATCCTCTACTGACCGCACTGGATGAATACGGCATTCCGGTCCAGATTTCATCGAAATTCAAATGGGCCATTTTGCCTTCAGGCAACCTGAACGAGATGCTTGGCAAGGTGCGAATGCTTGCACCCCATATCGATAGCTTTGGACTGGGGCAGTTTGAAAAAGACATCACAATCTGGGCAATTGAAGACATATGAGAAAGTCCCCTCAAGGCGTCTGTGAGTCGTCCTGGGAGGCTGCATTAGTTAGAATGTCCACTTGTGGCCCGATAGCTGCCCGTCTTCACCGGCTGCAATCGGCCAGAAGCAGTCATTCGATTTCCTGCCTGTAGCGCGTTGGAGGCAAATCGAAAGGAACGCTGATTAGGTAGCGAAGAAGCTCTAGAAAAAGAAGTGCAGCTACCACCTAGGTACGTTCAATTACCGGCGCGGTAGGGAGCGCATGTGCATGCACACGGTTTCCCATTGCCCAAACCGGAAACGGTTGTACTGGCGAACCAGGACAACTTTCCCATGATCGGTCATGGCGTATTCTCCATCTGATCTCAGCGGGCCGCTGATAGCCTTTACACACCACGTGCAAAGCGAGCAGATGAGTGCCAGGCAGGAAGGAGATCCCTTTGGTGGTAGCTGCAGGCCAAATGCTATCAGTGGATGCCGAACATGGAAAGATCAGCCCTCGTGCAATTCCAGATTATCCGGTCGTTCCTGGTAGAAGGAGCGATCACATACGCCTTGACGCAGCCCTCCCAGAATACATGGCTTGCTATGCCATCATCTTGTCGAAGTGAGATTCGAAATTGGTTCTGATGAACACATCCTTAAACCGTGCGACGAAGATCGCCGGATCGATCTCGCCGAAATCAGTGAGGTTAACCGAGTCAGCATGTGATTCACGGTTGATGTATCGGTAAAACGCTCTGAACTCTGGATTCTCCTCGCTAAGATCAGTCAACGCCTGGCGCAAGCTGTGCGACTGATGCACGAAGCTGAAGTAGTACTCCAAGATATTGCGCATCATGTTCGGAATCACGTTAGGGGAAGTTCGGCCTTGCAACGCATCCTTGATGGTTTGCCAGAAGGCTTGGTAGTCGTTCTGGATTTCGCGCTCTTCCATGGTCACGACCGAACTGTATTCAGACTTGGTGATCCGGAACATTGCCAAGGATTTTTCTCCGTCATCCTTCAAGAGCTTGACCATTTCGTGGAAGAAGAAAAGGTTGTGCGTCAGGATGATCACCTGCTTGAACCGGTCTCTCGGGATGAGCACCTGCCGCCTGATCAGCGACGCAATATCGTAGACATAGTTATGGGAGAGGCTCGATATTGGGTCATCAATGACGATGATGCGATCACGTTTCAGCTTCCCACTAGCTGTGTCCAGCTCGCCATTGCAGACCTCAAGGAAGTAGAGAAACGAGATCAGCGTTTTCTCGCCCTCACTTAGCGTTCTGAACACCCCTTCAGTCTGGCCAGGGCGCTCGAGACGATATTGCGGCACCGGGCCCTCTTCTTTAATCAGCGCGAAGCCCTTCAGACCCAGCACCCGCAACCAATTATTGATACTCTCGACCGACTGGTCGATATTCGTGATGGCCGCTCTGGATTGGGCAATGATATCGCGTTGTGCCTGAATGCGATCCCGCAGAGACTGAACCTCATCCTTGGCGGCCTGGCGTTGGCGCCCCTGCTCCTTGTCGACCTTTTCGAATGCCACGAAAGCCGCGTCGCACGAAGCTCTGTACCAGCTCCAGAAGCGTCGTTTGATGTCCTCCTCATGCTGCTTCCTGTTTTTTATCCTCGCATTGATAGCGTCGATTTTCAGTTGCTCAGCCGCGATCTCACTGTTCAACTCGGCGACCAATGTTGCAGTGGACTCCAGCGTAATCGTGAGGGATGGACTGGCGAGCTTCGTAGCGATGGATTGCAGGTTTTTCTGGAACACAGCGTGAAGCCTGGTGACACGGAGCTTTATAGCTTGCAGCTGATATTCCGGAGCCTCGCACCGTCGCAGGAATTGATCCACCGCGTCTCGGTATTGGCTTTCGAGTTGCTGCAGCAAACCAAGGCGCTGCTCATAGGTCTTATCGAAGACTTTACGAATTTCAGCATAGAAATCCTGCGGCAAGGGCTGCTGGCATAGTGGGCACTGGTCTTTTGCCTCGACCTCATAGCGCAGTGCCTGCTTGACCCAATCCGAATTTCCCAGTTGCTGAATGAACGCAGAAAGGTAGGAATCGCCTGACCCAGTGATGACTTCCTGCATGATCGGGTCGGTTTCTAGCTTGCCCGCCTGGAAGGTGATTGACGCGATTCCGGGCAGCTCCTGATCACTGGCCTCGTTAAGTTCTGCCGCCTCGCTGAGCAGCCCCTGAGCGGTGTCAGTGATTGCCACAAGCTGGACGCGTCGGACTGCGTCAAGTAAACGCTCTTTGGTGTTGAGCGACCTGAAGCAGTAAGCCAAAGCAGTGTTATCGAAGTCACGCTTAGGCTTCCATACACTGTCCAGCAGCGCCTCATGAGCTTGCTCCTGGGCCTTCTTGCAGGTAACGCCCTTCTCCATTTCAGTATCATGGGCGATCGTCAGCTCAGCGATTGCTGCCTCTGCCGCTGCGAGGGCTGCTTCCGCCTCAATGTTGCCCTCATTGAGGGTGAAGACCCCTGGTTGGGATGCGGCCTCATGGAAATTTTTCTCCATGAATGCATGGTTGTAGACTAGGATCTCCCGGCCAACCTTTGCTGGCTCCACGCCGCAAGAGCTGTAGCAGGCCTCAGCAGGGGCCTGAAGGAAGTTGCTGATAGTTGTCTTGCCCGTCCCGTTATGGCCGTAGAACAAACTCACGCGCTTGAGCGTGGCAATGGACACCGCTGAGTCTGGAGAGTAGCTGGATACGTTGCGAAGCAGAATTTTTTCGATCATGCGGCAATCCTTGGCGTGAGCAAACCCAGCTCAAAGATAAATGGAACACTTGTGATTGCATAGTGACACCGCGCTGATGGACTGCCTGGTCTCGCTAGTGCTCTGAGGCTAAATTCGTAGCCGTGCTTTCTGTAAAAGAACCTAATCTCGATAGGTCAGTTGAGTTTATACATGGAGGTAATATGATCGGAGCCATCGTCTTCTTTGGCATGCTCACCACGCTTGCGCTTGGTTGGGCTCTCGCGGCTGGTTTTCTGTATTACTTTCTACGTCGCAAAGCCCTGCTCTCTAACATCGTTGGCTGTATAGGCGCGTTATTTTTTGCCTATCTCTATATCAATGCCTTGCCTAAAAGTGAGCAGCAATTAGAGCGTGAACGTCTGGCTGCCAGGAGTGAGGATAGCGCCAAGATGGTGGGGCCTGAGATGCTAGCTGAGCTGAAGACCACTGATTCACCCGTATGTGAGGTTATGGGCCCTGGTGATCTGCAGGTAAAGCTTGTAACGGTGGTTACTGAGAAGGGGGTAGTGGCCTTAAATGGCTCTGCTCGTGCCCGAGCAGAAAGCCGTGGCTGGATCGATGGCAAGACAGTCTACGAACCATCGGAGCTCCTTCGTCTAACTGAGGAAGGTTTGTCTCGCTGCGATGGTGCTCCAGCCCCAGAAATTGCTAAGCGCGATGACCCGCTCCAACAGCAAGACCCTCAAGACTTAGCGGCTCCGATGACGGTAGAAGCGTTAAAGAAAGCAGTCGAAGCAGGCAATATTGCAATCGTTCGTCAATACATCGCATCTGGCTTTGATGTGAACTCGAAGGACAAGGAAGTGCCTGCAATCGGTATTCCCGGGAGCCCAGCGATCGACACAGCAGCTGCCGCCGGCAAGTGCCAGGTATTGGATGAGTTACTTGTCGCTGGTGCTCAGGCAGACCCTAAATCTATACAGTTCGGTTTCACCCCATTGAGCCTTGCTGCGCAAGCAGGTGCTAGCGCGTGCGTAAAGTCACTTCTGGCCAAGAAGGTGCGGCTTGATGTGAGGACCGAGCCTGGGGGCGACACGGCACTGATCATGGCTGCATACGGTGGTCATCTGGAGGTGGTACAGATGCTTGTCGAGAAAGGCGCGAACATGCAACTGAAAAACAAGGACGGTGATACGCCTCTTCGTGCTGCAGAGGTTTTTGGTAACGTCAGCGTGGCTAACTATCTGCGTTCCAAAGGAGCTCGAGAGTGAATCTGTGCCGTTCTTGGCGTACGGCAATTTCAGCCGCTCGTTTTACCTGATCTACGGCTCGCTTGAGGGCATCGTGCCAGTAGCACCTTCTACCGCCTGGTGGCTCACCCAGCTTCCAACTGCTTAATCCAAGACTGCATGAACACAACTATAAGGTGTCTTTGAGTGACCGCTCCTGGCCGAAAGCTGCCCGTCATCACCAGCTGCAATCGGCCAACACCTGCTGTACCTCACGCCGCTCCATCCCCGCGCTCTTGATCCAAAGACTCTCCGGGGAGCAACGTCAGGCTGGAGCAGTGGACTTCCAAGGTAAAAACGTGCGCTATGACTGGCAGGCGAGGAGGGGTAGTAGCCACAGCATGACTGCTCAGCGTGCGGGCAGTGAAGACTGCTCAAGCGCCTGGATAATGCTGTGCGGGTCAATGCCGACCTGCTTGCAAACCTGAAGTAGCTCAATCACATCTAGCCTGCGTTCTCCTCGTTCGTACTTTGATACGAACGACTGTGGTTTGCCTAGACGCTTGGCGAGCTGCTCCTGTGTGAGCTCTGCGCTTTTACGCGCGTCGAGGAGTAGCTCGAGCAAATGCTGGTATGAATCCGAGTAGGTAGAGGTCAAGGCTGCGTCGCCGTTGGGGAGGACGACAGCTTTAGTAAGCCTATTTTGGGATTATCCCAAAAAGGGTTTAACCTGTTTTGGGTTTGTGCGATGCTTGCTGGCGATCGGCCGGTATCCGTGCCGGTGATCTCTCACTATGGAGAGGGGTGGGTGGGGGCACACGCCTCCAAGAAATGGCATGACTGCGGTGGACACATGGGTTTGAAGACTGCGCTGTATGAGGTTTTGTCTGCTGATGAGGCCAGCACTGTTTATGGAAATTATGAGGGTATAGAAACTGCTCACACTAAGCAGGGATGGATTAAGGATCTGAAAACACAGCATGTAAGCCATGTGTCGACAGTGAATCTATCGATGCCTTTAGTGCCAGGGGCAAGAATTGCCATTGCATTTTTCAATGGTGAAATTATCGCGTTTAAGCGGTCAGCGGAAATTCCCATTGAGTCGCCATTCAAAAACAATTCAATGGCTATGGAGTTAGTCAGGGCGATCATTAGTTCGCTGATGCTAAGTATTCCCTTTGTGGGCTATGTCGGAGGAATTGTGCTCGGCGGGCTGCATTTGGTCAATGGAGAGAATTTGCTGGGTAGTTACAAGCGCATGCGTGGTAATCGTATCTACAGCGCATTTGTACTGTTGGTCAGCCTAATTGCTTTCGCTCCGCCTATGTACCGAAATTGGAATCAGTTGGTGAGCAACTATGTTCTCTTGGCGCTAGCTCTACTTTTAGTAACAGTGATTGGCCAGGTGGTGAAGGTACGTGCTGAGCAGCGAATATATGCTAGGGCAGTCGCAGAGCTGAAAGCATGTTGGCGTGGATAACATCTGTCTGAAGGTGGATGTATGTCGTTATTTATAGCTTTGAAATCTCGCTTAATGGCGGTTATGTTAGCAATATTGCCGACGCTGGCCTTTGCGGACTTCTGTGAACTCATGTATGGAGGTGCAGCAGCTTCTTGTAGAGCCAACGCCAATGGCATGGGGGCTACGATTATTGGCAATTGGCTTAAGACGAAACCGGAAATTGCCCTCCAGGCAGGTACTGGAAAGAGGGGGGCGTTTTCTTCGGCCACTATTCCTGCTTCTAGGATATTCGGCATTCAGGGGCAAGGGCGATTTCGAATGACGATCGATTGCTTTGCTGGCAGCCGAGGTCTGCGGATTCAAGCACTGCCCTATATGCTTGGACTCGCTAACGGAAGAAATGACTCTTTCAGTCTTACATTTAAAGTCGATGGCGGCGCCGCGTTTAGTGAGCGTTGGGCTTTGAATTGGAGTCGTGCGGAGCTTGAGGCCCCTGAAGGTAGCAATCTGATTGACGAGTTGAGTGGTGGGCAGCAGCTGACAGTGACTACAAGTGGTGTCCTTGGTAATAAGTCTGCTGTTGGTTATGTCTATGCGTTAGCCGGATTTGACCAGGTAAATGCAGCATTGTGCCAGTAAGACTTCCAGGTCTCGTAATGATGTAACAGAATTTTTGAGGTTGGTGGGTATGAACTCAAGCTTGTTTAGTCTGGCAAGATTTATCGGTGTTATGGTTTTCTTTAGCGCTGTGGTCTCTGGGTGCTCCGATGAGGCCAGTGTTAGCAATGAGGAAAAGCTTAATGTGGAGACGAAGTCTAAGAGTCACTTGGAGAATGAAAGGCCTGCTCCGCCAACTTTGAGAGAGCAGGGCGTTACCGTGCTTTCCGAACCAAGTGGTGCCGCGGATGAATATTATAAAATAAGCACCGGAATGGATCTATTGTATCTATTTGCCAGTAAAACGGTCGACGATTTCGACGCAGAGGCGGCGATTGAGAAAATTTACCCATCGAACAGTGTGCAAAGAGATAAAGAGCTTGTAGATCTGATGGATGCATATAGGCGAGGCGATCAGTTCACGAAGCGAGATCTGGTAAAGCAAATAGCTCCTCTTCTACGAGAAAACGCTTCGCGGTTCTCTGGTGTATCGTATGTGATGGTGGACATGCCAAACGGTATAAGTTTGGGTCAATATGATTTTGATCGGCAGGGATTTGTCACCAATAACTCATTGAGGGGCGAGCCGGGTGCTGATAATGCGGTTCCTTATAAGCGCGATTCGATACGGTATTCGGATGTGGTCGGTTATAAACTTTCCTTTGTAAATGCTGGTGAGCTTGACCTCATCAGGATTCCAGAAGACGCTGCTCGGGAAATCAGTAAATATAATGGCGGTTATTCTTATAACGTAAACTTCCGATTCTATGGGTTTGTGCATTCTGTTGCAGAGAACAAGCTGGATGACTACCGGACCAAGTATGTGGTGATGAAAATTACTAAGGTTGAGCTTGTCAGCAATCTTTTGAATGATCCAGTGAGAGTTCTAGCCACAGTGGAGCTATGAGTTTGACTCGACTCATACATCCAGGCGGGAGGTCTTTTTTCGATGGCTTTAGGTTGGATACGTTAGGGGCGATCAAGGCAAGTAAAAGCAGCTGAGCTATGGCTAGCTCGGCTGCTCCTTACTCTTGGTTGGGCGGTCTACGTCAGAGATAAGCCTGGTCGCGGATCCTTGAGCCAATTCACCAATGGCCTGTTGTCGCTACCGTCGATCCCAAGGGATTTACGTGGTCTGTGCGGTTGTTCGTGCCTGCGTCCTGGGCGACCAGGCTGATGTGAATGTTTTTGCAGCCGTTGGTAATGCGCATAGTCGATCTGGCTGAGGTCGACCTTGAAACGCAGCATTTCGATGGTCTGTTGCTTGATCTCGATGCTGTAATCATCGCCGTACTCCGCGGTAGTGGAGTCATTGCTATGCCCCGTAAGGGCCTGAATCCGCGCTTGATCGACTCCTGTCTGTCGGAGCTGATTGATGAAGGTGTGTCGTAGTGAATGGAAGCTAAGGCCATTGAGGCGCGGAAATCCGCACTGCTGTAAGTAGCCGGCTCGCTGGGGATCGCCACAGAACCAGCGCGAAGCGATATGGCTGTGCGCTCGACGGGTATCGGCACGCATTTCCGGAAACAGTAGCTCTTTGCTGGATTTCGCAGCGGCACGTCGCTGTGCGACGAAATCGAGAAAGCCTTTCTCCAGCAGCACGGAATGCAACGGGATATCGCGAGCACTGCTGCTATTTTTCAGCAGCTTGTGAGGAAGGTTCAGGTTGTGGCTAATCACCCAGACACCGCAAGGCGTCTGGTGGATATCCTCGATTGTCAGTTGGCAAAGCTCATTCAACCGAGACCCGGTGAACAGACCTAGCAGCGGCAACCAGAATTTGAAGTCATCCATGCGCCAGCGCGGTACTTTGGGGCAGACGTACACCGGCCCGTTGAGCAGTTGTTCAAGCTCTTGCGGAGTGTACGCACGCCGTACTCGAGCGCTGCGCTTGCGGGCCTTCTCCTTGAGTCGGACGGGCCCGGCAATGTCGCGGGCGATCCATTCGTTCTCGTATGCGAAGCGAAACATGGCTCGGGCTAGGTCGAAGTATTTCTTCGCGGTCTTGGGATGCACGACTTCGTACCTACCTTGCTCGATCAGGAAATGGATAGGCGTGTCGTTGAGTTCGCGAATCTGGCGTCGATTGCGGGGATACATCATCAGCACCGTGCGTAGGTTACGAAAGTCCTCCGTCGTTACTGACTGGATCGGGCGCAAAGGGCCCAGCAGCTCGCAGGCGGCTTCGAGCCTTGCGCAGTTCAGAAAGCGCGTTCCCTGATGCGACCATTGCCCGGTCAGCTCTTGGTCACGGCGGTAGCGCTCCATCAATTGCTGAATGGTCATACGGGCATCGGGTGATTGCTCGTTTTGAGGCACCAAGCCTCCAGCGAACAGTGCGCCGAGTGGGTTTGCCGGCGCCGAGTCCAGGTGAGAATTCGGTATGGCCCAGCCGTCGTTGTGATCCGGAGTTGGTGTTGTCGGCGGCGTTTGTCCCGGAGGGATTGGCAAATCGCTGTCAGGGCGCAGGCGCGCACGTATGGCCTCGACATGAATGCGCAATTCGTTGAGTGTGGGGATGCCACCGCCAAACTGCTGGCCCTGAAGCACCAGCCCCGACAGCCAGTCGAAGCGTTCCAGTGCAAAGCCAGACTTGAGCACGGCTTCATGCAGGTCGTGGGTGTGCAGGTCGAATGTCAGCCGAGCTGGAAGCTGGGGATAGTTGCTGTGCAGGGGCTCCGGCATGTCGATATCTAGCAGATGAGGTGAGCCGGTCGCGGGGTGCAGGCAGTGGGCCGCATTACTGGCGCCTGCCGGGTTATCGAGTTTGCGCAGGAACTCGTGGTCGCGCTCACGCAGGTCCACAGGGCGCAGTGCCAGCCAGCGCGGGTTATGCCGGAAATGCAGGCCGTGCTCAGGCAGGAGATAGCGACGCAGCGCTTCCAGTTGGAAGCTGGCGTGATAGAGCGGAAACCATTCGCCGCGCTGTAGGTGCTGTTCCAGTAGTTCCTTCAACTCAGCCATGCCCTGCAGAATGAATTGGGCGCGTTGCTGTGCTTCTGCCGAATCCAGTGTGTGTAGCTCGAATACCTGGGTTTTCAGCATCAGGGGATAGGCGGCGCCCAGGAGGTCGGGGAGCGGCACTTGCAGGGTGAATTGCTGTGCTTCGCGCAGCATGAAGGTGGGCATGTGGCGCAGTTGTTCGTAGCGCTGGCGGCCAATGGTCAGGGTGAGATCCTGCACCGGGCAAGCAATCTGCGAGCTATGTGGTGGCGCTGTTTTGCGCGGAGCTGTCTGCGGGCCGAGCGGGCGGATGGACGCCCGAATGGCGGCCAGTTCGTGCTGCAGGCCTTCCCCCGTCTTGATTTCGCCAAGGCGAAAGCGGAGTTGGCGGATGCGTTCGGCCAGATCCAAGGCCAGTTCACGGGCGTCCTCGACGGACATGCTATCGAGCGGCCAGCGAATTTCGCGAGGGACGTATGGGAAGCGCTGCTGAAGCAGGCGAGGGAGGATCAGCCGGAAAACCAACTGGTCGTTGCTGTCGCGGTACAGGTAATGGGCTAGGTGTTGCATGGGGTTCAACCTCGTCGTCAGTGGAAATTTCTGAGAAATTTCCAGACTCGGTTTGAACCCCATTTCGATTAAGTCTTTAAAATCAAAGACTTAGCTTCATGATTGGTGGGCCGGGGTAATCTGAAATGATCTCTTATTGCTATGAAAAATAAAGAAAAATTCCGGTTAAGTTTTTCCTTGGAATACCTTTTGGAATACCGGTCTGCTGGATTTGAACTCGAAACCCTCTGTGGAAATCGATAGAGCATGACCCTGGAGCTCGTAGACGGTTCGAGACCTACTCTTGCCTGGATGATCAGAGGTCTGGCCTAGCCGCAGGCTCCTGTGGATCATTCTCCGTCGCAGGTGGGATGCGCCTCGATTCTCCCTGTAGATGGAAGACGCATCGGGTCTTGCTAAGCCGGTCTACCAGCATGTGCGCGTATTGGTTGTCTGGGACTCTCTCCGCCCACTCCTTGGGTGTTTTCAGGCTGGCGGCCAATGTTGAGCGTCGCGCTTGGCGATCATCAATAACCTCAAGTAGCCATAGGTACTGCTGGTCGCTTAGTCCCTTGGGGTCAAACTCATCAATGATGAGTAGGTCCTGTCGCAGCAATTCTGTCCTGAGTGCACCTGCGTGACGGCTTTCGGCATCCTTGGCCAGCTCATTTAGTAGCACCCGCATAGGGTAGTAGCGGACTCGGAAGCCTTTCAGACACGCCGCACGACCGATTGCGCATGCTAGCCAAGTCTTTCCGCGGCCAGGCGCGCCGATAATCGCGACCTGTTCACCATGCTGGATCCAGGTGCATGGTGCTAAAGCGTCCAGTTGGCCGAGGTTAATGCCGCGTTGAGCATTACGATCTAACTCTTCAAGGCTGGCGTCAGGTAGCCGGAGCCCGGCTTGGTTAACAAGGCTCTGGGGTCTCTTCCGTAACTTGGCATATGGCTTTCTATCACTCTGCTGCCCCAGCCTGTTTATGATCAGACTTTCATTTAACGAGCTCAGTGCTCTGATGGCAGGATGCGTTCCAGCTGAAAGAGAAGGCTGCCGGTGCGACTCGCTGGCTGTTGGCCGTGCTATTGGCCCATGCGGATCGCTGGGGCATTGTGAGAGGGCTTGGCAGTACCAAATTGACGGAGCTTACAGGCCTGAACCAGGAGCGCTTGAAAGCTCACCTGTTTAAGCTCCGCGAGCTGGGTTTTATCAGTCATCAACTGCCTGGATTCAGTGGATGGCCGCTACTGAGCAAATGGGGGACGGTGTACTTCCTGAATCTGCACCATCCGGATCTGCGGCAAGCGCATGCGGTGAGCACCATTGTGGTGATGGACTCGCAGGACAAGCGGAATGTGCGCAATCGGACAGAGGCGGGCATTATTGTCGGACATGCCGTAGTCGAGCCGGCGGCCGGCTTCGGTTTGGGTCGGACTGAGCGAATTTTTTTAGGGCTGCCGGCCGATGCGCACGATAGCGAGAATGGCCTGGCCAGATACTTCGTGCTGCAGCGTCCAGGGGGGCAGGTGATGGTGACTGCGGCGCTGCAGTTTGTCCTAGATCAGCTCTCCTCCCAGTTGTTGTCCACTCGCTGGCATTCGCTTGAGCAGCTAGAGGTGGATTCTGAGCTTCAGCAGTCAGTGCGCGGGCTGTTGCAGGTTGCAAAAGGACATGAGGTGCCAATGGGGGAGGTCGAGATGATGCTTGCTCGGGTAGCAGTTGCCCAGGCATGCAAGGTCAAGCGCAGGTTGGAGCCGCTTCACTGGCTATTCCTCAGCGACTACGACTTCGATTGCGACTACCAGCTTCTTCCAGTCGCCAACGTTCCGGTGGGGAGGGATGGAGGCGTGCGCTGTGTCCTGATCCAGCCCAGGAGGCGAAAACCTATGCCTGTGATTTTTGCTGGCCGTGAGGGTGCTAAGCAACGGTACATCAAGTTTGAGCTTGAAAAATATCCCTGGAAGGGCAGCCCGCTTCTATCCGTGCCCAAGTCTTTGGCTCGATACGGACGGAGTGCCCCGCAGAGTACCCATATGGCATCTGGGTAAATTTCCACATGGCTTGCGAATCCTCTGAACCAATACTCAGAGGTGCTGCACCGTGAAAATCATTCGCCTGAAAGACGTCATCGACACCACCGGTCTGTCCCGTTCCACCATCTACAAGTACATCGCCGAGGGCTCGTTCCCGAAGCCCGTCTCGCTGGGTGACCGTTGCGTCGGCTGGGTCGAAAGCGAGGTACACGATTGGGTCTTGGCCCGGATCGAAGAGCGAGATGAGGGTAAGAGCGCTGCGTGAAGTCATAGGAGATCGGGGGTTGAAACCCGGTTTCCTATGACGAATATCCTAGGATATCGCCGACCGCTAACTGCCTATTTGCCTCGACGCTGTGCTCGGTATCCCTCAGCTAACTCCCTCAGGTTGGCCTCAACCCAAACCCTCGGATTTCCTGGGGAATCAGCATGTCGTCCACAGGCAATGTCAGGGATTGGCTGCTTATGAGTGGTTGGTTTTATTTATATTAGATTGATAATAGCTATCAATGATTCTGTTTTGATACTGATGGTCAATAAAGTCTTACCTACAGGTCACTGGTATGAGTTCACCCATACCAGGACCAATCATGTTCACTTCACCCAATCCCTTCAGCACTCTTCCTCAATCTCAAGCATCGCTGCAGATCCACCGTTTGGTGGAAGCCATTGCTCGCTACAAGCAACCAGCCTTCCACATCAAAGCGGTGCCACTTTCTGGCGAGCATACTGAGCCAACGCGCATTGGCTCGCTCCTGCTCAACCTCAACAGCCTGCTCAACGTCTTCGCCGACCGCTACGATTACAGCGAGCAACTAAAGGCATTCCTGCAGGCCTGTCAGGACATCGGATTAGAGCGGGGATTCCAGGGTGCTACATGCCTGGACGAAACAGGCACCTACTACCTGGACTTCCCCCGGACGATGAATCGATTGGTGGGCCGGATTCGGGAGCTGACCCAGACTGAAGCTTTCAAGCGTAGGCATGCTGATCGGCTCTACCAGTCAAAGATAAATACAATGCGATTGGAGGAATACGCGCGAAGCGTGCTGGCTAAGTACTCGCGCACCGAAGTGCTGCGAATTGACCTGTACTACAACCTCTTGGCCCAACAGCGGCTTCGCATCGAGCAGGTCTACGAAGACCTAAGAGTGCTGATTCGGGCACGTGAGCGTAATTCTATTTTCGCCCACGAAACTGGCTATGCCTGGTCGGTGGAGCAGGGGGGGAAATCCGGCAGCTTTCACATCCATGCAGCGTTCTTCTTCAACAGCGCCCACGTTCAGAGCTATTGGGATAAAGGCTTGCAGATTGAAAAGCTATGGGAGCAGATCACCTGGGGTGGTGGGTACGCTCATATCTGCAGAAGAGAGGACTACTCGGAGCCTGGTGTCGGAACGATCCACCGCAACGACCCAGTGGCTTGCCAGTACGTGATCCAGGCAATGCGCTACCTGGCCAAGAATGACCAGTATCTGCAGGTTAAGCCGTGTGGGGCGAGGACCATCGCAACAGGGCAGTTGTGATCGTCTTGGATTGTCCTACCTAGCCTATTCGTTTCAGCTTGATCAAGAGAAGGGCAGCTATCGCACCAGCGGGCCAGCAGTGCTATGCACTGAGCGGCGCGGTAGCAGTCGTCGTCGATAGGCCTGAGGTATAGTGGATCCCTCTTGTGACAGGGGGATCCCATGGCAGTAAAACCAATTGGCGAGGCCGTATTCGAGGCGGCCGGGCAGACTTACCGTATCGCGGCAAGTGAACTGAAGCAGCATGACTTGGTGAAGAACAGCAGCGGCCTGTTTAAGGGCGATACTGAAGATTGGTCAGTGTCCTTCACCGCCGCTCACGCACTTGGTGAGTTTACCTGGCTTGTTTCCTACTCCTTGGGCGGCGAGGGTGTCAGCCTGGATACCTATGAACTGGTGAAGCAGCCGGCCGGCGTGGAAATGGTCAGTGCCATGCGTTTCCAGCAGGCTGAAGAGGACGACTGATCAACGTAGCTGCTCGGCTATGTGCAGTCTGATCAACCACCCCGACATGGACGCCCAATGACCCCGAACCGTAGTTACTACCGCATCATGGCTGGCGCCAAGTCGGTGTACGCCTCCGAGTGCTTCCAGGGCGGTTTTATCGCCGCCAACTGGAGCATCGATCAGGACTTGTCTGCCAGCTTGCCGGAGAGCTGGCGAGACTTTAATCACCAGTTCATTCCTGTCTATCTGCAGGCTAACCCCGGTAAGTCGAAGATTGCAGCGGGGCTTGCCTGCGGGATGTTGCACACCGTGTGCAAGGGGATGCGCAAAGGCGACATTGTCCTTTGCCCAAATGGCACCGGGCAGTATTACGTTGGAGAGGTCGTCTCGGACTACTACTACGTCCCGGCGGGTGACCTTTCTCACCGCCGGAAGATTCGATGGTTTGACCAGGGCATAGCCCGCGATGAGATGAGCCAGCCGCTGAAAAACTCGACTGGCTCCATCGGCACCGTGAGTGACATCAGCAAGCACGCGGAAGAGCTTGAAAGCTTGCTGGCAGGCAAGCAACCGCCTGCGCTGATGCATAGCGACGCCTCGGTAGAGGATCCGACAACCTTTGCTTTGGAGAAGCACCTGGAAGAGTTCCTGGTGGCCAACTGGGCACTTACCGATCTGGGTAAAGACTTCGATATCTTTAGCGAAGAAGGAGATCCTGTCGGTCGCCAGTATCCATCTGATACCGGCCCAATCGACATTCTGGCGATCAGCAAGGATGGCCAGACCCTACTAGTCGTTGAGCTCAAGCGCGGTCGTGCTAGTGATACGGTGGTCGGGCAGATCCAGCGCTACATGGGCTATGTCAAAGACGAGTTGGCCGAACCTCATCAGCAGGTGCGTGGTGTCATCATTGCCCTCGAAGATGACCTGCGCTTGCGGCGTGCGCTGAGCGTGACGAGCAATATCGAGTTCTATCGTTACCGGGTCAGCTTCAAGCTGTTCAAAGGCGAGAAATGATGTCGCCAACATCGTCACCGATATTCATTGGGTGGGATGTGGGCGGCTGGAACTGCGACAAGAATCCTGCCAGTCGGGATGCCTTGGTGGTGCTCGATGTCCAGCGCCAGATCATAGGCAAGCCCTGGCGCGGAAACTTGCGCAGGTGCATCAACCAGGCATCAGACAGCGCAGATTTTATCTCACGGCTACTCGAATACTGCGCACTTGATGCGTCAGGCTTCAGCGCTGCTCCCGTAGTGCTGGCGATCGATACACCGCTTGGATTTTCCACCGCCTTCATTGAGCTGCTAGTGAATGGGCGGGCTGCAGAGGCAATCGAGGGCTCCTCAAGCAATCCCTACCTGTTCCGGCAGACCGAACGCTTCCTGTTTGAAAGGGGGCTCAGCCCTCTCTCGGCAGTCAAAGACATGATCGGCAGTCAGGCGACCAAGGGTATGCACGCGCTTGCCCGCTTTGCTCCTGATATCGAGCAATGCGGAGTGTGGACAGACAATCGCTTGCTACGCGCCATCGAGGCCTATCCGGCCTCCTGCAAGCGCTCCTCGACTCTGGAACGCCTCCGGGCGAGCGTCTTCCAGGGGGCTGACAAAAGCAGCGGGTGTGATTGGGGGCTGGAGCATGTGGATCAAGTGGATGCGCTGACCTGTGCGTTGATTGCCTGGCTGTTCCATTTCCAGCCTGAGCAACTGGCACAGCCATGCGTGGATGTTCCACGCCGCGAAGGCTGGATCTTTGTCCCTGAGGATGGCCTGGCTTCATCAGCGTGAATGCCTCTCGCTGACAGTGAAGTGATCTGCTCCTGCTGGCCTGCATCATCATTTCGCGGTTCAATCGTGGCCATCAGCGCAGGCTGCGAAGAAGGATGATCGTGGATGTCTGGCAACATGATTCCCTTTGGCGAGCGTGACGGGCAGCTATTTCAGGCTGACGAAGTTGCCAATGGACTGGGGTGCGGGTGCGTATGCCCGGAGTGCCAGCGGGCTTTGGTGGCGGCGAACGAGGGCACTAAAGTGCTGCCGTACTTTCGCCACCAGCAACGGGCCTGTGAGGGCGGACATGCGGCTGGCGTGAGACGCAAAGCCATAGAGCTGATAGTGGCGGAGCTGCAGTTGCAGTTACCCCCTTTCTCGCAGGCGATTTCCGCGAAAACCATGAACGGTTTTGTCATCCGGAAAGCGGTCAGTTTTGAGTCCTCATTGCTACAGGCTGAGCGTGCGGATGCTGGCGTTAAGCTCTCTGGTGTCACCGCGGATGTAGTGCTTACTGCAGGGGAGCACCAACTCTTGGTGTATGTGCGGGCAGCCAAGCGGCAGGATCGCCAGAAGGAGTCCGCATTGCTCGCGCTTGGCGTGTCTGTCCTGGAGCTGGATCTCAGCCATTTAGGGCTCGACACCATCCTCGACAAGGACGCTTTTCGCCAGGTTGTGCTCTTCGATTTGAAGGTGCGCCGATGGCTGCATACGGTGCGCGGCGCGGTGATGGTCGAGCGAGCCCGGCAAGCCATTCAGGTGGAGATCGATCAGCGCAATGAGCTTGAGAAGAAGCAGAAGCTGAAGGAGCTTGAGCAGCGCCGACTGGAGCGTGAGCAGATGGATGCTGAGCTTGAGATGGCGCGGGCTCGCAATGAAGCCTTGCGTGTCGCAAGCCAGGCCGCCCGAGTCGCTGCTTTTGAGGCGCAGCAGAAGTCACCGGAGGCGCTGGCTGAAAAGGCCAGGCGCGAGTCGCTGAAGCAGGAGAGTAGTCGGCGGGCTGAAGCTATTGTCGCGACCATTCGCAGGGCGATTGAGTCGTGGGGCGGAGTTGGGAGCGAGTGCCAGCGCTGCTATCTGATCAGCGAGTCGGACACAGAGACCTGTGGGTATTGCGCCAGCACGGGGCCGTTCAAGGCCACGAGTTTTACCCAGGACTATCTGGGCAGTGCGCAGGCGCGGATGCGCTCATCTCACAAGCCGGATACATCCCTAGCTCAGGTGCCGAGTTTGAGTCAGGAGCCGGGAGCCGCTGGGTAACCTCCATCCTGTTACCCATTGGTTCCCTAGCTTGGAAAGGTCCAAGGGCGGTAGGGTGTCCACGAACTACTCCCAGTATTGGGCCAAATTCTACCGAAGGCATGGGGGCAGCTACTTTTTCAACAAGATCGGCCTACTCCCGCCTGATGCGCCAGGCGCAAAGCGGCCAAAAGCAGTCATTGGTTGCCTACAAAGCCTATGGCGTTTTAGTCCTTATGGTTGAGGACGACCTGGGAGGTAACCGTCAGGGGTCAGGGCTTACTGTGTTTTGCTCGGCAACAACATACCGATCAACGAAAGAATGAAGATAACCCCGAATACAAAAGCGCCTAGGTTTAGTCCAAGCAACAGCTTCTCGCTACCGTCCGACAAGACCATGGATCCGCCGTACCAATCCCGGATGACATAAGCCAGCAGGAACCCGCCCGTAACCAGAGTGGCAAGGAGATTCGGAAGTCGGGTTTGGTTGCGACCCCAGGTCAGCCAGAGCGAAAGCACTGCCAGTGATGTATTGGTTGCCAGTTGCCATACTTCATGAAGCCTGGCATGGGCTTCCCAAGCGGGATTGAATACATGCGTTTGATTGAGCTCCAGCAGCGGAACCCCGAGGCCGTAAAGCAGCGCGCCTATTGTGATGGCTAACTTGGCCAGCATGTTCATTACCTCTTTAGGGTTGATTGCGACCAGTGACGCACTTGGACCGTCACCGGTCGTTTACGAGCATGTAATCAAGCTAGATCGTCAGTTCTGTTGCCATGCACGGTCTGCAAACATCTCGTCCAGCGGGGTGTGGAAAAGGTGGTTGGCATAGTTGCTCAACGTTTTGACAGCCAGTGCCAACACAATTTCCAGCACCTGACGTTCGCCATACCCCGCGGCAAGGAAAGCCTGCACCGCGGCAGTCGATGGAAGGCCCCTAGTGTGAAACAGGACGCGAGCGAACTCGGCAAGAGCTGCCAGTTTCTCATCAGCGATAGGTGAGCCCTCGCGAATGGCATTGGTTATCTCGGGCGCCAAGCCGGACATCTTGTCGGCCAAGGTGCTGTGCGCCGATACGCAGTATTCACAGCCATTTTCGCGACTGATGACCAGGAAGATGACTTCTTGCTCCGCAGGAGTAAATCCCGATTCCTTACGGAAGGCTGCGTAGCCATCGAGATAGGTTTTCAGCAGGCCAGGGGAGTTGACCATGTTGGCGTACATGTTGGGGATAAAACCCACTTGCGCCTTGGCGCCTTCCAGAATGGCTTTGGCTGGGCCATCGGCGTTGTCGAGATTGATTGCGGGAAGTGTCAGTTGATATTCGCTAAGCATGACGGGTCCTTGCTAGTTGTGCTGGCTGTTTCGGATCTCGGCTTTCCCGGCCGCAGGATGCGAGGAGGGGCTGAGGTAGTGTGCGGACACGGACAGACTGGCAATGCGCTGTCACGGGTTGCTCAACTCAGATGTGAGTGAGGGCGGGTTGTTACAGGAGGGAGTAGAACGTGGCTCAGGACGAGACTCTCATGGGCTTGCTGACCCACTGGGTTCAGGGAGAGGTCTTCAAGGTCAAGGCACTGTCGTGACCATTTCCTGGTCAATGGGGCAACATCGTTCTTTGCTTGTAACGCTGGAGGCGGAAGTGACTCTAAAGCACAGATTCAAGGAGCAATCACGCTATGCACGCAATGTTACCTCTGCTCAATGCCCTCGATTTCCCTCCGCTGCGACGTACCCGTCTTGAGGCGCTGCAGGTCAATCTCACCTACCAGTGCAACCAGCGCTGCCTTCATTGTCATGTGAATGCAGGGCCAACCAGAACTGAGGCCATGACCGACGAGAGCCTGGCGTTGTTGCACCAGGTGATCGACACGCATTCGGTTACCACCCTGGATCTGACCGGTGGAGCTCCGGAGATGCACCCCCGGTTCCGGGAGGTCGTGACTCACGCCAGGCGTGAGGGTTTGCGGGTAATCGACCGCTGTAACCTGACTATCCTCAGCGAGCCAGGTTATGAGGATCTTGCCGACTTTCTGGCCGATCAAGGCGTTGAAATCAGCGCCTCATTACCCTGCTATTCGCGCGAGAACGTCGACAAGCAGCGTGGCGATGGCGTATTCGACGCCAGTATCCGGGGGCTGCAGCAACTCAACCGTCTCGGTTATGGCATCGACGGCAGTGGTCTGCTCCTGAATCTGGTGTACAACCCGCAGGGGCCCAGTTTGCCGCCTGACCAGACAAAACTTGAGGCCGACTATAAGGCGCACCTGGTCGAGGATTTTGGCATTCACTTCAGCCATCTGCTGACCATTACCAATCAGCCGATAGCCCGTTTTGGCAGCACCCTGGTGAGTAAGGGGCAGTTCAATAGCTACATGCAGCTGCTGCGTGATAGCTACCGGGCCGAGAATCTCGACGCGGTTATGTGCCGCAGCCTGGTCAGTGTCGACTGGCAGGGCTACCTGTATGACTGCGACTTCAATCAGATGCTCGATCTGCCAATGGCCATGCCCGAGATTATCGGTCGTGCCCGGCCCCACCTACGCGATCTGCTTCATTCTGCGGGGCTGGAGAGTAATCCCATTGTGACCCGTGACCACTGCTATGCCTGCACCGCTGGGCAGGGTTCGAGCTGCGCTGGCGCGCTGGAAAACCATTAAGGAATCGTTGAAATGGACAAGCGCAAGGCAGGTTTGTTGAGCCTCATCCTCTTGCTGGTTGCCGGCTTCTTCTTTTTTGATCTGGGCCAGTACCTCAGCCTGGACGCTCTCAAAGCCCAGCAGGCGGCACTCAATGCCCAAGTAGCGGCGAACCCCTGGCTGATTGGTGGGCTCTTCTTCCTCGCCTATGTGGCGGTGACCGCGTTATCGCTGCCCGGAGCGGCGCTGATGACGCTGGTGGCCGGGGCACTGTTTGGCCTGTTGGGCGGCACGGTCCTGGTGTCATTCGCTTCGACGCTCGGCGCCACGCTGGCCATGCTGATCAGCCGCTTCCTGCTGCGCGATTGGGTACAGGCTAGTTTTGGTCAGCGACTGGCGACAATCGATCAGGGCATCGCACAGGAAGGCGCGTCCTACCTGTTCGCCTTGCGTCTGGTTCCGGTCTTTCCGTTCTTCCTGATCAACCTGGCCATGGGGCTGACCCGGCTACCGGCGCGCACTTTCTGGTGGATCAGCCAAGTGGGTATGTTGCCTGGCACCCTGGTGTACGTGAATGCTGGCCGAGAGCTGGCCCAGTTGGACTCTCTGAGCGGCATTCTCTCCCCCGGCCTGCTGGGGGCTTTTGTCCTGCTCGGGTTGTTGCCAATCCTCTCGCGCAAGGCGCTGGAGTGGGGCAAGGCGCGAAAGGTTTATCGGGGCTGGAGCAAGCCGAAGCACTTTGACCGCAACATGGTGGTCATCGGGGCTGGCTCAGGCGGCTTGGTGAGTGCCTACATTGCTGCCGCGGTGAAGGCCAGAGTGACACTCATCGAGAAGCACAAAATGGGCGGCGATTGCCTGAATACCGGTTGTGTGCCATCCAAGGCGCTGATCCGCTCGGCGAAGACTGCTCACGAGCTGAAAAGAGCCACGCAGCTGGGATTCAGAAATGTCAGCGCCGAAGTGGATTTCTCTGCGGTGATGGAACGGGTGCAGCGGGTGGTCAGTGACGTTGAGCCGCATGACTCGGTGGAGCGTTACACCGGCCTTGGTGTAGAGGTCATCGAGGGGCAGGCGCGTATCACATCCCCCTGGAGCGTAGAGGTCAATGGCCAGACGCTGACCAGTCGTGCCATTGTCATTGCCACTGGCGCACGTCCACTGGTGCCGGCGATTCCGGGCATCGAGGAGGTCGAAGCGCTCACGTCGGACAACATCTGGGCCCTGCGCGAACAGCCTCGTCGCCTCTTGGTGCTGGGCGGAGGGCCGATTGGTTGTGAGCTGGCGCAATCCTTTCAGCGTTTGGGCAGCTCGGTGATCCAGGTCGAAATGGCCGAGCGTCTGTTGATTCGAGAAGACCCCGAGGCCAGTGAAGCGGTGATGGCCAGTCTGCGGGCCGATGGTGTGGAGTTGCGCCTGCAGCACAAGGCTTTGCGTTTCGAAGTGGTGGCGGGGCAGCGGCAGCTGGTCTGTGCCGATCTGGCCAAGGGCTCCGAGGTGACCATCGTCTTCGACCAGGTACTGCTGGCATTGGGGCGAGTGGCCAATGTGAGCGGTTTCGGTGCCGAAGAGCTGGGGCTTGAGCGGCGCCCGAACGGTACGCTGCTGACCAATGAGTTCATGGCCACCCGTTTTCCCAATATCTTTGCCGTGGGGGATGTGACGGGACCTTATCAGTTCACTCATACCTCGGCTCATCAGGCCTGGTATGCGGCGGTGAATGGCTTGTTCGGAGGCTTCAAGCGCTTCAAGGTCGATTACCGGGTCATTCCCTGGGCCACTTTTACCGATCCTGAGGTGGCACGGGTCGGCCTCAATGAGCAGGAGGCCAATGCTCAGGGGATCGCCTACGAAGTCACCCGTTTTGGCATCGATGATCTGGATCGTGCCATCGCCGACGACGCGGCGCATGGCTTCATCAAGGTCCTGACCGAGCCTGGTAAGGACCGAATTCTCGGCGTGACCATTGTCGGCGAGCATGCGGGCGATCTGATCACCGAGTATGTGGCGGCCATGAAGCACGGTTATGGCCTGAACAAGATTCTCGGCACCATCCACATTTACCCGACTCTGGCCGAGGCCAACAAGTATGCCGCGGGTGAATGGAAACGAGCTCATGCGCCGGCGGCGGCATTGCGCTGGTTGCAGCGGTTTCACCATTGGCGGTTAGCCGGGAGCGCAAACAGGCAGACTTCGGATGCGCCCGAGTCCTTGTCGTGACACATGACTTTGACTTGTTACTGGTGGGGGCCGGACATGCCCATTTGGGTGTGCTACGCCAGTGGATGGAGCATGCGCCTCCACCAGGGCGTATTGGCCTGATCAGTGAGGGCGAATATGCCTGGTATTCCGGCATGTTGCCGGGCCTCCTGGCTGGGCGCTACCGACCAAATCAGTGCCGCGTGCCATTGTCGTTGCTGTGTCAGGCCTGCGGAGTGGAGCTGATTCAGGGCCGTGCAGTCGATCTGGATTCTTCGGCTCAGAGGCTGATGCTCGGGGATGGGCGTTTCTTCACTGGCGCTTGGCTGTCGCTCAATCTTGGCTCCAGGCCAAAGCCTATGCGCACTGCTGACTGTGGCATGCACCTGCTACCGGTTAAGCCTTTCGAGGCGTTCCTGGATACCTGGAATCAGTGGCGCGAGAGGCCCCAGCCACTGGCCATACTCGGTGGCGGTGCCGCCGGGGTGGAGTTGGCCCTGGCTTTGGCAGCACAGGTGCCGGCCTTGACGCTGATCAGTGCGGCGCCTTTGTTGGCCGGGCATCCGCAGGCCTTGCGCGAGCGGGCACTGCGACACCTGGCCCGAGCAGGGGTGCAGGTGCAGGAAGGGGTTGCTGTTGACTGTGTGCACTTCGACAGCCTGAAGGCTGGTGCTCAAATCGTCTGGCGTGGCCAGCGGGTCATACTGGCGACGGGTGCCAGCCCGTTGACCTGGCTTGGCGGGGTTGGACTGGCTTGTGATGAGCAGGGATTCATTCAGGTGGGCCGTACCTTGCAGTGTCGTGCGCACCCGCGAATTTTTGCCGCAGGTGATTGTGCCAGCCTGGCCAATACCCCGCGCAACGGTGTGTATGCCGTGCGGCAGGGGCCGACGCTGGCCGCGAATCTATTTGCCGCGCTGACTAATCAACCGCTCCGCACATTCGAGCCGCAGCGCGAGGCGTTGGCTTTGCTAGCGGATGGCCAGGGTGGTGCCCTGCTGAGTTGGGCAGGGCTCACCGCCGAAGGCACCTGGTGTGGCAAATGGAAGGACTACCTCGACCGTCGCTTTATTCGCCGGCATCTGGCGCATCCATGATGAGTCATCGCCGACTGCGGCCCTAGCGCAGCATTTCACTCGCGATCAACCCTTGCTGTAACAAGCATGGGATGTAGGCATCTATAGAACAGTGGCTTTTTCACAGGTAAGTAACCCATGCACGAATCGGTACAGAACTACTACGGCAAGGTCCTGCAGAACTCCTCGGACCTCAAAACCAGTGCCTGCTGCGATGCCTCCAGCATGCCAGCTTGGCTCAAGCCGCTATTGAGCCAGGTGCACCCTGAAGTGAGTGCACGCTACTACGGTTGCGGTCTGGTGGCCCCGGCCTTACTGGATGGCTGCCAGGTGCTGGATCTGGGCAGTGGTTCCGGTCGTGACTGTTATGTGTTGGCGCAGTTGGTAGGTGCCAGCGGCAGCGTACTGGGAGTGGATATGACGGCAGAGCAGCTTGCCGTAGCGAATGCTCATCTCGACTATCACGCCGAGCGCTTCGGCTTTGCCAATGTCAGCTTCCGCCATGGCTATATCGAGGATCTGGCTGCGCTGAACCTGGCCGACGGCAGCTTCGATGTGATCGTGTCCAACTGCGTAATCAATCTGTCGCCGGACAAGGACAGTGTACTGCGCGAGGCCTATCGCCTGCTGAAACCGGGTGGCGAACTGTATTTCTCCGATGTCTATGCCGACCGCCGTCTGGCCGATGAATTGCGCCAGGACGAGGTGTTGTACGGCGAGTGCCTGGGAGGGGCTCTGTACTGGAATGACTTTGAGCATCTGGCGCGCCGCCATGGTTTCACCGACCCACGGTTGGTCGAGGATCAACCCATCAGCGTTACCGATTCGGCGTTGGCGGAAAAACTTGGCGATGCACGCTTCTACTCGGCCACCTACCGGTTGTTCAAGCTCGATGGGCTCGAACCGGCCTGTGAGGACTACGGTCAAGCGGTGATCTATCGCGGCAGCATTCCCGGTGCGGCGCACGCGTTTGTGCTCGATAAGCATCACCGTATCGAAACCGGTCGGGTGTTCCCGGTGTGCGGTAATACCTGGCGCATGTTGCAGGACACGCGTTTCGCACCGCATTTCCAGTTCATCGGTGATTTCAGTCGACACTTCGGCCTGTTCGAAGGCTGTGGTGGCGGTCTTCCATTTGATCGGCAAGCGACGGCGACAGCCGCTGCCAGCTGCTGCTGAGGGGCTATGCGATGCGTATAGCCAACCTGCTGGTGCTGGCGTGCAGCACGCTGTTGCTGACAGCCTGTTCACCAGAAAAAGCGCAAACCATCACTGTTTCCGGCTCCAGTACTATCGCGCCGTTGATGGCTGACATTGGTAAACGTTTCGAGGAGCGTCACCCCGGCATCCATGTCGACGTACAGTCCGGGGGGACTTCGCGCGGCATCCAGGATGCCCGTAGCGGCCTGGCAAACATCGGTATGGCCTCTCGGGCATTGAAGACCGATGAGCAGGATCTGAAGGCGTACTACATCGCCGAGGACGGCATTGCCCTGATCGTGCATGCCAGCAACCCATTAAAGGAAATCAGTAGCAGCCAAGTGGTTGATCTCTACACCGGACGGCTCGACGACTGGCAGGCTCTTGGTGGTCAGCCAGGTCGCGTGGTCAAGGTGCACAAGGCCGAGGGACGCTCGACCCTGGAGCTGTTCCTTCAGCATTTCAAGCTGGATAACGGCGCCGTACGGCCGGATCTGGTGATTGGTGACAACCAGCAAGGCATCAAGTCCGTGGCCGGCAACCCACAGGCTATTGGCTACGTCTCCATCGGCAGTGCCGAGTATGAGGCGCGGCATGGCGTGCCGATCAAGTTGCTTGCCCTGGATGGCCATGAGGCCTCCACCGAGACGCTTCTGGATGGCAGCTATCCACTGAGTCGTGAGTTGAATCTGGTGGTGTTCGGTGAGCCGGATGCCAACACCCAGGCACTGCTGGCCTTTGCCCAATCCCGCGAGGTGGCCGACCTTGTCCAGCAGCACGCCTTTGTACCTGCGCCACAGCGCTGATCGCCTGTTGCGCGCCGCCAGCCTGCTCTGCGCGCTGACGGCTGCGGTCATTCTGTTGTTGATTCTGCTGTTCCTGACTCAGGCCAGTTGGCCGCTCTTGCAGGCACCGAACGATTTGCTCGGCACTACCTGGCAGCCAAGCAAGGGGCTGTTCGGGCTGCAGGCGATGCTCGGCGCCAGCTTGCTCAGCAGTCTGTTGGCACTGTTACTGGCCGTGCCGGCCGGGCTGCTGGTCAGCATCTGGCTGATTTTCTATGCCCCGACTTCTGTGGCCAGGGCCTACGCGGGTCTTGTCAGTCTGATGGCCAGCATACCCTCGGTGGTCTACGGGCTGTGGGGCTTGGTGGTACTGGTGCCATTGCTGAATGCTTGGGTGGCACCCGGTGCGAGCCTGCTCGCCGCCGGCATTGTTCTCGGTCTGATGATCCTGCCGCTGCTGATGGTGCAGGCGGATGTGGTGCTACGCGAGAGTGCTCGCCGTCACTTGCCAGCGGCCCTGTGCCTGGGCGTATCACGTTGGGCTGCTATTCGACGGGTGCTGCTGCCTGCGGCCTGGCCGCGGCTGTGGCCGTCGATTCTGCTGCAACTGGGGCGCGCCCTGGGCGAAACCATGGCGGTGCTGATGGTGGCCGGCAATGTGGTGCAGTGGCCGGGGTCGATCTTTGAGCCGGTGCGTACCCTGACCGCCAACATTGCTCTGGAAATGAGTTATGCCTCGGGAGGACATCTGCAGTCGTTGTACCTCAGCGGCTGGCTGCTGCTGGTGCTGGCGTTGTTGCTGATGGGGTTGGCGCGCGTGTTCGGGAGTCGCACATGAGCCGCGCGGAGCATTGGCGCGGCCGGGTGCTGGCACTGCTGGCGCTGTTGGTGGCTCTGGCACCGCTGAGCCTTCTGCTGACGGTATTCGGTGATGGCTTTGGCCTGCTCAACTGGGCTTTCCTAACCGGTACGCCCGAGCAGGCAGGGCGTACCGGGGGGATAGGCCCGATTATCCTCTCGACCGCTGCGGTGTTGCTGTTGTGTCTTGCCATTGCGGTGCCCTTGGGACTGGGGACAGCGCTGTTTCTGGTCGAGCAGCTAAGGCCGGATGGTCGGCTGAACCTCGGCCTGCAGTGGGCGTTGGATGGGCTGGGGGCGGTGCCTTCGGTGGTGTTTGGCTTGTTTGGTCACCGGGTGTTCGTGGTTGAACTGGGCTGGGGGTATTCGCTGCTGGCAGGTGGCTGCACTCTGGCCTGTATGGTTTTGCCATTATTTATTCGCGGTTGTGAGCAGGCGTTACGCGATTGTCCGCACAGTTACCGCCAGGCCGCAGCTGGACTGGCTATCTCCCGGGTTGGCTACCTTCGCCGGATTCTTCTGCCATTCGCCGCACCGGGTATCGCGGCTGCTCTGGTGCTCAGTGCCGGACGGGCGCTTGCTGAGACGGCGGTGCTGCTATTCACCGCCGGGTATGTGATGCGGTGGCCTGAAAGTGTCTTTGACTCGGGGCGAACCCTGGCTGTGCACATTTACGACCTGGCCATGAATGTATCCGGTGGCAGTCCGGCGTCGGCGGCTACTGCGCTGGTTTTGCTCGGTTTCGCTCTGTTCATTCAATTGCTGGCCTGGCGTTTGGGCCGGCGTCCTGCCGTATTCGCGAGATAATTCCATGGCTCAGCCTCCGTCCCTGCGTATCGAAAATCTCAGCGTTCACTATGGCGGGCAGGGCGCGCTGCTCGGTGCCTGCCTTGAGGTGGCGCCCGGCGAGCTGATGGCGGTGGTCGGCCCGAGTGGATGTGGCAAGAGCAGTCTGCTGTCGGCGGTCAACCGCATGAGTGATCTGGTGCCTGGTGCCCGTGTCGAGGGGCGGATCCTCATCGATGGGGGGGACGTGCTCGATGCTCAGGTTGACCTGCAGCAGTTGCGCCGTCAGGTCGGCATGGTCTTTCAACAGCCCAACCCGTTCCCGCTGAGCATTGCCGAAAACATCCTGTTCGCCCTGCGTGAGCATGGCGTGCGTGGCAAACAGGAACTGTACGAACGCATGCAGCAAGCCCTACAAGCGACCGGCCTATGGGAAGAGGTACACGCTCGCCTTGATCGTCCGGCGTTGAGCCTGTCCGGAGGACAGCAGCAGCGTCTCTGCTTTGCTCGCGCCCTAGCACTGGAACCTCGCGTGTTGTTGCTGGACGAGCCCTGCAGTGCCCTGGACCCCATCGCCAGCGCCACGGTCGAGAGCCTGATCGATAGCCTCAAGGGCCGCTATACCCTGCTGATGGTCACTCATAACCTGGCCCAGGCTCGACGGCTGGCTGACCATGTGGCCGTGTGCTGGGTGCGGGACGGTTGCGGTTGCGTGCTCGACAGCGGTCCGGCCGGCAGGCTATTCGAAGGCACCTGCGACCCACTGGCGCAGCGCTATCTCAACGGCTTGTTGTGCTGAGACGCTGAAGTCCTGGCGCTGGCCGGGAGGTGCAGCCCAATGCTCTGGGTAGGACGGATATTTTCCCGGCTAATGGTCTCTTGCTTGCTGGTGGGCGCTTTCGGTGGACTGGCGCTTACCTGGGCGGCCTGGGACTTTGAGTTGATCATGCGCAAGGCTGAATTGCGCTATGGCAACCTCGGCTCTGCCTTGGAGCGCCTTATGGAGTGGCGGGACTTGCTCGGCAGCGACCAGCGAATGCCAGAGCTTGAAAAGCTGCGCATGGTCAATCTGCACTTCAACCGACAGTTGCGATTTTCCGACGACATTCGAATCTGGGGGCAACGGGACTATTGGGCAACGCCTGTTGAAGCGCTGGTCAAGGGTGCCGCGGATTGCGAAGACTACGCACTGGCCAAGTACTTCAGTCTGCGCCAACTGGGTGTGCCTGCCAGCAAGTTGCGTATCACCTACGTCAAGGCGTTGCGCTTGAATCAGGCCCACATGGTGTTGACCTATTATTCCTCGCCGAAGGCAGAACCTTTGGTGCTGGATAATCTGATCAACGAGATCCGGCCTGCCCGGCAGCGTGACGACCTTTTGCCTGTCTATGCCTTCAATGCCGAAGGCGTCTATCTGGTAAAACAGCAGGGGTTGGAACGCACCAGCGATGCCAAACGGTTGTCACGCTGGCAGGATTTGCTGCGCAAAATGCAAGGTGAAGGCTTCTCCTTCTAGTCGACAGCGTGTTCGCCAAGGGCCCTGACGGCATTGCTGAAGGTCTGGTGATCTAATGGGCAGGCAGTCAGGGCGAGGAAGGCCTCGACTCGCTCCTTGATGCGAGTAACGGTGCTATCGAAAACCGCATTCACCTCACTGGGCGTTGAACCCAGTCCGTCCGGGTCCGGCAAGCCCCAGTGCGCTCTTATGGCATCGCCAAAGTAAGCCGGGCAAGGCTCGGTCGCGGCGCTGTCGCACAGAGTGATGACCAGGTCTGGGCGCAATTGCTCATGCACGGCATGTGCCTTGCTGTGCAGGCCTTCGATGCCGATACCTGCGCGCTGCAAGGCTCGCAGACTCTGTGGGTGTATCGTCCCCTTGGGCTTGCTGCCGGCACTGTATGCCCGCATGCCCTCTGGGGCGAGATGGTTGAAAATGGCTTCGGCCAGAATGCTGCGACAGCTGTTCGCGGTACACAGAAACAGGATATTCATGATTTTCTCTCCCCAAGGTTAGGTTAGTGCCTAGGTCGTTACTTCGTGGTTTTGCTGGGCGAGCAGCACCTGCTGGTTCCAGTCAGTGATCGATATAGGCAGGTAGCCGGTTATTTCCAGCGCCCGGTCCTCGAAAACGTCTTGCTGCGGGTGTGCTGCCTGCCATGCCGTAATGACCTGATCGCGATGGTCCAGTAAAGCCTCGATGTGCGGGCGGAACAGGCGCAGCAGGGCTGTAAGCCAGAGGTTGGTTGGCCAGGATGGAAATGCATGGTCGACGCTGAAAACCGGTAATAGTTGTTTTACTGACGATGCTGGGTACCAGGTTTCACCCGTAACCCAGCGGTTGCAGGCGAACAGCCCGATGGGCTGACCCCAGGCATCCATGGACACAGCGATCAGATGCGCGATGGCGTCTTCCCCACGTGGCCAGGCGTCACTCCCTGTTGCCGCCGTGAGGGGCAGCAGGTGGGGCGCAATGCCCTGACCGCGGATGAAGGTGTGGAAATGACCATGTTCGACCGCGCCTTCGCGATGCGCGTGATAGTAGTACTGGGCATGACTGTCACGGTCGTACACATCCCCTTCCGGGTAATGGTTCATCTCGTAGAAACCGTCGTGTCCTTTGAGCAGCTCGCCAACAACATTGCGCTCGACTTTGGACAGGGCGGCCTCACATCGCTGTGCCTCCTGTGCGGCTGCGAGCAGTTGCCGACGTTCTTCGGCACTAAGCCCTATGGCCTGGGGCTCGGTGAGTCGGCATGAGGACAAGGCACTGAAGACGGGGGACTTTTCTGGCATGTATGGCCTCAAAAAAGAACCGGGGCAGAAGGAGGAGCTACCCCGGTCAAGGGGACAGCGTTACTTGGCGGCGCAAGGCGCAGCTTTTGCCGCACACGGATTTTTGGCAGCACACGGATTTTTCGCGGCGCAGGGATTCTTGGCTGCGCACGGATTCTTGGCCGCGCAGGGGTTGGGGCTAAATCCAGTCTGCAGACTGGCGACATAGGTGGTGATGGCGGCGAGCTCTTTCGACTCCCAGCCGAGTGCTTTGGTTGCCATGGGCGCGACCATGCAGATCTGTACCATCTCGTCGAGGAAAACCTGGGACATCCCGAACTGGTTTTTGGCCATGGCGACTTCGTGCGGATACGCCTTTGCAAAGCTGGCTTGGAACAGATTGCCACCTTGGTGGCAGGTGGCGCAGGACAGGCCATTGCTGCTCAACCTGGTGTCTTTATAGAGCTTCTCGCCATAAGCCATCAGCTCGGCCTGATTGCCCTGGTAGGGGCGGTAATTCGCTGGGCGCTTAACCGATTTGATCGCGCACGGATTCATTTTGGCCGCACATGGGTTCTTGGCGGCGCAGGGGTTTTTACTGGCGCAGGGATTCTTTGCCGCGCAGGGGTTGGGTGCGCATGGCTTTTTTCCAGCACACGGATTTTTTGCGGCGCATGGGTTCAACGCTGCCGGGGCGCAGCGGGCTGCACAGGGCGCGCATGGGGTGGCCGCCAGAGCAGGGCCTGCCAGTGCCATGGTCAGCACAGTAGCGGACACCATGCTGGCAAGCGGCCGTAGTTGGTGCGGTAAGGGTTGATCGGGACAGAAATGGCGCATGGGGTAATCCTCGTCAGACAGTTGTTCTTGTAACCCTGTCCAATGCAGCAGCAGGGGCGGCGGTTGCCATTCGGCTTAACATGGCGGCTGGAATTCCCATGGCCGCCATGCAGCCTGGAGGTCAATTGACTGATTCAGGCGCCCGCTGCTTTTCTGATGAACTTCTCCCCTTGTTGTTACGCAGGTGCTCGTAAAAAGGTGGGGGCAGGAGAGATCGCCTTCGACTAGATGCCCCCTCCGATGATATGGGGGGCTCTCTCCTTGGACTTTATCGACAAGAGCCAAGCTGCTGAATCGGCGGGCACTTAACCGAACCGAACGAACAGAACACGCAGCAGTCCCCAGGATGGGGTTGAAGCAGGGCCTTGCAGTTGCTGCATTCGTAATAGAACTGGCAGGCGTTCGTGGGCATGGTTTCCTGCTTAGCGAAGCCGCAGCGCGGGCAGGTGAGCACGGACTCAAGGACTATGGCGCTCATCGTGTCTTCACTTCTGCACTGTGGAGGGGTAACCCGCGCTCGTAGTCGCAGCAGTCAGCGCCTCGGGCTTGGTATTGTCGGGATCATAGGTAACGGTGGCCGTCCTCTTGGTGAAATTGATCTGGATGTCACTCACTCCGGGCACCTTCTCCAGCGACTTCTTGACCGTGATCGGACAGATCCCACATGTCATGTTCTGCACGACAAGCGCAACAGTTTTCGGGGGCGCCGCTTCCGCCACAAAAGGTAAGGTTAATAGCGAGGCGATCAGCAGTTTTCGCATGGTTGTTCTCCTTCAGTAAAACAGCGGGACGAGCAGCGGCAAGGCTAATAGGCCGAGCAGCAGTACGCTCACGATCCAGAACACAATTCGCTGTCGCGCGAGTGCGCGCGGATCAGCGCAGGGGATACCTGGTGAACAGGCCTGTGGCACTAAATAGAGCTTGCGCAATGCCAGTCCCAGGAAGAGCAGCGTCAACCCGATAAAGAACGGGCGCAGCGGTTCCATCATGGTCAGAGTACCTGCCCAGGTACCGCCGACACCGAGTACCAACAGTAGCAGTGGCCCGACACAGCACAGCGATGCTCCGATGGCGGTCAGCGTGCTCGCGACTAGAGCACCTTTTCCGGTGAGGTACATGGTTTTCTCCTTTAAGCCGATTGCCTGAGTGCTACTCTAAATTCCGTATCAAAGTACGGAGTCAAGGGGGAGTGATGGCCGCAGGGTTGACCATTGGCAAGCTCGCTAATGCTGCTGGGGTGAACGTCGAAACGATCCGCTATTACCAACGGCGTGGATTGCTGGATGAACCAGTCAAACCCCAGGGCGGTCATCGATGCTATCCGGTCGAAATGCTGCAGCGCCTGCGCTTCATCAAGCGGGCTCAGGCTCTGGGTTTCACCCTGTCTGATGTGGGGGGACTGCTGACGTTGGACGAGTTGTGCGCCTGTGCCGAGACGCGAGCCCTGGCTGAACGAAAGCTCGATTTGATCAGGCAGAAAATGATCGATCTGGTCGTGATGCAGCAGTTGTTAGAAGGGCTGGTGCAGCAATGCGATGTTGAAGGTGGAGGATCATCCTGTCCGATAATCGAGGCACTGTCCCGAGAGTAATAGCGTGAGGTACTTGGTAACTCCCAAGCGCATACCTCAGGTTCGGCTCTGTATCGGAATTGGTGGCATGTGGCTGTAACAATCAGCCCCACTAAGCATCCAAGCTCGAATGCAACTGGGAAGGCTCTTGCAAAGAGGACAATCGATGGACGATGAACAGGCGCTGATCAGCCGGTTGCGAGCAGGTGACAGCAATGCCTTTGAGGCGGCGATCAAACTGCACCACGGTTTTCTGGTGGCCATGGCGACGCCGCTGGTCGGTCAAGAGTTGGCCGATGACGTTGCTCAGGAAACCTGGATGAAGGCCTTTGCCGCCATCGGCAAATTCGAGGGGCGTGCCCAGCTCAGGACCTGGCTTGCCAGGATCGCGCTCAATGAGGCCTACGCGATTATGCGTAAGGGGCGCCGAGAGGTGTCTTTGGAGGCGTGGGGATCGGATCCCGGCTCGCCAATCAGCGAGCGTTTCACCGAGCAGGGCGCCTGGAGCTCGCCGCCAACTCAGTGGCATCACGACACTCCCGAAGCCTTGCTGACCGAGGCGGAGTTGCATGAGTGCATCCGTAAGCACATGCACAAGCTACCCGGAGACCAGCAGAGCGTGGTGATGATGCGCGAGTTGGGAGGGTTGGATTTTCCGGAAATAGCCCAGGCGCTTGGTTTGGCTGAGGGCAATATCCGTGTCTTGTTGCATAGGGGGCGTCAGCGCATGCACGCCATGCTCAATCACTTCGAGGAGGTGGGAACATGCTGAGTTGTCGGGAGATGTCGGAGCTGGGCTCCGAGATTGTCGATGGTCATCTCACCTTGCGTAGCCGCATGCAAGTGATGATGCATTTGCGCATGTGCACGCGCTGCAAGCTGTATATCAAGCAACTCAAACTCACTGCCCAGGTGCTGCAGCAGCTTCCGTTGGAAATGGGCGATGTGGATGCCCACAGCATCGCCAGCAAGCTAAATAAACGAGATCACTAGACGTTCTGAACTGACTGTAACAAACGCACAGGTCGTTGCTCTTATCTGCGCGGGTTGGCATGCCAGCATTGCCATTCATAGCTTCGGAGAGACCTGTGTTGGTGAGTGGAAACTTATTGTCTGGTGAGCTCTGGCCCGGTCTGGTTCTACTGTGCAAGCGCCCGGCGCTGGGATATTCCAAGCAGCGGCTGGCTGAGCAGATAGGTACCGAGCGTGCCTTCATCATTGCCCAGCACTTGTTGGCGTGCGCGTTGGAGGATGTCCGCCTGTGGCCAGGTCATACGGTTCTGGCACCTGACCATCAGCAACATCTTGCCTGGGCACTTGGCCTGGCGCAGGCGAGTGAGTGCTTGGCACAGGGGGAAGGCAATCTGGGTGAGCGGATCAATCAGCTTGATGGACGGTTGCGCCAACAGGGGCAGCAAAGCTTGATCTATATCGGCAGTGATTGCCCAGCACTGTGTTTCGACGATTACAAGCGTGTGTCGTACCTGCTGCAGGAAAACGACAGCGTACTGCTCCTGGCTGAGGATGGCGGAGTTGTGCTCATGGCCTCCAATCGGTCCTGGCCCGATCTGCGTGCCTTGCCCTGGAGCACCCCGCAATTGGGTGAGGCGCTCAGTGAGTGTTGTCGTCAGGCTGGTCAGCGTGTCGCGGTGGCTGGTCAGCTGTTCGATATCGACCACCAGCAAGATCTGCGGCCTCTCTATGTGTTCTTGGCCGCGGACGCTCGTCCGGCGCGGGTAGCGCTGCGTCAAGCGCTTGAGCAGCTGGGGGAGACGGAGTGATGGGGCTTTCGCCTGTCAGTGTGATCATTCCCTGCTGGCGCGATGAGTCGGCACTGAATGAATTGCTGACTCAATTGCAAGAACTTACGCAGAGCACGCTGCAAACCTTGCAGGTGCTGGTAGTCGATGCGGCACAGAGCTCTCTCTGTCGTGACATCTGCCAGCAGCATGGTGCGCAGTGGCTGCCGGCTCGGCCCTGCAGAGGGGAGCAGCTGCGTCTGGGGGCCAGCCATGCGAAACATCAGATTCTGTGGTTTCTGCATGCCGACGCCAAACTGCAGGGCAACCCTCTGGTGTCGATCACAGGGGCTCTCGGTGCTGGCGCAGTAGGTGGTTATTTCGCTTTCCGCTTTGCCGGTCAGCCCTGCTGGCAAAGCCGAATGCTTGAGCGGTTGATTGCCCTACGCAACGCTTTCGGTGTGCCCTATGGCGACCAGGGATTGTTCTTTGACCGCAGCACTTATGAACTGTCCGGTCAGCACAGTCCCTGGCCGTTGTTCGAGGAGGTCGAACTGGTCAAACGCGCCCGCTTGATGGGGCGTCTCGTCGTGCTGTCTGGCGGCTTGCTGGTTGATGCCAGGCGTTGGCAGCGGGATGGTTGGTGGCGTCGCTCGCTACGCAATCGCTGGCTGGCGTTGGGCTATGCCTGCGGCGTTTCGCCTCAGCGCCTGGCGCGGCTCTACAGCTCGGGCAGGCCCAGCAATAACACGGCAAAACCTTAGGAGAACTGATGCGTAACCTGCTCTTTAGCCTGCTGCTCACTCTTAGCGGATGGACCCAGGCTGCCATGTTTGATCAGAACCATGAGCAATGGACCGACTTGCTTGCCCGCCATGTTGCCTGGGATGAGGTCGGGTTTGCTAGCGCAGTCGACTACCGTGGCTTCAAGCGGGATCAGGCCCAGTTGGATCGCTATCTAGCAGTGCTTTCGGCTGTTTCGCGCGATCAATACGACAGCTGGAGCAGGCCGCAACAGCTGGCTTTCTTGATCAACAGCTACAACGCCTTCACCGTCAAACTGATAATCGAGCATTACCCGTTGCAGTCGATTAGGGAAATCGGTGGCTTGTTCAGCAGCCCCTGGAAGCTGGAATTCATTCCCTTGCTTGGGCAGAAGATGAGTCTCGATCAGATCGAGCATGGAGTGATCCGCAAGCCTGGGGTGTTTGATGAGCCGCGCATTCATTTTGCCGTCAACTGCGCCTCGATTGGCTGCCCGGCGCTGCGCCCGGAGGCCTTTATCGCGAAGCGGCTAGATATCCAGCTGGAAGATAGTCAGCGCCGCTTCCTCAGTGATCATCGGCGCAATCGATTTAATCCAGAGCAGGAGCGCTTCGAGGTCTCGATGATCTTCGACTGGTATGGCGACGACTTTATCAAGCGCAATGGCTCGCTGCAGACGTACTTCCTGAAGCATGTACGGTGGCTGGTAGCTGGGGGGGCGAGTTTGCCGATTGAGCCTGAGTCAGGCATCGAATTTCTTGATTACGACTGGTCGTTGAACGAGCAGAAGTGACGCTTTTGTAGGCCTGACATAAATACGTGGCGCTCAGCTCGCCCCCAAAAAAATGAAGAGTAAAGTCATGAATCGATTTGTGGAGATTAACCGCCAGCTCTGGCTGTCCTTTCGCCGTCTTCCCCTGTGGGTGCAGGTTTGGATGGCGCTGGTGCTAGTGCCTGTCAATCTGCTCAGTTTCCTTGTGCTCGAATATCAGGCCGCGCAGATGGTCGCTCTCGCGGCAGTCCTGGCCTTGGGCAGCAATATGCTCCTGCTCTACCGGTACGAGGGTTTCAGTCGCGCGATGGCGCTACCGCACTTGGTTTTCTGGGGGCCGCTGCAGATTCTGCTACTGATGCGCGTGTTGCAGACCCCGGCCCCTGATTCAGGGGAAGTGCTGTTTATCTGTCTCGTGTTGCTGGTAAACGGCATCAGCCTGATCTTCGATCTGCTCGATACCTGGCGCTGGTGGCAAGGCGAGCGTCAGGTATTCTGATGCACAGCCTTGAGGCCGCTGTAGGCTGATACCGTAAATGGCACCAGGTAGTTCAGCAGCAAGTGGTGCAGCGAAAGTTCAGCAGAGCCGAGCAGAGCATCACCTTGGTTGATCAGGTTCAGTAGGGTGCCAACCACCAAGGCAACTTTGCCTGAGCGATACAGTAGCCGAGACTTTGCTGGAGTAATCGGGGGGAAATGCATGGTCATTCCCCCTGTTGGCTTGTCCTGAGCATCAGCTCTAGCGACATGTTGGCAGCGGCCTCAGCTACCACCCGGCGAATCAGCCCATGATCAGCCTCGGGTTCCAGATCACGGGGGGAACCCTGACGTCCTGTGGGCTCAGCGACCAGCTTATTCTCCGTACTCTTCAGCTTGAACTCTCCTGCGCAATTGCGGCAGTAAATGTGTTCTCCTGCATGATTTTCGCGGGTCAATACCAGCGTTGGACCACACATGGGGCAGCTCTGCAGAGGGATGCCTTCATCTGAGTGGCCCATCACATGATCCAGTACGCCTTGGCGCCCCAGTTCAAGAAAATGCTCGCTCAGCTGCGGATCAAACTGACTGCCGCTCTGGCCCTGAATAATCGCCAGTGCCTGGCCCCTGCTCATGCCTGCCCGATACGGACGGCTGCTGGTCATGGCATCAAAGGCATCGCAAAGCCCGACAATTCGCGCATCGACATGAAGTTCGTTACCGCTAATACCGCGCGGATAGCCCTTGCCATCTGGACGCTCGTGATGGCTGTAAACGGCCTCGCGTACCAAGTTCGCCAGCGGGTGACCGGCAAGCATGCGCAGGCCTTGCTCTGGGTGTGTCTTCACGACCGCATATTCGTCATCAGTCAGAGACGTGGTTTTGCGAAGGATCGCATCGGTTATACCGATCTTGCCGAGGTCGTGAAGAAATCCACCCAGGCTTACTCGTGCGGCTTCAGGCGCAGAGAGGCCGGCAGCCGTGGCGAGCAGGTGGGCGTAGCGTGAGACTCGCCAAAGATGGCCTCCCGTATAGGGATCACGAGCCTCCACAAACCAGGCCATTGTCAGAAGGCTGCTGAGTAGGGCTTGAGCAGCCGCTCCTGTAGCAACCGTTGACGAGGTTGAGTTCTTGCCAAACCAGCTAGCAGCGAATGACAGCATTGGGAAAGTCTCCAGGCCGATATAGGGCTTGAGACGACAATCTTCAGGCTAATGACGGGTACGTGCTAGGAAGTACACATCCTTGTGTACAGGGGAAGCCGAGGGGGTCGGCTCGCAGGACCATACCCGAAAACGCCAGAGAGTTGCCATCACTTCTGGCTGCGGTGAAGGTCGCGGATTTTTAGTTGGGTGGCGCGATTTTGGTTCATTTCCCCTTGGTCAACGGACCACTGCAGGCTATCCAGCGGACCAGATGCGGTTGGCTCCGTTTCCATAATCTGCGCCACACGCTCCTCTATTGATGCCGCAGAACGCTCAGCAATCATCGCTTCATTTTTCAGTTTGAAATTCGCGAGGCGCTCGCTGCCGTCCTCCGCATGGGCCGTGATTACGCTACTGGAGAGCACCAGTATCAGGGCTGCTGTTTTGGTCAAAAATGATTTCATGATGGCAATCCTCGATTGATGTGTTCATCAATCAGATGATTGGCGAGCAGCTTTATTACAGTGTGCTTTTTGTGTCGTTCCCCTTTCTCCTCATAAGCCAATAGGCTGCAGGCAACACCAGCATGGACATCAGCGGTGCGGTGATCATGCCGCCGACCATGGGCGCGGCGATGCGCTTCATCACCTCTGAGCCGGCTCCGCCGCCCCAGAGGATCGGTATCAGGCCAGCGATGATCACGGCCACCGTCATTACCTTGGGCCGCACGCGCAGCACCGCGCCTTCGCGGATGGCATCGAGCAGCGCCGGATCGTCGCCGCGCCCCGCATCCAGTCGCGCCTGCCAGGCGTTCTTCAGGTACAGCAGCATGATCACGCCGAACTCGGCTGAGACCCCGGCCAGGGCGATGAAGCCCACGCCGGTAGCCACCGACAGATTGAAGCCGAACCAGTACAGCAGCCAGATGCCGCCCGACAGGGCGAAAGGCAGGGTGGCCATGATCAGCGATGCCTCACCGACACGGCTGAAGGTCAGGTAGAGCAGTACGAAGATGATCAGCAGGGTCGCCGGCACCACCCAGGACAGCCTGGCATTGGCGCGTTCGAGGAACTCGAACTGGCCGGAGTAGGACACGGTTATACCCGCCTCCAGTGGCACGCGCTCGGCGACGCGCTGCTGCAGCTCGTGCACGGTCGAAGCCAGGTCACGCCCTCGGACATCGACATAGACCCAGCCGGACAGCCGCCCGTTCTCGCTGCGCAGCATCGGCGGCCCTTCTGTCAGGCTGATCTGGGCGACGGTTCCCAGGGTGATCTGCTGGCCGGCGGCGGTGAGGATCGGCAAGCGTCGCAGCGCCTCCGGGCTGTCACGCCACTCCCTAGGATAGCGCAGGCTGATGGGGAAGCGGGCCAGCCCCTCGACCGTCTCGCCGATGTTGCTGCCGCCGATGGCACCGGACACCACCGCCTGCACATCGGCGATGCTCAGGCCATAGCGCGCGGCGGCCAGACGGTCGATCTGGATGTCCACGTAGCGCCCGCCGGTGAGGCGCTCGGCCAGCGCCGAACTGACCCCGGGAACCTCCTTGGCCACGGCCTCGATATCGCGGCTGATGCGTTCGATGTCGGCCAGCGAGGTGCCGGCGACCTTGACCCCGATCGGGCTCTTGATCCCGGTGGCCAGCATGTCGATGCGGTTGCGGATCGGCGGAACCCAGATATTGGACAGCCCGGGGACCTTCACCGCGCGATCCAGCTCCTCGATGAGCTTCTCCGGCGTCATCCCGTCGCGCCACTGCTCGCGCGGCTTGAACTGCACCGTGGTCTCGAACATTTCCAGCGGCGCCGGGTCGGTCGCCGTCTCCGCCCGCCCGGCCTTGCCGAATACCAGTGCCACTTCCGGCACGCCGAGGATCATGCGGTTGGTCTGCTGCAGCAACTGGCTGGCCTTGCTGGCCGGCAGGCCGGGCAGGGCCGAGGGCATGTACAGCAGATCGCCCTCGTCCATGGGCGGCAGGAATTCACCGCCGAGCCGGCTCAGCGGCCAGAGGCTGGAGAGGAACACCAGCAGGGCCAGGGCCAGGGTGGTCCTGGGCCAGGCCAGCACCCACTCCAGCACCGGCCGGTAGGCCTCGATCAGCCAGCGGTTGAGCGGGTTCTGCCGTTCGTTGGGGATGTGCCCGCGAATCCAGTAGCCCATCAGCACCGGCACCAGGGTGACCGAGAGTCCGGCGGCAGCCGCCATGGCATAGGTCTTGGTGAAGGCCAGCGGGCCGAACAGCCGGCCCTCCTGGGCCTCCAGGGTGAACACCGGGAGGAACGACAGGGTGATGATCAGCAGGCTGAAGAACAGCGCCGGGCCGACCTCGGCCGCGGCTTCGCCGATCACCCGCCAGTGCGCCTCGCCCTGCAGCCGCTCGCCGGGGTGCCGGGTCTTCCAGGCCTCGATGTGCTTGTGCGCGTTCTCGATCATCACCACGGCGGCATCGACCATGGCGCCGATGGCGATGGCGATGCCGCCGAGCGACATGATGTTGGCGTTGATGCCCTGCTGGCGCATGACGATGAAGGCCATGAGGATGCCCAGGGGCAGGGTGATGATCGCCACCAGCGACGAGCGCAGGTGCCAGAGGAAGATCAGGCAGACCAGGGCGACCACCGCGAACTCCTCCAGCAGCTTGTGGCTGAGGTTGTCGATGGCGCGGTCGATCAGCTGCGCGCGGTCGTAGGTGGTGACCACCTCGACGCCGGCCGGCAGACTGGCCTTCAGGCTGTCCAGCTTGGCTTTCACCGCGGCGATGGCGTCGCGGGCGTTCTTGCCCGAGCGCAGGATGACCACGCCGCCGACCACTTCGCCCTGGCCGTCCAGCTCGGCAATGCCACGGCGCATCTCCGGCCCTAGCTGAATGGTGGCCACCTGGCCCAGCAGCACCGGCACGCCGCTGGTCGAGGCCCGCAGCGGCACCTGGCGAAAGTCGTCCAGGCTCTGCAGATAGCCGGAGGCCCGCACCATGTACTCGCGCTCGGCCAGTTCCAGGATGGCGCCGCCGGTCTCCTGGTTGGAGCTCTTCAGTGCTGCCTCGACCTCCTGCTGGGTCACACCGTAGGCCACCAGCTTCTGCGGATCGAGTAGCACCTGGTACTGCTTGACCATGCCGCCGAGGGTGGCCACCTCGGCCACGTTGGGCAGGCTCTTCAACTCGTACTTGAGAAACCAGTCCTGCAGCGCCCGCAACTGGGCCAGGTCATGCCGGCCGCTGCGGTCGACTAGGGCGTACTGGTAGATCCAGCCGACGCCCGTGGCATCCGGGCCGAGGGTGGTGGTGACGCCCTCGGGCAGGCGCTCTTGTGCCTGGTTGAGGTACTCCAGCACCCGCGAGCGGGCCCAGTAAAGGTCGGTATCGTCCTCGAACAGCACGTAGACGAAGGAGTCGCCGAAGAACGAGTAGCCGCGCACCGTCTTCGCCCCCGGCACCGAGAGCATGGTGGTGGCCAGCGGATAGGTCACCTGGTTTTCGACGATCTGCGGCGCCTGGCCGGGGAAGCTGGTGCGGATGATGACCTGGGTGTCGGACAGATCCGGCAGCGCATCCAGCGGCGTGTTGCGCAGCGACCAGAAGCCCAGCGCGGTAATGAACAGGGTCGCCAGCAGCACCAGGAAGCGGTTGCCGATCGACCAGTGAATCAGGCGCGCGATCATGGCTGCTCCCCTTGCTTGTCGAGCCGCTCGATCAGCAGGCCGCTGTCCGTCTGCCGGGCGCCGATGCGCACGTGGTCGCCGGGCTTGAGGCCGGCGGCCACCGAGGGGCTGGCCAGGGCAAAGGGCATGGTCATGCCGGGCATATTCAGGCTCTCGAACGGTCCGTGCTCCAGGGTGACCTGCCGGGCGTCCAGCGCCCGAATCACGCCGTGGGACTCATGCAGCCCCGGGGGGAGCTTCTGTTCCGCCTTGCTGGCCATGACGCCCTGCAGGCTGGCCTCCGAATCAATCAGGAACTGGCCGGAGGTGACTACTGCTTGCCCTTCCTCCAGGCCGGACAACACCTCCAGGCGCCCATCGGCCTCGCGGCCCAGGGTGATTTCCTGAGGACGGTAGCGTCCGTCGTCTTCTGCCAGCATCACCAGCGCGCGCTTGCCGGTGCGGATCACCGCCTCGCTGGGCACCTGCAGCGTGGGTAGCTCAACCTCGCTGTTCAGACGCACGGCGGCGAACATGCCGGGGCGCAGCTTGCCTGTGGGGTTGGGTAGTTCACTGCGCACGGTGACCGTGCGTGTCTGCGGGTCCGCACTCGGCAACAGCGCGATGATGCGGCCTTGCAGCGGCTGCCCGGGAAAGGCCGTCAGGTTGGCGTTGATCTCGCCCCCGACCTGAACCGTTCCGGCCATGGCCTCGGGTATCGCCGCATCGAGCCAGACCGTGGACAGCCCGTTGATCCGCGCCAGATCCTGGCCAGCGCTCACGGTCATCCCGGCACGCACCTCCAATGTCTGCAGCTCGCCGGCGATGGGCGTGGTGAGGGTCTGCAGCGCCCGAGACTTACCGCTGCGGCGAACCTGCTCGATCAGCGCGCGTGGCATGCCGAGCAGGCGCAGGCGCTCCTGGGCCGCGGCGATCAGGCGGGCGTCTTCGGTCGCCAGCACGGCGAGGTACTCCAGCTGTGCGGCGGACCACTCGGGAATCAGCAGGTCTACCAGGGGCGTGCCGGCGGGCAGCACATCGCCCGGAGCGTGCCCATAGACCTGCTCGACGAAGCCACCGGCGCGGGCCTGCAGGTTCGCCACCTCGCGCTGGTTGTAGGCCAGGGAGCCTACGGCTTCGATGCCCGAGGGCAGCACTCCGCGCACCACGTTCGAGGTGCGCATGCCCAGGCTCTGCACGGCCTGGGCCGGCACGCTCAGGGCGGAGGTATCCTGTCCGGCGCCCGCATACTTGGGTACCAGCTGCATGTCCATGAAAGGCGATTTGCCCGGCTTGTCGAAGCGCTGCTCCGGTTGCATCGGGTCGTACCAGTAGAGCACCGGGCGTTCCGGGGCCATTGCCACATCTGGCTTGGCGCCATGCCCGGCCTGCCGCTGGGCCAGCCAGTAGCCGCCAGCGACCGCGCCTATGCCGACGGCCAGCAAGGCGAAGGTGAATCCTGCTACCGAGACTTTCATTTCAGACCCTCCACATAGGTGTAATGCAGGCTGGCGGAGAGCAGGCTCAGCTTGCGCTGTTGCTCGATCTGGCGCAGTTGCGCCTCGATCAGCTCGCTCTGGGCGGTGATGACGGCGCTCAACTGGCTGCTGCCGGCCTTATAGGCGGCCAGTTCCAGATCGGCCCGCTGGCTTGCCAGTGGGATCAGGCTGCTTTCGGTGCGTGCCAGGGTCTTGCGCAGTTGCTCAAGTTCGGCCAGGCCGCTTTCCAGCTCGGCCCGATGGGCGCGCAGCAGCACCTCCTGCTCGGCTTCCATCTGCGCCAAGCTCTGCTGCTTGGCGTTGATCCTTGGGCCTTGGCGGGTGCCAACGAACATCGGCAGGTCGAAGGTGAACTGCAGCATCACCATGTCGCCGAACTGGTTGTCGCGATTGTTGTAAGCAAACTCGACGCCCCAGTCGGGGGTCTTCTCGGCGATGGCTTCGTCCAGCTCGGCACTGGCCTCGCCGACCCGTGCCGAGGCGGCGCGCAGCTCGGGATGTGATGCCATGCGCTGCTGCAGATGCGCAGCCTCCAGGCTGAGGTCAGGTGCGTCCCCGGTTAGAGGCTGATCTGCCTCGTTGCCGATCCAGCGCCGCAGTTTGGCGCGGGCGATTGCCACGTCGCGGCTCAGTTCGTCGCGCCTATCCTGCAAGGCCAGGGCTTGCTGATCGGCCTGCAGCAACTCGCCCGGCTGGGCATTACCGCCGGCGATCCGGGCCTGCACGGTCGAGCGCAGCATGTCGAGCTGCTGGGCCAGTCGGTCGAACAGGCCGACGCTGCGTTCGGCGTAGTAGACATCCAGCCAGCTCGCTGCCGTCTGGCGCCGGATCTCCAGCTGCATGGCGCGCTGCTCGGCCTCGGCCCGCACCACACTGGCCTCGGCCAGGTGGCGCCGGGCTAGGCGCTTGTCGCCGTTGGGCACCTCCTGCATGAGCCCGATGCGGCGCATGGTCATAAAGTCCCGATTCAGGGTGTAACGGTCGGGGCCTTCGACTGGCAGGTTGTCGATGCCGAGGATCAGCTTGGGATCGGGCAGGGCATCCGCGGGCACCACCGCCTGCTGGGCCGATGCCACCTGTGCCTGCCGCGCGAGGTTCTCGGGTGCACTATGTTCGGCCAGTGCCTGGGCCCGTTCGAAGGTCAGCGGTTGCGCCTGTGCGTCAACCCAAGGTGCCGCACAGAACGCGGCCGCCAGCACGCCCATGCAGCCACGGCGTGCGAAAAGGAAAGCAGACATGCTTTCGCCTCCAATGCGATTGATCGAAGTCGCCACCATGCCGTGCAAGGTGGCAACGGTGCGCCTGCAATCAGGCGCGATGGATCAGTGCATCAGGCGAAACGGGGAGGGCGCCAGAGTTCGGAGGGCGCGCGCTCGATCACCGACTGGCTCGGCAATGCCTCGGGGCGGGAAAGGCGCGGGGTGAAGGTCTTGATCACGACTGTCTGCAATAGGCTGGCGGTTTTGCATTCCTGGCCGGATTTGCAGGGAGACTTGTCTGCCAGCCCATCCGTCTGGTCTGTGTAGTCACAGCAGGGAGCGTCGACCATCGCATGCCCCTGATGATCACCGCTCTGCATCGGGCAGGGTTGCACCGGCATGCTGAAAGCCATGCCGCCGAAACTCGGCAGCACAAGGCTGACAATCAGTAGCAGAACCAATCCGATTCGGCGCACGGCAATCCATCACATGGGGGTTCAAACACGACCATAGCAGATAGTTTGGTGTGGTAGTGCAGCTCGGAAGCAGACAAGGGCGCTGCTTTGATCTGCGTCAGAAAGTTGGGCCTGGAAGTCATGGAGTGACAATCATGAAATGCACATCAATTCAGGAGCAGCAAGGCACCTGAAGGTTTTGTTGGCTAATGGCTGCTATTGGTCGGTTTGAGCCAGTGGTATCGGGCCAAAGTCGCCAAAAAAGTATTAAGCGTAAGCCCCTCCAGCGCCTTGTAGCGCTGGAGGGGCTGGATAGGTTTACCGCTGATAGTAGTCAGGATTCAAACCGAGAAACTCCCCCTTACTACCCAGGCAGGATTCGGCGATGCAGTTGCTGCGGTCGCCTTGATAGAACCCCACGTGCTTGGGTAGTTGATCACGGGTGAGTTCTAGCTCCTGGCCGTTGACGGTCAGGGTGCAGGTGTCACTCATGTTGGAGCAGTACAGCTCGGTATTTGCGGAGCCATTGCTGGCTTGTGCTTGCTGCTGGATCTGCTGTTGCTCTGCCAGCGCTTCGGGATGTATGGCCGCAGCGTTGCCACTTTGATCGGCGACCAGTTGATAGCCGCGCTGGATGTAGTAGTGGCCATCAGCGGCGCCCTCGCCGACCACTTCTCCGTAGTTGAGACCTACGATTTCGACGCAGATGCCATCTTTGCAGTAGGCATGAATCAGCACCGAAGCCTGTTCTGCGAAGATCTTACCGGTCTCGTTGTCGCGGAACTTTTGCATGCGCTTGGCGCCGATGTCTTCCGTCTCACCGCAGGTGCGGTACTTCATGCCGAGTGAGGTTTGTTTGAGGTCGGAGCACGGATACTGGTCGGCACCAGCCCATGCGGGATTGACTAGGGCTGCCACAACTGCGGCTATTCCAATTGCTATTGGTTTCATGTGAGCATTCCTTTGATCTGAGGGCTCGTGTTACTTCTTGTATTTGACGACGATGCGGTTATCGATGGGGTACTTGGCGATTTCGTAGTCAGGGTTGAAGGTGGCCAGGTTGTGGGCGGCAATCCCTACGGCAGAGGCCAAGCCGACTACACCGGTGATGCCACCGAAGAAGCTGCCACCGGCAGCGGCGATGCGGCCGAAGGTGTAGATGCGGCACTTCATGCCGGCTGACTCGATCTTGTTCTCTAGGGTGGTGACAGCACTGCCCATGCGTCCGCTGAGGCCAACAACTTCAAAGGACTCCTTGTTGCGGAGCAGCGAAGTCAGTGCTTCGGTGTTCAGTTCTTCGTAAGTGATCTTTTTCATGCGATTCCCTTCTGTGGGTGGGTTCTTGGCTGAATGGGTCGTAAATACCGTGGTCGTTTTGGCAGCATATCTAAACGATTCACGGCATGCCAAGAATCTCCGCGAGTCACGACAAAGACCTAAACCTGGTGCAGCTGGGTACGGCTGTGCGTGCGCGTCGTGCTGGCCAAGGCCTCTCGCAGGAAGCCTTGGCTGATGCGGCTGAGATTGACCGATCCCACATGGGGAAGATCGAGAGGGGGGAGCGCAACGTTACCTTCCTGAACATTGCGCGGATTGCCAAAGCACTTCAGTGCAAGCCATCCGACCTATTGCTCGATGCGGGCCTCTAGCTCTCACTTCCAGCGAGTGCTTCAAGCTTGTTAGCTAGTGAGGATGGTGATTCTCCGGTAGATGTGGCTGTGGTCAGCTGTCTCTCCTCGGGATAGAACTCCTCGGCCATCGCGCCGGCATCTTCGTCACTATCCTCAAAGGCGCCGTTGCTAAAGCCACCCTGTGCTGCGGTGTCCAGCGCTATTTGGTCAAAGCCCGCCTCCTGTCGGGTCTGATCCAACTGCTGGGCCGCTTGCAGGGCTTCTTCCATACTCAGACCGTTTCGGACGGTCAGATCGACGTAGAAGATCGGCGTGCCATGACTCTGCCGAGTCGACTTGCCGCGCAGACGCAGCTCCAGAGGCAGACACGCCAGTCGGTTGCCCGAGATAGCCTGGAAGTAATGCAGTCGAGCGGCGAGGGTGCGGATGCTGTTGAAGCCGGTGGTGCGGAACACGAAGCTGCCCAGCGGATCCTCATCGCCAATGACCACGTTCAGTCGGCCATAGGGTTTGCAGGCACCGCCCTTGGCCAGAGGGCAGGCATCCGGTGACGGGCAGGGCAGTGTCTGCATGCCATCCTGGGTAACCCGTTTGCAGGTCTCGCCATTGCCTACGCAGATGGGCCGCCCGGACTGCCGGTCGAACAGCGTGTAGTCGGCCCTAAAATTCAGCTCCGGCTCGTTGAAAAGAAGGCGTACCGGAATGCTGCGCAACTTGTCGTCCTTACCCTGGCGCAGCTCGTCATTAAGTGGGTGCAGCAGCCAGCCGTCCTTGCCTTGAACCTGCGAGGTGATGGTGAACTGGTCATCCTTCTCCGGCAGGCGCTTACCGTTCTTCTCGATGACCTTGCCGATGGAAATACGCCCGAGCACCGGGGGAGTTATCGCGAGCCCTTTGAGCATGTTGGTTCTCCTGGAAATAAAAAAAAGGCCAGCCACGCAGCGCGAACTGCATGGGCTGGCCAAGGGGAGGGATGGGTGAAAGAGATAGAGGTCAGCCGACCAGGAAACGTCGTGCCCCTGGCTTCAGCAGTGGGTACTTGGCTTGCAGGTAGGGCTTGTCCTGGAGCAACTGAGCGACATCGAGACCGAAGCTATCCTTGGCCTTGCGCCAACTGACGTAGCCGCTGGAGAACTCCGCCCGACTGGCATCGCCCATGGCCTGCTGCAGCATCTGCTTCAGTTCAGCCTCGCGCTTCTCTTTGTCGGCAATCGACTGACGCACGGCCTTGAGCTCGATGAAGGCCGCGGTCAGTCCTGCATGACTGCGGAAGTCGACAACCTGACCGTTGTCCTCCGGGTAGAGGCAGCGCAATGCCGCTTCAGCAGAGGTTGTGCCATCGGCCGGCGGTGGCGTGTCGGTCTCCACGTAGTGCCAGAACTTGCGCTCCAGTTCGATCAGGCGAGCAATCATCTGCTCGTCCCGTTCGATACGGTGAATCTCCAGTGTCTGGCCACCGAGCAACACGGCTACATCTGCGGCCTGCTTGCCGGTAACGGCGAGCTGATGCATCACCTGCAGCTGCACGTACTCCGGTACGCCTTCCTTCCATAGGCGTGCGCCAGTCAGACCGGCCGTTTTGCACTCCAGCACCTGAACATCATCTGCGCCGATCACCTCGCGGTCGATGTTGGCCAGCATCCAGGGTAGTTCCGGATCCGGGTGCTGCAGCACGGCGTTGATGCGCCGTACCTTGTGCTTGGTGCGCTTGCTGTAGTGCCAGGCCACGATGGGCTCCAGCACATTGCCCCAGTACATCGGGCTTTTCTCATCGTGCGGATCGGCCTTGGGCATGCCGGAATCGCGGCCGGTCTTCTCCAGCCAAAGTTCGAGCTGCGACTTGTACGGATTCAATCCCACGGCAGACGCGGCATCCGAACTGCCGATGCCCTGCTTGCGGATCTGCAGCCAGTCTTCGCGCGGCAGCTCCTTGGTGCTGACCAGGCGCAGGGCAGGGCGTTTCTTGCTGGTGCTGCCGTTCAATGACGTTGCTTTCATGCTGTTCACCTGCAGACATAAAAACGCCCGGCCAGCACAAGGCTGACCGGGCGCGAGGGTTGATTTGAGTGAGGGTTAAGCGGCGAGCTGCAGCGCGGCATCCAGGGCGCGTTGCTTGATCTGCGCGCCCTGGCCGAACCAGGCAGAGTCCATGCGGTACTCGTTGCTGCGCGCACGGCGCTCGTGGTCGACATACTCGGTCACGGCGTTGAGCAGGCCCCAGGCGGTGCCGCGTGCCGAGTCCAGCTGGCTACCGCGACCACGGCCTTCGTACAGCTCCTGAACCTTGCGCAGGGCGCGCTCGTTGGGCAGTTGCTCCGGCAGCGCACCGGTCGGGCTGGTTTCGCACAGCACGTTCATGAAGAAGCCCAGCGCCTCATGCCACTGCACTTTGCGCTCGGCCAGCACGCGCATGCGGTACATAAAGTCGTCCCATTGCGAGACGGCGAGGCCGAGCTGCTTCTTCACCGCCTTCGGATCGAAGCGGGTGTTGTGCGGCACCTTGATCGCCCGGCTGCTGCCGTCCAGGGCGATAGTCAGGGTGTTGTTGCAGACCACCCTTACAGTGGTTGGCGTGGCCGTGGTGGCCAGGGTGCCGTCGCAGGAGGTAGCAAGCAGCAGGTACCCGTTCACCTGGTCATTGCCCTTGAGCGCGGCGCCTTGTCCGGTACGCGCCAGCGCCCAGAACTTGCGTCCGCCCTTGAGCACACCAGCTGTTTCCAGCTCGTAGCCGGAGACCTCGGTCAGATCACGGTAGAACTCCAGCACCTCGCGAGGTTGCACTGTGTGATAGCGATTGGAGACCACAGACAGCGGAGCTTTGGTGTCGGAGCGGAACAGCACCTTCTGTTCGGGGAAGGAGTGGATGGCGCCCAGATGGCCAACAGAGTCCGATTTGAAATGCACGGGGCTTTCGAGGATCTGCCAGTCCATGCCGGCTTCACGTTGCCAGACTTCGATGGGTTGTTTCTGAGTGAGCTGATTGCCCAGGCCGTGCCACGGGGTAGCGCCAGCGTAGGCCATGGTTTCGACGAGATGAGCCATGAATGTTCTCCTTTTCAGGGATGCAGGCATAAGCGCCACGCAGATGCGCGGCGGGCCTGAGATGTATTGAGGTGGTAAGGGAAGTGGGCGTTAGCCCTGAGTAAAGCGCTGGTTGAAGCGGTAGCCGCAATCGAGGCAGAGGTTGTTAGCCAGGACGTGGCGATCCAGGCAGCGGCCGAGTTCGGCACCGAGTGCGCAGCCACCCACGCCACCGGCTAGGCCCCCGAGTACAGCACCCGAGATGGCCCCGAGAATTGAACCGGCAGGCCCGGCAACCAGGCCAACCGAAGCTCCTGCTTGGCCACCTGCCAGAGCGCCGCAGGCGCCGCGAAGAGCGCCGCCAACCGTACCAACCGTAGCTCCGACCCTGAGGGCAGAATGAAGTGACGCAATACGTCTGGACTGACAGCTAGGACACTGCAATGACATGGTTTGAGCTCCATGGTGGGTAGGTTCAGTGCAGTGATATATGGTTGAGATTTTTTTGATTCGAATAGGTTGCCTGGCTGGGCCGGCTAGAGGCGGAGTGCTTACATGATTTTCCGCAAGGTGACCAGGGTTGGCGTCTGAGCAAAATGGGCAAACATCTCCCGCTCTCATAAGGCCTAGCCGAGGTTCAATGTTGAGTGTGGTAATGGGGTTCTTACAATGAAATAAGCTCCATTTCAGAGGTATGATTGCCCCATTGAGGACAAGGTGAAGAAAAATGGCGCAAGCTGATACGTTGGTTGCACTGATGAAAGCAGCCAGCAGCGGTGACCATCAGTCGTTCCGTAGATCGGCCGAGGTGCTGATTCAGGAGGAGCGGAGCAAAGGACATCGCATTCTGGCTGATCGACTGGCAAAAGCCTTGCAGGCTACTCCTGGTCCAGGTTCCTTCTTTCAGTCGAATACGCAGGTCGCTAAGCACCTCTCCGTCAATGGAGCGACGCAAAAGGATTTGGTTACTGAAACCACGCCCGAACGTCCTTTGGGTAGCTTAATGCTCTCCGAGAACATCTATCAGCAGTTGCGGGAATTGATTGAGGAACACCTGCGCTCTGAGCTTCTGCACGCTCATGGGTTGAGCCCGAGGCACCGCATTCTGTTGGCTGGGCCGCCCGGAAATGGCAAGACATCACTCGCCGAAGCGCTAGCTTTTGAATTGATGGTGCCCTTAATCGTGGTGCGTTATGAATCATTAATTGGTAGCTATCTAGGAGAAACATCAGGCAGATTGAAGGCGATGCTTGATTACGCTAGAACAAGGCGTTGTGTGCTGTTCTTCGATGAGTTTGAAACCTTAGGAAAGGAGCGTGGCGATACCCATGAGACTGGTGAGATCAAGCGGGTTGTCAGTTCGCTACTCCTACAGCTTGATGATTTGCCTGACTATGTGGTTGTTGTGGCAGCCAGTAACCATCCAGAGTTATTAGATCGCGCGGTATGGCGTCGGTTTCAATTGCGCCTTGAACTTCCTGTACCCACTCGCTCTCAGCTTACGGCATTTGTTTCCAGCTTTAGCCAGCGCAGTAAGGTCAATTTTGGTCTGGCTGCCGAGACCATTGCTAAGCGACTGCTGGGCTTAAGCTTTTCTGAGGTTGAAGAGTTCTGCGTGGGGGTAATGCGCAAGGCTGTGCTGGATCAAAAAACAGAGAACGCTAAAGTCATTACTCTTTCAAAACTTGAGCAATGGAAAAGTCGTTTGACCCCGGCAGTTAAAAAAGAATTAGCTGACTAAAACCCAAGGAGGGGGATTATGCCTGAGTACTTGCCGCTACTGGTTTTTCCTGAGAAACGGATACTTGCCCCTGACAAAGGAAAAGGCTTTCCGGTTGGCTTGCCAAAAGTACCAGGCCGTAGCATCCAAGTTCCACGTGTCGGCCTGCAACTTGAAAAAGTCGGGGAAGATTTTGCGCGATATCAAGCGAGTCTGAGTGGTGCGCTTGCTGGGCTTGAGCCTGAGATGGTTCTAGTCGTGGAGATCGTTGGGCGTATCGACGAGTTCAAACAGGCCGTCGAGGCAGCTGGACTGGAGTGGCTGGGCGAAACCGATCTTGATGAACTGAAAGCCGAGGATGACGGCTTCTATGAGCTGGATGCGGCGGGTAACCGAATCGAAAAATCTTTGAGTGGGCGCATGTTTCTGGCTATGAGCAATATGGCTGGGTTGCGTGAAATTCTCTCGCTGTGGGAACAATGGAAATCGACAGGCCAGGTGCCCTATGGAAAGGGAAAGTGGAAGACTGTATTTGAGCAACTGAATGTACTTCGCAGATGGGGTGTCGAAGAAACGCTTTTTGAAACAGGAATGATCGACCTGTGGCGGGATCTTGTCGATCCTATACAGCCTGATAAGGCAATTACCTTTCAGATAGAGTTTTTTTACCGGAAAAGCGAGGAAAAGCGCCGGCAGAACGAGCTGCTACTAGGGCGGCTGCTCGAAGAGTTGGGCGGGAAAGTGTTGGCGCGCTTTCTGGATATACCCGAAATTGCATTCCATGCCGTAAAGGCTGAGCTTCCAGCAGGAGCAATCCAAGCTTTGCTGAGGCAGATTGATTCCCCTGAGGCGAGTATCGATATTGCCCTCTTTAAGTTTCCCAGCATCATGTACTTCCGCCCGACTGGGCAATGCCTCGCTGTATCTGACGATGGTGAGGGGGAGCCAGGTGTCTTCCCTCAGGGTACAAGCGAGCTTGAGCCAGTAGCAGCTCTTCTCGATGGTGCGCCGCTGCAGTTGCATGAGGCCTTGCAGAATAGACTGCTTGTGGATGATGTTTTTGATTTAGAGGCCAGCTACCAACCAGGCGAGCGCAAGCATGGTACAGCCATGGCTTCACTGATCCTACATGGTGACCGCAGCGATCCGAATGCTGAGCCATTAGGCAGGAGGTTGTACTGCGTCCCAGTAATGCAGCCTGACCACCAAACACCTGAGCATGATGAGCACATGCCGGAGGATGTTTTTTTCGAAGATCGTATTCATATTGCAGTTCGGCGAATGTTCGAGGTGTCTGATAGCAGTGCTCCTCAGGCCCCCTTGGTAAAGGTAATTAATCTTTCTATTGGGGATACGGCGCGTGTCTTCATTCATACCCCAAGTCCGTGGGCTCGGTTGTTAGATTGGCTCTCTTACAAATATAGAGTCTTGTTCTGTGTCAGCTCTGGGAATTATTGCGAAGATATTAATCTTGGGCTTAATCAGCAGCAGTTCTCGGCGCTTCCTGATGAGGAAAAAATCAACGTTACGCTAAAAGCGGTGGCGGGGAATTTGTCTTCAAGGCGGCTGTTTTCTCCGGCTGAATCATTGAATGCAATTACAGTCGGTGCCGTGCACGCGGATGACTCGGGTGATTATCGAGTGTTTGGGCAGAGGGTAGATATACTGCCCTCCCAAACGTTGTTTAGTCCTATCATGCGGCTGGGGTTTGGTTTCAGGCGTTCCATTAAGCCGGAAATATTAATGCCTGGTGGGCGGCAGCTATACAGCGCGCCGATGCTGGATAGTTCGCATGTATATCGAATTGATAATTCGGCCCTGGGGCCTGGGCAAAAAGTAGCTTGCGACAGCAAGCAACAGGGTGATCTGTCGCGGGAGAGATTTACTCGTGGCACGAGTAATGCGACTGCTCTTGCGACTCGTAGCGCTATCCGTATTTATGACATGCTGGATAGGCTCCGTATCGAAGGAAAAGAAGATATCCCTGAGTCTTTAATGTCGGTTTTGATAAAGGCATTGTTGGTCCACGGCGCAAAGCAGGATAACAGCGCTAAGCAGCAAATCGAGTTGGCGCTAAAAGATTCGAAGAATTCTCGCCAGTTCAAACAGGTAGTTGCACGCTATCTCGGCTATGGTTCGGTGGACATTGAGCGTGTGCTGACATGTACAGCACAGAGAGCCACGGTACTGGGCTGTGGGGAGATCCATGAGGGCGAGGTGCATGAGTATGTGTTCCCCATTCCCTTGGCATTATCGGCGCAGAAGGTTTGGCGGCGTTTGGTCGTTACTCTGGCGTGGCTGACGCCCATCAATCCAGATCATCGTAACCTTCGGGAAGCCAAGTTGACGTTGGAGCCTGGTGGCGGCAACTGGTCCAGCCAAACTCTCAGACTTGAGCGCCAAGACAGTGATCATAATCAGGTCGAGCGAGGCACCGTGCAGCATGAGGTGCTTGAGGGTAAAAGTCAGCTAGATGCTTTTCAGGATGGCGAAAACCTCAGGATACGCGTTGTTTGCAAGAAAGACGCGACAACTCACCTAGATGCTGCAATTCCTTACGGCTTAGCTGTCACGTTGGAGGCGAAGGAAGACATTCCGATCTACCTACAGGTTCGCGCCAGGATTCAACAGACGGTACGCGTTGCGGCACCTAGGGTGTGAGTCTAACGGTGAGCTGCCGGTAGCAGCTCTCTGGGAATGTTCACCCAGCGAGGCCCTCATCGCTCGGTGATCCGCGAGAGGGCTTTTCGAACAATCTTGCATGTCGGCCCATTGCTGCTCGTTTTGGCGGAGGGTTGCCCAGGTCGTCTGATCGTCAGCGTATCGAAACAACCTTGCTGTCTCGATTTTCCTTGATCGCCGATATCGACAGATTTCCGATAGCTGCCTTTTGGATGTGCTCGCTCCACCAGGCCATCATTGGGCGCCTGCGCTCGATGTAGTCTGCACGGTTGTAGGCGCTGCGGACCTCATCCTTGTCGACGTGAGCAAGCGCTACTTCGATCAGTTCAGAGTCCCAGCCATGCTCGTTGAGAATGGTGCTGGCTATTGAGCGCATGCCGTGGCTGACCAAGCGGCCTTCGAAACCCATGCGCTTCAGCGCCATGTTGGCGGTCTGACTGTTGCAGTGGGTGCGAGGGTTCCTGTCTGCAGGGAAAACGTATTCACGGTGGCCGCTGTAGGGCTTGATTGCTTCCAGCAATGCGAGAGCCTGTTCTGTGAGCGGAATCATGTGCGTGCGGCGTTTCTTCATCCGCTCAGCTGGGATCGTCCAGATTTTCTTTTCGAAGTCGATGTCTGCCCAGCGAGTAGTCGCCGCCTCTGCTGGTCGGGTCATGGTGTGAAGCTGCCATTCGATCAGGCAGCGAGTCGTTCTTTTGATGCTGGCATTGGCAACTGCCACCATGAGCTCGCTGAGCTCATCGGGAGGCAGTGCTGCCATGTTTTTCTTTTTCGGTTTCTTGAAGACAGAGCGGATGCCGCTAAGCGGGTTGGCATGGATCAGTCCCGAGTTGACCCCGTAGGTCATGATCTCGTTGAGCCGTTGCGTCAGCCGTTTAACGGTCTCCAGGCTGCCCTTGGTTTCGAGCGGGCGAAGCAGGTTGATGACCTGTGGTGCATTGATGGCTGAGATCGGGGTCGTACCTAAGTCCGGGAAAACGTGCAGCGTCAGTGAGCGCCAGATGTCCTCGGCGTAGGCCTGTGTCACGGAGTCTTTTTTCAGCTCATACCAGGCGGTAGCTACGTTCTGAAACGTGTGTTCGGTTGCAGCCCTCTTGGCTTGCTTAAGATTGTCCCGCTCTTCTTTGGGGTCGATGCCGGTGGCAAGAAGCTCCCTTGCTTCAACGGTCATTTTCCTTGCCTGGGCAAGTGATAGCTCAGGGTATGCACCAAGCCCCATGTTGATGCGCTTCTTGGTTACTGGGTGGTAATAGTTGAAATTCCATAGCTTAGAGCCATTGCTTCTCACTCGCATTTGTAATCCGTCGCCATCGACCAGGATGTAATCCTTTTCCTTGGGCTTGGCGGCTTTGAGCTTGAGCTCAGAAAGGCGAGAGGCTTGAGCGCACATTGGTATTCCATGAGAGGTTTTGGTATTCCAAAAATTACCACCTACATGCTTGGAATACCATTTGGAATACCGGGTTTCGCGGATCCAGTCGGACGCTATCGGATCGTGATAACGCTGAAAGCCCCGTACTTGCTGGATTTCAGGCACAAAAAAAGACGTCCGAGGACGTCTTTAGATGGTTATTTGGTGGAGCCGGGGGGATTTGAACCCCCGTCCGCCAGTTCTCCACTGTTGGTACTACATGCTTAGCCGTGTCTATTGAGTTAACCCTCAGCCGCCCGACGGGCAGGGTGCATTGGGCGAGTTGTGTAAGTTTTAGCCACTTCGTCCACAACGTACTACGCGGCGATCCTGTTCTGCATGACAATCACTTCAGGTTTACAGGCATCCCCTAGTGATCGCTGGAGCCGAAGCTACCAGAAGGACTAGTCGCGCCGCTTACGCAGCGAGAGCGTAGCCCTCGTAGTTTTCGTCATTGGCAACTATAGAAAGTTGCAACAGTTGATTTACGACTTCTGTTACCAAGTCGGCATGCACCTCGAGCTTCGCTACCGGCGTCGAATCCTAATCGACCCCAAAACCTTGGCGTAAAGCTAGGACACGGAGTTTACGGCAAAGGTTCCATCGCGTCGACTGCGTATTCGGTTCAGTGAGGCTATGATGGCCCCGCCTGCCCGGGATGGGCCATTGGATAGGAGTCGTCATGCCGAGTAGCCGTTATCCCCTGCGTCAGTGGATTTGGCGAGCTTTCGTGCAGAGTGCGTTGATCCCGCTGGTTCTGGTGGAGTCGGTGTTGATCGCGGTGTACCTGCTGAGCAACCAGGCGATTCGTGACGAGCAGGTGGCGCATCTGCAGCAAACCGCCGTGCGTGATCTGGCCAGCGCCGCGCAGCGTGAGGCGCAGATCATCGACGGGCGTCTGCGTTCCATCGAGGTGCAGGTTCAGGTCTTTCGCGATGCTGTGCAGCGCGCGTTGCTCGATACCCGTTTCCGCCCGGATGACACGGAGTTGCAGCGCTACGCCACCACGTCTTCGGGCGTCTTTTATTCGCGCAGTGATGATGGCCGTGCGGCGTCTTTCTATGCCAATACCACGCCATTGGATAAGCAGGATCACGCCAAGGTGATGCGGCTCTCGCAGGTCGACCCCTTGATGCGTTCGATCCATCAGGCCAACCCGTTGGTGGCGGCGCTCTATTTCAACAGTTGGGACAGCTACAACCGGATTTATCCCTGGTTCGAAACGCCGGCGCAGTATCCCCATGACATGGTGATACCGGATTACAACTTCTATTACCTGGCCGATGCCAAGCACAACCCGCAGCGCAAGCTGGTCTGGACCGATGTCTACCTCGACCCCGCCGGGCAGGGCTGGATGATGTCGGCCATTGCCCCGGTGTACCGCAAGGATTTTCTCGAAGGCGTGGTGGGTTTCGATATTACCGTCGATCAGGTACTGGGCGAGATCGACGAGCTGAACGTGCCCTGGCACGGCTACGCCATGCTGGTCAGCCACGACAACCGGATCATGGCGCTGCCGGCGGCGGGTGAGCTGGATTTCGGCCTGCGCGAGCTGACGCAGTATTCCTATGAAGAGGCCGTGCGCCGTGAGGTGCTCAAGCCAGAGGATTTCAGCCTGTTGCAGCGCAAGGGGATGGAGCCTCTGCTGGCAACGATGAACGAGGGTACAGGTACCGTACAAGAGGTGCTGTTGGGTGGCCGCAAGCAATTGGTTGCCTGGAGCGTCATCCCGCAGACCGGCTGGCGGCTGATGCTGGTGGTGGACGAGGAACAGATATTCCGTGACACCAATCAGTTGGCCGCGCGCTACCAGCAGATTGGCTACTTGCTGATTGCCGGCCTGTTGTTCTTCTATCTGCTGTTTTTCGCCGGCATGTGGTGGCGTTCGCGTCAGCTCAGCGAGCAGTTGGCGCGGCCGATCAATGGCGTCGTCGACATGGCCGGCAGTCTCGGTCAGGGCGAGTATCCACCGAATGCGCCGCAGAGCCACATTCGCGAGGTCAGCGAGTTGGCCGAAGCCGTGCAGCAGGCCGCTTTGCAGTTGCAGACCAGCGAGCGCCAGCGCCAGGACACTTACGATCTGCTGCAACTGGTGCTGGACAACACCACCGAAAGTCTCTGGCAGATCGACGCTCAAGCCCTGACCATCGAGCTGAGCGAGCGCTTCGTGCGGCGCTTCGGCCTCGGCGCCAGCCTGATTACCCTGAGCGAGTTCAACCAGCGCGTGCATCCGGACGATGTCGAGCGTCTGCGTCATCTGCGCAAGCTGTTCGCCGAGCAAGGCGAGGAGTATTTCGACGCCGAGTACCGTTACCTCGACCGTCATGGCGAGTATGTCTGGTTGCTCAGCCGCGGACGTCTGCTGGAGCGCGATGCCACTGGCTGGCCACGGCGGATCGCCGGTACGCACGTGGATATCACCCGGCTCAAGCAGGTGCAGGAGGAGTTGCGCCATGCCAGCCTCGAAGCGCACGCGGCGAGCCAGGCCAAGAGCCGCTTCCTGTCGAGCATGAGCCATGAGCTGCGCACACCGCTCAATGCCATCCATGGTTTCGCCCAACTGATCGAACTGGAAACGCAGGACAAGGCCGACGCCCATCAGGAAGCCGATTATGCCCGCGAGATCGTTCATGCCAGTCGCCACCTGACGTCACTGGTGGACGACATCCTCGACCTTTCCAGCATCGAGAGCCGGCGTCAGCAATTGCAACTGCAAGCCATCGAGATTGGGGCGCTGCTCAATGGCTGTGCCGAGCTGGTGCAACCTGAAGTCCAGCAACGCCGGCTGCAGCTGCAGGTGATGGCCGCGGCCGAGCCATCTCTCTACGTGCAGGGCGACCCGCGCCGGGTGCGGCAGATCCTGCTCAACCTGCTGTCCAACGCTATCAAGTACAACAGCCCGCAGGGCATGATCCGCATGGGCTATGAGGTTCGTGCCGACTGCGTGCGGCTGTGGGTTGACGATACCGGCCCTGGCCTATCTGCCGAGCAGCAGGCCCAGCTGTTCCAGCCCTTCCAGCGTCTGGGGCGGGAGAGTTCCAACATTCCCGGCACGGGGATCGGGCTGGTGCTGTGCCGCGAGTTGGCCAGCCTGATGGAAGGCGAGATTGGCGTGCGCAGCGAAGAGGGTGTGGGCAGCCGTTTCTGGCTCGACCTGCCCAGTGCTGCCAGCCCAGAGGACGACCGGCCGAACGAGGCTCTGGAAGAGGTGCAGCCGGCTCGTAGCCTGGTGCCGGTGCTGTGCGTGGAGGATCACCCGGCGTGCATGCGGGTGTTGCAGGAATCGCTGCGTGAGTTCGCCGACGTGCGTGGCGTCAGTTCGAGGCAGAGTGCCCTGGCTGAGCTGCACCTGCAGACGCCAGCGCTGGTGCTGCTGGATATCGACCTGCCCGATGGCAGCGGCCTGGATGTGCTGGATGCCATGCGCAACGAGCCGCGCTTGCGCGACGTGCCGGTCATGGTGATCAGTGCCGTGGCCGATACCCGCCTGTTCGAGGAAGCCCGGGCGCGTGGCGCAGACGTCTGCCTGAGCAAACCCGTGGATCTGCAGGCGTTGCGCCAGGCGGCCCTGGGATTGATCTACAGCGGCTTCTGAACCGCCGGCGTTACTCGCTGGCGGACAGCAGGTCGAGCGCCTCGCCCAGCACGCGGGCCGATTCGGCATGATCGCCAGCCTTGTGCAGGGCCTCGCCTTCGGCACGCAATTCCTTGACCTTGGCCACGACCTCGGGATCGCTGGGCGGATCGTTCTGCAGCATCTCATCGATCTTGGCCATGTCCTGCGGGCAGTGCATGGCCCATAGCGGCAGACTGATCAGTGCGGCAGCGAGAAACACGAATAGACGGCGCATGACGGTTCTCCGAACGGACGGTGGAGATTGCAGTATAGGAGGGCTTCTGCGCGGCGAGCGCCGTGACACGTCCTCATGCCAGCGGGCCTGCGTTGGCAGGCGCTACGTCAGTAGTGATACCAGCGCAGCTCCAGCTTCACCTCGTTGACCGGGCTGGCCAGTTGGCTGAATTCGCGCTGGGCGCTCAGGCGCAGGCCGAGGTTGCGTGACACTTCCCATTGCTGGTTGAGCGACAAGCGCCGGCGGACTTCGCCGTTGTGGAAGTAGTCGCCTGCGGCTTCCAGGGTCAGGTTGCCCACCGGGTTGCGCCAAAGTAGTCCAGTGTTGAAGCCCAGGGCGGGGGAGATCACGGAGGCGAAGTCTTCGTTGTACTCCAGGCGTGTGGTGCCGAGGGCGAAGCCGAGCAGTTCGTCGTCGAGTTGCCAACTGGCACCGGCGCCACCGCTGATATGCGCGACCAGCGGGGTGTCTCCATCCTTGCCGAGTACCCGTTCCAGCCCGCCGCCGACTTGCCAGGACAACGGCTGCAATAGAGCGTTGCGCGGCGTCAGCGAGCGGATGTTGGCCAAGTCCAGGCGTTGCACTTGCCAGTGGTTGTTCTCGTACTGGCGCAGCTTGAGCTGGAGGATTTCGATCTGCGCACCCAGCGGGAAACCGTCGAGGTTGTCGTTGAGGTCGTGGTACGCCATACGCAGGCTGTACTCGGCGAAGGCACGGTCGTCACGGCTGCCACCGGCCAGTTGCCAGGTGCGCGATTGATGGCCTTCCTCGGGCAAAGGCGGGCGCTCGATATCCAGTGACGGCGGCGGGTTGCGACTGATCGCGCCGAGCAGTTGGAAGCTGCGTTGCGCCGTGACGCTGCGTTCGTTGTCGTTGGCCTGGTAGCGCACCAGGCGGAAGGCGGCGTCCTGGATCAGCGCGCGGCGCTCGCTGGGCAGGGCGGTGAAAGCGGCACCCTGCAACTGCGCCGGATCTTCGCTCAGGCGCAATACCCAGGCCTGTTCGTCGGCATCCAGCGGCTCGGCGCGGGCCAGCAGCTCGCGCTCACGGGAGGGGCGATAGTCGATGCGCTCGATCAGCCCGGCATCCTTGACCGCACGCACGGTGTCGGTGGGGATGGCGGTGAGCGGGAAGTGTTCGGTCAGCTCGACGCCGGGGTGGGCAATCTCCAGCAGCTCCAGCAGGCGGTAGGAGCAGTTCTCATCGAAGAAGAAGTAGTCGAAGCGGATCTGCTTGAGCTCCCAGACATGCTCGACCATGCGCCGGGTTTCCTCGGGCGTCAGGTTCAGCCGGTACTCCCACAGGTCACGGTTTTCCAGGCGGCTGTATTCGCTGAGCTTGTCGTGGTAGGGCACCAGCGCGAACAGGCCGGGGTAGCCGCCCATCAGGCCACGCCAGGCGTAGAGGATGCTGTTGTCGTCGCCTTCGATGAAGGCGCCGAAGTTCAGCGCGTAGCTGAGCAGGGCGGTGTTGTGGCTGTCGATGTCGGCTTGGTCGATGCGCAGCAGGGTGTGGCCGAACATCGACGACGGGCTGTTCAGGTAGGCGGCCGGGAACACCAGCACGGCGCTGTTCGGGTTGACGTCGGCCATCCACGCCCGGTACTCGGCGCAGTCCGGCGTGGGCAGATCGGTCAGTTGCAGTTGCGCCTTGAGCCAGCGGGTGCGCGCCGGATAGATACATTGGGGATGGCGGTCACCCAGGTCGGCAGGCTGGTACAGCGCTTTTACCGTGGCGGCGAGTTCGGCCGCGGGATCGTGAGCGCCGTTCTCGGCGAGGAAGAAGTCATCGTCGTCGACATAGCTGCGCCAACCGCCGAGCTTGCCGGTTTCGTAGTGGCCGAGGGCGATCCAGTAGGGATCGAGGGCCAGTTCGGCCAGGCGCTGGGGCGAGGCGGCATGAAGGGGAAGGCTGCAGCACAGGGCGAGGATGGCGACTATCCGATTCAAGGACGCGGCTCTTCTTGATGCGGGCGATGGCCGAGCTTTGGCCAGGTGTGCGATGAGTGTCAAGGCAGCAGAGAAAAGCCTTTCGTGCAAGTACTGACGGGTGTCAGTGATGGCTAATGTTGGGCGTCGCACACTGCGGGTTCTTCGTACTCAGTGAGATTGTTCATGAGCCACCGTGATGTGCTGGATGCCATGCTGGATGATTACGCGACCCGTGCCGAGGCGATTCGCCGTGACCTGGCGCGCAGTCACTCGGCGGACTTCGCCGAGCAGGCGCAGCAGCGGCAGAACGACGAAGTGCTGCAGGCTCTGCTGGCCGAGGCCGAACATGGCCTGCTGCTGGTACGCCAGGCGCAGCAGCGCCTGGCCGAGGGGCGCTATGGCGAGTGCCTGTGCTGCGGCGAGCCGATCGAGGCGGCGCGCCTGGCCGCCATGCCGGCTGCCGAGTACTGCCTGGGGTGTGCCGAGTTCAACTGAGCGGTTGCTCGACTTCTTCCAGCAGGCGGCGCGCTGCGGAATCGGCGGCATCGATGTATGGCTGCAGAACGCTGGCGGCGCCCGCCCGAGTGAAGGCCTCCAGGTCGCCTTCGCGGAACGCGCTGAGGGTCACGCTGCCACGGAAACCGGCATGGCGCGCGGCGCGTAGCAGCAAGGCATTCACTTCGCGTTGCGGAATGGTGCTGACCAGGGCGCGGGCCTGCTGCAGAGGCAGGTGGGCGATGAAGTCGCCATCCTCGGCATCCCCGTAGCACACGCTCAGCCCCGCCTGGCGAGCGTTGGCCAGCGCCTGTGGGTCGAAGTCCACACCGAGAACGCGCAGGCCGCCGTCTTGCAGGCGATGGGCCAACTGGCGGCCATAGCGCCCCAGGCCATAGACGATGACTTCCGGCTGGGTCTGGTCGGGTGCATTGTCCTCGGCATTCTCGCGGTGGGCGACGCGCCGCTCGAAGATGCTGAGCCAGGGCGAAAGGCGCTCGAACAGTGGCTGCGAGTAGAGAATCATGTAGGTGGACAGGGTGATGGTGATGATCCCCACCAGGGTGGTCAGCCCCAGTGCTGCGCCGCCAACGTGGCCCAGGCTGATGCCCATGGCGACGAAGATGATGGAGAACTCGCTGATCTGCGCTACCGTCAGCCCGGCCATGAAGCCGGTGCGTTTGCGGTAACCCATCGCACCCATGATGGCCATGACGATCAACGGATTGCCGATCAGCACGAACAGCGACAGCAGCACGGCGCTACCGATCTGCTGATGCAGATAGGAGAAATCCAGTTGAATGCCCAGGTGCAGGAAGAAGAACAGCAGGAGAAAGTCGCGCAGGCTGCTCAGGCGGCTGGCGATGGCCTCGCGCAGCGGCGTGGAAGCCAGGCAGAAGCCGGCGATGAAGGCCCCCAGCTCCTTGGACAGGCCCAGCGCCTCGGCGCCGCCGGCCAGCAGCGTGCCCCAGGCCACCGCCACCAGCATCAGCAACTCCGGCGAGCGGGCCATCGGCGCCAGCAGGCGGGGCAGGGCGAAGCGTACCAGCAGGTAGAGCAGCGCCAAGCTGGCCAGCAGGGCGCCAATCAGCGTTAGAGGTGACAACCCGGGCTTGCCATTGGCCGGCTGGTACAGGCTGATCATCAGCATCGCCAGCACCACGGCGATGTCCTGCACGATGAGAAAACCCATGGCGATGCGCCCATGCAGGGAGTCGATCTCGCCTTTGTCCGACAGCAGCTTGACGATGATGATGGTGCTGGAAAAGGTCAGGGCCACGGCTACATAGCCGGCGCTCATCCAGTCCAGGCCCAGCAGGCGGCACAACGCCAGCCCGGCGAGGATGGTGAAGCTCAACTGGCCGAGGCCAGTGGCCAGGGCAACGGCGCCCAGGGTGCGCACCAGGTGCATGTCCAGCTTGAGGCCGACGACGAACAGCAGCACGGTGATGCCGATTTCCGCCAGCAGGCTGATCGAGCTGTGATCACCGGCCAGATTCATTACCGCCGGCCCGGCGAGAATGCCCACCAGGATGTAGGCGATGATCAGAGGCTGGCGCAACCTCACGGCGAGCATGCCCAGCACGGCCGACAGGCTGAGCAGGGCGGCGATTTCCTGAAAGGCACTCATAGGCAAGTCTCCTGGCGCTGGGGCTGCCTGTCGTGGGTGCAGGCTCGATGGCGGATCGTCTGGCAGATTATCCCAGCCCCGTTTTTGTGCATTGCCGTGAATCAAACCTTGATCGCCATTGCGCCACAGGCCCAGAATCACCCCATGTTTTTGCGGAATTTTCCGCTCGCTATAAGGATTGCCAATGTCCAAGCGTAGCCTCGATGCTTTGCGCCTTGCCCCCGAGTCACTGACCCGCCCCTTCGCTCCCGAGCAGTTCAACTTCACCAGCACCGATGAACTCGAACCCTTCCGCGGCGTGCTGGGCCAGTCGCGCGCCGTCGAGGCGCTGCAGTTCGGCGTGGCCATGCCGCGCCCCGGTTACAACGTATTCGTCATGGGCGAGCCCGGCACCGGGCGTTTCTCCTTCGTGCAGCGTTACCTCAAGGCCGAAGCCAAGCGCATGGAGACGCCGGCCGACCGTGTCTACGTCAATCACTTCGACGAGCCGCGCGAGCCGCGCGCGCTGGAGCTGCCGGCCGGCACGGCAACGGCCTTCATCGCCGATGTCAGCCAGTTGATCGACAACCTGCTGGCCACCTTCCCGGCGGTGTTCGAGACGCCGACCTACCAGCAGAAGAAGAGCGCCATCGACCGCACCTTCAACAAGCGCTATGACCAGGCGCTGGATGTGATCGAGCGTCTGTCGCTGGAGAAGGGCATTGCCCTGTACCGCGACAGTACCAACATCGCCTTCACTCCGATGGCCGACGGCAAGGCGCTGGATGAAGCCGAGTTCGCCCAGTTGCCGGAGGCCGAGCGCGAACGCTTCCATGCCGATATCGCCGCGCTGGAAGAGCGCCTCAACGAGGAACTGGCCAGCCTGCCGCTGTGGAAGCGCGAATCGAGCAACCAGCTGCGTCAGCTCAACGAGGAAACCATCACCGTCGCTCTGCAGCCGCTGCTGGCGCCGCTGTCGGAAAAATACGCGGAGAACGCCGGAGTCTGCGCCTACCTGCAAGCCATGCAGGTCAACCTGCTGAAAACAGCAGTCGAGCAACTGGTGGACGTCGACAAGGCCGATCCGCAACTGCGTAAGCTGCTTGAGGAAATCTACTGCCCGAGCCTGGTGGTCGGTCACCATGCCAACGGCGGCGCGCCGGTGGTGTTCGAGTCGCACCCGACCTATGACAACCTGTTCGGCCGCATCGAGTACAACTCCGACCAGGGCGCGCTGTACACCAGCTATCGCCAACTGCGCCCGGGTGCGCTGCACCGTGCCAATGGCGGTTATCTGGTGGTCGAAGCGGAAAAACTGCTCAGCGAACCCTTCGTCTGGGAAGCGCTCAAACGCGCCCTGCATTCGCGCCAGTTGAAGATGGAGTCGCCATTGGGCGATCTCGGCCGCATCGCCACGGTGACCCTCAACCCGCAGGTCATCCCGCTTCAACTGAAGGTCATCATCATCGGCTCGCGTCAGCTCTACTACGCGCTGCAGGATGCCGATCCGGACTTCCAGGAAATGTTCCGTGTGCTGGTCGACTTCGACGAGGACATCCCGCTCGCTGACGAGAGCCTGGAGCAATTCGCTCAGTTGATGAAGACGCGCACCTCGGAAGAGGGCATGGCGCCGCTCACCGGTGCCGCCGTGGCGCGCCTGGCTACCTACAGCGCACGCCTTGCCGAACATCAGGGGCGCTTGTCGGCACGTATCGGCGACCTGTTCCAACTGGTCAGCGAAGCGGACTTCATCCGTCAGCTGGCGGGTGAGACCCTCACTGATGTCGGTCATATCGAGCGTGCGCTCAAGGCCAAGGCGACCCGCACCGGGCGTGTCTCGGCGCGCATCATCGACGACATGCTGGCTGGCATCATCCTCATCGACACCAGTGGCGCTGCCGTCGGCAAGTGCAACGGGCTGACCGTGCTGGAAGTGGGCGATTCGGCCTTTGGCGTGCCGGCGCGGATTTCCGCCACTGTCTACCCAGGCGGCAGCGGCATCGTCGACATCGAGCGCGAGGTCAGCCTCGGCCAGTCGATCCACTCCAAGGGCGTGATGATCCTCACCGGCTTCCTCGGCAGCCGCTACGCCCAGGAATTCCCCCTGGAGATTTCCGCGAGCATCGCACTGGAGCAGTCCTACGGTTATGTCGATGGCGACAGCGCCTCGCTGGGTGAGGTGTGCACGCTGATCTCGGCACTGTCGCGCACGCCGCTCAAGCAGTGCTTCGCCATCACCGGCTCGATCAACCAGTTCGGCGAGGTGCAGGCGGTCGGCGGGGTCAACGAGAAGATCGAAGGCTTCTTCCGCCTGTGCGAGGCGCGTGGCCTGAGCGGCGAGCAGGGGGTGATCATCCCGCACTCCAATGTCGCCAACCTGATGCTCGACGAGCGTGTCCTGCAGGCAGTGCGTGCCGGCCAGTTCAACGTCTATGCCGTGCGTCATGTTGACGAGGCGCTGAGCCTGCTGGTCGGCGAGCCGGCTGGGCATCCGGACGAGAAGGGGCGCTTCCCCAAGGGCAGCGTCAACGCTCGGGTGGTCGAGCGCCTGCGCGATATCGCCGCGATCGGCCTGGAAGAGGAGAGCAAGCCGGCTGAGCCAAAGGAAACGCCCCCCGCCGAGGCGAGCAAGGCGGCTCGTGCGCCACGTCGCAAGAAGACTGACGGCGAGGCGAGCTGATCAGTTCTTGCGCGACCGCCGTGCAGGCACTGCGGTAGGCGCACCGGACAGCTTGCTCACCTGTCATCAACAGAGTTATCCACAGCTTTCGTGGATAACTTTGGCTTCCCAGCTCAGCCGCTCGGGGTGTAGGCTGGATGCTGAATTTCGCGAGGGTCGCCGCCATGTCGCGCAGCCTCTGCCTTACCCGACACTGTCTGGGGCTTGTCACCCGTATCGAATGCGTGATCAGGCCATTGGCAGGTGATCGCGGGCTTTGGACATTGATCTGTGCAGCCGGCATGGCCGGCGCGCAGCCCTCGGCCATCAAGGCACAAGGCCCGTTCTTCGGGCCTCTCGTCGCTGAAGAAGTGCTGGCTGCCATCGTCCAGAGCCTGGCGTTGCAGGGCTATGCCGAATGCACCGAGCCGCCGATCTGGAGCCTGCACCTGCAGGCCGAGCTGCGCCGCCTGAACGACTCGCAGCGGCGCCATCCGGGCCAGTACCGCTTCCGCCCCGATACCGACGGGCAAAGCTGAGGGCGCGCCTGGTCTGGCGCATACGGGCTGTTTTCACTGGGGTTATCCACAATCCGTGCAGCGCTTTGTGCGGCCGGTGTGGCTGGGTATACTCGCCGCCATTTCCGATCCCTCAGTGAGACCTTCATGGAACGCTTTATCGAAAATGCGATGTATGCCTCGCGCTGGTTGCTGGCACCCATCTACTTCGGCCTGTCGCTGGCGGTTCTGGCGCTTTCTCTGAAATTCTTTCAGGAGCTTTACCACATCCTGCCGCAGATATTTTCCCTTGCTGAAGCGGATGTAATCCTCAAGCTGCTGTCGTTGATCGACATGGCCTTAGTTGGCGGCTTGTTGGTGATGGTGATGCTCTCGGGCTACGAGAACTTCGTTTCGCGCCTGGATATCCATGATGACACTGAGAAGCTCAGTTGGCTGGGCAAGATGGATTCCAGCTCGCTGAAAATGAAGGTGGCGGCGTCCATCGTGGCGATTTCCTCCATCCACCTGCTGAAAGTGTTCATGGATGCCAAGAACTATGACCTCAAGTACCTCCAGTGGTACGTCATCATCCACCTGACCTTCGTTGGATCGGCTTTTGCCATGGGTTACCTGGACAAGCTGACCAAGCACGATCACTGATCCGCTCACCGTGTTGCCGAACCGCCCGGCCGTTGGAAAACGGACGGGCGGTTTTCATTTGGGCCTTGTGCTTTCTCTATCTTGTACAAAAATTGTCTTTGTAGAGGTTTTTGTATAATTTTGCGCGAGACGAGGAGAACCCATGAATCTGTACGATCTTTCCGTGCACGCCCTGGCTGGGCGCATCGACGAACTCAACCTGATTTCCCTGGAGGGTGGCATCTACCTGCTCGAGGCGCGGATGGAAGGCCGTGCCCACCCGGTGCGCGACGAGCAGGGCAGTACCTTGCACCTACGCTCGGTCGAACACGCCCGCGACGTGCTGCAGGAAATGCCGACGCTGCCGTTCTTCCTGGTGCACAGCTCGGTGCATGATGAAATGTGTGGCATGCCCTCGGCTGACAACAGCCTGCGCGTGCCCATCGCCTTTCGTTCCGGCTGGTGACGGCAGCGTTCATTCCGGGCGGGGCGCTGCAAGGTCGTACCCTGGCCGTTGTCGAGGTGAAAACCACGGGGGCGCATCCGCTGCGTGATGCCGTCTGGGAACTGGCGATCATCCAGGTCGACGCGCAGGGTGGCGTCGAGGCGCGCCTGCACTGGCTGTTCGAGCCCCCCGTGGCCTTGCCGAGCAAGTTGCTGGCGCTGACCGGGCTGCATCCTCTGGAGTTGCGCGGTCTGCCAGGCATCGACGCTGCAGGTGAGGCGATTGCCGCCGCGCTGAAAGGACGCGTGCTGGTCGGGCACAACCTGCGTTTCTCACTGGCTTTCCTGCGCCGTGCCTTGGCCGACTGGAAGGCACTGCGTCCGGTACAGCTCTGTACCCTGCGTCTGGCCAGAACGGCATTGCCCGATATCGCCGACCAAGGCTTCGATGCGCTCTGTGAGCATTTCGGCATCGTCCGCTTCTTCCGTCATCGCGCCGTACCCGATGCCGAGGCGACCCTGCTCCTGGCCCAGCATCTGCTCGCACGGGTGCCGGCCAGTGCGCTGAGCAGTCAGCTGCGTAGCGCCGCTCGGCCACCCTTGCTACCCAGCGAGCGTTTCGCCGGCCTGCCTGAGAGGCCCGGCGTCTATTACTTCCTCGGTGACAGCGGCGCCCACCTGTACGTGGGCAAGAGCCGCAACCTGCGCCAGCGGGTGACGTCGCACTTCCAGAACGACCACCGTGACCGGCGCAGCCTGCATATGGTGCAGCAGATCCGCGATGTGCAGGTGCAACCCACCGCTGGCGAGTTGGGCGCGCTGTTGCTCGAGTCGGCGGAAATCAAACGCCTGCAGCCGTTGTACAACCGGCGCCTGCGCAAGCAGCGCGAACTGCTGACCTGGGCGCTGAGCGAGGCGGGCGGTGAATGGCGCAATGAGCTGCTGCCGCATCGCGCGTTGCTGCCTGGTACCCGGCATGTGGGGTTGTTCCGCTCGCGTCATCACGCACGGCAATGGTTGCTGGAGCAGGCACGTGAGCGCCGTCTGTGCCTGCGGGTGCTGGGGCTTGAGGAGGGCGACGGTGCCTGCTTCGCCTACCAGCTGGGTCGCTGCGCTGGCGCCTGTTGTGGCATGGAGTCGCGTCAGGCGCACGATGCGCGTTTGCTCCAAGGTGCCGAACGGCTGCAGACCCAGGCCTGGCCCTGGCGTGGGCCGGTTGCCCTGGTCGAGCGCGACGCGCGGCACGATCTCGTGCAGTGGCATGTGCTCGACCAGTGGCGCTACCTGGGCAGCGTGGAATGCCTCGATCAGGCCAATGCCTTGCTGGCCGAAGGCCGGGGCGGTTTCGACCGCGACACTTACCACATCCTGCTCGGCCACCTGCGCCGTCATCCGCACATGGAGGTCGCTCTGCTGTGAACGTACGCCGTCTGATTCTGATTCTCGGTGACCAACTCAGCCTGGGCCTCGGCGCCCTGGCTGATGTCGACCCCGCGCGCGATCACCTGCTGCTGGCCGAGGTGATGGAGGAGGCCAGCCATGTGCCGCATCATCCGAAGAAGATCGCCCTGATTTTCAGCGCCATGCGCCATTTCGCCGAGGCTCTGCGTGAGCAGGGTCTGCAGGTGCACTACGTGAAGCTGGACGATCCTGCCAACAGCGGCTCGCTGCCGGGTGAGCTGCAGCGCTGGACGCAGCAGTTGAACCCGGCCGAGGTGCACCTGACCGAGTGTGGCGACTGGCGCCTGGAGCAGGCGCTGCGCCATTGCGGCGTGGCGATCCAGTGGCACCCGGACACGCGCTTTCTCTGCTCGCGCGAAGCCTTCGCTGCCTGGGCGCAGGGGCGCAAGCAATTGCGCATGGAGTTCTTCTACCGCGAGATGCGCCGCGCCAGCGGCCTGCTGCTGAACCCGGATGGCAGCCCCGAAGGTGGGGCCTGGAACTTCGATGCCGACAACCGCAAGGCCTTGCCCAAGGGCGTACGGCCGCCTGCAGCGCTGCGCACCGAGCCGGACGCCATCACTGCCGAGGTGCTGGCGTTGGTCGCGCAGCGTTTCGCCGATCATTACGGCCGTCTGGACGGCTTCGATTACCCGGTGACCGCTGCACAGGCCGAGCGCCTCTGGCAGCATTTCCTCGCTCACGGCCTGGCCGATTTCGGTGATTACCAGGACGCCATGGCCGATGACGAGCCGTTTCTTTTTCATTCACGCATCAGCGCCGCGCTGAACATCGGCCTGCTCGACATGCGCCGGCTGTGCAGCGACGTGGAGGCGGCCTATCGCAAGGGCGAGGTGCCGCTGAATGCGGCCGAGGGCTTCATCCGCCAGTTGATCGGCTGGCGCGAGTACGTACGCGGCATCTACTGGCTGCGCATGCCGGAGTACGCCGAGGGCAATACCTTCGGCAATTCGCGGGTGCTGCCGTCGTTCTACTGGACGGGGCAGACGCGCATGAACTGCATGCGCCAGGCCATCGGCCAGACTCTGGAGCACGCCTACGCGCACCATATCCAGCGGCTGATGGTCACCGGCAACTTCGCCCTGCTTGCCGGTATTGCGCCCAAGGCCATCTGCGACTGGTACTTGGCCGTGTACATGGATGCCTTCGACTGGGTGGAGCTGCCCAATACCCTGGGCATGGTGATGCACGCCGATGGCGGTTACCTGGGCTCCAAGCCCTACTGCGCCAGCGGTCAGTACATCAAGCGCATGTCCAACCATTGCCAGGGTTGCAGTTACAAGGTGAGTGAAAGCACCGGCGAGTCGGCCTGTCCGTTCAACTCACTGTATTGGCATTTTCTGATGCGCCACCGCGAGCGCCTGGAGCGCAACCCGCGTATCGGCATGGTCTACCGCAACCTGGCGCGCATGAGCGAGGCCAAGCAGCAGGCGTTGTGGGATTGGGGCGAGCGTTTGCTGGCACGGCTCGATGCCGGGGAGAGACTGTGAAGAAGAGCCAGTTGCCGGTGAAGACCTGCCTGGTCTGTGGCCTGCCCTTCACTTGGCGCAAGAAGTGGGCGCGCTGTTGGGAGGAGGTGCGCTACTGCTCCGAGCGTTGTCGGCGAGGGCGTAACGCCCTATAGATCCAGACTGTCGCCGCTGAAGCGCCTGCCACGGAGCGTGCATCTCCTGCGGCTGTGGGAGGGGCTTTAGCCGCGACAGGCTTGGCACCTTGCCGTGACCTCGCGCCCGGCTTCTGTGCTAGTCTGGCCGGCCTTTTTGCAGCCCCTAGCGGAGCCTTTTCATGTCCGAATTCACCTTCAGCCCCGATCTGTCCTCCGACGAGGGCCGCGTCAGCTACGGCATTGGCCGCCAACTCGGTGGTCAACTGCGCGACAACCCGCCGCCGGGTGTCGATCTGACCGCCATCCTCGCCGGTCTGACCGATGCCTTCACCGGCCAGGCCAGCCGCGTTTCCGAGGCTGAGCTGGGCGCCAGCTTCAAGGTCATCCGCGAGATCATGCAGGCCGAGGCCGCTGCCAAGGCGGAAGCTGCTGCCGGCGAAGGTCGTGCCTACCTGGCCGAGAATGCCAAGCGCGAAGGCGTCACCGTGTTGGCCTCCGGCCTGCAGTACGAAGTGCTGGTAGCAGGCGAGGGCGCCAAGCCATCGGCTGACGACCAAGTGCGTACCCACTACCACGGCACCCTGATCGACGGCACTGTATTCGACAGCTCCTACGAGCGCGGTCAGCCGGCAGAATTCCCGGTTGGCGGCGTGATTCCGGGCTGGGTCGAGGCTCTGCAGCTGATGGGTACCGGCAGCAAGTGGCGCCTGCACGTGCCGAGCGAGCTGGCCTACGGCGCCCAGGGCGTCGGCAGCATCCCGCCGCACAGTGTGCTGGTGTTCGATGTCGAGCTGCTGGACATCCTGTAAGCAAAATCCGTAGGTGAGTCGTAGGGTGGACAACGCTGTTTTTGTCCACCACGGCGACGGTGGACGGGTGAAGCGTCGTCCACCCTACGATCGAGCGGCCCTCTGCCATGGCAGGGGGCCGTTGCGTTTCAGGACGGGCGCAAGGCCCGGGCATAGCAGAACAGGAACAGGCTGCGCACCAGCTCCTTGAGCACGCTGGGTTCGCTTGAGCTGAGTTCGTGCAGATCCAGGTCGCCCTGGTCGCGCAGCTCGTCCAGAGCGTCTTCTTCCAGCACGGCGCAGACTTCGCCGGTCTGACGGTTGAGGATGCGCAGGTAGGGATGTGGCCGATCCAGCCAGGCATCGATCAGGTAGGTCATGGCAGTTCTCCTTGGCCGTCATTACGTAACTGAGAATAATTCCTATTACATAAATAGCAAGAGTTAATTGCGACCTTCTGTCGTTTCCGTGAATCGAGGCGGGCGATAAGGCGGACTGTGTGAGGGGCTTCAGCCGCGACAGCCGCCGCTGAAGCGCCTCCCACAGGATCGGTCAGTGCGCGGGGGTGACCTGCGCCTGTTGTTGCGCTTCGGCATCCGGCTTGGCCAGCAAGCTGTACACGCAGGGCAGGACGAACAGGGTGAAGGCGGTGCCGACGCTCATGCCGGTGGCGATCACCAGGCCGATGTCGAAACGGCTCACCGCACCGGCACCCGTGGCGAGGATCAACGGCACCATGCCGAATACCATCGCAGCAGTGGTCATCAGCACCGGGCGCAAGCGGATGGAAGCGGCTTCCTCGATGGCTTCGCGCACGCTCAGCCCCTTCTCGCGACGCAACTGGTTGGCGAACTCGACGATGAGGATGCCGTGCTTGCTGATCAGGCCGATCAGCGTCACCAGGCCCACCTGGGTGTAGATGTTCATGCTCGAGAAGCCGAGGAAGATCGGTATCAGCGCGCCGCAGATCGACAGCGGCACGGTGACCAGGATCACCAGCGGATCACGGAAGCTCTCGAACTGTGCCGCCAGCACCAGAAAGATGATCGCCAGTGCCAGACCGAAGGTGAGGAACAGCGCACTACCTTCCTGCACGTACTGGCGCGAGGCGCCGGCGTAGTCGTAGCTGTAGCCGCGCGGCGCTTCCTCGCGGGTGATCTGGGTGATGGTGTCCACCGCCTCGCCCATGCTGACGATGGGCACGCCCTGGATGATCACCGAGTTGAGCTGCTGGAACTGATTGAGCTTGGTCGGGCGTGCGCGGTCGCTGACGCGGATCAGCGTACCCAGCGGCACCATCTGACCGTTCTCGCTGCGCACGTAGTAGCTGTCGAGCCAGCCCGGGTTGTCGCGGTAGGCGCGCTCCACCTGGGCGATCACCTTGTAGCTGCGCCCGTCGATGGTGAAACGGTTGATTTCGCCCTCACCGAGCAGGCTGGCCAGCGTGGTGCCCAGATCCTGCATCGATACGCCCATCTGCGCGGCTTTCTCGCGGTCGATGTCCACCACGACCTCCGGCTTGTCGAAGGCCAGGTCGATGTCGAGGAAGGCGAACTTGCCCGACTCCTGCGCGCGCGCCTTGACCCGCTGGGCCACCTGCAGCAGCGACTCGTAGTCGTTCGGCGTGTTGATCACGAACTGGAAGGGCAGACCCTCGCCAGTGCCCGGCAGCGACGGCAGGTTGAAGCCGAAGACCTGCAGGCCCGGAATCTGGTTGAGCTTGGCCTGCACCTCGGGAAGGATCGCCATCTGCGTACGCTCGCGCTCGTTCCACGGCGTCAGCAGGAAGCCGCCGATGCCCGACTGCACACCGTTGAAACCGTTGATCTGGAACGACGAGTAGTACTCGGGAAAGCTCTTGAAGATCTCCACGAACTGGTCGGTATAGGCGTTGATGTAGTCCAGGTTGGTCGGCTGTGGCGACTGGGTCATCATGAACACGATGCCCTGGTCTTCATCCGGTGCCAGCTCGTTCTTGGAGAACGACAGCAGGGCCGGGAGCAATGCCATCACGATCAGGCCGAACACCACCACCACCGGACGGGTGTCGAGGGTGCTGTGCAGCGCCTTCTGGTAGCGCCGCTTGAGCGTGTCGAAGATCTGATCCAGGCGATGGGCCAGGCCCGAGGGGTTTTCCTCATGGCGCAGCAGCTTGGCGCACATCATCGGTGACAGGGTCAGCGCGACGATGCCGGAAATGATCACCGCGCCGGCCAGGGTCAGGGCGAACTCCTTGAACAGCGCGCCGGTAAGGCCTTCGAGGAAGCCGATGGGGGCGTACACGGCGGCCAGGGTGATGGTCATCGAGATCACCGGCACGGCGATCTCGCGCGCGCCTTCGATGGCCGCGTCGAACGGCGTCTTGCCCTCTTCGATATGGCGGTGGATGTTTTCCACCACGACGATGGCGTCGTCCACCACCAGGCCGATGGCCAGCACCATCGCCAGTAGAGTCAGCAGGTTGATCGAATAGCCCATCAACTGCATGAAGAACAGCACGCCGACCATCGACAGCGGAATGGTGACCACGGGGATCAACACCGAGCGGAACGCGCCGAGGAACAGGAAGACCACGACGATGACGATCAGCACCGCTTCGCCGAGGGTTTTCACCACTTCGTCGATGGACGCCTGGATGAACTCGGTGGCGTCGTAGGCGATGGCCACCTTGAGGTTCGGCGGCAGTTGCGCCTCCAGTTCCGGCAGGGCCGCGCGCACGTTCTTGATCACGTCCAGCGGGTTGGCGCTGGGCGTACCCTTGATGGCGATGTACACCGAGGGCACGCCATCGAAGGAACTGATCGAGTCGTAGTTGGCCGCGCCCATTTCCACGCGGGCGATGTCGCGCACCAGCACGCGGCTGTCACCCATGGTCTTCACCGGGATGGCGGCGAAGGCATCGGCGGATTTCAGGTCGGTGCTGGCGTTGATGCTGGTGACCACGTACTCGCCCTTCACCTCGCCGGCGGCGGAGAGGAAGTTGTACTTGCGCACCGCGTCGTTGAGGTCGCTGGCGGTTACGCCGTAGGCGGCCATCTTCACCGGATCCAGCCACAGGCGCATGGCGAACACCTGGTTACCGAGGATCTGCGCCTCGGCCATACCGGGCAGGGTGGCCAGCTTGGGCTGGATGACGCGCGACAGGTAGTCGGTGATCTGCGGGTTGGACAGCTCGTCGCTGTAGAAGCTGACGTACATCAGCGCCGAAGCGTCGGCCGCTTCCTTGCTCAGCACTGGGTCTTCGGCGTCCTGCGGCAACTGGTTCTTCACCTCGTTGGCCTTGGCCAGCAGCTCGGTGAACAAGCGGTCGCTGTTGGCGCCGATGCGCGCATAGATGGAGATGGTGGACAGATTTTGTTGGCTCGACGAAGTCATGTAGTCGATGCCTTCGGCGCTGGCCAGGCTCTGCTGCAGCGGCTGGGTGATGTAACCCTGGATGGTCTCGGCGTTGGCGCCCGGATAGGCGGTGGTGACCGTGATCAGGGCGTTTTCCATCTGCGGGTACTGGCGGATGACCAGCTTGCCGAACGCCTGGATGCCGAGCAGGACGATCAGCAGGCTGACCACGGTGGCCAGCACGGGGCGACGGATGAACGGATCGGTGAAAGCCATGATGATTTCCTTGGCTGTTGCCACCCCCGGCCGCCGCTCTGGCGGCGGCCGGGGGACTGGTCAGTTGGTGCTCGGCGAGGTGCTGTCGGGCTGCACGGGATCGTCGACGATGGCCACGTGGGAGCCGTTGTCCAGCTTCAACTGGCCGGAAGTGACCACTTGCTGGCCGGCTTGCAGGCCCTTGAGGATCACCACGCGGCCGTCACGGCGTTCGCCAGTGGTGACGAAATGCCGTTCCACCACCAGTTGCGCTTTGCCGTCGCCATCCTTGACCAGCTCGCCCTTGTCGTCCTTTTTCTCGGTGATCAGGTACACCGAATTGCCGTACAGGGTGTAGGTGATGGCGGTTTCCGGCACGGTGATCAGCGCGTTGTCGCCCGGTAGCAAGACCTGCAGGTTGGCGAACATGCCCGGCAGCAGCTTCTCATCGGGGTTGGCCAGGGTGGCGCGTACCTGCAGGTTGCGGGTCTCGTTTTCCACCTTGGGGTTGATCGCGCTGATACGCCCTTCGAAGGCCTCGCCAGGGTAGGCGGCGACGCTGATCTGCACGCGTTGGCCGACGGTCAGTTGCGGCGCTTGCTGCTCGGGCAGGAAAAAGTCCACGTTCAGCCGCGATAGATCCTGCAGGGTGGCGATGGCTGCGCCGGGCGACAGGTAGGTGCCCGGGTCGACCTGGCGAATGCCGATGGTGCCGGAGAAGGGCGCGTTGATGCGCTTCTTGTCCAGTTGCGCCTTGAGCTGGGCGACGCTGGCGGTGGCCTTCTGCAGGGTCGAGGCCAGGCGGTCGAACTCGCTCTTGGAAATGTTCGAACGGCTGACCAGGCTGCGCCCGCGCTCGTACTCGATCTGCGCCAGGCTGCGCTCGGCCTCGGCGGTGGCCAGGCTGGCACGCTCCACTTCGCTGTCGAGCTGGATCAGCGGCTGGCCACGCTCGACCTTCTGCCCGGATTCGAACAGCACCTCACGCACGATGCCCTCGACCTCGGCGGACAGATCCACGCCCTGATAGGCCTTGAGCGTACCGATGGCCGGCAGGCGCCCCTGCCAGGGCTGCTCGACCGCAGTGGCCGCCGAGATATTGATGGCCGGCTGTGGCGCCGAGAACATTTGAATCTGCTTATAGATGGAGAAGCCTTTGTAGGCGGCGAGGGCGAGTACCACGAGCACGACGGCACCCAGCATGATCAGCATGCGGCGGAGCAACATATTCCGGTTCCTTGGCAGAGCGGGGTCGAGCCTGGAATAGGCAGGATCGGGCACGATAGTGCTACTCGCAGATGAAGTCAAAACTCCTCATTTACAAGGTATTTTCCCCATGAAACCGGCACGTTGGCGTGCCGGTCGCGTGTTTCACGAACCGAGACGGCGGGTGACTTCACCTAGTTCGCCGGAGAGCCCGCGCAGGTTCAGACTGGCGGCCTGGGTACGTTCGACGTTCTCCTGGTTGGCGCTGGCGATGGCCGTCAGCTCGGTCAGGTTGCGCGAGATGTCCTCGGCCACCGACGTCTGCTCCTCGGCGGCGGTGGCGATCTGCTGATTCATGTCGCGAATCGCTTCCACTGCCGCGGTAATACGCTGCAGCATGGCGCCAGCTTCGGTCACCTGAGTCACGCCTTGTTCGCTGCGTTGCTGGCCGCTCTCGATGGCGCGCACGGCATTCAGCGCGCCGGTCTGCACGGTGTCGATGATCTGGTTGATTTCGGCCGTCGACTGGGCGGTGCGTTGCGCCAGGTGGCGCACCTCATCCGCGACCACGGCGAAGCCCCGTCCCTGATCGCCGGCACGCGCGGCCTCGATGGCGGCGTTGAGCGCCAGCAGATTGGTCTGTTCGGCGATGCCACGGATCACCTCCAGCACCTTGCCGATACGTCCGCTGTCGCTTTCCAGGCGGCGGATCACTTCGGCCGTGTTGGCGATTTCGCCACGGATGTCGGTGATGGTGGCGATGGTCGATTGCATCACCGCGCTGCCCTGACGCGCCGAGTCATCGGCGTCGGTGGCGGCATGGGCCGCATCGGCGGCGTGCCGTGCAACCTCCTGGGCGGTCGCGGACATCTCGTGCATGGCGGTGGCAACCTGATCGGTGCGCTCGAACTGCTCGCTGACGCCTTCGGTCATGCGTGAAGCGATGGCGTTGAGTTCACCGCTGGCGCCGTCGAGGTCATGCGTGCTGCGATGCAGGCGCTCCGTGGTGCTGGCGAGGAAGTCACGCAGGGTATTGGCCGCGCGTGCGAGCAAGCCCAGTTCGTCTTGCCTGCTGCTGTCCACGCGCTGGCCGAACTGGCCGTGGCTGAGTTGGTCGACGTGGCCGATCAGGTGGCGGATGGGAATGATCAGGTGGCGGTTGACCAGCCACAGGCTGAAGACGCCGATCACCAGCGCGGCGGCAAGCATCAACAGCGAGCCGGTAATGACGGTTCGCTGTGCGCTGGCGTTGATCTGCTGGGCCTGATCCAGGCTTTGCTGGCGAAGCTGTTCGACCAGCGCCGTCATCTGCTCGCTGGCAGCGCGGTCGATACCCTTGACCGCTTCATCACCGGCCTGGGCATCGGCACCGGCCTTGATGAAGGCGTCACGTCCCTGGCGATAGCGTTGGCCAAGGTCACGGTGTTCGCTGCGCAGGCGCTCGACCTGAGCGTTGAGCGTCGCATCGCCGCCGGCCTGCGCCAGCTCGCCAAGGATGGCCTGTACCTTTTGCTCCTGCGCTTCGAACTGGCTCCAGTAACGCTGCAGGTTGGCGTCGTCCTTGCCACGCAGCAGCACGTTCTTCCACTCCTGAACCTGGATCTTGAATTCGAGATTGGCCGCGTCGATCAGCCGCGTTGCCTGCACCGGGCCGTCGAGCAGGCCACGGTAGGACTGGAGTCCACTGGAGAGAAAACTGAAGCAGGCCAGGGCCGTGATCAGGATCAGGGCAAGGCTGCCGCCGAGCAGGGAAAGGATTTGCGCGCGCAACGATTTCTGCAACATGGCAAGCACCCATGGAAATGGAGGAAAGGACGGTGTCCGTGTTGTGGATATCCATTTCACCGAGCCGACTGCTGCACGCACTTGTGCCGGTCATGGAAGTATAGGTCTTAGCCGGACTAATGGCCGCTTGCCGCATTGGATAACAGTTTGATGACATAAATGTTGCAGACGGGTTGCCGCTGGCCCTCAGCATGCCTGACCCTCGTCATATTGCTGCCGTCCTGTGACGAATCGTTTGCATGGCGTTAGTCGAGATGGCGGGTGTCATGAGGAGCATCTAGCATCGGCCCATTGCCGTTGTCACACGCAACCGCTGCCAGGTGAACCGAGATGCCCCTATTTGCCGAACTGTTGGCCGTAGTGGGGATCACGCTACTGCATTGGCTGCCGAGATGACGGCCTTTGACCACTTCGTTCGACCCCATGCCTTGCACTGGTAACGTCACGGTTGTCAGCTCATTGCGCAAAGCATGATGTCTCTTTCGCGAGCATTCGAGGCTCTGGCCGCGCGCTAGGGGGGCGACGACGGGTGTCGAAATCTTGAATGAAGCCTAACCATCTCATACCCGCTCAGGTTTCTATGTGGCCATTTGACCAACCGCCTAATTGCGCGACCATCGTCTCCAAAAGCGTTATCGAAAAGCGCAAACCCATACTCCAGGTCACCCATGATGAGGATGATCATGGCTGGCAGTTCCTCGACAACCAGAGCGAGGCGCTGGACGACCTGTGCATCGTCGGGCTGGGGCATATTCTCGACGTGGATCCGTCGATGGCTGAACTCGCTGGGCTCGAACCCGGTTGGCAAGCGACGCGCACTCATGTCGGTGGCGAGTGGGTGATCGAACCCGTAGCGCCTGAGCCTGACGCCGAAATGAACTGACCCTGTACTGGCCACAACAGATTGCAACGCATCAGGAGTTGAGATGAGCGCATGGGGCACCGGGCTGTACAGCGATGACACGACGTGCGACGTACGGGATGACTACGTTCGCCATCTCAAGTGCGGGTTATCTCATGAGGACGCCTGCCAGAAAGTTCTGGAGCGCTACGGTGGGCTTCTTGGTGATAAGGCCATCGCTTGCCTCGTCCGTTTTGCCTTGGCCGACACGGCCTGGCAGTACGGTCGCCTCGACGCAGCTTTGAAGGACAGTGCCCTTTCGCTTCTGCACGCCGGTGGCGATCTGTTCGTCTGGGAGCGCGATGCGCCTGGGGATGTCGCGGCAAGGCGCCGGATGTTGGCAACGCTGGAGACGCGGTTGACAGCGCCACAGCCGCCGGCAAGGGCGATCGAGGTGGTGCCGCCAAAGCCGAAGAAGATCCGTACCAGCGCGCCGATTGGCTCCGTCTTCGCGCTTGAACTACCCAGCCAGGGCACGGCATGGCTGGTGCTCGTGGGCTTCGCCGAGCTGGAACAGAGCATCGATCCGGTCTTTTCCATCATGCCTTGGCGCAGCAAGTCGCCAGCCGATATACCCGGACAGATCAGCGGCGACGACAAGACCCTGGTGCTGTCGCAAGGTCTCTCCCGGCCCTTCGCACATGTTGCGATCCTGCCCAAGGATGAGCACAGGAGCATCCTGGCGGGGTTGGAGCCGGTGAGCATCCCTGTGCTGTCCCCCATGCCTTTCGAGCGAGAGCGCACCGTTTGGCTGACGCTGGGGCGTATCGCCAGCGAGGTCGATCGGCACCTGGGCAGCGTATCCGCGGCGAGTAGCAAGTAGCCTGGGTTGAGCGCAGTGATACCCAGGACGCATGTCGGGTTTCGCTGCACTCGTCTGACACCACACGGTGTACACAGCCGGTAGGAGCGGCTTCAGCCGCGATCATCGGTGCCAGCCCGTTCGCGGATAAATCTGCTCCTACGAAAAGCCGGGAGCTCCCGGCTTTGGGCCTCAGGCCAAACGCAGATGGTTGTCCCACAGGCCGGCCGGCAGTTCCAGGGCGCTGGCAGTGATGCGTTCGCTGCGGCAGTCGTAGAGGCGGCAGCGGCCCTGGCCGGAGGTGACGACGAAGCCGTCGTGGACGGCGCCAACACCGGCGCAGTCGGCCAGGGGCACGTCGAGGCGTACTGCGGCGCTGTCCAGATCCCAGATGAAGAAACGGTTGCCGCGCGGGGCGGTCATTGCCAGCAGGCGCAGGTCGTCGTGGATGGCGACGCTGGCGGTGTACTGGTTCATGGCCACGCGTTGCGCTTCGCCGAGGGCGAAGGGCTGGAAGGGTTGGCCGGGGCGTTTGATCGCCAGCAGCGGCACCTTGTCGTGCATATCGCCCATGTATTGCTGGCCGCTGACCACGGTGCCGTCGCGGGCCACGGCGAGGTGGCGGATGCTGTTCTGCTGGTCGGCCAGGCGTTCCTGGCTGATCAGGCTGCCGTCGCGCTGCATCAGCACCAGGCTGGCTTCCATGGCATTGAGGTTCATCTCGACGCGGCTTTCCGCCTCGGTGCGAATGCCGCCGTTGGCCACCACCAGGGTTTCGCCATCGGGCATCCACAGCAATTGATGCGGGCCGACGCCATGGGTGCTGTGCTCGCCAGTACGCTCCAAATGCTCGCCATTGAGGCGATAGGTGCCGAGCACGCCACGACCGGGTTCGGTGGTGTCGTTTTCGGTGGCGTACAGCCATTCACCCTCCTTGTGGAACACCGCATGGCCGTTGAAATGGCGGCCCTGTGGCGACACCAGGGTGTGCAGCAGGCGGCCGTCGCGGGTGTCGATCAGGTAGCTTTCGGTGCTCGGGCGGCGACCGACGAACAGTGCCATCGGCTGGCTCGGGTGCGGCACCACGTCATGGCAGCGCTCGGTCACTGGGGTGGCGAAGGCGCGCTCGCCGTCGAGGCGGTAGCCCACGGCGTAGTGGCGGCCGTCGCCGCCATCACGGGCGGACAACAGCAGCGGTTGCCCACCGGGGCCGAACAGCGTCCAGCCGCCGAAGGCACCTGCGGTGGCGCCAATGCCGAGCAAGGCGCTGAGGCCGAGGAAGGTTCTACGTTGCATGGCTTAGTCCCCGTCGTGAGCGTTGAAGCCGATCTGTACGCCGAGGGCCTTGGCCAGGTCACCTTCCTGCAGGCGGTGCAGGCGGTTGAGGCTGTCGTACAGTTCGTTCAACTGACTGCGGCCGGCTTCGCTGGCCAGCAGTTCGGTCAGCGGCAGGTCGAGGGCGGCCAGACGCTGGCGGGTGTCGAGGTAGGCGGCGTCGATACGCTTGGCCAGGTCGGCCTGGTCGCTGCCGAGCAGGGCCTGCAGGCCATCCTTGTTACTGCCGTGCCAGAGCAGTTCGGCGCTGGCCAGGGCAGAGCCTAGGTTCGCCAGGCTGGCGTTGCTGCGCCAGGCTTCGGCCTGGTACGGCTGCGGGATGCCCTTGCTCTGGCGGCCGAGCGGCGCACCGAGTTTCTTCTTCAGGCCGTCGATGCCGCTGACCTGTACGCGCAGCAATTCCGCCACCGCTTCCTTGGAGTCGGCGTAGCGCTCGTTGGGGAAGCTCTTGAGCTGCGCGGCCATGCCACTCTTGTCGGCTTGCCATTGGCCGACGATGTCGGCGGCCAGGGCCTGCTGATGCTGACCGATGGCTTGCAGCAAGGGGCAGTAGCGGGCTTTCTGTTCGGCCTGGGTCAGGTCGATGTCGGCATCGAACAGCACGTATTCGGAGGCGGTCAGGCCCTGTACCACGACGCTGGCGCTGGCCAGATCGGCCTGGGTCAGTTGCGGTTTGCTCTTGAGCAGTGCTTCGACCTGGCGCTGCACCAGGTTCTTCTTGTCCGGCCAGAACTGTACCTGCCAGGCGCGGTTGCCTTCTGCCAGGGGGCCGAGCATCAGCGGTTGCAGCGCCGACCAGGCGCTCATGGCGCCGAGGAAGGCCTGGCGTGCGGCGGGCAGATCGGCGCTACCGGCACAGAAGGCTGCTGCGCGCTCGGCCAACTGGCGATCGGCTTCCTGCCAACTGCTGTAGGCCGGCAGCAGCACGCCGTCGGTGAGGGCGCCGGTGACCTTGGCGGCCGGATCCTGCTGGCCGCAGCCGACCAGGGCCAGGCCAAGCAGGGAGGCGATCAGGCTCTTGTGCAACATCTCGGACTCCTTATAGGGAATTGAGGAAGGCGAGCAGGGCTGCTCGTTCATCAGCATCGAATTTCAGCACCTGCTGCTTGGCCGCTTCGGCCTCGCCGCCGTGCCAGAGTATGGCTTCCAGCAGATTGCGGGCGCGACCGTCATGCAGCAATTGGGTATGGCCATTGACCGTCTGGGTCAGGCCGATGCCCCACAGCGGTGGCGTGCGCCATTCGCGGCCCGTGGCGAGAAACTCGTCGCGGCCATCGGCCAGGCCTTCGCCCATGTCATGCAGGAGCAGGTCGGTGTAAGGGCGGATCACCTGGTTGGCCAGCTCCGGCTCGGCGGCATCGGCGGCGGTGGTGAAGCGCGGTGTATGGCACTGCTGGCAGCCGGCCTGGTGGAACAGGCCCTTGCCCTTGAGTACCTCGGGCGAGTCGACATCGCGGCGCGCCGGCACGCCCAGGTTGCGGCTGTAGAACAGTACGCTGGCGAGGATGTTGTCGCTCACCTCGGGCACGCCGCCATTGACGGCGGCCAGGCAATCGCTTTGCGCGTCGGTGCAGTTGTCATGGGCGATCAGCGTGGTGGTCAGGCCCATGTCGTTGGCGAAGGCTTCGGCGTTCTGCTGGTTGAGGCTGGGCTGACCGGCTTTCCAGCCGAAACGGCCGAGCACGGTGCGCTGCTCGGCACGATCCCAGACCTGGTTGGCGCGTCCGGAAATACCATCGCCGTTGGCATCGTCGGGGTCGGCTTGGGCCAGGATGTCGGCCTCGGGGATGGCTTCGAGCAGGCCCAGACCGATCATCGGCGGTGCTACGCGTGCCGAGACGCGTACGTCCGGGTGCATCGGGCCGTAGCCGAGCTGGCTGATGTCCAGTTGCGGCTTGCGCAGTTGCACCTCGGTGCCATCGGCAAAGCGCACCAGCACGCTGCTGTAACGCAGGCGCACCTTGCCTTCCGGGGCGATGCCGGGGTTGGCCATGTCCTGCAGCTGGGCGCCGTAGGTGGGTTCGGGTATCACGCCCTGATGGATCAGACGCTCGGCGTCATCGGCCCCGGCGGGAATGGACAGGCGCACCAGCATCGAGGCGGCGCTGGCGGCATCGGCTTCCGGCGGATGGCCACGACCGTCCTTGATGTGGCAGTTCTGGCAGGCATTGGTGTTGAACAGCGGGCCCAGGCCATCGCGCGCGGTGGTGGAGGCGGGGGCCGGCACCCAGGGGTTGCGGAAGAAACTGTTGCCCACCGAGAAGTCCAGGCGGCGGCTCGGCGCCAGGTTGGCCGAAGGCTGGGAGAAGGCGTTGTGGTCGAACTTGCGTACCGTGGCGGCGCCAGCCGACAGCGCTTCGCCCGGTTCGGCTGCGCTGAAATGCGGTTGTTGATCGCAAGCGGCCAGGAACAGGGCCAGAAAAGGGAGCATGCAGCGCTGATACGGCGACATCGGTAGAGCTATCCGGGGCGGGCGGGGCGCCAAGATTAGCAGGCTAAGATAATTTAAATAAGATCAATTAGCGTTAGCTGTTGAGGCAAAAGGTCGCGCTTGCCTGGCTCGTGGCCAAGCGTTCACTTATCCGTAGGGATTCAGGCGTCGCGATGATGCCGGATTGTTGCGGGCGAGGCCTGACCGCGCAGCATGGCGGCGCGGTCAGGTGGTCGTTCAGCTGACCTTGAAGCGGCTGACCTGCAGTTGCAGGTCGCTGCCCAGGCGCGCCAGGTCGACGCTGGCTGCCGAGGTTTCCTCGCTGGCGGCGGCCGATTGCTCGGCGATATCGCGGATATTGGAGATGCTGCGGTTGATCTCCTCGGCGACCGAGCTTTGCTCTTCCGATGCCGTGGCGATCTGCTGGTTCATCTGCTGGATGCGTGAAACCGCCTCGTCGATCCGCGTCAGCGCGGTGCCGGCGTGGCGCGCGGCCTCGACGGTGTCACCGGCCATGCTGCGGCTCTGCGCCATCACGCCAACGGCGCTTTCGGCACCGTTCTGCAAGGTGGCGACCAGTTGCTCGATCTGCTGCGTGGACTCCTGGGTGCGCCTGGCCAGTGCGCGCACCTCATCGGCGACCACGGCGAAGCCGCGCCCGGCCTCGCCTGCACGCGCCGCTTCGATGGCGGCGTTGAGCGCCAGCAGGTTGGTCTGCTCGGCGATGCTCTTGATCACGTCCAATACGGTGCCGATGTTGGCACTGTCGCCCTTGAGCCGACCGATGGCTTCGGCCGAGGTCTCTACCGTGCGGGCCAGTTGCTCGATCTGGGTGATGGCCAACTGCACGATCTTGCCGCCTTCACGGGTCTGATCTTCCGCCTCGGTAGCCGAGCCTGCCGCATTTTCGGCATTGCGCGCGACATCCAGCACGGTGGCGGCCATCTGGTTCATGGCAGTCGCCACTTGCTCGGTTTCCATGCGCTGCTCGGTGACGCCGGCACTGGTCTGCGCGGTCACGGCCGACAGTTCCTCGGCGGCGGTGGCCAGCTGGGTGATGCCGGAGCCGAGCCTGCTGATCAGGTCGCGCAGGCTCAAGGTCATGGCCTGCATGGCTTGCATCAATTGGCCCAGTTCGTCGCGTCGGTCGCTGGCGATGTCCTCGGTCAGATCGCCATCGGCGACCTTGCGGGCAATGCCGACCACGCGCTGCAGCGGGCCGACGATGGCCTGGGTGATGAATAGCGAGCAGAGCACGCCCAGCACGAATGCGATTACAGCAGCGATCAAAAGAGTTTGCTTGGCCTGGCTGGAGTCGCTGGCCAGCAGCTCGCGTTGCAGTTTCAGCGACTCGCTCGAAGCAGACGCGACCTCACGAGCGCGGTCGGTCATGTCCTTTTCGCTCTGATTCAGCTCACCGATGCTGGTCTTGAGCTGACCAAAGTTGTTGCGGTAGTTGGCCAACTGCTGCAAGGCATCTTCCATTGCCGAGCGTGCGTTGCTGTCTTGCAGGGTGCCGAGCAGTTCACGACCTTTGCTGTCGAGCGAGTTGAAGTGAGCGTCGAGCAACTGTGCGTACTGGTCGTCATGCCGCAGCAGAAAGTCCTTTTCGCGCCGTCGCGCTTCGAGCAACTCCATGGCCAACTCGCTGGCCTGGTTGGCTCGCCCCAGTGTATCGATGCTGGCCTGATCGCCGTTCATGCGGATCTGCTCGAGCGCCAGCTTGCTCAGTTCACTTTGCAGATCAGTGAAGCGTTTGAGCGCTGCGCGGGCGGAGTCCTCCATGGCTTTCTGTGCGTCGTTACTGGCCTTGCCTGCGGCCTGCAATTGCTCCAGTTCGTTGCGATAGCCTGTCGCATCTTCCTGGATCTGACGCATCAGCGCCTTGTTTTCCGGGCGATCCAGTAGCGTCACCTTCTCGGCGGCTTGATCCTGAATCTGCTGGGATAGCGTCAGTGCCTGCTGCATGGCCTTGTCATCGTCACGCAGCAGGTAGTTCTTCTCCTGCTGACGTGCGCGCATCAATTGGGTGTCGATTTCACTGACCCCCAACAGGTTATCGATACGGTCGAGGGTGCTGTTCAGACTGCTGTTGCCGATCCAGGCAGTCGCCAGGGTTATCAGGAGGATCAAGCCGAAGCCGCCGAGTAGTTTTTTGCGGACACTCAGATCCAGAAGCATGCGATTGACGATGTTCATGACGATTCCTTGTGCTTTTTGATTGTCGGACAACTCTTGAAACACCATAGCTGACTCGGCCGGATGGGCCATGTCGCTGTGTTCGGGGTGTCGTTGTGAAGGTGCGTCGTGTCGCAAGGCGTGGCGTGCAGTGGCGGCGATTTTCGCCGACCGGACATTGATGCCAGGGCTGAGATGGAGGGGAACCGCTGAGGCATACCGTTCAAAGGGGGCTGCAGCGCGGCGTCCGAGGCAGACTAACAGCCTCAGATTCGCTGGCAATATGGCGTCAATTTTTTGTGACTGACGGTCAAGTTGCCACTGCCCGAGGGTGTGTAGCGGCAGAGGAGTTGGCGGCGATCCATCGAGTGCTCCGGATTACCAGGTCGATGAGGCGTTTCTGGCGAAGCGGCGTGACGGTACCGCTACTGCCCACTGCCGCGATGTTTGCAGCCACGATCGCGCACAAGCGCCGCGCCGAATACTGAAGCCTCAGCGGCCGAGCTTGGCACCCAGTTCAGCGGAAATGGCGTCCGCGCACTGTTGCAGGCTTTCCCGGTAACGTTCGCGTGCCACGGGGCTATCCATCACCGCTTCCGGGCCGGACAGGTTGATCGCCGCCACCACGTCGCCACGGTGGTCACGCACGGCGCAGGCGATGGCGGTGGAGTAGTCGGAACGGTGCATCACCCAGCCGCGTTCGCGGTCGCGTTCGAGCAGTTGTTGCAGCTCGGGCAGGGTCTTCGGTGCGGGCGGCGGGTAGTCGTCCAGGCGTACGTGCTGGTAGAGCGTGTCCAGCGCCATGGGCGTCAGGCCGCTGAGCAGCATGCGCCCCATGGCCGTGCAGTGGCAGGGAATGCGCGTGCCGATGGGGATGTTCACCGACAGCCGCTGGGCGGCGAAGGCGCGGGCGATGTAGAGGCTGTCGGTCTGCTCGCGGATGGACAGGTGGCACGACAGCGAGGTGCGGTCGCGCAGGGCATTGAGGTGCGGCATGGCGATGTCCACCAGGTCGCGGCTGGCCAGGTAGGCGAAGCCGTCGCAGAGCACCTGCGGGCCGAGTTCGTAGCTGTTCTTGCCGAGCTTACGCAGGTAGCCCATGTCGGTGAGCGTGACCAGGATGCGGTAGATGGCCGAGACGCTGACGCCGAGGCGCTCGGCGATGGCGTTGCTGCTCAGGCTGCGCTCGCTGGCGTTGAACATCTGCAGGATGCTCAGGCCGCGTTGCAGTGCGGGGACGCGGTAGTCCAGTTCGTCTTCTTGGATGCCCATGGTGCTGCCCTCGTGGCTGTGTTGCCCTCTCCCCCAACCCCTCTCCCATGAATGGGAGAGGGGGATCTAGGGGCTCAGGGCAGGGCGTCGATCCCTACCGGTTGTCCGCCGAATTCCTGCATGGCATCGAGTAGCGCGCCCCAGAAGTAATGCACTGAGGCGCGGTCGCAAAGGATGTGCAGGCACGGCACGTCGCCCAGCGGCAGGTTGGCGACGATGACGTTGATCCGCGCCGCCGAGGTCTGCGCCACCTGGCCGACGGCGAAGGCCTGCGCGCTGAGGTCGACTCCGCAGAGCTTGGCCATCACCTCGGCCTGGCAGGTGCCGGTCAGCACCAGCCAGGCGTGGCTGTCCTGGCGTGGCAGCAGGTACTGGCCGGCGCTGGCCTGCCACTGGCTTTCCTCGCGCTGCGCTTTGCTGCCGGCATCGTGCAGGCTGCCGAGCAGCAGGTACTCGGTTTGCGACAGGCGCAGTACGTGGCTGCCATCGGCCTGGCTCAGCGCCTGGTTGGGCGCCTGCGGCAACTGGTAGCCCAGGGCGCCCAGGTAGTCAGCCGCCGCCGGGCCGCGCAGGCCGTAGCGCGCGAGGTTGGTCAGGTCGAGCAGGGCACAGTGGCCCAGTAGGGCGCTTTCGTCGCCCTGGCCGTAGTCGGTGACGATGCAGCTCTCGCCGAAGTGCGCGAGGGTGGCACCGGTCTGCAGGCGGTAGAGCGGGTTGCGCGCTGCGAATTGATTGGCGTGGAGGGTCATCTCACAGCTCCTGGCGTTGGCTTTCAGGGTCATAGAAGGGCAGCTTCACCACGGTGGCCTGCACCATCTCGCCGCCTTCGACGCGGATCGGCAGGCGCTGGCCCGGCGTGGCCTGGTCGGGCGCGCAGTAGGCCAGGCCGATGATCTGGCCTAGGGTCTGCGAGTATTCGCAGGAGGTGACGTTGCCGCTGATGTCCGGCCCCTTGAGCACCAGATGGCCTTCCAGCGGCTGGCTGCTACCCTTGGGCAAGGTGAAGCCGACCAGCTTGCGGATCGGCGGCTGCGCTTCGAGGATTTCCACCGAGCGCTTGCCGACGAAGAACGGCTTGCTGCGGGCGATGGCCCAGCTCATGTCGATCTCGGCCGGGCTGGTCATGCCGTCGGTGTCCTGGCTGATGATCACGTGGCCCTTTTCCAGGCGCAGCAGGCGCTGCGTCTCGACACCGAAGGGGCGAATGTCGAACTCCCGACCGGCTTCCATCAGCGCGTCCCACAGGGCTTCGCCGTAGCGCGCCGGGACGTGGATTTCGTAGCCCAGTTCACCGACGAAACCGACCCGCAGCAGGCGGGCCGGAATACCCGCAACCGTGCCCAGGCGCACCGCCAGGTAGGGGAAGCCCTCAGCGGACAGGTCGACATCGCCGCACAGTTTGGCCAGCACCTTGCGCGAGTCCGGCCCGGCCAGATTGACGGCAGCCAGCGCTGCGGTGACGTTGGTGATGTCGACGTTCAGGCGCCACTGTGCGTTCCACTTGAGCATCTGCTGGTAGACGCGATCCACACCGCTGGTGGTGGCGCTGACGTAGAAGTGCTCGTCGGCGAAGCGCGCGCATACACCGTCGTCGATCACCACGCCGTGCTCGTTGGTCATCAGCGCATAGCGTGAACGGCCCACCGGCTGCTTGGCGAAGGCGAAGGTGTAGAGGCGGTTGAGCAGCTCGGCGGCGTCCGGGCCGCGCACGTCGAGGCCGCCCAGGGTGGAGACGTCGATCAGGCCGACCTTCTCGCGCACCTGGCGCGCTTCGGCCTGCATGCAGGCTTCGCGTTCTTCCGGCTTGCCGTAGTAGGCCGGGCGCTGCCAGATGCCGGCGGGCATCATCTTCGCCCCCAGCTCCAAGTGGCGTGCGTGCATGGCGGTTTGCCGATACGGATCGAAGCCACGGCCAGCGACCTGCGCCAGGGTTTCCGGGCTGAATGGCGGGCGCGCGGTGGTCACCCCGGTTTCGCTGACGCTGCGCCCCGTCGCCTGGGCCACCAGGCGCGCGGTGGGCAATGCCGAGTGTCGGCCCTGCGACGGGCCCATGCCGACGGTGGAGAAGCGCTTGACCAGTTGTACGTCGCGGTAGCCGATGCGGGTGGCGTTGACGATGTCACGCACCTGCAGGTCTTCGTCGAAGTCGACGAAATCCTTGCCTTTCGGATGGGGAAAGATTGGCCAGGGGAAGTTGACCCGCGGCTCGCTTGGCAGCTCGCGCAGTGGCTGACTGGCTTCCAGGCCAAGGCCGGCGAGTGCGCGCAGGGCGCCGTTGGCGGCATCGATAAGCAGCGCGTCGAGGGCGTTGCGGCCATTGACCGAACCGACCACCTGCAACCCGCTCGGCAGGCCGGACAGGCTGAAGCAGGCGCTGGCGTCGTCGTAGGCCAACTTGCCGCCGGCCTGGCACAGCAACTGGTAGACCGGCATATAGCCGGCGGACATGCACAGCAGGTCGCAGTCGATGCGCAGGCTGCTGTCGGCGACCTTGCCCTGGCCGCTGATGCGGCGCACGTCCACCGCGTGCAGGTGCTTGTCGCCCAGCGCTTCGTACACCGTGCTGCCGGCATGGCAGGTGACGCCACGGGTTTGCAGGGCGGTGGCCAGGCTGCCTTCATCGGCGCGCTCGCGCATGTCCACCAGGGCTGCGACCTCGACACCGGCATCGAGCAGGTCGAGGGCGGCCAGGTAGCCGTCGTCGTTGCCGGTCAGTACCACGGCGCGCTGGCCCGGCTTGACCGCGTAGAGCTTGATCAGGCGCTGTGCGGCGCTGGTCAGCAGCACGCCGGGCAGGTCGTTGTTGCGAAACACCACCGGCTGGTCGAAGGCGCCAGCGGCATTGATGCACTGGCGGGCGCGCACCTTGTACATGCGATTGCCCTGGATCACCGGCAGGTAGTGATCGGTGAACCAGGCGTTGCAGGTGGCTTCCTTGAGGATGCGGATATTGGCGTGGCCTTCGACGGCGGCCAACAGCTCGGTGCGCAGCTCGGCGGCACGTTTGCCTACGATGTCGAAACGTGCCCAGGCCAGCGCGCCGCCCAGATAATTCTGCTGTTCGATCAGCAGCACCTTGGCCCCGGCGTTGGCAGCGGTCAGCGCCGCGCACAGGCCGGCTGGGCCGGCGCCGATCACTGCGAGGTCGGTGAACAGGAAGGCCTTGTCGTGGTACTGCGGCTGCAGCTTGAGGTTGAGCACGCCGAGGCCGGCTTTCTTGCGGATTAGCGGTTCCCAGACCTTCCACATGCCCTTGGGCTTATAGAAGGAGCGGTAGTAGAAGCCCACCGGCATGAACTTGGAGAAGTGCCCGAGCAGGGCGTCGCGATCCTTGTCCAGGCTGCCGTTGTAGTTCTGCGCGGAGACGTCGAGGCCGGCGGTCAGCGGCTGCATATCGGCCAGCACGTTGGGCTCGTCCGGCAGTTGCACCAGGGTGTTGGCGTCCTGCCCGGCCATCGACAGCGGGCCGCGCGGGCGGTGGTACTTGAACGAGCGCGACAGCAGCCAGCGCTGGTTGGCCAGCAGGGCGCTGGCGATGCTGTCGCCGGCCAGGCCCTGGTAGGTGGTGCCCTCGAAGTCGAAACTGACGGGGCGGTTGCGGTCGATCAGCAGGCCCAGCGGGGCCGGTAGGCGGGCAGCGGCGCTCATGCGCTCACCTCCTGGGGTTTGGCAGGCGCGGCGAAATCGACGCGGCGGTCGAACAGTTCCTTCGGGTCGAAGGTGCGCAGGATCTCGTCGCTGACGGTGTGGCGTTCGGCCAGGAACCAGTAGCTGGAGGCGTTGTGCATCCACCACTCGGTGACGACGCCGGCGATGTTTTCGCTGTTGAACACGTAGTCGGCCCATTCGGCGTCCGAGCAGTTGTTCGGATCGGGCATGCGCTTGAGTTCGCCACCGTAGGTGAATTCGTTGATGTTGCGAGGCCCGTTGAGCGGGCAGGGCATGATCTTCATGGTACGAACCTCAGTGACTGGCAGCCGTGGCGCCCATCTCGTTGACCTGGCGGAAGGTCGAGAAGCGCTCGAGGGCGAAGGGTTTGATCAGCGCCGGGGTCTTGCCGGTGGCGACCAGCTCGGCCATGGTCCAGCCGCAGATCGGCGTGGCCTTGAAGCCCCAGGTGCCCCAGCCGGCGTCGAGGTAGTAGTTGTCCAGCGGCGATTGACCCATGATCGGGCTGTAGTCCGGGGTCATGTCGGTGCTGCCGGCCCACTGGCGCATCAGCTTGGCGCCGGCCATGAAGGGGAACATCTCGATGGCGTGGGCCAGCAGGCTTTCCTTGAGGTCGAGGGTGGAGCGCGTGTTGTACAGCGGGTAAGGGTCGGAGCCGCCGCCGAAGACGATCTCGCCACGGCTGGTCTGCTGCACGTAGCAGTGCAGTGCCGAGGAACTCACCAGCGGGTCGAGGAAGGGCTTGAACGGCTGGGTGACCATGGCCTGCAGCGGGTAGGTGTGGATCGGCGCCTTGATGTTCAGCTTGTTCATCAGCAACGAGCTGGCGCCGGCCACCGCTTGCACCACGCAGCCGCAGCGCACGTCACCGCGGTTGGTGCGCACGGTGGTGACGCGACCGTTCTCGACGATGAAATCCTGCACCTCGGTGAGCTGGTGGATTTCCACGCCACGCTTGGCCGCCTGTTTGGCGTAGCCCCAGGCCACGGCGTCGTGGCGCGCGGTTGCGCCGTCGATGTGCCAGAGCCCGGCGAGCACCGGAATATGGCCGGGGTCGAGGTTGAGGCAGGGCACCAGTTCACGGATCTGCTGGCGGTCGATCATCTCGGTGCGGCCACCGAAGTGCTTGTTCACCTCGGCGCGCTGGCGGAAGGCGCGCACGGTGGCGTCGGTATGCGCCAGGGTGAGCTGGCCACGCTCGGAATACATGATGTTGAAGTCGAACTCGTTGGACAGCTCCTTGAACATCCGCACCGACTCGGCATAAAAGCGCACGCCTTCGCTGGTGAGGTAGTTGGAGCGGATCACCGCCGTGTTGCGCGCGGTGTTGCCACCGCCGAGGTAGGACTTCTCCAGCACCGCGACGTTGGTCACGCCGTGGTACTTGGCCAGGTAATAGGCGGTGGCCAGGCCATGGCCGCCACCACCGATGATGACCACGTCGTACGCCGGTTTGAGTTCCTTCGGCGCAGGCAGGTCGACCTCCACGGGGTATTCCGAGGACAGGCCGTACTTGAGCAGGGCAAGGGGCATTGCGGTTACTCCTGGGCCGTCAGGCCATGTTGCTGGCGGGCGGCGGTGACAGTGTTCTGCATCAGCAGGGCGATGGTCATGGGGCCGACGCCACCGGGCACCGGGGTGATGGCTGAGGCCACCGGCAGCACGGCGTCGAAGTCGACATCGCCGACCAGGCGCGAACGGCCGTCCTCGTCGATGCGGTTGATGCCGACGTCGATCACCACTGCGCCGGGTTTGATCCAGTCGGCGCCGATCATTCGTGGGCGGCCGACGGCAGCGACGACGATGTCGGCTTGGCCGCACAGCTTCTCCGGCTTGACGCTGCGCGAATGCAGCATGGTGACGCTGCAGTTGGCGGCCAGCAGCAGCGCCGCCATCGGCTTGCCGACGATGTTCGAGCGGCCGACCACCACGGCATGCTTGCCGGACAGGTCGCCGAGGGTGTCGCGCAGCAGGCGCATGCAGCCGGCCGGAGTGCAGGGCGTGAGCACCGGGCGGCCCTGGCTGAGGCCGCCGACGTTCTCGCAGTGGAAACCGTCGACATCCTTGGCCGGGTCGATGGCCTGCAGCACGCGGGTTTCATCGATATGTGCCGGCAGCGGCAGTTGCACCAGAATGCCGTTGACCGATGCGTCGGCATTGAGCGCGGCCACCACTTCCAGCACCGCTTCGGCGCTGGTGTCGGCACTCAGGCGGTATTCCAGCGAGCGGATGCCCACTTCGCCCGCGCGCAGCACCTTGTTGCGCACGTAAACGTGGCTGGCCGGGTCATTGCCGACCAGTACCACGGCCAGCGCCGGTTCGATACCCTGGGCCTTGAGCACCGCCACGTCGGCGGCGACCTCGGAGAGCACGCGCGCTGCGGTGGCCTTGCCATCGATCCGTTGCGCGCTCATCGGAAGATCACCGTCTTGTCGTGGTTGAGGAATACGCGGTGTTCGAGGTGGTACTTGACCGCCTTGGACAGGGCCACTGTTTCGGTGTCGCGACCCACCGCCACCAGGGCGTCTGGGGTGTAGTTGTGATCCACGCGCTGCACTTCCTGCTCGATGATCGGGCCTTCGTCGAGATCCGAGGTGACGTAGTGCGCGGTGGCGCCGATCAGCTTCACGCCGCGCTCATAGGCCTGGTGATAGGGCTTGGCGCCCTTGAAGCCGGGCAGGAACGAGTGGTGGATGTTGATGGCGCGGCCGGAGAGCTGCTTGCACAGATCGTCGGAGAGGATCTGCATGTAGCGCGCCAGCACCACCAGATCGGTCTTGGTCTCGTCGACGATCTTCAGCAGCTCGGCTTCCTGCTGGGCCTTGGTGTCCTTGGTCACCGGCAGGTAGATGAAGCGGATGCCCTCGCGCTCGGCCATCGGCCGCAGGTCGAGGTGGTTGGAGACGATGGCGGTGATCTTCATCTGCAGCTCGCCTTTCTGGTGGCGATAGAGCAGGTCGGCCAGGCAATGGTCGTACTTGCTGACCATCAGCAGCACGCGCATCGGCTCGGTGGTGTCGTGCAGCTCCCAGCTCATCGTGAAGCGCTCGGCGACCTCGGCGAAGCCGTCCTCGATCTGCTGGAGGCTGCCGGGGAAACCTTCGTTGAAGCGGAATACCGCGCGCATGAAAAAGGAACCACTGACCTCGTCGTCGAACTGCGCCATTTCGCTGATGTAGCAACCATGGTCGGCGAGGAAGGACGTTACGGCGGCGACGATGCCGGATGTGGCCGGGCAACTGATCTTGATCACGTATGGGTGCTTGGCGTGCTGCATGGCGAATCCTCTGCTGGGGTCGGCGGCAGGAAAATCTTCAGGGATAAAAGCGATGTTCGTCTGTGAATAAAAATTACTGTGACGAATCTATTTTTCGTGATGGTGATTTTTATAAGTGAATGACTATGCGCTGTCCATGCCTGTAAGGAATTTTTTTATCTTGAAAGGAAAATAAAGACGAGCGGCAGTCGCGCCTATGACAAAGGTCGCTAAGGGATGGAAAAAAGAGCTGCCAGGGGGATGGCGTTGGTCGCCATCCGAGAGGATGTAGCGGGTGCGCCTTGCGCACCCGCAGGTCTTAACGCTGGCGGGGCAGGTCGAGCATCGCCAGCAGCCCGCCGCCTGCGCGCGCTTGCAGGGTGAGGCTGCCGCCGTGGGCGCTGGCGATCTGCCGGGCGATGCTCAGACCCAGGCCGTAACCACCGGCACTCTCGCTGCGCGCTTCGTCCTGGCGGTAGAAGGGCTCCATGACGCGCTCCAGCAGTGCCTCATCGATACCCGGCCCACGGTCGGCAATGCCGATCCGTAGCTGTTCGGCACTGTCTTCGAGCTGGATTTCGATCAACCCGCCGGCATGCCGTACGGCATTCTCCAGCAGGTTCTGCAGGCAGCGGTGCAGGCCGCTGGCATGCGCCACCAGCGGCCGAGCGTTGCCGTGGATTTCGACCTGTGCCCCCAGGTCGTGAAAGTCCGCCTGCAGGCCCTGTAGCAATGCATCGATATCCACCGGCTCGCGGGCGTCATCCAGCTCGCCGCTGCGCAGGAAGTCCAGGCTGGCCGAAACCATCTCCTCCATCCGTTGCAGGTCGTCGCGAAAGCGCTGGCGGGTGGCTTCGTCGGCGAGCAGCTCGGCACGCAGGCGCAGGCGGGTGATCGGCGTGCGCAAATCATGCGAGACGGCGGCGAAGAAGCGCGTGCGCTCGGCGATGCTGTCGATCAGCCGGCGCTGCATGGCATTGAATGCCTGCGCGGCCTGGCGTACTTCTCGCGGCCCGTCGACTGGCAGCGGCGGGCGGTGAATATCCTGGCCAAGGGCTTCGGCCGCGCCGGTCATGCGCTGCAGTGGGCGCAACACCAGGCGCACGGCGAGCAGGGCAATCACCACCACCACCACGATGCGCAGCAGGTAGATGCGGGTCAGGTAGTCGAGCAGCAACGACACTGTCGAGGCGCTCGTCCAGCCCTGTTCCTCGATGGCTTCCAGATACAGCACGGGGCCGCTGGGTAGTTGCAGTTCGACCTGAAAACGGCCACTGGCCGGCGCCGTGCCGAACAGCACCGGCAGGCTGGCGGGATGGCCTTCCGGGTCGAGTACATCGAGCGTCAGCAGGCGCAGGGTTGGCGTGCTGCCGGTGCGTTCGGCGATCACCTTGCGTAGCAGCGCCTCGCGATTGTGGTCGGCTTCGTCCAACTGCCTGGCGGGCGGTGCTGCGTCCAGCAGGCGCAAGTCTGGCCCTTGCAGCGCCTCGATCAGTGTCACCGCCTGGGCCGGATCACGGCGGTCGAGCAGGATCAGGTCAGCCAGGCGCGTGGCCAGCAGGCGCGTGGGGATTTCCAGTACCTGGCCGTGGCGCATCTCGTACCAGATGCTGCTGGTGAGAATCTGCGCGGCGAACAGGCCGGCCACCAGGATCAGCACCAGGCGGCCGAACAACGAATCGGGCCAGAGCCGCTTCACGCCTGTTGCACCTCTTCGACGGTCAGCGCATAGCCTTCATTGCGCACGGTGCGGATCAGCTTCGGTGAGCGTGGGTTCTCTTCCAGATGCTGACGCAGACGGCTGATGCATACGTCGATGCTGCGGTCGAACGGCGCGCGTTCCTTGTCGAAAGCGTGGCCGAGCAGAAAGTCGCGGCTCAGCGGGCGGTTGGGGTGTTGCAGCAGCAGACGCAGCACGCGGTAGTCGGAATTACCCAAGCTGATCACCAGCCCGGCGGGCGAGCGCAACTGCCGCGTGGCAGTGTCCAGGCGCCAGCCGGCGAAACGCAGGGTGGTGGCTTCGTCGAGGCGCGCGCGATCCGGGAAGCTCTGTGTGCGGCGCAGCACCACCTTGATTCGTGCCAGCAGCTCGCGCGGGTCGAAGGGCTTGGCCAGGTAGTCGTCGGCGCCCATCTCCAGGCCGACGATGCGGTCGACCAGAGTGCCGCGCGCGGTGAGCATGATTACCGGGATATTGCTGCGCACGCGCAGCTCGCGGCACAAGGTCAGGCCGTCTTCGCCGGGCAGCATCAGGTCGAGCACCACCAGGTCGATCAGCTGCTCCTCCAGGCGCTTGCGCATTTCCACGCCCTGGCTGGCCACGCTGGTCTGGTAGCCGGCATCGCTGAGGTAGGTGGAAAGCAACTGACGAATCTCAGGGTCGTCATCGACGATGAGGATGTGATCCGGTCGGGACATGGGCAGTACCTGCAAAGGCTGAGCGCGGAACATACACCGACGCCCAGGGGCAAATGTAATGGATTGTGTTGCGAGCGCCGATTTCGCACTGGCGATACATCTTGGGCGGCGGGCCAGGGAGGGCGGATCGCTAGAATGCTGCGGATACAAATGCGACTGATTGTATTTAAGGAATCTCGATGCCCCAAGTCTCTCCTGTGCTCTTGCGTCGTCTGGCGACATTGCCGTTGCTGTTGTGTGCCTGGTTGTCCCTGGCAGGTTCCGCTCATGCCGTGGAAGTCACCGACGTGCTCGGCCGTAAGGTCGAGGTGCCGGCCGAACCCAAGCGCGTGGTGTTGGGCGAAGGGCGCTTGTTCTTCGCCCTGGCGCTGCTCGACCGTGAAGCGCCGTTCCAGCGTGTGGTCGGTTGGCAGAACGACATGCGCCTGCTCGACCCGCACACCTATGAGGTCTACGCGCAGAAATACCCGGATATCGCCAAGATTCCGCTGATCGGCCAGGCCTCGGAGCAGAGTGTCAGTGCCGAGCAGATTCTCGCCCTCAAGCCGGATCTGGCGTTGTTCAGCATTGCCGGCGAAGGCCCGACCCAGCACAGCCCGGTCGCCGACCTGCTGGCGGCGGCCGGCGTGCCGGTGCTGTTCATCGATTTTCGCGTGCACCCGATCGAGAACACCCGCGTCAGCCTGGAGGCGCTGGGCAAAGTGTTGGGGCGTGAGCGTGAGGCGCAGGAGTACCTGAGCTTCTATGACCGCCACCTGGCGCGCATCACCGATGCCGTGGCCGACCTGCCGGATGCGCAGCGGCCCAAGGTCTTTCTCGAACTGCTGGCAGGCGTCTGGCAGGCGCCGGGGCATACCACCGGCAAGAGCGGCCTGGGTGGGGTGGTCGAAGCCGTAGGTGGGCGCAATATCGCCGCCGGCGTGGTGCCGGGCGCCATCGGTGACGTCAGCGTCGAGTACGTGCTGAGCGCCGACCCGGACGTGTATATCGCCACCGGCAACCGCAATCCCGGCGTGCTGCTCGGCGCCGGCGTGGACGAGAAGACCGCCCGCGACAGCCTGACGAAGATCACCGCGCGCCCCGAGTTCGCGCCGCTGCGGCCGATCCGCGATGGCCAGGCCCATGGCCTGTGGCATGACTTCTACAACTCGCCGTTCAACATCCTCGCCATCGAGAGCATGGCGCGCTGGATTCATCCCGAGCGTTTCGCCGACCTCGACCCGCAAGCGACTCAGGCCGAGATCAACCGCTTCCTTGCCGTTGGTCTGGATGGCCACTACTGGATCGATGCCACGCCGTGAGTGCCTATCTGCAAAGTGCCGGCGCGCCCGCGCTGGAGGCGGCTGCGCTGAGCTATCGGCGCCTGCTGTGGCGCCGTACCTTGCTGGTGGCGTTGCTCGCCGGCCTGCTGTTGCTCAGTGTGCTGGCCGACCTGGCCAGCGGCGCCTCGGGTATGGGCCTGGGCCAGTTGCTGGCCGGCGTTTTCGATCCGGGGGCGCTCAGCCCCACCGAGCGGGTGATCATCTGGAACGTGCGCCTACCCTATGCGCTGATGGCGGTGCTGGTCGGTGCGGCGCTGTCACTGGCCGGCGCCGAGATGCAGGCGATCCTCGACAACCCGCTGGCCAGCCCCTTCACCCTCGGTGTGTCCTCGGCCGCAGCGCTCGGCGCCTCGCTGGCCATCGCCTATCCGCTGGCCATCGACTGGCTGGCGCCGAGCGGCCAGGTGACGGTGGCGGCGTTCGTCTTCGCCTGCCTGTCGGTGCTGCTCTTGCAGGCTATGTCGCGTTTGCGCGGCGCTGGGGTAGAGAGCCTGGTGCTGTTCGGCATCGCCCTGGTGTTCAGCTGCAACGCGCTGGTGTCGCTGCTGCAACTGCTGGCCACCGAAGATGTGTTGCAGCAACTGGTGTTCTGGACGCTGGGCAGTCTGGCGCGGGCCAACTGGGAGAAGCTCGGCATTCTCGCTGCAGTGCTCGCCGTGCTGCTGCCGTTCTCCTTGCGCGCCGCACCGGGCATGACCCTGTTGCGCATGGGCGAGGATCGCGCACGCAGCTTCGGCGTCGATGTGCGCCGCCTGCGCTATGCCTCGCTGCTGCGCATCAGCCTGCTGGCGGCCACGGCGGTGGCCTTCGTCGGCACCATCGGCTTCGTCGGCCTGGTCGGCCCGCACATGGCGCGCCTGCTGGTCGGTGAGGATCAACGTTTCCTGCTGCCGGCCAGCGCACTGGTCGGCGCCTTGCTGCTGTCGCTGTCGTCCATCGCCAGCAAGCTGATCCTGCCGGGGGTGATCGTGCCGGTGGGCATCGTCACCGCGCTGGTCGGCGTGCCGGTGTTCGTTGCGCTGGTGTTCCGCCGGGGGAGGCGCCTATGACCCTCAGGGCGGAAAACATCTCGGTGGCCTATGGGCGCCGCCAGGTTCTTCACGAGTTGTCGCTGCCCGAGCTGCAACCGGGCGGCCTGGTGGCGCTGGTCGGCCCCAACGGGGCGGGCAAGTCCACCCTGCTGCGGGCGCTGGCCGGGCTGGAACGCATGCACGGCAGCCTCACCCTCGATGGCCAGGATCTGACGCGTATCGGCAGTGGCGAGCGTGCCCGCACCCTGGCCTACATGCCGCAGCAGTTGCCGCCGGGCATTGCCCTCGGCGTGCTGGAAAGCGTGTTGGCGGCGTTGCGGGTGAGCGAGGAGGGCGAGGTACTGGCGCGTGCGTTCGATGCCCTGGCGCGCATCGGCATCGAGGATCTGGCCGAGCATTCGCTCGACGGCCTGTCCGGCGGGCAGCGGCAACTGGTCTCGCTGGCGCAACTGATCGCACGGCGACCGCAAGTGCTGCTGCTGGATGAGCCGACCAGCGCGCTCGATCTGCATTACCAACTGCGGGTGATGGACTGCGTGCGCGATCTGGTGCGTGAACACCAACTGTTGGCTGTGGCGGTGCTGCATGACATCAACCTGGCCGCTGCCTGCGCCGACTTTATCGTGGTGCTGCATGGCGGGCGCCTGCATGCCAGCGGCGCACCGGCAGAGGTGCTGACCCCGGCGTTGCTGGCCGAGGTCTACGGCGTCGAGGCGCGCGTCGAGCGCTGCTCGCGCGGGCGTTTGCAGGTGCTGGTGGATCGGGCGATACGCCGGGCCTGATCAGGCGCTTTGCGGCTGTGCCGAATCGTAGTGTTCGCGGGCTGCGCTGATGCTGGCATGGCTGCGTTCGGCCCAGTTGACCAGGTTGGCCAGCGGCACCAGCAGAGATTCTCCCAGTGCGGTCAGGCTGTATTCGACGCTGGGCGGCTTGGTCGGGTGGACGGTGCGGTCGATCAGGCCATCGCGTTCCAGCTCCCGCAGAGTCTGCGTCAGCATGCGCTTGGAGATGTCCGGCACCGCACGGCGAACATCGCTGAAGCGCATCGAGTGCTGGGCAAGGGCGATGAGGATCAGCGTCGTCCACTTGTCGCCCAGGTGGTCGAGCACGTCACGCACCGGGCAAAGGCCATCGCCGAAGGTCATGGCGCTCCAGGCCTGGAAACGTTCGGCCAGCTCAAGGCGCGCCTGGCTGGGGTTATCGCCGGGTAACCTGGTCACGAAAAACTGCCTCCTTCCGCATTTACTCTGATGGTCTCACAATCGATCCAGGTCTCAATTCTAGTCCATGAGGTGAGTGCGATGACAATCTCCGAAACCATTCTGATCACCGGTGCTGCCGGGCAACTGGGGCGTTTGGTGATCGCTGCCCTGCAGCGCCGGGCGCCGACGGCCAAACTCGTCGGTCTGGTGCGGGATGCCGCCAAGGCGTGTGATTTGGCTGAGCAGGGCGTCGAGCTGCGAGTGGCGGACTACACCGATCCCCTGGCACTGGCCAGCGCGCTGGTGGGTGTCGACAAGCTGCTGCTGATCTCCTCCAGTGAGGTGGGGCAGCGCACGGCTCAGCATCGTAATGTGATCGAGGCCGCCGTGGCTGCTGGCGTCAATTTGATCGGCTACACCAGTTTGCTGCACGCCGATACCAGTCCGATGGCGCTGGCACTGGAGCATCGCGAAACCGAAGCCCTGATCCGCGCCTCGGGCCTGCCATTCACCCTGTTGCGCAATGGCTGGTACAGCGAGAACTACGCCATGGGCGTGGCGGCGGCGCGGGAGCATGGTGTTGTGCTCGGCGCTGCGGCAGATGGGGCGCTATCGCTGGCCGCGCGCCGCGATTACGCCGAGGCCGCTGCCGTGGTGATGGCCGATGATGTGGCTCGGCATGCCGGCAAGGTCTACGAGCTGGCCGGTGACCAGGCCTATACCCTGGCCGATTTCGCCGCTGAGATCGCTCGCCAATCCGCTAAGCCGGTGCGCTATCAGGATCTGTCCGAAGCTGACTACAAGGCTGCACTGATCGGTGTCGGTTTGCCCGAAGGCTTCGCCGCATTGCTGGCCGAAAGTGACGCCAAGGCAGCCAAGGGCTCGTTGTTCGAGTCGGGCCAGACGCTAAGTCAGCTCATCGGTCGCCCGACCACGCCTTTGAGCGAAACCGTGGCGGCTGCTCTTGCCGCTCAGAGCCTGTCGTAGGCAAAGGGGCTGGGATCGACCAGCGGCGTGCTGCCGTCGATCAGGTCAGCCAGCAGGTGGCCGGCGCCGGGCGCGATGCCGAAGCCATGGCCGGAATAACCGGTGGAGAGAAACAGCCCCGGCAGTTGCTCGACCGGGCCGATCACCGGAATGGCGTCCGGGGTGACGTCCATCACCCCGGCCCAGCTTTGCTCCACACGCATCTGACGGAAGAAGGGAAAGGCGGCGGCCAGGGCTGTGCGCGCTTCGTTCAAAATGGCTGTAGAGGGCTGCGGGTCGAGTACGCGGCAACGCTCGAAGGGGCTTTCACTGTCCATGGCCCAGCGCCTGGGCTGGCGTAGTTCTTCGAGAAAGCGACCGTCCAAGTGCAGGCGCACTTCGCGAAACTGCTGGCTCAGCGCGGGTAGAAAATCGCTCAGGTAGCGGAAGCTGTCCGGCGTGATCGGCGCCAGGTTGCCGTTGCGCTGGGCAATCGTATAGCCGCCGTCGGCGCGCTTGCGAAAGGCGTAGCGGCTGGCGCCCACGGCCAGCTCCGGGCCACCGGCCATCGGTGCGGTGCGCAGCACCGAGGCCACCACCTTGAGTTGCGGCAGGCGCAGGCCAAGGTTGCCGCAGAACAGCGTCGACCAGGCGCCGCCGGCCAGCACCACGTTGCTGCAGCGCAGCCGGCCACGTTCGCTGTACAGGCCGGTGACCTTGCCCGCCGCGATATCCAGGCCGCGCACCGCACAGCCGGTGACGATGCGCGCGCCCAGGCGTTGTGCCGCGCGGGCGATCACGGCACTGGCGCGGTGCGGCTCGGCGCGGCCATCGCTGGGTGTATGCAGCGCGCCGCTCCAGCCTGCGGCGGCGCCCTCGGGCATCACCCGCAGCAGCTCTTTGCCTTCCAGCAGTCGCGCGTGCACGCCATGGACGCTGGCGGCCTGCAACCAATCGGCCTGCTGTTGCAGCTGGCGTGGGTTTTCGCAGGCGTAGAGCACGCCGCTGCGGCGAAAACCCAGATCCTCACCGAGGTGCGTTTGCCAGGTATCCCACAGGTGCAGGCTGGCCATGGCCAGGGGGATTTCGGCCAGGTCGCGGCCCATGCTGCGGCACCAGCCCCAGTTGCGCGAGGATTGCTCGGCACCGACCAGGCCCTTTTCCAGCAGCGTCACTGCAATACCTCGGCGGGCCAGCCAATAAGCCGTGCTAACGCCGATGATGCCGCCGCCGATGATGGCGACCTCGGTGTTCTCGGGCAGCTTGTCACTGGCTACCTGCTCGATCTGCGGATACATACATGCGCTCCAGAATAGGGTGCACCACGCGCACCGAAGGAAGGAGCCACGAGCATGCCCAGGGCGATGGGGCGTGCAATTTGCATCGCACTGGCCAGCCTTCCTTTATCAGCATGTGAGAAAAGCCATGAATGGCACCCAGAGTCTGGAGCGGGCATTTCTGCTGTTGCGCCTCATCGCCGCGACCGGTCAGCAGGGCGCCAGCCTGGATGAACTGCGTGCTGCGCTTGGCTGTTCGCAGGCCACCGCCTATCGCCTGCTGCAGTACCTGCGTCGCCAGGGCTTCGTGCGTGGCGCTCCGCAGCGCGGGCGCTACGTGCTGGGTTATGAACTCTTCGCTCTTGGTGCCCAGGCCGGTAATGCCAGCGCCCTGCGTGAACGGGCGCGGCCGGTGCTGCTGCGTCTGGCGCAACGCTTTGGCGATACCTTCTTCTTATTGGTGGCGGACGGTCATCAGGTGTTGTGCCTGGACATGCTGGCTGGGCAACTGCCGGTGCAGAGTTACAGCGGCGCCGTAGGTGGGCGCATCCCCATGGGGGTTGGCCAGGCTTCGCAGGTGCTGCTGGCCTGGCTCGGGCGCGGCCAGCGCAACGAGATCCTCGCGCATAACGCCGCCACACTGCGCCTGGACTACGGCCTGGAGGTGCAGCACATCGCCGCCAGCCTGCCCAGCGTCAAGCGCCTGGGGTACGCCAGCGGCCTGGTGGACAAGCGCCTGCCGGGCTACACCGGCCTGGCAGTGCCGATTCTCGATGGCGATGGTCAGCCGCTGGGGGCCCTCAGTTGCGCGCTGGCGCGACCACGCATGACCGATGCCCGGCGCCAGGCATTGGCGCAAGTGATGAAAGAGGCAGCGCGGGATTTAAGCGAACCTTAACGTGCAGCCTGTTAGGTTGCCGCGGCACTTCGCCACCACGCGACCCTGACGCGATGATCTAGGCTTAATCGATGAGTATTGCGCCAAGAAGACGGGCGCCGATCCGACTCGCTGCACAGGCGTGGACAGGCCGCAGAGCCTGCAGCGTTGCGAGTGACCAGTTGCTCTGCATGGCCCTGGGTTTATGTCACCGTACCGTTTGTATACCCGTGGAGTTCGTTCATTTTGAAAACACTGCTTGATGCGCAATGGGCGGCATTGGAACGGGTCATGGCCATCGCCGAATTTGCCCTCGACGGCCAGCTAATGCGTGCCAACGACAACTATCTGGCCCTGTTCGGTTATCGCGCGGAGCAAGTGACGGGGCAGCACCACGCATTCTTCTGCCGTGCCGATGACGCCGCGCCTGCGGCGCACGAGCGTTTCTGGCGGCCCTTGTGTGCGGGCGAGGCCTACAGCGGGCAGGTCGAGCGTCTGCGCGAGGGAGGGCGCAGTTGCTGGCTGCAGACCACCTACATGCCGATCATGGATGACGCCGGCCAGGTGCGGCAGATCATGCAAATCGCCATCGATATCACCACGCGGTTGCTGCACGAGCAGGAGCAGCAACAGCATCTCAGGCGCTTGTCCCTGGTGGCCGATGCCAGCGATTCGGCGGTGATGATCAGCGATGCCAATCCGTACATCGTCTATGTCAATGCCGGGTTCTGTCGAATGTTCGGCTGGGCGCCCGATGAAGTGCTCGGGCGTCGCCCCATTGGCCTGCTGGCTCCTGAAAAGGACGCCGCTTATGCGCAGCAGTATCGCGATACGCTGGCAGCCGGCCTGCCGGTGGAGCGTGAGGAGATTGTCGAGGGCAGGGACGGGCAGCGTTATTGGGTCAATATCATCAGCAACCCGATCATGGACGATATCGGGCAGTGGCAAATGACGGTGACCATCCTCACCAATATCACCCAGGCCAAGATGCACGAGGTGTTGCAGCACAGCGTCATGGAGGCCATGGCCCGTGAGCGGCCGCTGACCGAGGTGCTGGAGCTGATCTGCGAAGAGGTCGAGCGCATCGCGCCCGAGGTGGTCGCCTCGATTCTCGAGGTGGACGAGAATGGCCTGCTGCACCCTCTGGCGGCGCCAAGCCTGGCGCTGGAGTACCAGCAGAAACTTGATGGCGTGGCGATCGGGCCGGCCGTCGGCTCATGCGGGACAGCCGCCTGGCGCAAGGAGCCCGTTTGGGTCGATGACATCGCCAGCGATCCCCTCTGGGCCGATTACCGTGATCTGGTTCTGCCACTGGGCCTACGCGGATGCTGGTCGGCGCCAGTGCTCAATGCGCAGGATAGGGTCGTTGGCACCTTCGCCTTCTACTTCCGGCGCACACCGCAGGATTGCTCGATGCAGTTCTACCGGCGCCTGGTCGAGGCGTGCCAGCATCTGTGCGGACTGGCGCTGGAGCGCGAACAGACCCGTCGGCGCATACGCCAGTTGGCGTTCTACGATGCCCTCACCGGCCTGCCCAACCGCAGCCTGCTGCAGGCCCGTGCGGATCAGGCCATTGCCACCGTCACCCGCGAAGGTGGGAACCTGGCGGTGTTGTTCATCGACCTCGACCGCTTCAAGCACGTCAATGACTCGCTCGGGCATTCGGCCGGCGACGATCTGCTGCGTCAGGTCGCTGCCCGTATCCAGGGCGTCCTGCGCGAATCGGACATCGCCGGGCGGCAGTCAGGTGATGAGTTCGTCGTGGTCTTGCCGGGTTGCGATGCCAACGACGCGACCGCGGTGGCCGAGCGTCTGCTGCAATTGCTGGCGGAGCCGTTCAGCCTGATCGGAACCAGCCTGCAGATTTCCGGCAGCATCGGTATCGCCATGTATCCCAATGACGGCCGAGACATGGAGACGCTGATGAGCCGCGCGGACATGGCCATGTACCAGGCCAAAAGCAGCGGGCGAGGGCATTTTCATTTCTACAGCAGCGAAATCAACCGGCTGGCCCAGGAGCGCCTGCAGATGGAAAGCGCCTTGCGCCAGGCGATCAAGCAGGGTGGATTGCGCCTGCATTACCAACCGCAGATCGATATGGCCAGTGGCGAACTCTATGGTGTCGAAGCGCTGGCGCGCTGGACGCACCCGGAGTTGGGTGAAATTCCGCCCGTGCGCTTCATCGCCTTGGCCGAGGATTGCGGCCTGATCGTTGAACTGGGGCATTGGGCCGTGCAGGAGGCTTGCCGGCAATTGGCCGAGTGGCGCGCTGCAGGCCTGCGTATACCTGCCATGTCGGTAAACCTGTCGCCCACCAGTTTCCACAACCTCGACTTGCCGAACCTGTTGGCTACGACCCTACGGGCCAATGCCTTGCAGCCAGAGGATCTGACTCTGGAACTGACCGAAAGCATGCTGGTGGACAACAACCCCAGCACCATGAAAGTCCTCGATGAGGTGCATCGGCAGGGCATCCGCCTGTCGATGGACGATTTTGGTACCGGCTACTCCAGCCTCAGTTATCTGCGACGACTGCCCATATCGGAATTGAAGCTCGATCGCAGCTTCGTCTGCGACCTGGAGCATGACGAAGCGACTCGTGCCTTGAGTAACGCCATTCTGGGTATTGGCAAGAGCCTGCATCTGACGGTGGTGGCCGAAGGCGTGGAAAACGAGGCGCAGCACCAGCTACTGCGCGAGCAGGGTTATCCGGTGGGGCAAGGCTACCTGTTTTCCAGACCGCTTTCGGCGCAGGAGCTGCAGCAGTGGCTGAGCCAGGCCTCTCCTGCCGTTCGGAGCCTGAACGTGTGATGGCCAGGCCATTGGTGGCGGCGGGGCAACTGATATAGAGCGCCATCTGGGCTCACGATGATGATCAGCACGCGCGGTGCCCACAGTTGCGTGCTGGGCGATCGGTTGCCTGTGGGGGGATCTTCACCGCGTCGCTTCTCCCCCATGTTCAGAGCTGTCTGGTATTCGCTGGAAGCGCTTGCGAAAGGCTGTCGGTGAGATACTGACGCGCTGGCAGAACAGGCGGCGGAACGAGTTGCTGTCCTCGTAGCCCACCCGGCTGGTGATCGTCTCGATGCTCAGGCGGGTGGTTTCCAGCAATTCCTTGGCCTTCTCCAGGCGCAAGGCCTGCAGATAGGCCAACGGCGCGTGACCGGTGGCGTCCTTGAAGCGGCGCTTGAAGTTGCGCTCGCCGAAGCCGAAGCGCGTGGCCAACTCGTCGATACCGCACGGCTCGGTGAAGTGCGCCTCCATCCAGTCCTGCACGCGCAGAATCGCTTCGTCGCCATGGCCGCGTGGCAGCGACCAGCTGATGTAGACGGACTGCTCGCTGCGCACGTTATCGATCAGCAGGTAGCGGCTGCATTGCTGCGCCAGCTCGCGCGAGGCGAAGCGGCGAATCAGGTGCAGCAGCAAGTCCATCGCCGCACTCGCCCCGGCACTGGTGATCACCCGACCGTCCTCGCAGAGGATGCGTCGCTCGTCCACGCGGGCTTCAGGGTAGCGGCGTCGCAGCAGGTCAGCGAAGGCCCAATGGGTGGTGGCTTCGACACCGTCGAGCAGGCCCGCCTCGGCCAGCATGAAGGTGGCCGTGCACATCGAGGTGACGACCGCTCCCTGGGCATGCTGACGGCGTAGCCAGCCGGCGTGGCGCTCGAACCCTGGCAGCGCCTCGCGCAGGCTGAAGAGAAAACCGGGGATCAGCACCAGATCGGTTTTCGCCACAGCGTCCAGCGCCATGTCCACCGGCATCGCTCTACCCAGTGCGTTGGCCACCGGCTGTCCGTCCAGCGATGCCACGCTGATGGTGAAGGGGGCTGCGGCTGGCTGGGCGAAGCGATTGGCCGCATCCAGCACCTCCAGGGCCAGGGCGGCGCTGGCCAGTGAGCTGTGTTCGGCCAGCAGCAAGGTGACGTGCATGGACACTCCGTTGCGTAATCAGCGTGGTATTGGTCATTTCTGCACCTACCTTAGCGCAAGCTCGCTGCTTAGAGTGCGGCCCTCGTCATTCAAACAGGTGTTCGCCGCATGAACCTATGGTTTCGCCTCTTGCTGATGTTGCTGCGCCGTCCCTGGCGGCGGCCGGTGCCAGGGCTCGCCACCACCGTGGTGCGCCTGCGGGTCTGGCCGCTGGATCTGGACTTCAACCGGCACGTCACCAATGGTCGTTATTTCACCCTGGCCGATGTCGGGCGTATGGATTACGTGCTGCGCAGCGGCGCCTTTCGCGTGGCCCTGCGCCACCGTGCGCTGCCCGTCGTCGGTGATGTGTGTGGCAAGTTCCGCCGTGAACTGAAGCTGTTCGAGCGCTTCGAGATCCACACACGCATGCTCGGCTGGGACGACAAGTGGAGCTTCGTCGAGCATCGCTTCGTCAAGGATCAGCGGGTCATCGCCGTGGTGGTCATGCGCGGGCTGTTCCGTGGGCCGAAGGGCAATGTGGCGCCCGCCGAATTCGCCCGTGAACTGGGCCTGGATGAGCGGTCGCCACCCTTGCCACAGTGGCTGCTGGAGTGGTCGAGCAGTTGCGACGGCCTGAGCCAGCAACTGCGGGAAACCGAGCGGGCCTAGAACTGGGGTATCTCAGGCTGGCGTTGATCGGAGGCCCTGCATGGCGCCGATCAGCGCGCTGGTTCTGCCAGCGCGAAGACCTCCCTGGCCGCCGCCAGGCCATTGAGGGCTGCAGGGAAGCCGGCATAGACCGCCATCTGCATGATGGTCTCGACGACTTCGCTGCGGCTCACGCCGACATTGAGCGCTCCCTGGATATGCACCTTGAGTTGCGGGGCGGCATTGCCGAGCGCGGTCAGCGCCGCGACCACGGCGATTTCCCGGCTTTTCAAATCCAGGCCGGGACGGGAATAGATGTCACCGAAGGGGAATTCGATCAGGTAGCGGGCGAAGTCCGGGGCGATATCGGCCAGGCTATCCAGCACGGCCTCACCGGCGTGGCCGTCTATTTCCTGTAGTTTGGCGAGTCCACGGGTGTAGCGATCATCGTTGGCGTTCATCAGCATGTCCTTCCTCGTCGATTGAGTCCGGCGCCGAGGGCTGCTCGAGCGAGCGGTAGTGCTCGATCTTGCTTTGCAGTGCGTTCGCGGCCTGTTGCATCGCCTCGATTTCTGCAAGGACTTGCGTTAAATGTCCTTCCAGCATCTGGCGACGATCCTTGACCGTCGAGTCCCCAGCGCCGCGTAGCTTTGCGAACGTCTGCATCTTGCCGATAGGCATGCGCGTGGTTCGCAAGCGCAGCAGGAATTCGATCCAGGCCATGTCCGATGCCGCATAACGGCGTTGCCCTCCGGCTGCCCGGCCGATTGGCGCGATTAGCCCGATGCGCTCGTAATAGCGCAGGGTGTGGGCCGTCAAGCCCGTGCGTTTGGCGACTTCGTCGATGCTCAGATGCGTTTCCATGAGGGCAGCCTAGAGGTTCGAGCGCGCTCTAAGTCAAGCGTTTCCAGTGTGATCGCGGACAGACAGCCCATGCCTTAAAGCTTGGGGCGACTGCATGGCCGGCTCAATCCGCCCCGTAGTTCATGATCGACAGCAGGCGGATCGGCACTTTCACCAGCTTCTCTGGCCCGTGCGGCACTTCGCCGTCGAAGGTCAGGCTGTCGCCGGCCTGCATCGGGTAGAGCTGGTTGCCGTGGCGGTACACCAGTTCACCTTCGAGCAGATGGAGGAACTCGGTGCCGGGGTGGGCGAAGGTGGGGAACTCCTCGCTGGCGTCGTCCATGCTGACCATATAAGCCTCGAAGCTCTTCTTCGGCCCACGGGTGTGGTTGAGCAGACGATAGGTATGACCCTTGTCGGTGCCACGGCGCACCACTTCGAGGCCTTCGCCGGCTTTCACCAGCAGGGCGCTGCCACCTTGCTGATCGTACTGGCTGAACAGCTTGGACATGGGCATGCCGAGCACGTCGCACAGACGGCTGAGGGTGTCGAGGCTGGTGGAAACCTGGGCGTTCTCGATCTTGCTCAGCATGCCTTGGCTAATCCCGGCAATGCGAGCCACGTCGGCGATCTTCAATTCCTGGGCCTGGCGCTGGCGGCGAATCTGCATGCCCAGGTACTGCTCGAGCTTGAGGCGGGGAGGAGTTTCCGTCGAGGTCGTCATGCGCGCTTTTGTCTTCCTATGAATAAAAAATTCGCACCAGGAATGTGCGGGATGCCTTGCTTCGGTGCATTTTCACCGTGGGAATTTCCTCGTATGAAAGCATTTTTCCTCCTCAGATAGAAGAAAGACGCGGGTTTGCGCCTTGAGGGGGGCTGGGTTACTCAGTTGGCAAGCTGCTTGCATTTCTTTTGGGGAAATTAAAATTCCCTAGCGGAATAATGGCGACGCCACCGGAGGCCCCAACCATGTTGCCCAGCGAAACCCAGAAAATCATCGACCAGCACGGCATCAAGTACGTGCTGGCCCAGTTCGTCGACATCCACGGCGCGGCCAAGACCAAGTCGGTGCCGGTCTCGGGGCTCAAGGCCGTAGCCGAGGAGGGCGCCGGTTTCGCCGGGTTCGCCATCTGGGGCATGGGCATGGAGCCGCACGGCCCTGACTTCATGGCGCGTGGCGACCTGTCCACGTTGATGCCGGTGCCCTGGCAGCCAGGTTATGGGCGCGTGGTGTGCGTCGGCCATGTCAACGGCCAGCCGCATCCCTACGACACCCGCTATGTATTGCAACAGCAGGTGCAGCGCCTGACGGATCGGGGCTGGACACTGAACACCGGCCTGGAGCCGGAATTCAGCCTGTTCCGCCGCGACGCCGAGGGCAAGCTGGTGCCGGTCGATGCCAGCGACAAGCTGGAGAAGCCCTGCTACGACTACAAGGGCCTGTCGCGTTCGCGCGTGTTCCTGGAAAAGCTCACCGAGGCGCTGCAGCCGGTCGGCTTCGACATCTATCAGATCGACCACGAGGACGCCTGCGGCCAGTTCGAGATCAACTACACCTACAGCGATGCCATGGAGTCGGCGGATCGCTTCACCTTCTTCCGCATGGCCGCCGGCGAGATCGCCAACGACCTGGGCATGATCTGCTCGTTCATGCCCAAGCCGGATCCGCGCCGCGCCGGCAACGGCATGCACTTCCACCTGTCGATCGGCAACGGCACCAGCAAGAACCTGTTTCATGACGCCAGCGACCCGAGCGGCATGGGCCTGTCCAAGCTGGCCTATCACTTCCTTGGCGGCTTGCTGGCGCATGGCCCGGCGCTGTGCGCCTTCGCCGCGCCAACGGTGAACTCTTACAAGCGCCTGGTCGTCGGCCGCTCGCTGTCCGGTGCGACCTGGGCACCGGCCTTCATTGCCTATGGCGACAACAACCGCTCGGCGATGCTGCGCATCCCCTACGGGCGCATCGAGTTCCGCCTGCCGGACGCTGGCTGCAACCCCTATCTGGTCACTGCCGCGATCATCGCCGCCGGCCTCGACGGCATCGATCGCCAGCTCGATCCGGGCAAGGCCTGCAACGAGAACCTCTACAAGCTCAGCCTGGAGGAGATCGCCGCACGCGGCATCGACACCCTGCCGCAATCGCTCAAGGAAGCCTGTGATGCGCTGCAGGCCGACCCGCTGTTCCGCGAGGTGCTCGGCGCCGAGATCGTCGACGAATTCCTCAAGCTCAAGCGCATGGAGTGGGTCGAGTACAGCCGCCATGTCTCCGACTGGGAAATCGAGCGCTACACCGAATTCTTCTAGCCGAACGCCCGCCCGCGCGGGCACACGCCAACGCCCCTGAACGAGCCTCCCCAAAGGGAGGTGATGAGGACTTTTCTATGTGTGGAATCGTAGGTCTGTACCTGAAGAACCCGGCGCTGGAAAACCAGCTCGGTGCGCTCTTCGAACCCATGCTGCTGGCCATGACCGACCGTGGCCCGGACAGCGCCGGCTTCGCCATCTACGGCGATGAGGTGAAGGACGGCTGGATCAAGCTGACCCTGCAGAGCACGGTAGCCGGCTATGACTTCAAGGCCCTGATGGGCGAGCTGGAAGGCCGCCTGGGCTGCTCGCTGGACTGGTTTCAGAACGCCAGCGCCGCCGTGCTCAAGACCAATGCCGACGAGGCGGCGGTACGTGCCGTGCTCGCCGAGCTGGCGCCGGCCGTGCGCGTGATGAGCGTCGGCCAGAGCATCGAGATCCTCAAGGGCATGGGCCTGCCGAAGGAAATCTCCGAGCGCTTCTCGCTGGCCAAGATGAAGGGCAGCCACATCATCGGCCACACCCGCATGGCCACCGAGAGCGCGGTGACCATGGAGGGCAGCCACCCGTTTTCCACCGGCCAGGATCTGTGCCTGGTGCATAACGGCTCGCTGTCCAACCACTTCCGTCTGCGCCAGGAGCTGCGCCGCCACGGCATCGAGTTCGAGACTGAGAACGACACCGAGGTCGCCGCCGGCTACCTGACCTGGCGCCTGCGCCAGGGCGATTCGCTGAAGGAAGCGCTCGACCATTCGCTGGAAGACCTCGATGGCTTCTTCACCTTCGCCATCGGCACCCGCGACGGTTTCGCGGTGATCCGCGACCCCATCGCCTGCAAGCCGGCGATCCTCGCCGAGACCGACGACTACGTGGCCATGGCCTCCGAATACCAGGCCCTGTCGACCCTGCCGGGCATCGACAAGGCCAAGGTGTGGGAGCCGGAACCGGCCACCATGTATATCTGGGAACGCAGCGCCTGATTTCGCGAGTTGGAGACCACATCATGAAAACCATCGACCTTTCCAGCGCCACCGTGCGCGACCTGAACCAGGCCCTGCACGAGCAGGCCAAGACCCTCACCGAGCGCGAGTGGGTGGTGAGCAACCCGGGCGGCAAGCACAACCTCGCCGTGGGACTGAACGAAGCACTGAGCGTGGAGATCGACGGCCACGCCGGCTATTACTGCGCCGGCATGAACCAGAAGGCCAGCGTCACCATCCACGGCAACGTCGGTGTCGGCGTGGCCGAGAACATGATGAGCGGCATGGTGCGCATCAAGGGCAGCGCCTCGCAGGCGGCCGGCGCCACTGCCCATGGCGGCCTGCTGGTGATCGAAGGCGACGCCGGCGCGCGTTGCGGCATCTCGATGAAGGGTGTCGACATCGTCGTCGGCGGCAGCATCGGCCACATGAGCTGCTTCATGGGCCAGGCCGGGCGCTTGGTGGTGTGCGGCGATGCCGGTGACGCGCTGGGCGATTCGCTCTACGAGACGCGCATCTACGTCAAGGGCACGGTCAAGTCGCTGGGCTCGGACTGCATCGAGAAGGACATGCGCCCCGAGCACCTGGAAGAACTGGCCGAACTGCTCAACCGCGCCGGCTTCGACGAAGACCCGGCCAGCTTCAAGCGCTACGGCTCGGCCCGTCAGCTGTACAACTTCAAGGTCGACAACGCCTCGGCGTACTGATCGCGCACCCCTGCCCGAAGAGGAATTTGCAATGAGCGAAAAAATCACCCCGGTGCTGCGCGAGTCCGCCACCTTCGACCGCCTGTCCATCCAGGAAATCCAGCGTGCCGCCGAGACCGGCATCTATGACATCCGCGGCGGCGGCACCAAGCGCAAGCTGCCGCACTTCGACGACCTGCTGCTGCTCGGCGCCTCCATGTCGCGCTATCCGCTGGAAGGCTACCGCGAGAAGTGCGGCACCGACGTGGTGCTGGGCAACCGCTTCGCCAAGCAGCCGATCCACCTGAAGATCCCGGTGACCATTGCCGGCATGAGCTTCGGTGCGCTGTCGGCCCAGGCCAAGGAAGCCCTCGGCCGTGGCGCCACCATCGCCGGCACCAGCACTACCACCGGCGACGGTGGCATGACCCCGGAAGAGCGTGGCCAGTCGCAGAACCTGGTTTACCAGTACCTGCCGTCGCGCTACGGCATGAACCCGGACGATCTGCGCAAGGCCGATGCCATCGAGATCGTCCTCGGTCAGGGCGCCAAGCCGGGCGGCGGCGGCATGCTGCTGGGCATGAAGGTCACCGAGCGCGTCGCGGGCATGCGCACCCTGCCGATTGGCGTCGACCAGCGCAGCGCCTGCCGTCACCCGGACTGGACCGGCCCGGACGACCTGGCGATCAAGATCGCCGAGATCCGTGAGATCACCGACTGGGAAAAACCCATCTACGTGAAGATCGGCGCCAGCCGCCCGTACTACGACGTCAAGCTGGCGGTGAAGGCCGGCGCTGACGTGATCGTGCTCGACGGTATGCAGGGCGGCACTGCGGCGACCCAGGAAGTGTTCATCGAACACGTCGGCATCCCGATTCTCTCGGCCATCCCGCAGGCCGTGCAGGCTCTGCAGGAGATGGACATGCACCGCAAGGTGCAACTGATCGTCTCCGGCGGCATCCGCACCGGCGCCGACGTGGCCAAGGCCATGGCCCTGGGGGCCGACGCCGTGGCAATCGGCACCGCTGCGTTGATCGCCCTCGGCGACAACCATCCACGTCTGGACGAGGAACTGAAAGCCATCGGTTCGGCCGCCGGCTACTACGACGACTGGCAGAACGGCAAAGACCCGGCCGGTATCACCACCCAGGATCCGGAGCTGTCCAAGCGCCTCGACCCGGTCGCCGCCGGTCGCCGCCTGGCCAACTACCTGCGCGTGCTGGTGCTGGAAGCGCAGACCATGGCCCGCGCCTGCGGCAAGTCGCACCTGCACAACCTCGACCCCGAGGATCTGGTGGCCCTGACCGTGGAAGCCGCCGCCATGGCCCGCGTACCGCTGGCCGGCACCAACTGGGTACCGGGACAATTGCAGTACTGAGTCGCTCTGTAGGATGAAAAAGGGCCGCAACGCCTGGCGTTGCGGCCCTTTTTTCGTCAGTGCGACTGTCAGCCGTGGCTGACTGTGGCGGCAAAACTTCCCCATCTACTGGCCAATCGCTGCCGTCGGGCGGCGAATCCATGCCGTTGTGCTCACCGCGTGGTCGATCAGGCCTGTACTGCGATGTTGCTCTTCTGGAACTTCATCAGAGCGTCGAGCGCACGTTGCAAGCCTTCGACGCTACCGGTTTCGTTGCGTGAGCGTGCGCCTTCCATGCTCGCCTTGATCTGCTCGAAGACGTTCATCGGCACATCGCCGTTTTCCAGCGGCAGCCCGTCATAGTTGACCTTGAGCAAGGGCGATGAGCCCATGAAACCCAGCAGCGAGGTAGTGTCGTCGAGCGTGAGGTCACCGCTTTGGATCAGGCCATTCACCTTTTCGAGCAACTCGTTGCGTGACATATGGGTGAAGTCGTACTGCTTGCTCACGTCGTTGTCGCCGGTTGTGGCGGAAGCTGACTTGCCGGGGGCGGCCTGCATTTTTTCCGCGAGGATATTGGCGAACGCGTTCGATTGGCCGTCACTTTTGTTGGCGTGAGTTTGCGTACGTTGGCTACTGAAGAGGTTCGTGACTCCAGTTTCGACTTTCATGTTGCCTCCTAGGCAGGTCGTGTCGGATATCCGCTGCTGAGCAAATTCGGTGCCGTTCGTCTCGCTTGCTGAAGAGCACGCAAAATTCGCGGAGAGCAGGGCACCGAAGCGGGCGATTCGACTCTATGAATCATCGCTTCATCCAAACTCCTGCCCTGCGAGCGTCTTCAATTGGATAACAGCCATTACGACCGGCGTAACGCCCTCTCTCTGGACTGGCTCAACTTTTTCCTCGCCGATGTACGCGATGGCCTGGGCCCTTACCTGGCGATCTACCTGCTGGCCGTGCACCAGTGGGAGCCGGCCAGCATTGGCCTGGTGATGAGCCTGACCGGTATCAGCGCCTTGCTGACGCAAACGCCGGCCGGCGCGCTGATCGACAGGACGACGGCGAAGCGCGCGGTGGTGGTTGTCGCAGCGCTGGTGGTGACCGGCAGTTGCTTGTTGTTGCCCTGGCTGACCGACTTCGGCTGGGTGGCGGCGACGCAGGCCATCAGTGCCATTGCCGGTTCGGTGTTCGCGCCGGCCATCGCGGCGATCTCTCTCGGCATCACCGGCCCAGCGGCCTTCACCCAGCGCATTGGGCGCAACGAGAGCTTCAACCATGCCGGCAACGCCTGTTCCGCATTGCTGGCCGGTGGTTTCGCCTACCTGTTCGGCCCGGTCGCGGTGTTCTACCTGATGGCGGCGATGACGGTCGGCAGCATCGTCGCCGTCAGCCGGGTGTCGGCTCGCGCCATCGATCATGAGGTGGCCCGTGGTTTCGTGCCGATGCTGCCTCATGAGCAGGCTTCAGGTTGGCAGGTGTTGCTGAGCAGCCGGCCGCTGCTGATCTTCGCCCTGTGCTGCGCGCTGTTCCATCTGGCTAACGCCGCCATGCTGCCGCTGGTCAGCCAGAAGCTGTCGGCGATCAACCTGCAGATGGCCACGCCACTGACCTCGGCCTGCATCGTCGCGGCGCAACTGGTGATGGTGCCGATGGCCATGCTAGTGGGGCTCAAGGCTGACCGCTGGGGGCGCAAGCCGCTGCTGATGGCCGGTTTTCTGATCCTGCCGTTGCGCGGTGCGCTCTATACCCTGTCCGATGATCCCTACTGGCTGGTGGCCGTGCAGTTGCTCGACGGCATCGGCGCCGGGCTGTTCGGCGCGCTGCTGCCCATCGTGGTCAAGGATCTGACCCAGGGCACCGGGCGCTTCAACGTCAGCCTCGGGGCCTTGTCCACCGCCTTCGGCCTCGGCGCCGCGCTGAGCCCCGGCCTGGCCGGGCTGTTGGTGCAGGGCGCCGGCTATGATGCGGCGTTCATGACCCTGGCCGGTATCGCCGCCTTAGCGTTCCTGCTGCTCTGGCTGGGCATGCCGGAAACCGGCAATCGGGTCGTTGACGAGCCGTCAGCGGAGCCGAGTCTCTGCCGCTAGCCTGGTGCGGCGAGCAGTCTGCAAGCATGTCGCTTTACTTCCGGCGGCTGCTGCCTTAATTTGGAATCGATCATTTCCAATAGGCCGGTATCTTGAACATGTCTTCGCCGTCATCGAGTCCCACCCGCACACGCAGCCGTGGCCGGCCGCGCGAATTCGACCTGGATGTAGTACTCGACCAGGCCGTGCGCGTGTTCAGCGAGCGCGGCTACCACGGCACCTCGATCAGCGATCTGGCGCAGGCTACCGGCCTGGCGCAGGGCAGTCTGTACAAGGCTTTCAAGGACAAGCAGGCGATCTACCTCGCCGCCTTCGAGCGTTATCGCACGCAGCGTGGCGAGAAGCTGCGTCAGGCCATCGGCGATCAGGGCACGGGGCTGCAACGGCTGCGCCGGCTGTTGCAGTTCTATGCCGATTCCGCCTGTGGGGCTCAGGGTCGGCAAGGCTGCCTGGTGGTGGCCAGCACGGCCGAGCTGTCGACCTTTCCCGCGCCGGTTGCACGGCATATCCGGGCCGCTCTCGAACGCAACGAAGCCCTCCTTGCCGAGCTGATCCGACACGGCCAGGAGGATGGTTCCATCGCCCAGCAGGTGGATTGCGAGGTGGCTGCCCGGACGCTGCTGTGCCTGATCCAGGGGATGCGTCTGGTGGGTAAGGCCGGGCGTACTCGGCCTGTCATGCACGCCGTGGTGGACACGGCATTGGCCATGCTGGGCTGATTTTTTTCACTATTTGGGAATCGATCGATTCCAATTTTAGGAGGTGTTGATGAATATCGGTTTCCTTGGCCTTGGCACCATGGGCTTGCCGATGGCGGCCAATCTGCTGGCGGCCGGCCACACCGTGCGGGCCTGGAATCGTTCGCCAGCGCCTGCCCAGGCCTTGCACGAGCGCGGTGGTCAGGTCGTGTCGACGCCGGCCGAAGCAGGGGCGGGGGTGGATGTGCTGATCTCGATGCTGGCCGACGACGAGGCCACACGCAGCACCGTGCTGGACATGGGCGTGCTGGCGGCGCTCAGACCCGGTGCGATTCACGTCAACATGGCGACCGTCTCGGTCGCTCTGGCTGTGGAGCTGGCCGCGCTGCACCAGGCGCGTGGTATCGACTACGTCGCCGCGCCGGTGCTTGGCCGGGTAAACGTGGCCGAGGCCGGGCAACTCAATATCCTGGCGGCGGGTTCGCACCAGGCCTTGCAAGCAGTACAGCCGTTGTTCGAGGTGCTGGGGCAGAAGACCTGGGTGCTGGGGGAACGGCCCGAGCAGGCCAATGCGGCCAAGCTGGCGGTGAATTTCATGATCGCCAGCGCCATCGGCAGCATGGGCGAGGCGGCGACCCTGGCGCAGGGCCATGGTGTGGCGAAGGCGGACTTTCTCGAACTGGTCACCTCGACGGTATTCGCCGCGCCGGTCTACCAAGGCTACGGAAAGGCCATCGCCGAGGAACGCTTCGAGCCGGCAGGCTTCAAGTTGGCGCTGGGCCTGAAGGATGTGCGTCTGGCGTTGGCGGCTGCGGAGCAGGCCAATGTGTCCTTGCCGCTGGCCAGCGCCTTGCGCGATGCCCATATCGAGAGCCTGGCGCACGGCGAGGGGCATCTGGATTGGGCTGCCCTGTCACGCACGGCTGCGCGGCGGGCCGGGCAGGTATGAGCTGATGGGCCAGGTGTTTCCACCTGGCCCTGGATCGATCAGGCCACCTTGAAGCGACGAACCAGTTGCTGCTGATGATCGGCCAGGCTGGCCAGCTCACGGCTGTTCACGGCAGTCTGCTCGGCCGCCGCGCTTACCTGGATGACCAGATCGTTGATGTCGTTGACGTTGCGGTTGATCTCTTCCGACACCAGGCTCTGTTCCTCGGCAGCGGAAGCCACCTGGATGTTGCGGTCGCTGATGCTGGCGATGCCATCGGCGATCTGCACCAGCAACTCGCCCGCCTTGACCACGTTGCTGGCGCCGGCCTGTGCCTTGTTCAGGGTTTCCTGCATGGAGCTGGCAGCACGATCCGAGCCGCTTTGCAGCTTGTTGATCATCTGCTGGATGCTGACGGTGGAGTCCTGCGTCTTCTGCGCCAGCTGGCGCACCTCGTCGGCGACCACGGCGAAGCCGCGGCCCTGCTCGCCGGCACGGGCTGCCTCGATAGCGGCGTTGAGCGCCAGCAGGTTGGTCTGCTCGGCAACACCACGGATGACGTCGAGCACCGAGGAAATGGCATCGCTCTCCTTCTTCAGGTCGAGGATGATCTGTGCGGTCTGCTCGGCCTGAGTCGACAAGGCCTGTACCAGGCGCACGGTATCTTCGATTTCGGCCTTGCCCTGCAGCGTGTTGTCATTGACCTGACGTGACATCTCGGCCGCCTCGGTGGTGCTGCGGGCGACATCCTTGACCGTGGCGCTCATCTCGTTGATGGCGGTGGCGACCTGGTCGGTGCCTTGGCGCTGCTGCGCCACGTTCTGGCTGGTCTGCAGCGCCACGGCCGACGATTCCTCCGCGGCGATGGCGACCTGTGCGGCGGTGCCGCCGATCTCCTGGATCACGTCCTTGATCTGCTGCGCCATGTTGTCGAGGTTGTGGGCGATCACGCCGAACTCGTCGTGGCCATCGTAATGGGTATGGACAGTGAGGTCGCCTCCCGACAGGGCGATCAGGGTGTTGTTGACGTCGCTGACGGCCGATTTGATGTTGCGGATGATCAGGAAGGAGAGCACCAGCACTGCAGTCAGTACGCCGAATATGACCCCGATGGTCAGCCACAGTCCGCTTACGGCTTCTGTATGGGCCTTGCTGGCGAGGAGGCCGACATTCTGCCCCAGTTCTTTTTCTACCTGCAGCATGAGGTCGATGCGTGCGGTGGACTGTTTGAACCACTCTTCGGGTTTTGTACCCAGTGCCTCGCCCAGCGGTGTTTCCAGTGCCTTGCGCTGCAGGCTGCTAGCGGCCTGTGCGGCGGGCTGTTGGAGTGCCTCGTCCAGCTTGCGCTTGAAGTCAGTTTGAGCCCTGCGCTGGAATGCGTCCTGATAGGCAGAGAACTCGCCAAGGTTGCGACTCAAGCGTGACAGTAGATCGGCGTTGATCTGGTTCTGAGCGAAGGCCAGGCCCAGCAAGGCGCGTTCACGCCCGGCACGCTCCTTCATTTCCACGAACTGGTTGAGCGCGCCGAGCGCGCGCAGAATCTGCGGCGCACTGACGCTGGCTTCCAAGGAGTGGGTGTAACCGATCAGGGATTTGATCAGGTCGGTATAGCGGGTGCCGGATTCACCACTGTTGATCGTGAGCTTATCGACCTGCTCACGCAGGGTGCTGATGGTCGTGAGGTCTTTGAGCACCTGCTCCAGGCCTGCCGTGGCATCTGCCGATAGTGCTTGTACCTGTTTGGTGGTCTTGTCGCTGTCGAGGCGGAATTGCTTCAGGGCATCGCCCATGGAGGTTCCCTTGCTACCAAGAAATACGCCACTGGCACCGCGCTCACGCTGCAGAGCGGTGACCAGGTTGCTGATTTCCTGGGCGGTAGAGCTGGCGATCACCGTGTGGTTCATTTCGCTCAGCGTCTGGTACTTGCCGGCAACGTACATTCCCGCGAAGGCCAGAAAGCCGAGTAATGGAAAGGTCAGTATGAGGAGGAGCTTTACGCTCAGCGGGGCATTTTTAAGCATGATCAGCAAGCCTTGTCGTCCAAAGTTGAAGTGTCGGCAGTTGAGCTGTACGACGATTGCAAACGGCCGCTATCGAGAGGCCTTAATGCTCTTCTTCTAGGAAGGCTGAGTGCACTCCATTGCATTGTTCGCATTACCTGTTGCCGGTTCGGTTTGGGCCAGGTTCTCTCGCATTGAGATGCGTTAATGAACCGGTCTATGAGCTTTGTCGCGTGTTCAGTGGATTTCTTTAGTCAATGAGCAAGTAGACCGCCATAACCTTTGCTCCGATTGGCTCACTACAGCCTAGGTCATAAGCCATGAGTTGCAGGTTTGGTTTCGCCAGCACTGGGCAAAGGTTATCTGTCTCTGCGGGATGATCTTTTGATCGGAAGCAACGGTGCTTGTTTTTTGTCGTCAATCCGCTGGCGTTTGCGGTTGTAAAGATGCCAGTGGTGGCGCGGTTTCTTGTGCGACTTTCATGAGTGTCCCTGAGTCGTCCTGGCGTTGCTGCTCTTGAGTACACACGCGATTGCGTCCTCGTTGCTTGGCTTGATAGAGCAGGCGGTCGCACTGGGCGAAGAGGTCATGGGCCTGCTGCACGCCCGTTGCCTGGGTGGTGCAGGCGCCGATGCTGATGGTCAGGCGATTCAGCTCATCGGGACGGTGCGGATGCTCGAGGCCGAGATTGGCCACCTGCTCGCGCAAGCGCTCGGCCAGGGCGTTCAGCTCTCCGACATCGGCGATCTGCAGGAGCACGACGAACTCTTCGCCGCCATAGCGGTACACATTGCCCTGACCCTGCCGCAGGCCGGCGCTGATGCAGCGGGCGACCTCGCACAGGCACTGGTCGCCGACCTGATGACCGTAGTGGTCGTTGAAGGGCTTGAAGAAGTCGATGTCCAGCAACAGCAGGGCGAAGGGCCGGCCGTTGCGCTGCATCTGCTGCCAGTGATCTTCCAGGGCGAGGTCGAAGGCGCGGCGGTTGCCGACGCAGGTCAGCGCGTCGGTGCTGGCCTGTTCGCTCAGGCGCAGATTGAGCTCCGCTAGTTCGTCACGCTGGCGCTGCTTTTCCTGATCGTCGAGAAAGGCGCGGCGCACACCGTTGATATTGGTCCAACTGATGAACAGGCTGAACAGCAGCACCGGCAGGTAGGCGATGCTGAACACCAGCACCGGCTTGCTCTGGCCATCATGCAGCAGCCACTGGTTGTACAGGATGATCGCCGAAATGGCCGTGGAGCAGGCGAGGATGCCGCGGAAACTGTAGCGCGCCCCCAGGTTGGCCAGGATGATGAACACCACCGAGGCGTAGACGAAGGTGGGCACGTCGGGTGAGCTGCTGCGCTTGAGCAGTTCGAACCAGGCGATGGTGGAGATGATGTCATGCACCGGCATCAGCATGTCCATCAGCAGCACGTTGCGGTAGCGGTAGAACACCAGATAGATGTTGACCAGACCGATCAGGCTCAGCCCTCCGCGTAGCAACAGCGACTCCAGCGCCATATCGGGGATCAGCAGGGCATCGGCGAAGACGTAGAGGTCGTAGGCGATCATGGCGATGAAATTGATCGCCAGCAGGAAGCGCCCATGCTGTTCGACGACATAGCGCCGGTAGGCCGTCTGCAGGGCAGCGGGAATTACCCAGGCCGATTGTCTGGAGGAGGCGGTGCCTGACTCTGAGGCGCTCATCGGGCCGGATTCCTGTGCTTCTTCATGACACATTCTGTTGGGGGCAATTGCATGCGCCTGTCGGGATGGTGGCGTTCTGCTGCATGTTTGCAAGGGCGCGCCATTATTACGCCGCTACCTGATGGCTGGGGAGGGGGTGGCTGGATTTTTATTGGTTATTCGCGGCCGAGCGGCTGTTTCCTTCGTTGCACCAAGACGGGGAGGCTTGTGGTCGGCGAATATCCGATTAGGCCGGTGCGGCTTTTTTAACCTTATGATTTTATTTGACTTATTTATTTGTAATTGGATGTTTCCAATTGGCAAGGGGATTGCTATGCCTGATGGGAAATAAAAATTCCTGCCAGGATATATTCCGGCAGGGTCTCGTATGCCGATGCCACGCGATAAGCCGCGCAGCACGGCTCCCTGATTGGAGGCTGTAGTCGATGATCCGTAGTCGTATTGCGTTGGGGTTTATTCCATTGCTGGGCAGTGCTGCCGCGCAGGCGGCCGAGACGCCCGTGGTCAACAGTGGCGATACGGCGTTCGTGGCGCTCTGCTCGCTGGTGGTGTTGCTGATGACTCTGCCTGGCCTGGCGCTGTTCTATGGCGGCATGGCGCGTGGCAAGAACGTACTGTCGATCCTCATGCAGGTGTTCTGCACCGCATCACTGATGTCGGTGCTCTTCGCCATCTACGGCTACAGCCTGTGCTTTACCGACGGGGGCTCCTGGCAGTCGCTGATCGGCGGGCTGGACAAGCTGTTCCTCAAGGGGGTCGGCACCGACTCCGTGGTCGGCACCATTCCCGAATACCTGTACTTCCTGTTCATGCTGCTGTTCGCCGCGATCACCCCGGCGATCATCGTCGGCGCCTTTGCCGAGCGCATGAAATTCTCGGCGGTGATGCTCTTCATGGCGCTCTGGCTGACACTCAACTACATCCCCATGGCGCACATGGCCTGGGGCGGCGGCTGGGTGTTCAACCTCGGCGTGCAGGATTTCGCCGGTGGTAACGTGGTGCACCTGAACGTGGGCATCGCCTCGCTGGTCGGCGCCTGGCTGATTGGCCGGCGGCGCGATTACGGCACGTCGGCGCTGGCCCCGCACAACATGACTATGACCTTCATCGGCGGCGGCCTGCTGTGGGTCGGCTGGCTCGGCTTCTGTGGCGGTTGCGCCCTGGCGGCCAATGGTTTCGCCATGCTGGTGATGGTCAACACCATGCTCGCCAGTTGCGCCGGGGCACTGGCCTGGATGCTGGTCGAGGGTGTGCACCGCGGCAAACCGAGCCTGTTCGGCGCGGTATCCGGCGCCATCGCCGGGCTGGTGGCAATCACCCCAGCCTGCGGTTACGTCGGCCCCATGGGCGCCATCGTCCTGGGCCTGATCGCCGCGCCGGTGTGCGTCTGGGCGGTGGAGAAGCTCAAGCCCGCCATGGGCCTGGACGATGCCTTCGACGTGTTCTGCGTGCATGGCGTTGCCGGTATCCTCGGCGGTCTGCTGACCCCGGTGTTCGCCCTGAGCGAGTTGGGCGGGCAGGGCTTCACCGGCGAGCGTGGCCTGCTCGATCAATTGCAGGTCAATGCCGGCGCACTGCTGTTCAGCATCCTCTTCTCGGCACTGACCAGTTGGGTGGCGTTCAAGATCGCGGCGCTGTTCTGCGGTGGGCTGCGCGTGGATGAAGAGCAGGAGATCGACGGCCTGGATCTCGCCGCGCATGGCGAGGTGGGCTACAAGTACTCCAACTGACGAAACAGGTCATTCGCGGAGTCTCGTGGGGAAATCGATCCTGATGGTAGGCCGGCGACGGACTGGCGGACTGGTCGCTGACGCTACGAGCGGCCGGCGTCCCGGTCCGCCCTACGGCCGCCTCATGTGGGAGGGGCTTTAGCCGCGATTGTCGCCGCTGAAGCGCCTCCCACAATGACTTAGCGGGCGCACTCGGCTTGCAACTCCTTCCTCGATGATCAGTCGGGAACCATAGCCTCACTGAAGGGCTTTGCTTGAGATACAAGGGCAGGCCTAGGCGAACAGTCCGCCAGTCCATTTCCATCCCATCACCACCACTTCTTCACCCCTCAAACCCTCTGTTCAAAAATCCCCCTCATGCGCCGCAGTGGCGCGCTTTGCCCCGCGCTTGTGCAGCCTTTTCCGGCTTGCGGGATGGTTGCAGGGGCCGGCGCCCACGCTGGCGCGGGATGACGGAAATGGCACAGTCCGTGCTTTCTTCATGAGAACAAAAAGTTCTCTAAGGGAATTTTCTCTGGAGACAAATCGACCATCGCCTTGCTCTCACCCGGGAGGGTTTCCGATGACCGCATCCAGTACCGAACCCCTGTTCAGTACCCCACGTTATGCCACCGAGGCGTCCCGGCAACCGGCCAGTCGCCGCATCGTGGTCGCCCAGCAGGCCAGTGCCGCTGCCTCGCTGCTCGATGATCCGGCGCCGACTCTGCTGCTGTGCCTGGGCGAGACGCTGCCGGGCAGTGCCGAGCAGGAGAGCCTGCCCAGCATGGAGGCGCTGTACCTGCGTTTGCAGATGCTGCTGGAGCAGGCCGAGGCGGGCACCCGGCTGTACGTCTGTGGCGATGAAAGCTTTCTCTGGCATGTGTACCGCCTGGCACGCCATGCCGGCCTGCTCGGCGATGAGATCGAACTGTTTAAGCAGGGCGCGCGCCGTCGCCTGTACTGCGTGCATTGCGGGCATTTCCAGGACATCGGCAGCGAAGGCGAATGCACCTGTGGCCAGTGCCGGGTGAAGCTGTTCGTGCGCGAGCATTTCTCCCAGCGCCTCGGCGCCTACATGGGCGTCTGCATCGATCCCGACAGTCCTTATGCGGCGGAGGTGCCGGTATGAGCGCGATAATCGAGGTGCAGGTCACCGACGTGCGCCAGCTGACGCCAGTGGTGCGCGAGTTCAGTTTCGCCGCGCTCGACGGCGCGCTGCCGGGTTTTTCCTGCGGCAGCCACGTGCAGGTGGTGTTGCCTATCGAAGGGCGCACGCTGCGCAACGCCTATTCGCTGCTGGGCGATCCGCGCGAAACCGGCGTGTACCGCATCGCCGTGCGCCTGCAGGAGGCCTCGCGTGGCGGCTCGCGCTACCTGCACGAGCAGGTGCGCGTCGGCGACCGTTTGCAGATCGGTGTGCCGAGCAACCTGTTCGCCCTGCATTCGCAGGCCCGCCATCACATTCTGGTAGCCGGGGGCATCGGCATCACGCCGTTCATGGCCTACCTGGCTGAGTTGCAGGCCAGTGATGCTTCTTTCGAGCTGCATTACGCCTATCGCAGTGGCCTGACCGACGCCTACGCCGACGAGTTGCGTCAGCGTCTGGGCGAGCGCTTTCACGGCTACGACGCCGCTGCCGGCCAGCGTCTGGATTGCACCAGCCTGTTTAGCGGCAAGCCGCTGGGCAGTCACCTCTATGTCTGCGGCCCGCAGCGCCTGCTCGATGAGCTCAAGGTGCTGGCTGCCGCCCACGGCTGGTCGGCCGGGCGCCTGCACTGGGAAGCCTTTGCTGCGCCCGAGCCGGGTCAGCCGTTCACCGTCGAGCTGGCGCGCAGTGGCCAGCGCCTGCAGGTGCCGGGCGACCACAGCCTGCTCGAAGCGCTGGAGGCCGCCGGTGTCGAGGTGCCCAACCTGTGCCGGGGCGGGGTGTGCGGGCAATGCACCACACGCTACCTGAGCGGCGAAGTGGAGCACCGCGATCACTACCTGGATGAGCAACAGCGCGGCGCCGCGCTGATGCCCTGTGTTTCCCGCGGCGGCTGCTCCGGCACGCTGCTGCTCGATCTTTGAGGAATCCGCCATGCCCGTCGTGATGAAACCGCTGGAAACCTACCGGGACGATTTCACCTTCAGCAACAGCCCGCAGGCCATCGCCCGCTTTCCCTTCCCGTTTCCCGAGGACAGCTACATGTACTCGGTCAACATCGAGCCGGCCACGCCGCGCGAGCCAGGCTCGGTGTTCGAGCACTGGTTCGATATCGACGAGCACTATGTCTCGGAGATGGCCGAGCGTGCCTGCGTGCTGGAGAAGGATCCGCAGCGCTGCCTGGTGATGCCGCATATGGCCCAGGCCGCCTGGGACACCCTGGAAATGCTGATGGAGCATTTGAGCACCGACTATCCCGAGCACTTCGAACTGCAGCGCGAGGGCGACCAGTGGTTGTGGATCAACCGCCCGCTGGGCATCGAGCAGCGCTTCACCTTCGGCGATGCCAGCACGCTGCCGTTCGAGCCGCTGGAGTACATCACGCGCCAGGCGCAGGGCGACTTCGCCGTGCTCGATCAGCGCGACGGCGACCTGTTCATGGACGCCGGCATGGTCACCTGTCCGGCGGACTGGTCGATCAAGTTCGACGCCGGCATGAGCTTCAAGCAGTGGCATGCGCCGGTGCCGGGCGTGGCGCACCAGCTCGGCGTGTTCGACCGTGCGTTGAAGTACCTGCTGAACATCCAGGTCGGCCATCCGGTGCGCCGCCTGAACTGGACCATGACCATCAACCCGCGCATGGATACCTCCTCGGAGACTTTCCACGAATGGGGCCATGAGCGCGGCCTGGTGACGCCGGAGAACGTCGCGCGCCTGGTGCATCTGCGCGTCGAGCTGCAGTTCATGCCGCGCTTGCCGCGCAGCAATGCGCTGCTGTTCGGCATCCGCACCTACCTGATCAGCCTCGAGGAACTGGCCACCAATCCTGCCTGGGCCTGCCGACTGCACCGCGTGCTGCGCGACCTGCCGGACGAGATCGCCGACTACAAGGGCCTGACCCGCTACCGCCAGACCGTGGTGGATTGGCTGCGCCAGTTCGATCCGCAGGCCGAAGCTGCCTGATTACCGCTGAGCCTTTTCCCGCTGAGCCGGGGAGGGTGACCGAATTCATCGCCTGCGTGCGCAGGTCAATAACAGGAGAAACTGACATGGCCAATTCCTGGCGTATTTCCGCCCTTGCCGAGCGTCACCGCGCACTGGGTTCCAAGCTCGAAGACTGGAGCGGCATGGGCACCTCCTGGACCTATGCCAGCGACCTGGCCGACGAGCACGAGGCAATCCGCACCCGCGCCGGGCTGATGGATGTGTCCGGGCTGAAGAAGGTGCACTACGTCGGCCCGCATGCCGAAAGCCTGCTGGAGTACGCCACCAGCCGCGACATCTCCAAGGTTTATCCGGGCAAGAGCGTCTACGCCACCATGCTCAACGAGGCCGGCAAGTTCGTCGACGACTGCGTGATCTACCGCACCGGCCCCAACGCCTTCATGGTGGTACACGGTTCCGGCAACGGCCACGAGATGCTGGTGCGCTCGGCTCTGGGCCGCCAGGTGGCGGTGCTGTTCGACGACGACCTGCACGACCTGTCGCTGCAAGGCCCGCTGGCGGTGGACTTTCTCGCCGAGCATGTGCCGGGCATTCGTGAACTGCCGTACTTCCATCATATGCAGACCAAGCTGTTCGACCGCCCGGTGATGATTTCGCGCACCGGCTACACCGGCGAGCGTGGCTACGAAATCTTCTGCAAGGCTGCCGACGCACCGGCGATCTGGGACGGCATCCTAGAGAAGGGCAAGGGCCTGGGCATCATCCCCTGCGCTTTTACCGCACTGGACTGGTTGCGGGTGGAGAGCTACCTGCTGTTCTTCCCCTACGACAACTCCGAGATGTACCCCTTCGCCGACCAGCCGGCTGGCGACACCCTTTGGGAGCTGGGCCTGGACTTCACCGTCTCGCCGACTAAGGGCGATTTCCGTGGCGCCACCGAGCATCGCCGTCTGCAGGGCAAGGAGCGTTTCAAGATCTTTGGTGTGCTGCTCGACGGCGACAAGGCCGCCGAGGCCGGCGATACCCTGTGGGCTGACGGCAAGCAGGTGGGCGTGATCACCTGCGCCATGTATTCGCGGCTGTCCGGCAAGTCCATGGCCATCGCGCGCATGGAGGTGCCTTATGCCGAGCAGGGCGCGGCGCTGGAGGTCAAAGGCAGCCTGGCGGTGAAGGCCATCGCCCATACCCTGCCGTTCGATGATCCGGAGAAGAAGAAACGTACCGCCAAGGGCTGAGTGTCATATCCCGCGACCGGGAGTCGTCGCGGGCAAGGAGTTCCTGGGGCAAGGGAACAGGGCCATAAGGATGTGGCCCGATTTAGGAGGGCGTCATGGCCTGGTTGAACGGTTGGGGTTTTCTGCTGCTGGCCGGCATCTGCGAGGTGTTCTATGCCTCGATCATTCCGCGTACCGATGGTTTCACCCGGCTTTGGCCGAGCCTGTACTGCGGTTTCTTTCTTCTGCTGAGCATCTACCTGCTGAGCCTGTCGGTGCGCGTGCTGCCGCTCGGCCTGGCGTACGCCGTATGGGTCGGCATCGGCACTCTCGGCACGGTGGCCTACGGCGCGCTGTTTCTCGGCGAAAGCCTGAACCTGCTGCGCAGCCTGTGCCTGGTGATGATCGTCGCCGGCATCGTCGGCCTGAAACTGGCCAGCCACGAGACGGCTTAGGGGGACGAATATGCGTGTACAGATACTGCAACACGTGCCCTTCGAGGATGTCGGCAGCATGGCCGACTGGTTCCAGGCGCGGGGCGCCGACTTGCACTACACCCGCTTTTTCGAGGCGGATGCGCACTTGCCGGAGGTCGATGGCTGCGACCTGATCGTCGCCATGGGCGGGCCGATGAGCGTCAACGACGAGGCCGAGCTGCCCTGGTTGATCGAGGAGAAGGCCTTTCTGCGCCAGGCCATCGAGGCCGGCGTGCCGGTACTCGGCATCTGCCTGGGCGCGCAGTTGATCGCCAGTGCATTGGGGGCTCGCGTGCAGCCCAATTCGGTGGCGGAGATCGGTTGGTTTCCGGTGTGGCGCGCCGAATCGCTCGACGAGGATAATTTCGTCTTCCCCGACCGTGTCGAGCTGCTGCATTGGCATGGCGAAACCTTCGCCCTGCCCGAGGGCGCCAGGCTGCTGGCTTCCAGCGAGGCGTGCCGGCATCAGGCGTTCCAGGTCGGGCGACGGGTGATTGGCCTGCAATGCCACCCGGAGATGACGCCCGCCATCGTCGCCGACCTGCTGGACGAATGCGCTGGTGAACTCAGGCCTGGGCCTTGGGTACAGACACCCGAACAACTGGCGGCAGAACCGCGTCGCTATCTACCGGGCAACGTGCTGATGGCGCGGCTGCTCGACTACCTGTTGGGTTGAACGCCGCGCGGCCCCATGAGCCGCGCAGCAGCGGTCAGAGGCGGAAGTGCGCGATATTCCCGCGCAGTGCCTCACTGGTGCGTGCCAGGCTCTCGCTCTCCTGCTGCGCATGCTGGAAGGCGTCGGCGGATTGCTCCGTACTGTCGCGTACCGAGACGATGCCACGGCTGATCTCTTCGGCCACTGCGCTCTGCTGCTCGGCCGCCGTGGCGATCTGCTGGTTCATGCCGTTGATGCGTTCGATCATGGTGACGATCCGCGCCACGGCTTCGCCCGCTTCCGATACACCGGAAACCGACTGCGAGCTGGAACTCTGACAGCGCTCCATGTAACGCGCGGTTTCGTCGGCGATCTTCTGCAGGCTGGCGATCAGCCCTTCGATCTCGGTGGTGGCCTCCTGGGTGCGACGTGCCAGGCTGCGTACTTCGTCGGCGACCACGGCAAAGCCACGCCCGGCCTCACCAGCACGGGCCGCTTCGATGGCGGCGTTGAGCGCCAGCAGGTTGGTCTGGTCGGCTACCGACTTGATTACATCGAGCACACTGCCGATGTTGCTGCTTTCGGTTTTCAGGCGGCCCATGGCTTCGCTGGAGTTGTCGATCACCTTGGCTAGTTCGCTGATCAGGCTCACGGCATGGCCGGCTTTCTGCTGGCTTTGCGCTGCAGCCTGGTCGGCCTCGCTGGCGGCCTGCGCAGCGGATTCGGCGTTGCGTGCCACGTCCTGCACGGTGGCCGCCATTTCGTGCACGGCAGTGACGATCTGTTCCACTTCGCGCTGCGCCTGAGCCACGCTCTCGGCGTTGCGCAGGCTCGATTCGCTCAGTTCCTGGCTGGAGTGGGCGACGGTACGTGACGAGGCGTCGATGCCCTGGGTGACCTGGCGCAGGTTCTGCTGCATGCGCTGCAGTGCGGCGAGCACGCTGTTCTCAGCGGTGTTCACGGCGGATTCCATCGCGCGCAAATCACCTTCTGCGACACGCTGGGCGATGCGGTTGAGGTCGCCTGGTTCTGCGCCCAAGGCGCGCAGCAGGTTACGGCTGATCAGATGGCCGAGCAGTGCGGCGAGCATGAAGCTGATGACAGTGATGAGAATGAGGACGTTGCGTTGTTTCAGATAGTGCGCTTCGTTATCGATCACGCGTTGATCAGCCACCTCAGTGGTGTGCTTGAGGTATTGATCGATGGTGCTGGTCAATTCCTCGAGCAACGGTGTGCACTGTTCCTTGACCATGCGTTTGGCTTCGGTGTCCTCGCCCTTGAACAGATGCTCGCCGATGGTGTGAGCGACCTGGCTGTAGCGTGTCTCTAGCTGCTCTATGCGCGAGAACAACTCTCGCCCTGTTTTGGACACGTCCTTGTGTGTAGTGATCGCCTGACGCAAGGCAGTGAGTTTGTCAGCGACCTCCTTTTCATGTTGAGCAATGAAGGCCCGCTTGGATGCGCGCTCCGCCGGCTCGCTGTTAAGGGCCAGGTTGCGCAGTTCGATCGCCCTGTCGCTGACGGCGTTACTAAGCTCGTTGGCTAGCCGTGCACGGGTTTCTATGCCCTTGATGTAGTTAGAAAAATCCTTATCGGCTGCTGAAAGGTTGTAGAGCGACACCCCTGCCACCATGAGCAGCAGTGCGAGAAGGCTGGCATAGCTGGAATACAGCAGTGTACGGATGGAAAAGCGGGCGGTCTGTGACTGCATAGGGCACCTGGTATCAACATCAAACGTATGGGCTTATTGTTCTGATGCACGCAAGAACAACGGCCTAAGCCTATTCTTTGCATCCTGCGTCCATCCGCATGCCCTTGGAGGGGCCGTCGTCTGAAGTGATGCTCCTGAGCTGATTCACCATGTGGTCAGCTCCGTTGGTATGGCCCTGATCGCCGCGGCTGCGGTCAAGTTACTCGGTACGGCAGCTCGTAGGCATATAGGGCGCACGTGCTTGAAGGTATTGCTCACGTCTTCCCCGCAGAACAATTCCTAGGCGAACGTACACCCTGACATCGAGCTTAGGTTATTTATCGTGCAGTCGCCTCGCTACTTTAGTGCGGCAAGGTGATATCGGTTTCGAAATGTTTATGTGTGCTTATGCCGGAGGATGACGTAGGCAAGGAGTTGCTGAATTTCAGCAAGTCAGGCCTGGGCGGCCTGCAGGGGGGGAGAGCCGGCGGCGAGCGCCGCCGGCGGTGGTTTCACTTGAGCTTGGGCAGTTTTTCGTCCGGCAGGGCGTAGCTGTGTTTCTCGTGGATCATGGTGGCGATCAGCGCATAGAGGCTGACGCCTGCTACCAGCAGGCTGATGAAGACCAGGATTGCCGGCTTGTCGGCGAAGGTGAATACGGCGCTGGCGCCTTCGTAGGTGGTGATGCTCATGCTGTGTTCCTCGCAATGGAGCTGGCCGCGTGTGCGGCCAGGCTGCAAAAGGTAAGTCAGGCGGATTTCGCTGCGGTGGTCGCCAGCGGTGCCGGCTCACCGCCGCCGACGCTGGTGCTCGAGCCGTACATCGACGTCCATTCCGGGTAGGCCTGGGCCGGTACTTCGGTCAGATCCAGGCCGCGCTCTTCGGCGTGGGCCGGTACGCGCAGCAGGTCGGCTTTCTTCAGGGCGTAGGAGATCAGGTAGCCCGGGATGAAGCCCAAGGCTGCCATGACCACGGCGCCGCCCAGTTGGCCGAAGAAGCTGATTTCCGGCATGCCGTTCACGTTCGGATAACCGGCCAGGAAGATGCCGCTGATGACGATGCCGGCGAAGCCACCGAAACCATGCACGGCGAAGGCGCCGACGGCATCGTCGAGGCGGAATTTGAGCAGCAGGTTGTTGACCAGCGGTGCAGTGGCCGAGACGGCCATGCCGATCAGGTAGGCCAGGCCGGGGTGATAGAGATCCAGACCCGGTGCCACCGAGATGATCCCGACCAGGCCGCCGGACATCATCCAGAACGGTTCGCGGGTGGTCAGGTAGGCACCGATCAGGCCGCCAGCGAAGCCCATCAGGGTGTTGAAGGCGAAGGCCGAGAGGTTGGTGGGGGCACCGTAAATGTTGATCCACTGCGCGCCCGAGTTGTAGATGATGCAGCCGCCGAGGAAGCCGAAGAAGCCGACGATGATCAGCATCAGGCCGACCACGCTCATCGGCATGCTGTGGCCGACGATGGCGTTGGCGCTGCCGTCGGCATTGAAGCGGCCGATACGCGCGCCGAGGTTGATGACCACCGCCAGGGTGAAGAAGCCTGCGATCATGTGCACGCAGCCGGCCGCGCCGACGTCATGGAAGCCCCACTTGACGGTGAGCCAGCCTTCCGGGTGCCAGCCCCAGGATGCCGCTACCAGCCAGAGGAAGCCGCCGAGGAAGATGGTCATGATGATGAAGGCGCTCATCCGCGTGCGTTCGATCAGCGCACCGGAGAGGATCGAGCCGGTGGTGGCAGCGAACATGGCGAAGGCGGCCCAGAAGATGCCGGTGGCGTTATCGCTGATGTTCGGCCCCATGGATTGGCTCCACGGCATGCCGGCCATGATGGCGTCCATGCGCGGCACGATGCCGTCCGGGAAGCCGTTGTAGACCGCCCAGCCGAGCAGGAACACGCTGGGTACGATGAAGCCGAAGGCGAGGATGTTCTTCACCCCGGCGGCCAGCGCGTTCTTCAGTCGCGAAGCGCCGATCTCGTATGACAGGAAGCCCACATGAATGCAGATCATCAGGGCGATACACCACCAGTAGAATATTTCCATATTCAGGGTGTTGGTCATCTCTATCAGAGCCTGTAGCTCCTCCAGAGTGGGTGTCTTCTGCTCTTCCATCTATCAATCCTCGATGCTGTTCTTGGAATGTCTGTCGGTCATGGCAGTGGAGTTGAAGGTCTGCGCCGCTTGGGCCCTGGATTTATCTGTAGTTATAAAAAGTTCGCAATATGAATAGGCAATCCCTATGCCAGAAGTGGCTTTCTCGGCGCATGCCAGGGGCTGCGGCTGCGCGGAAAGCATTGGTTAAAAAATGCCCCGTTTGTGTTCATCGAGCCGCTATCACGCCTGAAAATGGGTCGTAGTTCAGGTGTTCTTCTGCAACATGCCCTGGATCTGCTGCACCGACTCCTGGGTGCGCCTGGCCAGGTTGCGTACCTCGTCGGCGACCACGGCAAAACCACGGCCTTGCTCGCCGGCGCGCGCCGCTTCGATGGCTGCGTTGAGGGCCAGCAGGTTGGTCTGCTCGGCGATGCCCTTGATCACTCCGGCGACCTGGGCGATCTGCCCGTAGGTGGCCTGGATGCTCGCCTGCTCACGCTCCTGCAGGCTGGCGGCGGCCTTTTCGTCGCTGATCTCGCGTACCGCACCGGTGACGTAGAGCAGCTTGCCCTGGGCATCGCGCAGGCAGCGGCCGCGTTCGCGGTACCAGACCTCACCGCGAGTCTTGTGGCGCATGCGGTACTCCACGGCGTAGAAACCGTCGCCGCTCTTGTCCACCATCGAGGCGTTGAAGGCCTGCATCACGGCTTTGAGATCGTCCGCGTTGACCACCTGGAAGTAGCTGTCCCAGCCGTCGGGAAACTCGGCCTGGCTGTAGCCGATCAGTTCGCGGAACTGCTCGGACCAGCGGATCAGGTTCTGGGGGTGATCGGGGTCGCCATTCACCACGTTCATCGCCCAACTGCCCTCGGTCAGGGTGCGCTTGGTCAGCTCCCAGACCTGGCGCTCTTCCTCCCAGTGCGCGCGCTCGGCGGCGACATCCTGGTTCTGCGCCTGGCTGGCGCGCAGCTCATCTTCGAGCAGGGCGCATTGCTGCTCGGCCTGCGCCAGGCGCTGTTGTAGGGCCGCATACTCGGCTGCGCTGCAGGGCGGGGGCGGCAGTTGTTCGCTGTGCTGGCGAATGCGCTGCAGCTCCTCCCAGTCGCGCTGCAGACGCTGCAGGCTGCCGAGCAACTGCGGCTGTTGCTGCAGCAGCGGGCGCTCGCTGGCGGGTGGGCGGTGGCTGAGCAGGTGTTCGAGCCACTGGTTGAGTTCGCTGGCCAGGTTTCGAGTCGTATTGCTGAACCACATCGGCCGATCCTCCTTGGACATTTTCGAAAGCACGCAGTGCTTGCCTAGCAATTAGCTGTCCAAGATCGCCCATCACCCTCGATCTCACGTCCGTACCCGGCTCTTGTCCGGGTCATAGGCCACGGTGCCGGCGGCGACCGTGGCACCGATGCGTTTCTGCTGGCCGTCGAGCTTGCCGATTTCCACGCGGGTGCCGGGCGTGCAATAGTCGACCGCCAAACGGCACAGGGCGATGTTCTTGCCCAGCACGGGGGAGCGCGTGGCACTGGTGATCACCCCAACCTGGGCACGGCCGACATGCACGCAATCGCCATGGGCGGCCGGCTCGTTGCCATCCAACTCCAGCCCAACCAGTTGCTGCATCGGGTGCTCCTTGCGCCGCAGCAGGGCGTCACGACCGATGAAATCGTCCTGCTTGCCCTTCAGCGGCACACAGAAACCGATACCGGCCTCGAACGGATCGGTCTGGTCGCTGAACTCGTAGCCGGCGAAGATCAGCCCGGCCTCGATGCGCAACATGTCCAGCGCATGCAGGCCGAGCGGTGCCAGGCCCAGCGGTTCGCCCAGTTGCCAGAGGCGCTGCCAGACCTTCATTGCATCGCTTGGGTGGCACCAGATCTCATAGCCCAGCTCGCCGGTGTAACCGGTGCGCGAGACCATCAACGGCGCGCCGTCGTAGTCATCCAGGCGGCCGATAAGGAAACGGAACCAGCCCAGTTCCTCCAGCTTCGGCTGCGTGCCGGGCGTCCAGATCATCTGCTTGAGCAATTCGCGGCTCAGTGGACCCTGCACGGCAATATTGTGGATCTGCTCGGAGGCGGATTTGATCCACACCTTCATGCCCAGTTTTTCGGCCTGCTGGCGCAGCCAGTCACCACCGAAATCCTCGCCGCCGATCCAGCGGAAGGCATCCGGCCCCAGGCGCAGCAAGGTGCCGTCGTCGAGCATGCCGCCGTGCTCATAACACATGGCGCTATAGACCACCTGGCCAATGCTGAGCTTGCGCACGTCGCGGGTCAGGCAGTGGTTGAGCAGGGCTTCGGCGTCGGGGCCGAGCACCTCGAACTTGCGCAGGGCGGACAGATCCATCACCGCCACCCGCTCGCGGCAGGCGTGGTATTCGGCCAGCGTGCCGTAACCGTCAAACTGGGTGGGCGTCCACCAGCCGCGATAATCGACGAACTGGCGAGTGAGGGCGGAAGTGCCCGGGTGGAAGCCGCTTTCGCGGGTTAGCACCGGGTCGGCGTCGGGCGTCTTGCGGTTGGCCATGGCGATACTGAAGCGCTCCTTGTCGGCATACACGCGGATATGGATGTCGGTCGGCTGCCAGCCGTTGGCCGGGTCGATGTCGTCCGGGCAGGAACTGCTGGCGCACACCAGCTCGCGCTGGGCGCGCAGCAGCACGTAGTCGCCGGGGCGCGACCAGGGTTCATCCAGCGTCAGTTGCTGGTGGGCATCGACGCCGGTGTTGAAGAAGAAGTTGATCGCCGGCCAGCCGCGACGGCCCTGCACGCCATGGGCGGCGAGGGCTCGGCTGAGGTTGTCGCTGCAGTTGGCGTGGCCGAAGTAGCCCTGCGCTTCGTAGTAGCGCGCGGTGCAGGCCAGGGCGAAGGTGTCGTGGCGACCGACGGTATCGCGCACCACTTCCAGCATCGGTTGCAGGTCGCGGTCGAAGAAGCGGCTGAACAGACCAGGGCCGGGGTAGGCGTTGCCGTTGAGGGTGCGGGTAACGGTGGGGTCGAGGTCGATCTCGCGGCCGGTATCGAGGCCACGCCGGTCGAAGGCAACGAAGTCCGAGCACTGCCGGCCGGCGACGTCGATCACCTGGATGTACTGACCGGCTGCGACCACATAGTCGCGCGCCGTGCCGGGGGCGATGGTGAATTCGTCGACCACCTCGCCGAGCGGCGTTGGCAGGGTGGGAATCAGCAGGCTCGACGGGTTGGCGCGCTGGATGATCAGGCGCAGCTCGCTGGCGCGCTGCTGGCTGTCCACCGTTGTCTGTCCGCCGGGGGCGGCAACGACTACCAGCAAGGCGGCGTTGGCCTGCAGCTTCAGCCGATGGCCGGCGGGCGTGCCGTCTGGCCATAAGCGTGCGGCAGTGGGCAGGTGGCGGCAATCGATGTGGCGTTTACGCAGACCGCTGACGACGTGCTGTGATTCGCGACTGCTATCGCTGAGCAGACGGCCAATGAAGTCGGCGCCGGGGCTGGACAGCAGGCCGAGGGCGGCGAGCGCCTCGCGGCCCGTTTCGTCGAATGCCAACAGCTCGGCGCCCTGGTCGCCTTCGATGTCGATCACCTCGATGCGGTCGCCCGGCTCCAGGGCAATCACCGTCAGGCCGCCGGGGGCGACGCGGTGGCGTTCCACGCCGGGTGTACGAGCGAACAGCGCCGGCTCGTGAGGCCGGGAAATCACGGGCATCTGCATGCAAGGCACCTGGGTTGTTTTTTGGGGTGTGGGGCTGGTGATTGCTCTGTGGAGCCCGACTCTTACGGATCGAGGCGTCAGTGGTGGGCTGAAGCCCACCCTACGGCGCGTCTCGGACGTGTGCCATGCGCACCAGAGCTTGGGCGGGGATTCAGCCCACGGCCTTGATGGCCGCTTGCGGCGCATCGGCCAGGTAGGCGGCGAGCGAGTCGTCCAGCGCCTCCAGCCAGGGCGTGTGGTGCGGTGTGGCCAGGGTGCCGGTCATCAGCGAACGGTGGCACTTGTTGCGGTAGCCCATGATGTCGTCGTACTTGTCGTGCTTCCAGTCGAGGAAGGTCTGGTTCACCGCGGCGATGTCGAAGCTCGGGTAGTCGGTGGCGTCGATCAGGGTCTGGATGTACTTGCCCTGGAACTCGAACATTTCCTGAGCGTTCTTCAGGGTCAGTTCTTCCTCGCGCCAGGCCAGGTCTTCGGCGTGCATGGCGGTCTGCTCGGGCAGGGCGATGCGCCCGAGGATCACGTCGCGGGCATACCAGGCCTGGGCGTCGAACATGTTGAAGCTGTACCACTGATCCTGCATGCCGAGGTAGATCAGCTTGGGGTTGCTCTCCCAGAGCACGCCCTTGTACAGGTTCAACGGCCACAGGCGGTTGTCGGTCTTGAGGCGCAGGTTCTCGGCCAGGAAGGGGAAGTGGTGCTTGTAGCCGGTGCACAGGACGATGGCATCGATGTGCTTGCTGGTGCCGTCGGCGAAGAACGCGGTGCTGCCTTTGACGTGGCTCAGCAGCGGTTTCTCCTCCCAGTTCTCCGGCCACTTGTAGCCCATCGGCGCGCTGCGGTAGCAACTGGTGATCGAGCGCGCGCCGTACTTGTAGCACTGCGAGCCGATGTCCTCGGCCGAGTAGCTGGAGCCGACGATGAGCACGTCCTTGCCCTTGAATTCCAGCGCATCGCGGAAGTCATGGGCGTGCAGCACGCGCCCGGCGAAACTCTCGAAACCCTCGAAGTAGGGCACGTTGGGGGTGGAGAAGTGGCCGCTGGCGACCACCACGTAGTCGAAGCGCTCGGTACGGGTGAGATCGTGGTCGTAGCTGTGCACGGTGACGTCGAACTGGCCACTGGCTTCATCGAAGACCACCCCGCGTACGGCGGTGTTGAACTGGATGTACTTGCGCACGCCGGCCTTTTCGACGCGGCCCTTGATGTAGTCCCACAGCACTTCACGCGGCGGGTAGGAGCCCATCGGCCGGCCGAAGTGCTCGTCGAAGGTGTAGTCGGCGAACTCCAGGCATTCCTTCGGCCCGTTCGACCACAGGTAGCGGTACATGCTGCCGTGCACCGGCTCGCCGTGCTCGTCGAGGCCGGTGCGCCAGGTGTAGTTCCACATGCCGCCCCAGTCGCTCTGCTTTTCGAAGCAGACCAGCTCGGGGATTTCCGCGCCTTTGGCAGCGGCGGATTGGAAGGCTCGGAGCTGGGCCAGGCCGCAGGGGCCGGCGCCGATGATGGCGATGCGAGTGGTCATGGAAGCTCTCCTGTACGGATCGTTCTAGTGATTTTCAGGAATTTAAATTTCCTTGTGAGAATTACCTTACGGGCTTCACGCCCCGCCGCAATTCGCTCGTTGGGGATACCTCCTTGGAGGTAGTCGGCAGCCTTGTGCTGCCCTGATCGGAGGCGCGGCGGCGTCGGATTGGTGCAGGCGCAGCGCGATGAATAAATTCTCTGCGGGGATTTTTCTTTCTTTTCAGTGTTATTCACCCATCGCTGGGTGGGGCATGGAACTTGCTGAAGCCTGCTGCAAATCCCGTTCGAGCGGAGGCTGGATGTTCCAGGTGCTGCTGCGTTCCCTGCTCCCCGTGCGCCCGGCCCGGCCGATAGAGACGGCATTGCCTGCCTATCGCCAGGCGCTGCTGGAACTGCCGTTACGCGCCCTGCAGCAGGGCGGCATCGAGACGCCCCTGCGCGCCTTGCTGCCATTGCTGGAGGATGCCCTGCAGGCCGCGCAGGTCAGTCTGCTGCTGCCGCAAGTGGGAGCGCCGGGCTGGTGTCTGTTGGGCGAGCCGCTGCCTTGCAGCGACGGCGCCCATGATCTGGCGGCTGTGTCGCCAGGGTCGCTGCAGCTGTGCGGTCGCTGCCTGGCGCAGGGGCGCTTTCTCGCCCTATGCGGTTTGCACGGTGAGCAGGAGCGCGTCGCTTTTTTACAGGTGGCTTTCGCCCGGCGCCCTGATGCCCGCCAGCGCGAGTGCCTGCGCCTGATTGGCCGGCAACTGGCCGAGGTGCTGCTGGCGTTCGCCGAGGCACGACGGCTACGACGCAGCGAGCTGAGTGCCGAGCGCGGCATGCTGGCGCGCGAACTGCACGATTCGGTGGCGCAGCAACTCGGCTACCTGCAGATTCGCAGTCACCGCCTGCAACAGGTGCTGGCCGATCCGCAGCAGGGCGAGCAGGCGCAGGTCATGCTCGAGGATCTGCGCGATACCCTGAGCACCCTGCAACGCCAGGTGCGCGAACTGATCAGCAGCGCGCGCCTGACCATGGATGGCCGCACCCTGCGTCAGGCTCTGGAAGCGTCTATCGCTGAATTCGCCCGCTGCAGCAGTTGCGTGTTCAGCCTGGACAATCGCCTGCCCGGCCACTGCCTGCCGGCCGAGAGCGAACTGCAGGTGCTGCAGATCGTGCGTGAGGCGCTGGCCAACGTAGTGCGCCATTCTCATGCCCGACAGGTGTGGATTCGCCTGTGGCCGAGCGCAGACGGCGGCGCGGTGGAGGTGTGCGACGACGGTGTCGGTCTGCCGCAGCACCTGCCATTGTCCGGGCATTTCGGTCTGCACATCATGCGCGAGCGTGCCGCCGCCATTGGCGCCGAGTTGCGTATCGAGGCGGCCTCGACCGGCGGTACGCGCGTGCTGTTGCGCTGGGGGGCGGCATGAGCGCGCCTTTCGACCTGCTGCTGATCGACGACCACCCCATGTTGCGCCGTGGCCTGGCCGAACTGTTCGAGAGCAGCGGCGAATTTCGCGTGGTCGGCAGCGTATCCACTGGCCGTGAGGGCATCGCCCTGGCACGTGAGCTGAACCCGGCGTTGATCCTGCTCGACCTGCACATGCCGGGGCAGGGCGGCCTGGACACCCTGGAGTGCCTCAAGCGTGACCAGCCAGAAATCAGCGTCATGGTGCTCAGCGCCTCGGCGGCACGCGAGGATGTGCTGCCGGCCTTGCGGGCAGGGGCCGATGGCTACCTGCTCAAGGACAGCGAGCCGGAAGAGCTGCTGGCGGCGGTGAGCGCCTGTGCCCATGGCCAGAGCCGGCTCGACCCGGCCCTCTCACGGCTGCTTGCCAGCAGTCTGGGTGAACGCGACAGCAGCACAGCCGCGACGCGTATCGAACTGACCGAGCGTGAGCGGCAAACCCTGACGCTGATTGCCGAAGGCTTCAGCAACAAGCTGATCGGCCGCCAGCTCGGCATCAGCGACGGTACGGTGAAGGTCTACGTCAAACATCTGCTGAGCAAGCTCAACCTGCGTTCACGGCTGGAGCTGGCGGCCTGGGCGCATCGTCATTCGGGGGAGGCGTCATGAAGGTTCTGCTGCGCTGGTTGGCGGCCCGACTACCCTGGCCGGGCGCCGACGAGTTGCCCCTGGCGCTGATTCAGCTCGATGGGGCAGGGCGTCTGTGCCGGGTCAATCGCAGCTGGCAGGGCTTCAGCGGTTACCGCGCCAGTGAGTGCCTGGGGCGTGAGCATCAGGCCTTTCTGCATCCGGAGGATCACGTCGCCTGGCAACTGGCTTTGCATGGGCTGACCCCGGCACAACCGGTATGGAGCGGGTGTCTGCGCTACACCACGAATTCCGGCGAACTGCGCTGGGCCGATGTCCGGGTGCGATATGCCGGGACGGCTTACCTGCTCACCCTGGCTGACGTGAGTGCGCAGATGCCGCAGCGTGAGCAACTGTTGGCGCGCCATCGCAGCCTGAGCAACCTGCTCGACGGCCTGCCGGCCATGGTCTATCGCTGTCGCAACAACCGCCACTGGAGCATGGAGTACGTCAGCGCCGGCTGCCTGGAGTTGACCGGCTACCCGGCCGAGCGACTGATCGACAGCCAGGAGCTGACCTACAACGGGCTGATTCACCCGCACGACCGCGAGCAGGTCTGGCGCGGCGTGCAGGAGGGCCTGCGGGCACGGCGGCCGTTCGTGCTGGAGTACCGCCTGTTGTGCGCCGATGGGCGGGAGAAGTGGGTCAGTGAGCGGGGTTGTGGGGTGTATTCGGATCTCGGGGAGGTGCTGGGGTTGGAGGGCGTGGTGATGGAGCGTGGGGTGGAGGTGGTGAGGCAGATGGTGGTTTAGTCTTGTTTTCGGGCATCGCCGCTACAGTGACGGCCCGTTTTCGCTCTCTGACATACAGCAACCAAAACTCCCGCTGCTTGTTCTGAATTGCCGCGTTTTTGCTGATGTTTTTGGTTTCGCCCTCCCTGGCGGGTGTTCTAACGCCGCTACGGTATGCTCAGATATTCCGGGTTTCGCCCCCTCGGGCGACTCACTTTTCTTTGAAATGCGCAAAGAAAAGTAAGCAAAAGAAACGCACCC
>NZ_JAWIIP010000015.1:0-126874 GCF_034683865.1 Pseudomonas sp. C11
ACTGCACGCCAGCCTCGGATACCTGCCCCCGATCAGCAGAGCGCCGCTTCCACTGAACAACGTGCTGGGTTTACACATCTAGCCCTTGAATATTCTGGATGTGCGGCCCTAGGAGATAGAATTGCGCCTTCTGCTTCGCCAGCTTGTGGAAGGCTAAGCTCAGGTCGATTGCTCGATCGTTTTCATGACCATCGCTGGCGAGATCTAGCTTGTAGAATTCGTCGATAACAACGAAATCGACATCATCCAAGTCATCACGCTGAAGAACCCTCTCTTGAGTAAGCAGATAGACGTTGGTGACGCCAGGTGCGGCCTCTTGGCTCTGGTGTGTGATGACGTTGCAGCGTGATCGAAAGCGTCTAGTCAGTCTGCGCCTTGTCTCATCAATCAAGGCTATGGTGGGCACGATCACCACGACCTTTCGGAAGTCTCTTTGTGCAAGGACAGCATCAATTACGAGGCTCTTCCCAGCGCTAGTCGAAGCGCTCAGAACAACGTTTCTACCTTGCATCAGCAGGCTGAAGACATGAGCCTGTAGCCGATGAAACACCAACCCCTTTTCAACTCCTTCGACACGGTGCATTTCAACGGCGAGCCGGTCGGAGTACGAGATCACATCCAGATACTTGGATATGTAGGGAAATAGTCCGACGGCGCGCACCAGACTGAACAGCAAGGACTGCTCGACCTGGTCAAACAATGCAAGCTTATCCAAGGCACGGATTACCAGATCCCGTCCCTCCCATTCAGGGTCAGATTTATTGACGATCAAACTGAGCTCTGAAAGTAGCTCGATCCTTGAGCCGCTGTCTGCGGTCAGCGCCTCCAGTTGTCTTTTGACATTCTCGTAGCTCATCAGGCGTGCGCCCCACAAATCGAATCGAACTCTTTGATCAGCTCCACAGCGCTCTGAATGGGAACCAGGTAGACCACTACGCGAACCTGATCGATTTTCGAAGAGAGCTTCTCAGTCAGTGCGGTGTAGTGTTCGGTGACCTCGGTCTTGAGGTTGGTGATGTACTGGGCCAGATAGCCACCGGCCAATGTGTTGCTGTCATAGGCAAGGAGAATAGGGAAGCACAGCACCTTCAGAAGGTCTTCCGCTCTGGCGTTGCAACTGAGTACAGCATTGAATTTTTCGGCGGTTGGCCGATGGTGCTGAGGCTCTCGTAGTGTGACGATGATGTTTCTCTCAGCGATCAGCACGGTCTTGGAAATGGTGGCGTCAAGCACCCTGCTGATCTCCTCGAGGCTCTCGTCCATTTTTCCCGTAAAGATCATCCTCGACAGGCCAAGCCATAGCTCATCAGGGCGTCCGCGCTCCTGCACGACATGGGCATTACCGAACTCAGAAAGCTTCCCATGTTCCTCGAAGAAGACCTTGCATGCGATCGGTTGGCTGCTGTGTTTGCTGCGCAAAATCGAGTGAAGGATCACCTCGGCAAGAAGTCTCTCGCGCGGCAGCGAGGCCTCATTGATTTTACCGACCGACTTAGCCAGCACTTCTCTGGAATGGTGGACCTGGAAATTGGCGATTTCGCTAGCACGCAGGCAGAACTCTGGAAGCCATTGCACCAAGTGCTCGGCGAACTCACTGCACTGCCACTCCTCAAAATCGTACTGAACGTCAAAACCAGTAAGCGATCTCAAAAGGCTCGCCTCAGTGGCTGCGTGGAACTCCACCAAGAACGGTTCCGGCTTTGTCCGGTAGGGTTTGGCGTAGGATGCCGAATCTCGTTCTGCAGCTTGGAATAGCGCCTCCAGGCGGTTATATGCATGCTCTCGCGCGATGACCTTATTGGCGGCGTCAGTGATCACGTTTGCGGTCGCCGCCTCGTCGGCCCACTCCAGGAACTCCGCGTAGATCTTTTTGCACTGGCTGTGATTTGGGCTCACGCCATGTTGCTCGGCAAGCTCGAAAAGCAGCTTCATGTTCATGGCTTCTATGGAGCCCATGGCACCGCCTACCTGCCAGACAAAGTTGTCTGCCCAGTAATTGAAATCGCGTTTTTGGTCAGAGAGGGTCTTGGGAAATTTTTTTGCGAGCTTGGCGCCACGCGACGTGGCCTCGTCGGGAAGAGCCCGCGTGTCCAGCTCGACGGTGAAGCATCTCAAGACATTAGCAACATCGCGCTTGGAGACGATGCGAAATCGAGCAGCCCCAGGGCGTCTGTCGCACAGGAGTGACTTTTGAAACAGCGACGTGTTTGGTTTGCGGTTGTCTAGCTTAGTGCCCTGATCCAGATTCCACTTCTTGTCATCTTCCGTGGTTTTGACCTGGATGTACTCATTGACCAGCGTCTCGCTCTGGTAGTAGACCGCGACGATATCATCCGCCGTTTCGCACTCAACCTGAACGTAATTGCTGTCAGCAAGCATCTTCAAGATGAATGACGCAGCAACGTGATCTTGATACTTGAAGCCTTGCCTTGCTGCAGGCCCACCCTTGTTCGACGGACGCGAAACCTCTGCCATAACATCCCTGCTTGCTTGCCTCGATAGGGTGACGGCCACCCGATTGGCAAAACGCTATCACATACTCGTTCACAAAGCAGTTCGACCAATGGTCTCGTGTTTCAGTGGGCTGGTTTTAGATTGCAACGTTTTGGGAATGCTGGGAGATGTATCGCGCCGATATGCAAGCTACAAAGGCGTTCAGCGCTCTGGATTGCCTGTAACGAGCCCCCATGGCTCCGGCCTTACTCAAGGAAAACAGATGAAACAACGGACACTTGACTGGCGTAATCGTCGCAGCTGGCTCGGCTCGATTCGTTTCTACGCAGGTGAGCTGTTAGATCCTACCCTGCGCCGACGCCTTGAGCGAAAACGGCCCAGATGCTGGTCAGACGACCTGTCTTGGCTGCCTAATCACGAAGATCTCGTACCTGCTTTCTGTGAAGTGCTGACGAGCTATTACAGCCATGCGAAAGCGTTCCATGGCTGCCGCCCTGAGAACACCCGTTCTTACTACGAGCATGGCCTGCAAGGACATCAGCCAGACCGAATTCAAGCTCGATTTCGAGAGCTGTTCCACGACGTCGATCCCAATCAACTCCAGAAAGCTATCGATGAGCTGGGCCGCCGGAGCACCAGTGAGAGAGGGAAAATCTGGCTGACCGGGGACGATCGCAAAATGCTTGATGACTTCGGACACTACTCCATCAATGGCAGCGAATACCTGATGTCGTTGGCTGCCAGGCTAACCCGCTTTGACCGATATGGAGAGGATTACCGCTGGAGACTTCGCGAGATTGGCGTGCCCACCGTTCTGGAAGTGGACATCCCTTTTTCCCTTATCCGCCCCAGACAGATAACTGAAGTCGCGACCATGATTTTGTCCGCTTGGGGGCAGAACGTGACAGGTAAGCACCTCGGCATTGACTCGCCCCCCTGCTATGTCATCCATGAGGATATTGCGGCTGACTGCATCAAGGATCACTACCACCCTGAGCGTATCAAGGACGTCCACCGCGAACCGGGCATGTACATAAGCAACATAACTCGATGTGAAATGTGTGCGTAGCATCTTTGACCGGAGTCTTTCTGGGTCAGCGGTAGCTCAATAGGTCGTATTTTTTACAATCGTCGATTAAGATTTATACACGCCCTCCATACGAGTCCATCACATGTCAAAACTTGCAGAATTTAAAGCCCTAGAAACTCAGCTCGCCGCACAGCTTAAGCAACTCGACGCCATGAAGAATAATGATGGCCTGAAGCGCGAAATTGAGTTCGAGAACAAGCTGCGTCAGCTCATGGCTCAGTACGGAGTCGGCCTCAGAGAAGTGATCGCGCTGCTGGATCCGCAGCGTCTCGGACGCCCCGCCGCAGCCGAAAGCAGTAGTCTGCGCCGCGAACGTAAAGTGAAAATCTACAAGAACCCCAAGACCGGTGAAGTTGTTGAGACGAAAGGCGGCAACCACAAAGTATTGAAGCTCTGGAAGCAAGAGTTTGGCGCTGATGCCGTTGAAAGCTGGCTTCAGTAAGCCAGTCCCGATCCGCCACAAGGCACCTCGCGAGGTGCCTTTTTTATGCCGCATGTAGCACTAGGATTTTTTATATATTAAGTATTGACACCGCTACAGCACTTACCAGTCGGAGGCTGTAAAGACGTCAACATAAAAATAGTAATATTTTCAACCGGAACATATTGACAGCTTAAAAACCAGCACTATATTCGAGCTCAAGCCTGGCAAGACCTAGGCCCGGCCATCAAACATGTCTCCCGATGGCCCCACTATGGAGCACCCTGGAGCTTAGATGCAATGTACAAACTTCGTAACGCTTAACCTACCGCAATACCCCAGTTTTAACTCTGCGGTCATCGCGACCAAACTCCAACAGCTGCTGAATAGTCCGGACGAGCTGCAGGCCATCCTCGGAGCCCCACTGGCCTCGCTGCCTCAGGAGTCTTCCCCTCCTTCGCTATCTCTCCAACAAGCTGCAGAACGAATGCACCGTGCGTTTTTGGTAAACGGTGCTTGGAAGCACGGCACTGCCTACAAGAATAGATCCCAACTACAGCAGATCATAGACCTCCTCGGGAGAGACCGAGCTGTTAGCTCACTTAGCTTGCAAGATCTTACAAAGCTGAAAGAGTCTCTCGAGTTCAAGAAAAAGAACACGCTGGAGCTACTACCGCCTGATAGTCCCTTGCTCACAGAAATCTCGCCAGATGATGTCATCTGTGGCGAAACCATCCATCGCTACTTCAATCTCTTGAAGAAGTTCATCACCTTCTGCGACGAATCAAAATGGTTGCCCAGGCGCCTGCCTCTGCACGAGGTCATGTTACCCAACCTTTCAACCACTGAGTCGCACTACAGGACGTTTACCCCTCCGGAGTTGGAAGGCATTTTCAATAGCCGTATCTACACCACCAACGCCAATGAGAAATTCCAATGGACACCTTTCAGCTACTGTTTCTGGCTTCCGCTGCTGGGCCTTTTCACCGGTGCACGCCCAGGTGAGATATGCCAGCTCTACGCAGGCGATGTTTTCAAAGTAGACAACATACCGGTCATGCGTGTAACTGATGAAGGGCCAGAGCAGCGACTTAAGAACCGATTTAGCGCTAGAGATATCCCCATCCATCCCAAGCTAGTAGAAATCGGCTTTCTAGATTTCGTTGAGATGCGTCGCAACGAAGGCGGACGATATCGCCCGCTATTTCCCGAGCTCCCCTATGACAGAAAGCATGGTTTTGCGCGGACAGCGTCTCGCTGGTTCAGCGGTCAAGGCGCAAAGGACTACGGATATTTGGCGGCATGCGGCCTTTATAAAGGGCAAGGCGCGTGCCTCTATAGCTTCCGTCACACATTCGTCCACACGCTGCGCAACAAGCTTGGCGTGCAAGAGATGATGATCAAGAAACTCATTGGGCATGGCACCAAGGATGACGTTACGATCAATTATGGTGAACATTTCGCTCTGCCTCTCCGTATGGAGAAAATCGCGCAAATCAACCCTGACGTCGACCTCTCCCATGTCTCATGGGAGAAATACCAACAACTGCAGCGCCGTAAGCCGCACTGTCACAAGGAGAAACGGAAGCCGCCGGTATCGCGTCCCCGCTAAGAACCTCGCCTCGCTCAGTATCCACCCGGGCGAGGCGAATTCTCCGACATCGAATTTTCCTTCCGCTGGACTACTTGAGCTGCAGATGTTGGCAATTCAGCATCATGTGTAACGGGTGGAACTAACGATCGTGTGCATCCAACCTCCCTTTTCAGCGCGCTTAACTGCACGGACAGTTGCGCACCTATCGTTGCTGAGTTGAGACGGACATTGCTGAAATTCTTCAAGCGTCCGCCCTGCCAACAATCAAACCCAGGGAGCGGAAATGTCACCGCACCGATATGCGGTTGCACGACAGCATCGAGCCCTACCTGGACTTGCTCGGCTAAACGCCTCATGACCAGCCGATTTTCGATACCGTAATTCACATGCACATAGACTTCAGTCACACCGCCAATAGCAAACAGGACGGTCGGTTCGATACCCTCGCTTCGTAGCCGCACCAGATCACGCTCAGTCACCCCGTTTAGATGCAGCCAACTGCCACGCGAAGTGAGAGACAGCTGCACATTGGCGCCCTGACTATTGAGCACTTGCAAGTTCGACCAGTTGGGTGAGAGCTCGTCACTACGCGTCAATTCACCAATGGGATCCTCCCCGGGGATGCCGAAAGTAACGCACCAATGCGTAAAACGACGCTCCAGCTCCCACAGCATATCTAGGGCTGATCGCCACTCTTGTCTAACTAACGCAGGCTGAATGCCTTGGCGCCATTGCGCAGCGTCACCTAAACGAGTCGCTCGCCTCAGGTATGGTGTGGGGCATGGGTATGAAATCACCCGCGGCTGGTTTTCGCGTCGACGAGCAAGCTCTTGAGATCCCTCATCAATGTACGCATCTCCGCCATTTCGTCTCTCGCCTGCTTCATTTCGTTGCTCATCAGCAGCCGCATTTCCTTGAGCAGCACTTGGTTCTCCAGCGCCAGAGACGTCATCGCTTGAAGCAAGGGATACATGACTTCCGCCAATTCTTCGCTTGTCGATACTTTCGCTTGGCGCATTCTGTCGAGCGTTGTCGCCAACGCCAGGGCCATCTCCTCCGTTCGATGTCTTGCTTCTCTCTGGCTGATTTCCTCGGCCATTTTCAGCTTGCTCATTCTCTAACCACTCCAATCTCAATTTATCTGCCTCTGTCGGCACGTAGCCCTCGGTCGAAATACCTCGCAGCGATAACTCGTACCAAAGCCGCCTTCGAAACGCCTCGCTGCCTCTGACGACCATTTGTTTAGCCCCTCGAGCCTGAGCCCGCTCAGCGATGGCCTGATAAACCGCCTGGTGAGAGGACGTTGTTAGAAAAACCTTAGGTGCCTCGACGAATGCAGTCCGTTTCGGGCGGTTCCGCCAGACCCAGTCGATGCGGTCGACAGTGGGTTTCGCAATGAACTGGGAGAGCCTGTACGGCGTTTCGATAGTTGAGGCAGGTGGCTCTTCAGGACTGGGGACAATTTGAGCTTCTCCGCTCTCGACCTGCTGCTCAGCAGCATAAGGTCGAAGCAAATGAAGATGCTGAGAGCCAGCAAAGTGCAACTGTTTGGCGATCGAGCTCCAGGAGTAACCTTTCCCCAGATCACTACCTTTCATTGGTTGCCCCGTACCATAGCGAAACGAAATTCCGGAAACTCGTCCTGTACTGGCGATACGGGGCATGGGGGTCACACCGGCATAAAGCAAACGCTGCCAAAACTTTGGAAATGAGGGCTTGCCTGCTAGCGCTGCATCGAGCGCCTGTTGCAACAGCATCCGATCAGAAGGCTGTCCAGTACGTAGAACCATATTCAGCTCATTGGAAGACGGCGATTTTCTCCGAGCGGGCTCCCCTCCCGCTCGCCCGACCGTGACTTGGTACAGGCCGTGTTTTACTTCCAATCGAGCAGCCGAAGCCTCCCACAAGCGGAAATCCATCCGAGGGTTCCAGATGCGCCCCCCAAGCTCGACGGTTGAGAAAACGATATGGACGTGCAAATGCGCTTTATCGCCGTGGACAACGTACAAAACTTGCCGCTCTCCCGGAGCCACCTCGGCCATCGCCTCTTTCGCAAGCTCAACCGCCTGCTCGGCAGTCAGTTGATCCGCCTCATGTTCAGCGTTACCTGGGAAAAAACTCATAACCGAGTGAACAAAATAATCTTCGGGAGGCTTTTTTCCGACACGCTCTTGGGCGCTGAATGACCACAGCTCGGAAGCCCATTGCTTGGCGTAGCCGAGCGGGGTTTCACCAGGCAGCATGGGTAATGCGAGGAGCGATTCGTGTCGCAAAACCCGCTCATTCGATTTGCCCTTACGAGACAGAAGATACCGGACGAGGTTGCGCAAATGCTGCTTCGAACGATGCTTGCGAACTTTAAAAATCATCCAAAAGTCTCCGCAAAGCTCGTAACTCGACCGCTATTTCACGCAGAGCCTCCTCATCCATATGCACTCCGCAGTTGGCCCAGTGGGCCAACTGATTGAGGTTATTGCCAATACGTGAGAGCTGATTGATCGATTGAGCATCCCACACTGACCTCGGTGGGATGATTTCGCGGTCCAGGGCGGAGCGAATCAGCCAATCGGCCGTGCTGAGATGAAGATTACGAGCCTTCGCGACGATGGCCTTCTTGTCGGAGGGGGTGATTCGGAGGCACAGCCTCGCTGTTTTTCTGTCCATGATGAGCACCTTGTTATTATTTTTATGTCAATGCTATTGACGTATTAAGTACGCCTTTCTTTTTCAAGCGAAGCACCGAAAAAGCGAGCCGCGTTGGGAGGAACGAAGTGACGTACAACGCCTTTGCTCGCAAATCCGCAGCTCGATAAAAAGTATCTCATAAAGAAAACCGAAAAAAACATGGCCGAGGAAACTTGGTCGTTTTCGACGGAAATTCGGTAATTTCCCCTCAGATTCTTCGCTTTAATGAACACCACTCTCCTCGAGAGTGTTTCCCACTTCGGCCTTTCTTTTCCAAATTTGGACACCTAACGTCCGAATTCGGCCCTACCTTTCCGCATTTGGAATCGTATAGCCAAACGCGGTCACCGAATGCCGTCCTCGGATCACGGACGGCCAAATTCGCACCAGGAGAACCGAAATGGGAAGGCTGATACCAATGGTGCAGCTACAGATGATCAACGAACCCGGAATCGCCGATCGGCTGATATCCAATCTACGCGAAGCAACCGGTAGCATCTCCCTGACCGAGGTCAGAAACTGCATCTCGAACCCCAGAATCCGGGATTTCTATGTGCGGGACTTCGACGCCTCGGGTCTTCCGCTGGCCGGTGTAAGCGCCCTAAGCGAAATCAGTATGCTGGCGGACGACTTGCAGAAAACCTATGCCATCAGCCTCAGCGACTGGCGCATTAGAGAGAGAACGCTGCAACTGGTCGACGATTTCCACTTCCAAGACCCAAGCATCTCGATAGTGCAGGTTTGGCATTGCGATCCACGCGAGATTTACCTGCATGAACTGACCTGGCTACTGGCCCTTACAGCATCCTTTACCGATTGCGAACTGCACCGCTGTGAACGCACCTGCGGCGCAATTAACGAGGTATTCGAATCTCACGGTTTTGCGCTTGAAGACTCTTGGTTCTGAGGCCTCAACGAACCATCGGAGCCAGGAATGAGAAACGCATATGAATGAACAGTTGGAGTCCTACCTGTGCTCCTGCTACCCAAGGCTACTGTCCACGGAGGGGGCAGGAGGCATTCCGTTGTTCGGCTTCGAATGCCAGGACGGTTGGTTCCCTCTGATTTACGCAACCTGCGAACTGATCCAGACGCACTCCAATAATCGGGACTCAGAGCAGGTCGTTGTATCGCAGGTGAAAGAGAAGTTTGGGGGGCTGCGTTTCTACTATCACGGTGGGGATGACTACGTCGAAGCTGTAGTTGATCTAGTGGAAAGGCTGTCGGAGTCCATCTGCGAGCTATGCGGCGCCCTAGGGTGCATCCGGGAGCGTAATGGCTGGCTCAGCACTCGTTGCCAGGCCCATGAGACACAAGGGGGAACGCAAGGAGAACTGAACGAGTGGATCTGGTTGGGGGAGTCTATGGCAGGAGTACTGGAGGCAGCGCTCAAACTCTTCGCTTTCAACGCGATCGCGACTTCACGCTGGATGACATCGCCAGCAAGGACAGCGGGCATGAAATGCCCACTGGAACTCCTGCAATTGCGTTACGGACGCTGTGAAATCTTAGACCTAATAGGACGTATCGAACACGGAGTGCCACCCTAGCCAAGATCTCGCCCGCCGCGCGCTCTCTAGATTCCACTGTCCCAGTGGTTCGTTGTATGGCATGCGCACAGGATGCCTCTGAAGGAACTTGCCCAGGGCATTTGAAAGCTGGAGCAGGATTTACAAGCGCTTAAATGCCTAATCCGTGCCTGCTAAGTGGCTCAAGGTTTTTCAGGCGCTGGTGGCCGAACCGGGCATGGAATGGGTTTCATTGATGGCAGCTATGCCAAGCCTTACCAGACTTGGCTGTAGATACCTGCTGGCTACCCGTCGTGCTTGAAGTCACGGGAGGCCAGGTCAACGACTGCACCCAGGCATCCTTGTTGATCACCAAGGTGCCCGACGCCGAAAGCATCATTGCTGATAAAGGCCATGACAGCGAAGCAATCCGAGAGCAAATCGTCCAACAGGGAAGCCAGGTAGTGATTCCAAGAAAGCGCACCTCTGAGAAAGAAAACGTGGATCTGGATAGAGGGCTTTACCGCAACCAACATCTGGTGGAAAACGCCGTTGCCGGGCTGAAGTATTGCCGGGCGCTGACATCACGGTTCGACAAACTCAAGAGAAATTACGAAAGCGTCTTGGCTATTATGGCTGTGCCTTCCTTTGGCTTCCCATGTGAAACGGGAACAGACCCTAGAGAAAGCAGGCGGTGATACAGAGGTTGTTCCGCTCGTTGACGGTCAAGGCAATAAATCACGCAACCTGACTAGAGTCCTCAATCGGAAGAGCGCCTCTCTTTGTCACCGCATCGATGTAGCTCGTATCGCCGTAGATGCGAGAAAGGAGAATGGCACCCTCAAAATCTGAAACCAGCTGACGGGCCATGCCAAGAGCTTCAGCCTCCCCGCGACCATGTCTGTAGAGGTTGAAGAGCGCGTCTCTCCAATCATCCAGGAAGCGTCGAATCGGCTCCATGAGTTCGACCTTTCCATACGCCGCATCAATGGCGACAACGCCCATCAAGCAGCCGATAGAGTCGTCCCGGAAGAGCTTCTCAGCCCGCCGTCCCATCTTCAGGAAGCGCTCCCTGGGCGTTAGCTTTTCATCGTATGCAATGGCGAACAGTGCTTGTTTGGAGCGCTCGTGCGACCACGCCAGCACATCCAACAGCAACGAGTCCTTGCTCGCATAATGGTGATAGAAGGAGGCTTTGGTCAGCCCACAAGCTGCGGCCAGGGCATCCATGGTGGTTCCGTGGTAACCCAGTCGCTTGAAGGTGTTCGCGCTTCGCTGCAACAGCTCATCGCGAGAAATTTTTGGCGGGCGCACGCGGCATGTCCTGATCCTATTCTCTGCCCTCGATTGTATGTGGGTATAGCAGCTTCCACAATAACCGAACATTCGGTCATTAATTTGCCCACCAAACGGGGCGCGGCCTACCGCCGCGCCCCAGCTGTATCAGGCCACATCTCGACCTTGGGATTTCCAGTACGGCTCACGAACGAGCCTACGCAGAACCTTGCCCGTGGTATTGCGTGGAAGGTTATCCGCAAAATCGACGGATTTAGGCACCTTGAATCCAGCGACCTTTCCTTTCGCAAAGGCGATGAGCTCGTCGGCCGTAACCTGGGCGCCCTGCTTCACTACAACAACAGCCTTGACTGCCTCCCCCCACTGTTCGTCTGGAACACCAAAGACTGCGACATCGGCGACTGCGGGGTGCTCATACAGCAGGTTTTCGATCTCGGCGGGATACACATTTTCGCCGCCCGTGATGATCATGTCGCGCTTGCGATCATGGATGTACAGATATCCGCACGTATCCATGTAGCCCATGTCACCGGTGTAGAGCCATCCCCCCTTGATCACGTCGCTGGTCTCGTTCGGGCGAGCCCAATAGCCGACCATGACCTGCTCACTTCTACAGATGATCTCGCCAACCTCGCCAGCATCGAGAGGCAGTCCATCGTCACCCACTATCCCCAGCTCAACGCCAGCAGTGGCTCGGCCACAGGAAAGAGCCAGCTCCGTATCGCCTCGCGCAATCGTCCGATGATCCTCTGGGGACAAGTAGGAAATCGGGCCGGCCGTCTCGGTCAGGCCATAGATCTGGCCGAAGTCCACGTGGGGAAGACGTGCCATCGCCACCTTCAGCAGGCTAGAGGGCATAGGCGCAGCGCCGTAGACAATGTTTCTCAGGCTCTGGCAGGAGGTGCCGCTCGAGTCGAGTGCGCTAATCAGTGCACGCACCATGACGGGAACGAGAATAGTGAAAGTGATCTGCTCACGATCAATCAGCGCTGCAATTTCTAACGGGATGAACTGATTCACGATGACGAGGCGGGTGCCTCGGGCCAGCCCCAACACGCCCAGGATGGAGGCCGCGATGTGGCCGTGCGGCATGCACAACAAGGCTGCGTCGCTCGAACCGATGGTGCGACAAGGATGGGGTTCACCGGTAGCAAAGGCCCCCATAGCAGTCTTAAACAGGTTTTCACTGGTGATTTGCACACCCTTGGATGCGCCTGTCGTTCCGCTGGTATAGATCTGCAGGCACACATCTTTTTCCGTCGTATCCGGAGCATGCTCGAGGTCAGACTGGGCATCGCGCCAGCTCGCATATTGCTCACCGGTTACAATGACATGCTCAAGAGATGGCAGCTCCGACCTAATTGCCTCAAGCATCTCCAGATACATGGAGCCAATGAACAGAACTCGAGGCCGACAGTCAGCCAGAATTTGCGCGGCCTCTTTCGCCGAGACGCGTGAATTGAGGGGCACTAGAACGGCTGCAGCACGACTGGTGCCAAGCCATAGCTCGTAGAACTGGTCACTGTTCAAATCGAGTATGGCCACTCGCTCTTGAGGCACTACACCCAGAGCGATCAACCCATTGGCAACTTGATTTACCCGATCATCCAACTCTCTCGCCGTCGTCTTACGACCCCCGAACACAAGGGAAATATGTTCAGCGTCATCGCTCGATGTGAGGCGGGAAATTTCTGACAGTTTCAGCACCGGCATTCTATGTCTCCTGATAGGCGCAAAGTTGTTATTGGAGGCGCCAATAACCCGCGATACTAGGCAATTTCCCCTAGCAACAACGTCTGCTTCATGACATTTCAGGAGAATTCATCAGCGCTACGCACTGCGGCCCAACCGGTGGGATTTAGCCGCATAGGAGGACAATCCAGCAGCATTGGTTACGAGAATTTGCCCATAGTTTGCTTCGATCACCTTATGCTTTCTCATGTCTTTGAGAACCAGGTTCACGCTTTGCCGCGTTGCCCCAACCATCAGCCCCAAATCTGCTTGCGAGATGCTGAGTGCCATCCCTCTCTCCAGCTCATGCAACCAGAGCAGCCTTGATGCAATGCGAGAAGCTACGCTTTGCGTGAGCAGCTCACCGATGAGCCTGACAGCCCCACGCAGCCGTCGGCTCATCTGAACAGAGAGCGCAGACTCCACCTCAGGGAAGCGCGCCCGAAACGACCTCAGCTCTTTCGTCGACCAGACCCTGAGTCGAGTCTCCCCCCGGGTCGTGATCGTTGCGGCGTAGGGCTCATTCTCATCGACAGCACTGTCGCAGACCAAATCTCCTGGCTTGTAGATGTAAAAAAGCACCTCCTGCCCATCCTCGGTGAATACGCACTGCCTGATCTCGCCGGAAACGATCTGGAACACCTCTCGAACCTGATCGCCCTGCCTATAGACGATCGCGCCGTCAGGTAGCACTCGCTCTCGAGCTTGCTCCAAGAAGGCCTTCTGAATCTCGTCTGACAGATCCTCAACCCAGTTGAACGCGGACATTTCGTAGCCTCCCCTCAGGTGGAGCCCAAGTACTGCGCGGGCTTCGGCTGAGCTGCTTGCATTGCTCAGATGACTAGCGTAGCGTACCAAACCAAACGTTTGGTAAGTCGCTGTGAAAAATATGAGGCACCACCTCACCCCGCCACGGCTCCGGCATCCCTCAAAAAGGCATGGCCAGACAGGTGGCGAACAACGGCACACGCACCGGCGTTGTATCCACTCGAACGCACAACATCCTGCCCTTGATTGAGGACTCAACATGACCACCACTGCCAACACAGACGTAACCATTACTCGCGAGATTCGGGGTAACGTCTTCCTCATTGGCCTGAACCGCCCCGACAAGAAGAATGCGTTCAACCTAAAGATGCTACGGGAGCTTTCGGCTGCAGTTGGGGAATACGAAGAGAATCCCGATCTGCGTGCTGCGGTGATTTTTGCTCACGGCGACTCTTTCACCGCCGGCCTGGATCTCATGGATGTCGCGCCTGCCATGGGCAAGGGGGGAATCCTGCCGGAAGGTGCTTACGACCCGGTGGGCATTCACGGCAAGCGCTGCAGCAAGCCGATCATCTGCGCGGTACAGGGCCTATGCCTGACCCTCGGTATTGAGCTGATGCTGGCAGCCGACATAGTGGTCATCGGTGAAAACGCGCGCCTGGCACAGATCGAAATCAAACGCGGCATCTTCCCGTTCGGCGGTGCCAACCAGCGCTGGGTGGCAGCCTCCGGCTGGGGCAATGCCATGCGCTACCTGCTGACCGGCGATGAACTGGATGCGGCAACCGCCTATCGCATCGGCATGGCCCAGGAACTGGTGCCGGTCGATCAGGTGCTCGCTCGTGCACTGGAAATTGCAGAGACGGTCGCCGCCCAGGCCCCGCTGGGCGTCGCTGCCACCATCCGCAATGCCCGCCTGGCCCTGGAGCAAGGTGCCGAAGCAGCAACCGCAGAACTCGTACCGGAAATCCAACGGCTGATGAAGACTGAAGACGCACGCGAAGGCGTCATGTCGTTCATGCAGCGCCGCCCTGCGGTCTTCAAGGGACGCTGAAGTAACGACGGGGGTCGCCGGTGCGGCCCCCGTTAATCCCTCCTGAGCACCAGAAGCCCTCCAAAGGATTATAAGAATGGATATGGCCGTTATTCTTAAACTGCACATATTTGCGATTGCATTCTGGCTAGGCGTGCTAGGCGTAGAGTTCATCATTGAGCAGGGCCGTGCTCTCAATGAGGCTCACCGCTACGCTGTTGCGCAGCAACACTTCAAAATCGATATGTTCTTTGAGATGCCGGCATTCATACTGGCCCTCGTCACCGGACTACTTCTGATCGACCCCAGCCAGTCGTCCCCACTCTATTGGACAAAAATTGGCCTGGGCCTGATCGCCGTTACCGGAAACATTATTTGCCTGGTTCCCATCACGCTGCGGAAGTTCGCCGCTGACAAGGATTCCCGTAAAGACGTTCTCCGCCATTCACGGACAGTGGATCGAATTTCTGCAGTAGCAGTTCCGGCCGGACTCTTAGCGCTAGTTGTAGGCGCCGTCCTCCGCTAACCCAAACCGCGCAAACCACTTCGTGAGCAGCACTCATGGAGTGAGGTTTTCTTTTGCCTCGAAGAAAGGAATTACTTGCATGAGCACGCAATACGAAGTTCAAGGCAGTGTGGCAGTCATCACACTGCAAAGTCCTCCAGTGAACGCACTTTCGTTTGGTCTGCGCAAAGGTGTTATGGAGTCGCTGCTCCAAGCCAATGAGAATCCCGATGTCACGGCTATCGTCTTGATCGGTGAAGGGAAAGCATTCTGCGGCGGCGCCGACCTGTATGAGTTTGGCACTCCCGAGGCGGCTACCGAACCCACCGCCTGGACGGTAATCAGCGCGCTGGAGCGCTCCCGCAAGCCAGTGATTGCCGCCATTCACTCCGTATGTATGGGTGGGGGGTTCGAACTGGCTCTAGGCTGCCATTACCGTGTGGCCGCCCCGGGTTGCCTGTTCGCATTTCCCGAGGTGAAGCTCGGCCTTCTCCCCGGAGCCGGGGGGACGCAGCGCCTGCCGCGTGCACTGGGCGTCGAAACCGCGCTCAACATGATTGTCAGCGGCGAGCCCATTCCCACCGAGATACTGGCCGCTATTCCCGGCCAGAAGCTCTTGGATTGGGTAGGTTCCGCCCAAGAGTCGTTGCTCAATGACGCTATCGAGTTCGCCAAGAGCAAGGCCAACATCACCCCACCGAAGATTCGCGACCTGCCCTGCTCCCACCCTCAACCCCAGGCCTACTTCCAGTTCGTGCGCAACATGGTGTCGGCCACGGCGAACGGCAACGCGGCCAAATACTGCATCAACTGCGTTGAGGCGGCGGCAACCAAGAAGTTCGACGACGGCATGGTTGTTGAGCGCGAGTTCTTCATGGCCCTGCTGGAGACCGCCGAGTTCCACGCGCTGAAGCACGTCTTCTTCGCTGAGCGCAGTGCCGGCAAGATCCCTGACCTTCCAGCCACTACCAAGACTCGCCCGATCAATAGCGTCGGCGTTGTCGGTGCTGGCCTGATGGGCGGTGGCATCGCCATGAACTTCTTGAATGCCGGCATCCCGGTGACGATTCTGGAGGTCAACCAGGAGGCCCTGGATAAGGGCGTAGCAGTCATCCGCAAGAACTATGAGTCGCAGGTTGCCAAGGGACGTCTCAAGCAGGACAAATTCGAGCAGCGCATGGCCCTGCTCACGCCCACGCTGAAGTACGAGGACTTCGGTGATGCTGACCTGGTGATCGAAGCGGTATTCGAGGAATTATCGATCAAGGAGAAGGTGTTCAAACAGCTGGATGAGCAGCTCAAGCCCGGCGCAATTCTGGCCAGCAACACCAGCACCCTCGACCTGAACAAAATCGCGGCCTTCACCCGACGCCCGCAGGATGTCGTGGGTCTGCACTTCTTCAGCCCAGCCAATATCATGAAGCTGCTTGAGGTCGTTCGCGGGGAACGTACCGCCGACGATGTCCTGGCTACGGTCATGGCGCTGTCCTCGAAGATTCGCAAAACCGCGGTGGTTTCGGGCGTCTGCGATGGTTTCATCGGCAATCGCATGATCGAAGAGTTGCTGCGTCAGGCCGGCTATCTGCTCGACGAGGGCGCCAGCCCCGCACAGATTGACACTGCCATGGAGAAATTCGGGATGGCCATGGGGCCTTACCGGGTAGCGGACATGGCCGGCAACGACATCAGTGTCGCTATCCGTCGTCGTCGCGCCCAGGAACGGCCGGAGCTGCGCTACAGCGAAGTGGGCACCCGCCTCTTCGAGCTCGGCCGACATGGCGTGAAAACCGGTGCAGGCTGGTACGACTACGTACCCGGCCGTCGCGACCCGCTCCCCAGCCCGGCAGTTGCCGAAATGCTCGATGCGCATCGAGCCGCCATCGGCATCACGCCGCGCAAGATCTCGAACCAGGAAATCGTCGACCGCTTGGTCTTCGCACTCGTGAACGAGGGCGCTCGCATCCTGGAAGAAGGGATCGCCTCTCGCGCCAGTGACATCGACCTGATCTACATCCTGGGCTATGGCTTCCCGGCCTGGCGCGGCGGCCCGATGCAGTACGCCAGTGAAGTGGGCCTCCCCTCCGTCATCGACACGCTCGAGCAGTTCCAGCAGAACCCGAATGCTGACCCGTCGTTCTGGACAGTCGCACCGCTCATGAAGCGACTGGCAAACGCCTACCAAGACTTCAGCAAGGCTTGAGAGCTCAGGCCCTCACATAACGGATGAGAGAGTGATATGAGTAATGCACTGATTGTATCGACTGCACGCACGCCGCTCGCGAAAAGCTGGAGAGGCGCCTTCAACATGACCCATGGCGCCACCCTGACCGCTCATGCGATCAAGCATGCCGTGGAGCGCGCCGGCATCGACGGCGCGGAGATCGATGACGTCATCATGGGCTGCGCCAACCCCGAGGGCGCCACAGGCATCAACGTGGCTCGCCAAGGCGCCATCCTGGCCGGTCTTCCGGTATCGGTTTCCGGCGTCACCCTGAATCGCTTCTGCTCTTCCGGGCTGCAGGCGATCGCCATGGGCGCCCAGCGCATCATCGCCGGCGAAGCCGATGTCTATGTGGCCGGCGGCGTCGAGAGCATCTCCTGCGTGCAGAACGAGATGAACCAGCACATGCTGCTGGACCCGGATCTGCTCAAACTCAAGCCGGAGATCTACTGGAGCATGCTGCAGACGGCAGAGCAGGTGGCAAAGCGTTACAAGATCAGCCGTGAAGCGATGGACGAGTACGGTGCCACGAGCCAGCAGAGAGCCTGCGCAGCGCAGGCGGCCGGCAAGTTCGATGACGAGATCGCCCCCATCACCGTCACTGCCGGGGTGATGGACCCCAAACTGGGCTTGCGCACCAAGCAGGTGACGGTGACCCGCGACGAAGGCACCCGTGAAGGCACCACGAAGGAAGCCTTGGCCAACATCCGCCCGGCCATGCCCGGTGGCCAGGTGGCAGCCGGTAACGCCAGTCAGTTTTCTGATGGCGCCGGCGCCTGCGTGTTGGTGAGCGAAAGCTATGCGACCCGGCATGATCTGCGCCCGCTGGGCCGCTTTCTCGGCTTCTCCGTTGCCGGCTGCGAGCCTGATGAGATGGGGATCGGGCCGGTGTTTGCCATCCCCAAGGTACTCAAGAAGCTGGGGCTGTCCGTCGACGACATCGATCTCTGGGAGCTCAATGAGGCGTTCGCGGTACAGGTGCTCTACTGCCGCGACTTCCTCGGCATTGCCGATAGCAAGCTGAACGTGAATGGCGGCGCCATCGCGATTGGCCACCCCTACGGCGTTACAGGCCAACGCCTGACCGGCCATGTCCTGATCGAGGGCAAACGCCGAGGAGCCAAGCTGGTGTGCGTCACCATGTGCATTGGTAGCGGCATGGGGGCGGCGGGCATCTTCGAGGTGCTCTGATCTGCCCACACAGTGCGCCGTCCAACGCGGCGCACCCTACCCTCTTGCGACGAGACTATCCGATGTATTCCTACAAAGCCCCCATTCGTGACATGCAATTCGTGCTGCATGACCTGCTCCAGGTCGAGAAGCACTACGCCGCAATCCCTGCTTACGCTGACACCAACAGAGAGTTGGTGGACTCGATTCTTGAGGCCAGCGCAGACTTTTCCGAGAACGAAATCGCCCCGCTGAACCGGTCGGGGGATGAGGAAGGCTGCCACTTCGAAGATGGCAAGGTCACCACGCCCCGTGGTTTCAAGGAGGCCTATGCCAAGTTCGTTGAACTGGGCTTCGGCTCCCTGGCCGCCCCCGTCGAATACGGCGGCCAGGGCCTGCCCCACTCGCTGGCAATCGCCACTGGCGAGATGAACGGCACGGCCAACTGGTCATGGTCGATGTACTTCGGCCTGTCTCAGGGCGCCGTCAACACCGTTGATGCGCACGGGACACCCGAGCAAAAGCAGACCTACCTGACCAAGCTCGTGACCGGCGAGTGGACCGGCACCATGTGCCTGACCGAGTCTCATGCAGGCTCCGACCTCGGGCTGATTCGTACCAAAGCCACCCCCAACGCCGATGGATCCTACAGCATCAGTGGCACCAAGATCTTCATCTCTGCCGGCGAACACGACATGGCGGACAACATCGTCCACATCGTGCTGGCACGGCTACCCGACGCACCCGCTGGCACCAAGGGGATCTCCCTGTTCATAGTGCCCAAGGTCAACGTCAATGCAGACGGCAGCCTGGGCGACAGAAACTCGGTGGCTTGCGGCTCCATCGAACACAAGATGGGCATCAAGGCTTCTGTGACCTGCGTGATGAACTTCGATGGCGCTCGCGGCTTCCTGATTGGCCCGCCCAACCGCGGGCTCAACTGCATGTTCACCTTCATGAACACAGCGCGGGTGGATACCGCACTCCAGGGCGTGTGCTCTGCCGAGGGCTCCTTCCAGGGAGCGCTGTCCTACGCCCGCGAGCGACTCGCCATGCGTGCCCTGTCCGGCGCCAAGATGCCTGAAAGGGAAGCCGACCCGATCATCGTCCATCCGGCCGTTCGCAGCATGCTGCTCACCCAGAAGGCCTTTGCCGAGGGTGGCCGGGCGCTGGTTTACTGGCTGGCCACTCAGATCGACCTGTTCCATGGCGCCGAGACCGAGGAGCAACGCAAGGCAGCCGATGATCTGATGAGCATCCTGACGCCCATCGCCAAGGCGTTCCTCACCGAGATGGGCTCGGAGGCCGCCAAGCACGGCGTGCAGATCTATGGCGGCCATGGCTTCATCCGCGAATGGGGGATGGAGCAGATCGTCCGGGACACCCGGATCTCCTGCCTGTATGAAGGCACCACCGAGATCCAGGCCCTGGATCTGCTGGGACGCAAGGTGCTGCAGAGCCAGGGTGAGCTTCTCAAGATCTTCACCAAGATCATCCATAAGTTCTGCCAGGCCCATGAAGGCAACCGCTTCATGAGCGAGTTCACCGATCCGCTCAAGCAGTTGAATCAGCAGTGGATCGACCTGACCATGAAGGTCGGTGTGGATGCCATGATGAATCCGGATGAAGTGGGTGGCGCTGCGGTCGACTACATGTACTTCTCAGGGTACGCGACCATGGCTTACCTCTGGGCGTGGATGGCCTCCGTGGCCAAGCAGAAACTGGAAACCGGTACGAGTGAGGAAGCCTTCTACACCGCCAAAATCCAGACGGCCCAGTTCTACTTCAAGCGCATCCTCCCGCGATCGCAGAGCCATGTCGAAATCATCAATGGCGGCCTGACTGTTATCGAGCAAATGGATGCTGACGCGTTTGCGTTCTGAAATCTGCAGCACGGTAAGTGACGGGCTTAGAGGCTGCCACTGGCAGTCTCTAAGCATAGGGCTCCAGGCTCTCTTCCCCCTTGCCAATCAAAGCCGATTATTTCCCCTCATAAGCCTTAGGCCGAGTATTTGACGCTTACCGACCATTTGTTTAGTGTCTTTACCAAACAAATGGTAAGTATGACTTCACTGTCAGACGCAGGTAGAGCAGTGCCATAGCAAAAAAGCCTCCTGGCCGCTCAACATCAAGGCATAGACACAATGTTTCACTACCAAGCACCTCTCGACGAATTCGACTTTGTGGCACACAAAGTCCTTCGCTTGCCGAAGCTGCTCTCCCACCTGCCAGAGCATCGACACGTCAGCCCGGGTCTGATCCGAGCGACACTTGAGGTGGCAGCCGAGCTTGCACAAGAGCTGCTGAATCTTTCACCACCGACGCTTCACGAACGAAGTGCCGTCGAGGAAGGCCTGGCAAATACCTATCGAGTCTTTCATGAGAACGGCTGGCCTCGGCTATCCCGCGAACGTGCAGAAGGCGGCCTGGGCTTTCCCAGAGCAGCCTGTACCTTCTTCAACGAAATGCTCGCCTCCTCCAATCTGGCGTTTAGCTCGCTCGCAAAATCTCGCGAAGAGATCATTGAGTGCATTCAACGCTCTGATGACGAGCGAGTTCGCACCACCTATCGCACCAGGCTCACGAACGGCGAATGGCTCGGCACGCTATGCCTTAGAGAACCTCAGGCTGGATGTAACCTTGAGCGAGTCAGCTCTACTGCCACTCTGCAAATGGATGGCACCTATCTCCTGAGCGGCACAAAGGTTGCCATGGTCGATTGCACTCAGGATATGGTCGAGAATACCGTCCATCTCGTACTCGCTAGAGAACAAGAATGCGCAGACACAAAGCCCGCGACCCTATGCCTTTTCGCGGTACCTAAATATCTTGAGTCGGGCGAGCTCAACGGCGTTTCCGTTAGCTCTCTTAGCCCCCGTACGACTGGAGCCAGCGACTCAACTTGCACCCTGCAATTCCAGAGAGCCAAAGGCCATTTAGTCGGCGATTTGCAGCGCTGTATTGCGGTTATCCGGCCGAAACTCTGCAGAACACAACTTGCACTCGGGATCCAGGCAGTTGGACTGGCTGAAACTACCTACCAGAACGCATTGAGGCTTACTCAGGATTGCTACCGCGTCCCAGAACTCAGTTGGATGGTGCATCCGGAACCCGTTGCCAGGCCTGCACTGAACTCAATCGACATCAAAGTCAGCTTGGCCCAACTTCGACTGTTCATTGAACCCACACGGCTGCTCTGCACATGGGTCAGTACGCTTCTGGATCTGGCAGAAGGCGCTTCTGATCTGCAGAACCGAGGGCAAGCGTCGCAGCTCTTGGAGCAATTGGCCCCCATCGTCGAAAGCTATGTGCTTGAGGAGTCAACCAAACGCATAGCGGCTGCTCTGCCTCTCGCCTCAAGTATCAGCGCCGAGATCAGATGGGGCATGGAACGACTGGTGACTGAGTCTGCGCTCAGCAAGATTATTTATGAAAGCTCCACCAGATCGCAGGGCCTCCATTCGACAGCTGAAAGATCGTCCCCGCTGACTGAGATGAATGGTTTGGCTTTAGCGCTCAGAAGCCAGCTCCAACAGCACCCTGCCTTCGAAGAGCAAATGGCCTCGACTCTGAACCGCTGGGTTGACGAAATGGAGCACCTGGCATCGCATATTCAACTGACATATGAGCTAACCAGGGATCTTCGCTCCCTGATCACGGCTGATAGTCAGCAGCTTATGGGGACAATCCTCTTCGGCTATCTCTGGGCTTGGATTGCAACGGCCGCAATCACATCTGGAGAGTTCTCAGACTCAAAACCCGCGCTTGCTCGGCTCTATTTTTCCGAAGCCGAATGCCTTATCCCCATCCTGGTAGATCGGCTAAGACGCTGCGGCGCACGCCTGTCCCAACTGTCACAAGTAAAGGTCTGTTGAGCCCACATCAGATGCAAAACCCAAGCGCCCAGGGAGCCACCCTCTACATTGCAAAATCCTGCAGGCAGACATAGCAGCCAGTGCCTGCCGTTCATGAACACGTTGAGACGAAATTGATGACTGTTCTATCTGCAGATTTTTCGACAGGTCAACCAATCAAGCTGGCTGCCATGGATGGCTACCCGCTTGCTGCGACCCTATATCCGGCCAAGTCCTGCCTGCTGGGCAACTTGATTGTCGCGGGTGCCACAGGTGTCCAGCAGCGCTTTTACCGCCGATTTGCCGAGTATGCGAGCCGACGCGGCTTCAGCGTGTTGACCCTGGATTACCGCGGCATCGGTGGATCCAAGCCGGACTCATTGAAAAGCTTCAAGATGTCCTATCAAGACTGGGGCTCTCTCGATCTGACCGCCGCCGTTGAGTACGTGGATGACGGGATAACGCCGCTGTACTGGATCGGTCACTCCTTCGGTAGCCAGGCACTGGGCCTGATTCCTAACCATCACAAAGTGACCGCCGCCTATTGCTTTGGAGTTGGCGCGGGCTGGATAGGCTGGATGCCTCGGCTCGAAGCCATCAAAGTTCGTCTCTTGTGGTCGCTCATCATGCCCCTGATCGTCTCCTGCAAGGGCTACATGGCCTGGAGCCTCCTAGGCATGGGCGACGACCTGCCGCTGGGGGTTTACCGCGATTGGCGCCGCTGGTGTGCATACCCTCACCACCTCTTCGATGACCCCAAGATGACCGCAGTGGCAAAGAATTACGCGCAAGTCCGAATCCCCTGCATCTTTGCCAACGCGATCGATGACCGCTGGGCCCCACCAGCATCGCGAGACGCCTTCATCAAGGGGTACAGCAATGCTCCTCTGATGGTGCGGAACCTGAGTCTTGATAAGGCGAAAGGAAGCATTGGTCACATGGGCTATTTCCGCGAGTCGTTCAGCACTTTCTGGGATGAAGCGCTTGAATGGTTCGCGGTCCAGAGCCCGAGCGAACAGCCCTCACCTTGCCGCCAAGCCGGAGCCTCAAGATGAACAACGTAACTTCAGTCAGCGAGGCTCCTGAAGCGGTTGAAGCCCTCAGTTCGCTGATCGAAAGTCGGCGCGCAGTACGACGCTTTCGAGACGACCCGGTACCGGAGGCTGTGATCAGGCACTGCCTGGAGCTTGCCGCGCTGGCTCCCAGTTCCTGCAATCTGCAACCCTGGTCCTTTTGTGTGGTGCAAAACCCGACCTTGCTCCATGAGCTGAGGACGGTATGCCTGGGACAAAGCGCCGCTAAAGCCCCGCTCATCATTGCCGTACTCGCACGCCCAGATACCTGGAAACAGTCGTGTGCCGACATTCTCAAGTTCTGGCCTGAGCCCTCGGTGCCGCCAGCAATCGAGCGGTTTTACAAGAAAACCGCGCCATTTCAGTACAACCAGGGGTGGATGGGTTGGCGAGGATTTCTCAAGCGCCAGATGCTGCGCTTTATGAGCCTCAAGCAGCCGGTCATGTGGACGCCGAATAGCGTGAAGCAGATGCGGCTGTGGGCAGTGAAATCCACGGCCCTAGCGGCCCAGAACCTCATGCTGGCCTTCCAGAGCTACGGCTACAGCACCTGCCCCATGGAAGGGTTCGACGAGGTGCGCTTACGCAAAGTACTGCCAATCCCTGGAGACGCAATGCCGATCATGCTGCTGGCAGTCGGCCTTCCCGGCGAGCGCGCGGTCTACAACCCGAGACTCCGTTTTCCCTTGGAGCAGCATGTGCTCTGGTACTGATAGAACAACAAGAGGAACAGTGACATGGCGTTCAGCGAGATAGAGTATGAAGAGCACGGCCCAATCCGGGTGATTCGATTCAACAGACCGGAAAAGAGAAACTGCATTGGCCCCACCACGCACCTGGAGCTAATCGAAGCCTGGACGCGCTTTCGAGACGATCCCTGTGCGCTGGCAGCCGTACTCACAGGTGCAGGCGACAAGGCCTTCTGTGCAGGCGGAGATCTCGAGGCAGGCTTTGACCTTGTGCCCTCCACTCCCGAGGAGATAGCGGCCCATGATAGAGGCGAGCGCCCAGGTATCCTGGGCCCGAGCCGCTGGACTGACATCTACAAACCCGTGATCGCAGCAGTGAATGGCGCGGCATATGCCGGGGGCTTGGAGTGGGCGTGTTTTGCCGATATCCGCATCGCCGAAGAGCACGCCTCATTCGGGGTTACCTGCCGTCGCTGGAACATCGGCCTAGCCGATGGTGGCAGCCAGCGGCTACCGCGCATTGTCGGAATGGGGCGCGCCATGGAACTGATTCTGACCGGCAAAGTCATCTCCGCCAGCGAGGCGCATGCCATCGGCCTGGTCAATGAGCTCGTGCCTAAGGGCCGGTCGCTGAACAGGGCCATCGAACTGGCGAAATTTCTGTGCAGCCTACCCCAGCCAGCCATGCGTTCGGACAAGGAGGCGGCGGTTCGCGGCTATGGGCTGCCGTTATCTGAAGGACTGCGGATTGAGGCTGAGTGTTTCAATCGCTCGATACACCAACCGGAAACCCAGGTGGGCTTGCGCCGGTTTCTGGAACGGGACCATCCCGACCGTCGCACCGATGAGCCGAGCAGAACGCCGGGCCTGGTTCGAGACTGAGCGTCTTGCCCCTTCCTTGCCAGGCCCGTGCGCCGTTACCGCGGTCAGTTGGAGCGAGATGCTGGCCATGAGTAACACGAAGACCAGAACCCGTTTTTTGGCCGCCGGGCGACAGCTAATGTTCCGATATGGATTCAGCAGCATGAGCATCAATCAGTTGCTGCAGACAGCCAATGCATCCCGTGGCGCTTTCTACTACCACTTCAAGTCCAAGGAGGGGCTTGGCCTTGAGATGCTGCAGGAGAGCTTCGACGTCTGCTTCTCCGGTTTAAGTATGCTGATGCATGGTGAAGCTGACTCTCCGGGAGACTCCCATATTGATCAATGGATAAAGGAGCTGCTCACGCAGCCCTGCGACCGACTTCGTCTCATTGCCCAATTGAACGCCGAAGCGGAGTACCTGCCTGAAGAGATGCAAGCAGCACTGACCGTGCACACGGAGCGAACCCTGGCACTCCTGGTTCGATACATCGAGCTGCTACCTGCCCAGCGCAGGCTGACAGGCTGTAGCACCGGCCAATTGGCCAATATGCTCTACAGCTTATGGTTGGGTACTGCGTTGTTGAGCCGGGCCCAAGAAAGTCCTGAAGCGATGAAAGCGGCGATGGTCGCCACGATGTCCATCTTGTCTGTAACAGCGGGGGCGACTCCGTTCTGAAACGCCGTGCCGCTGCGGAACAAGACGTCCGGGCCGACGTCATCGTCCAATAATCCAGACTGGTCGATAGGATATCGCTGACAGCCATACTTGCCGGACTCGCGACGCTGGCCTGTGGCCTGTACTTGGGCACCGTCCGTTGAACCTGACGTGCGAATGATCAACGCACGCCCCACCAACACGGCGACTCACCTGATTGGTCGGCCTTATCCGGTTGGCCCCTCAAGCCGCCTCGATGGCGGCTTCTTTTTATGCCGATGACCAGGTTGGCGCCCCGGCCTGCAGCGTCGGATCACGAAAGCATGAGAACCACGCGCCCCACAGGACGCTCGCCCTGTTCTGCAGTCCTTATCGCGGTCAGTGCTTCGCCAAAAGGCACCTGCTCACCGATACTTGGCCGCAACTTTCCGTCAGCGGCAGCCTTGGAAATTTCAGCTAGGTTCTTGAAGCCAGCCGTGGCGAAAACCATGGTATAGCGCCGAGAAATCAGCCCTCTGAAGATCCGTCCGGGTGTCGGGTTGATATCCAGAAAACACCCATGGGCGTTCAACAAAGCAACGCCCTCGGCAACCGGAAGGCTACCCAAGGTATCGAATACAGCATCGTATGGCCCATTCGCGACAAACGCCGCGCTATCCCCATACAGACAAACAGCCTTGAGGCCAAGCCCGCTGAACTGATCACGCGTACGCTCGCTACTCGCCACGACGACCTCAGCACCACGCGCCAACGCCAGTTGCATGGCCGAACGGCCTACCGCGCCACTGGCGCCGTGGATAAACACCCGAGAGCCCCTGCCCACCTTAGCCTTGTCGACAATAGCGGCCCAGGCCGTTGCCGACGGGATCGGCAGGCACGCAGCCTCGCTGAACGACAGCGCAGCGGGCTTGCGTGCGATCAAACGGGCATCGGCATCGACCCATTCGGCAAAGGCCCCCTGCCGCTTGATTTCAAGGGTGCCGAATACCTCATCCCCCACCCTGTAATCCTTGACCTGTGCGCCAACCGCCTCGACAACACCCGCAAAGTCCGAACCCATGCCTTGGGGAAACTTTCGCCCCGTCACAATACGCATGGCGCCGCGCCGGATTTTCCAGTCCAGTGGGTTCAACGCCGCCACTTTTACTCGAACCCTCACGCGCCCTGGCTCAAGAGCGGGTAAGGAATAGTTGCCGAAAGACATGTGCTCAGGGCCGCCGTAGCGCACAAACTGCACTCGTTTCATTGATGTCTCCATGGTGTTGGCCGTTAGAAGTGCCGCAGGTACCCAACTCAAGGCTCGGCGTTTCTCGCGTGAGTCACCGTGACTGCGTCACCGGATGAGGAACAACGTCGGCAGCGCCCAGAACGGTGATTTGAAGCTGTATAGCCCCGCCAGCGTCAGGCTGATCATGACGATGGCCAGTACCGGGCTGCTCACCAGGCCGGCACCGACCATGGCGGCGGTCGCAACCGCCAACGGGATCGCTGCGTGCAGCTTGCGTTCATTGTGACGGTCGGAGCTGCGCGACCAAGCAATCATCACAATGGTGGCGACGATGTACGGCACCATGGCGATCAGACCAATCTGTGTGTGGGTCAGCGATTCAGAGAAGCTCTTGATGATCTGTGGCATCCAGTAGCCGACACCGAGACTGCCACATTGGTAGACGAAGTAGATGAAGGAGAGATACAGCACCTTCGGGTTGGTCATGGCCTTCATCGCGCCGAAGTGTTGGACGTTCTTGCGCGCCTTGCGGTCGTTCTCCATCTCGTTGAGCAGCCAGGTGCGCTCCTCATCGGTTAGCCACTTGGCCTGTTCCGGCTTGTCGGTCAGATAGAAGTAGCAAACTACGCCGAGCAGCACCGCCGGGATCCCTTCGAGGAACAGCATCCAGCGCCAGCCGCTCCAGCCCATCCAATTGATGTTGTCCATAATCCACGTGCTCAGCGGCGCGCCGATGATGTACGACACCGGAATAGCGGCGGTGAACAACGCCACGGTGGTCGCCAGTTCCTTAGAGCGGAACCAATAGGTCAGGTAGACGATGATGCCGGGGAAGAAACCAGCCTCGGCCACGCCCAGTAAAAAGCGCAGCACATAAAGTTGGTTGGCGGTCTCGGCAAAGGCGGTCGCGGCGGCAATCGCACCCCAAGTAACCAAGATGCGGGCGATCCATACCCGGGCGCCGTAACGGTTAAGCAACACGTTGCTCGGTACCTCGAAGAGGAAGTAGCCGAGAAAGAAAATGCCGGAAATGAAGCCGAAGGCCTCAGCCGACAGCGCCAACTCGGCATTCATCTGCAGCGCGGCATAGCCGATGTTGGCACGATCCAGATAGGAAACGATGTAGAGCAGGAAAACGAAAGGAATGATGCGCAGAGTGACCTTGCGCACCACCGTCTTTTCAAAACGGCTGCTTGCTGTTGTTGTCATTGAGGGCCTCACAGGGCCGCGCGCGGGCGGCCAGTCTTGTTTTTATTGAGTCAATCTTCAGGCGGAAAAAACCATGCACACCGGACTTCCGCAGCGAACCGACGCCCCCGTGGCGTCGAGCACGCCACGCTGCGGATCGATGGCGAAGGTCACGATCGAATCGCTGTCCTCGTTCAGGGCAAACATGAAGCGACCATTGGGCGTGATCGCGAAGAAACGCGGCGTACGACCGCCGCTGGCAATGGTGTCGACAAAGCGCAGCAGGCCGCTTTGCGCATCGATGGCGAACACCGCAATGCTGTCGAAACCACGATTGGAGGCGTAGAGAAAGCGCCCGTCGGTTGTGACGGCGATTTCTGCGGCGCGGCTGTTGCCGGTGAAGCTCGACGGCAGCGTTGACAACACCTGCAACGGTTGCAGAGCGCCCATACTGGCGTCGTAGGCATAAGCGGTGACGGTCGAGTCCAGTTCGTTGACCGCATAAGCCCAACGCCCTGCGGGATGGAACGCTAAGTGGCGCGGGCCGGCGCCGTCTCGGGTGGCGACGAAAGCGGGTGTAGCAGGCACAAGACGACCGTTATCGAAGCGGAAGCTGAGAATTTTGTCCTGCCCCTTGTCCGGCACGATGACGAAACGCCCTGTTGGGTCGAAGGGGTTGTGGTGCGGCTTGGCGAATGGCTGCTCGACCCGATGTGGGCCAGGCTCACCCTCGACTGCCAACAACTGGGTCAACTCGCCCAGGCGGCCATCGGTCTGCACCGGCAGCACCGCCAGGCTGTGGCCTATATGGTTGGTCACCACCATGAAACGTCCACTGGGGTCGAGCGCCAGGTGCACCGGGTTCTGGCCCTGAGTGCTCTGCTGGTTGAGCAGACTCAGACGGCCGCTTTCACGGTCGACACTGAAGGCGCTGACCTCATGCTGATCGCCATGCACGCTGTAGAGAAAGCGGCCATCCTGACTTAGGGTTAGGAACGATGGATTGACCAGATCACCGAGTACCTGCACCCGTTCGAGAGTTCCGCTGTCCGGGTCGACCCTGAATACGCTGATGCCTTCCCCACGGGCATTGCGCTCCCGCGTGGTACGGCTGCCGACGTACGCGAACATGTGGCGTTCTCCTGAATAGTGAGGGCGTTGTGCGGCCTGCAGCGTGCCGGGCAGCAGACTGCCAAGCACGGAGGCGCTGGCCAGGCTGCCGGCCTGAATAAGCAGTTCGCGCCGCTTCGGATCGCCCGGCGGAGCATTGTGATCACGCACTCTTATTGTCCTTGGCATGCGCAGAAGGTCTGCTGACGAACACGTCACGACGGCACAGGAGTCGTGAGAAGCGCTCATGGTCTGAAGCGCGCTCGCCTGCGTTGTCTTTGCCTCATCCTAGGGAGCGGTCGAGGGGAGGAAAATTGATGTTTCGCCAAGTCAGCGTTCTCCTATGGAGAACGCTCGGAAACTCAATCCTGAACAGCGAGATGCTCGAACAACGTGCGAACGGTGGGCGTAAGCAGATCCATGCTGCGCACACCGATGACCAGCATGCGCCGAGCCCAGTTTTCCTCGAGGCGAATCATCTGCAGCTTCATCGGTCGCAGGTACTGGACGATCGCCGCCTTGGGCAGAATGGCAATGCCAACCCGTGCCGCTACCAGCCGACACATGCACTCGAAACTGCTGACCCGCACCCTCACCCGCATGCTCATGCCAGCTTCGGCCTGCCGCTGCGCAAACAGGCTATACAGTGAACTGTCCGGGTGCGGACCGATGAACTCATGTTCCAGCGCCTGCTGGAAAGACACCATGGCATGCCGACTCAACACATGCTCACGCGGCACCACGACCACCAGTTGATCCTGCCGGTAAGGTCGGGTTTCCAGACTGGTGTTACGCGTATGCTCAGCAAAGATGCCAAGATCGGCACGCCCCTCGATCACCGCCTGCACGACCGCCGAGCCCACCCGCTCCTCGATGTCGAAGTTGATCTGAGGGTAGCTATCGATGAAACGCTGTAGATCGCCGGGAAGAAACTGAGTAAGCGCCGAGGTGATGGCATGAATACGAATATGCCCTTTGACCCCCGCCGAATAGCTGCCCAGCTCCTCATCCATCTGCCCGAGCAGCAAACGCAGCTCACGCGCGTAGTGCAACACCGACTGCCCCGCCGGGGTCAGCTCGACGCCACGGGCATAGCGCAGTAGCAGCGACGAGCCGACCTGCTGCTCCAGCTCGGCGATACGCTTGCTCACTGCCGACACGGCCAGATGCAAGCGCTCGGCCGCGCGGGTCAGGTTGCGTTCCTCGGCAACTGCAGTGAAAACATCCAGGGTGATCAGGTCATAGCGCATCGATGATTCCACGGAGGCGAAGGCCTCCGAAAGTAAACGACGGGGCCCGTATCCCAAGCGAGAATCGAGAACGGCAGGAGTGCTTCGACACGGCTGCGCGGCATGCAGCACCCCGAGTTCCAACTGGAACGCCACAGTCTTTGCTCGCTTCGCTCACTGCCAGCGAGCGATGGCCTTGGCATTGGCCCTGCGCAGGATTGAATGCACTCCGAGTGCCCATTAAAGTGTCCGGCCTGACCGAGGCCACAGCCGCCATGAATACCGCACAGTTGATCATGCCCAAGATCGTCGAGTTGCTTGCCCGCCAGCAGGCCCCCATCGGCACGCACTTGGCAGCTCAAAAAATTGCCGATCACTTGAACGTGTCTCGCTCGCCCGTTAACGACGCCCTGCAACTGCTTTGCCAGACAGGCTTCGTCGTACGCCTGAAAAACCGAGGCTATTTCCTCGCTCAAGATCCCAGCACGCATAGCGCCACGGCTGTAGAACCGGCGCAAAGCGTGGTTGGCAAGACCTACTTCGCCATCGCGGATGACCTGCTGACAGGTAAGCTGCCCATGACCGTCTCCGAAGTGGCCCTTAAGGCACGCTACGAGCTGACAGGCACCCAGTTGCAGACCCTCCTGGCCCGCATCACGGCAGAAGGCTGGGTGACTCGAAAGCCGGGCTACGGCTGGGAGTTCTCCTCCATGCTGACGACCCCGGACAGCCTGCTGCAGTCCTATCGCATGCGGCTTGCTCTTGAGCCTGCCGCCTTGCTGGAACCGGGCTATCACTTGGCGCCGACCATCATCGAACGCTGCCGAGCCGTCGAACTGGAGCTGATCAATGGCGGCATAGAAACCGCCACCGCCGACCAGTTGCATGATCGCGGTGTACGCTTCCATGAAGCCCTGGTGGAGGCCTCCGGCAACCCCTTCTTCATCGACACCATCAAGCGAGTCAACAAGGTGCGCCGCCTGCTCTCATATCGCTCGATGAAAAACCGCACACGATACGTTGAGCACTGCGAGCAGCACCTGGAAATTCTTGATCTGCTGGAAAAGAAAAAGGCCCAGCAGGCATCCGCCGCCCTGCGCACCCACCTCCAGGCCACGCTGAGAAACCTCAGCGACATCAACGACATTCTCAAGCCAGAAAGCGCCTGACGGCTCAGCCGTTTGCCGGCGCGACCGAGGCACCCTGGATGCCGTGACGCGCCAGGGCCTCGGCAACGAAGCCCGATTCCTTCATCTCTTCGACGAACTGGGCAAGAAATCGCAGCGCCTCTTCACCCCGGCTGCGTGGCACGCCCATGGCCTGGCGAATGACCATGAACCGCCCAGGCAGCAGTCTCAGCCCCCCTATAAGCGCCGCATCTGCCTCCAGTTGTTGACGCACACCTGCAGCCACCTCGTGGCCATGAGCGAGGAAATGCTCCACCACCGCCGGCGAGGTCGGCGCCCTTTCGATAGTCGCCTGCTGCAACGCGCGGGTGAGGAACAGGTCGTAGGCGCTGCCCTTACCCACCGTGACCCGCGTGCCGGCGCCATCGACTTCGGCGTTGTCACGCAGCGGCGAATCCTCGCGCACCAGGTAACTGCCCTCGATCAACACGTAAGCGTCGGTGAAGGCGATGCGCTCGGCCCGCTTGGGATCGATGGCGAAAAAGCCGAAGTCGGCGCGCTCGTCCTCGACCGCCTCCACCGACTTGCCGGCGGCGTCCCACACCACCAACTCCAGCTCGACGCCGAGCTGCGCGGCCAGCGCACGGGCCAAATCAACCGATACGCCGCAGGGCTGACCGTTCTCATCGCGGCCGGCGAGGATCGGATTACCCAGATTGATCGAGGCGCGCAAACGGCCCTCGGGGGCGAAGGCATTCAACAGGAATTCAGACGGATTCATGAAAATTCTCCTGCAATCAGTTCGATAAAGGGGCGGCGCGAGCCGCCCCGAGGGCTGTCAGGCGGCAGGCGCTTGCCCGGCGTCGGCCAGGGTCTTGCGCAGGATGGTCGGAATCACCCCGCCCTGACGCAGCAACTCGACCTCCAGCTGAGTCTCCACCGCTGCAGTAGCCTGTAGTTCGATGCGCTCGCCATTGTGACGAATCAGGGTAACAGGCACCGGACAACGCGGCTGAATTTCGCAAGCCTGAATCTGCAGACGGTCACCGCTTTGCAGCTGCAGCGCATCCGGACCACTGCCAGCCGGCAGACGCAGCGGCAGCACGCCCATGCCGATCAGGTTGGAGCGGTGAATGCGCTCGAAACTCAGCGCCAGCACTGCGCGAATGCCCAGCAGACGCTGGCCCTTGGCCGCCCAGTCGCGCGACGAGCCGGTGCCATAACGCTCACCGGCCACCAGCACGATCGACTCGCCGTCGTCCTGATAGCGCTGCGCGGCTTCCCAGATCGGCAACAGCTGCCCGGACGGCGCGTGCACTGTATGCGCCACCGGCGCGCCGGGCGCCAGACGGTTGACCAGTGACTTGCTGTGGAAGGCCGCACGCAGCATCACTTCCCAATTGCCACGACGCGAGGCGAACACGTTGAGATCGTCACGGGCATCGCCGCGCTCGACGAGGAAATCCGCCACCAGGCTGTCCGCCGGAATCGCACTGGCCGGCGAGATGTGGTCGGTGGTGATGTCATCACCGAGCACCAGCAGCGGCGCTGCGGTGTAATTGCCGAGCAACGAGCCGTAACGCAGCGAGGCGAACGGCGGCCGACGCAGAATGGTCGAGGTCTCGCTCCAGGGAAATTGCGGCGTATTGCCGACAATCAGCTGTTGCCAGTACGGGTTGCCCTGCGCCTGCTCGAAGCAGCGCTTGAAGTCCAAGACATCCAGCGACTGCTGCAGCGCCTCGGCCACTTCGGCGTGGCTGGGCCACAGCTGGGCGAGGAACACCGGCTCACCGTCTGGAGTATGACTGACCGGCTCGCTGGCCAAATTGCGCATGGCGTCGCCGGCGAGGGCGTAGGCCACCACCAGCGGCGGCGACATGAGAAAGCCCAGGTCGAGATCCGGATGGATACGCCCGGTAAAGTTGCGGTTGCCGGACAGCATCGCCACCGGGTGAATGGCGCCCGCAGCTGCCTGCTCGACAATCACCACCGGTAGCCCCCCGGAGTTGCCGATGCAGGTGGTGCAGCCGTAGCCGACGATGTCGAAGCCGGTGGCAGCCAGATCGTCGAGGAAACCGCCGCGCTGCAAGTAGGCAGCCGCCGCCGGCGAACCGGGGCCCATCGAGGTCTTGACCCAGGCCGGCACCTGCAAGCCGAAGCTGCGCGCCTTGCGTGCCAGCAACGCAGCCATGATCAGCAGCGCCGGATCGGAGGTATTGGTGCAGCTGGTGATCGCCGCGATGGCCACCGGGTGCCTCGGCAGCGCCGAGTCGCCACACGGGCTGAAGCCGATCTTTTCCAGCGCGGCCGGAATCTCGCCATAGGCCAGCAGATCCTGCGGCCGACGCGGGCCGGCGGCATGCATCTGGATGCTGTCCAGATCGATCTGCAACACGCGGGTGTAGCGCGGCCGCGCCTGCGGGTTGAACCACAGGCCGGTGCGCTGCAGGTAGGTGCGCACGCGCTCGATGGCCTCTTCGCTGCGGCCGGTTTGGCGCAGGTAATCCAGGGTCTGCTCATCTACCGGGAAATACCCGGTGGTGGCGCCGTACTCCGGCGCCATATTGGCCACCACCGCGCGTTCGCCGGCAGTGAGGGTCGCCACGCCGGGGCCGAAGTATTCGACGAACTCGCCCGACACACCGATGCCACGCAGCAGATGGGTCGCGGTCAGTGCCAGGTCGGTAGCCAGCACCCCCGGACGCAGCCGGCCGGTCAGCTCGACGCCAATCACGTCCGGCACGCGCAGCATGGTCGGCATGCCGAACATCACCGTCTGCGCCTCCAGGCCGCCAACGCCCCAACCCAGTACGCCGATGCCATTGATCATCGGCGTGTGGCTGTCGGTGCCGATCATCATGTCCGGCATCAGCCAGGTCTCGCCATCCTCACCACGCGCTTGCGTGACCACCGTGGCCAGCTGCTCGAGGTTGATGGTGTGCATGATGCCGGTGCCGGGCGGGTTGATCCGCACGCCATCGAGCGCCTGCGAGGCCCAGCGCAGAAACTGGTAGCGCTCACGGTTGCGGCGAATCTCGTGGGCCATGTTGAGGTCCGCCGCATCGCCGCGGGCATAGGCCTCCACTGCCAGGGAATGGTCGACCGAGACATCCACCGGCAGCACCGGATTGAGCAAGCGCGGATCGGCGCCCGCCTCGGCCAGTTCATCGCGCATGGCCGCGATATCCACCAGTGCCGGGGTGCTGGTGGTGTCGTGCATTAGCACCCGCGCAGGGCGAAATGCGATCTCGTCCTCGCTGGTGCCTGTGCCCAGCCAGTCGAAGATCGCGCTCACCGCCGCGTCACGCTCCTCCCCTGCCATGTTGCGCAGCACGTTTTCCAGCATCAGGCGCAGCACCACCGGCAATTGCTCCAGGCAATCCCCGGCAATGGCGGGTAGATCGACGAAGCGGTAACGCTCATTGCCGATGGACAAATATTCACATGGATAGGTTTTTGTGTTTTTCATGGATATCCAAATTACATTTTTCATGCTAAAAATGTAATCTTATTGAGATCGGAGGCGTAGAGCAATGGCCCGCCGTCGATCTCGATATGTGACGACTCAGTGAAAGACACGCTGACGAGGCAAGGACGTAACTGCCATCACGATCACCCAGGCATCAGGCGATCGGTAACGGCAGGCGCGCCACCAGACCAGCGCCCAACAATAAAGATCCCACTGGAGAACACCCATGCAGAAATCACTGCGAGCAGTCCTGCTTACCGCCTCCTGCCTGATGACAAGTCATGCCCTGGCCGATGAACCGCGCAGACCGGAATGCATTGCACCAGCAGCCCCCGGAGGCGGCTTCGACCTCACATGCAAACTGGCGCAAAGCGCCCTGCTCGACGCCAAGCTACTGTCGTCACCAATGCGCGTGACTTATATGCCAGGTGGTGGTGGCGCGGTCGCCTATAACGCGGTGGCCAGTAATCGCAATGCAGAACCCGGGACCATCACTGCATTTTCCAGCGGAACGCTTCTGAGCATGTCCCAGGGGAAATATGGGCGATTCGATGAAACGGCCGTCAGATGGCTGGTAGGCCTCGGGAAAACCTACGGTGCGCTTGCCGTACGCAGTGACTCTCCCCTGAAAAGCCTCGATGACCTGATCAACGCGCTAAAGAACGACCCAGGCAAAGTAGTCATTGGCACGAGTGGCAGCGTTGGTGGCCAGGATTGGATGCAAACTGCATTGATCGCACGAGCGGCAGGTGTCGAACCCGGCAAGCTGCGCAATGTGGCAATGGAAGGCGGCGGTGAGTTGGCCACGGCACTGCTGGGAGGCCATATCCAAGTGGCCAGCACCGACATAGCCGATTCGGTCCCTCATATTGAGAGTGGCGACATGCGCATCCTCGCGGTGCTCTCCGATGAACGCCTGCCAGGCGATGTGGTGTCCGGCATTCCCACTGCCAAGGAACAGGGCTATGACGTTACATGGCCAGTGGTTCGCGGTTTCTACGTAGGCCCCAACGTCAGCGAGGAAGCCTATGCGTGGTGGAAGAACGCCTTCGACAAGCTGCTGGCCTCCGAAGACTTCGCGAAGCTACGCGAGCAGCGCCAACTCTATCCGTTCGCCATGACTGGCGACGAGCTGAATAGCCTCGTCAAGCAACAGACGGCTCAGTATCGAGAACTCGCCAAGGAGTTCGGCCTAGTTCAGTAAGCCCCTGACAACAGGGTGAATCTACTACATCGGGGCAGGCGTCACTGCCTGCCCCCGCACTACACGAGAGCAAGGTCATGTCTCAACGCATTTTTGGTGCGGTACTGGTGCTCGCCTGTCTGGGACTAATCAGTGTCGCCTGGAGCTATCACGCCCCCTACTCTTACGAACCCGTCGGCCCCAAAGCCTATCCCATCCTACTGCTCACTCTGATCGCTCTAGGCGCTTTACACCTGTTGCTCAAGTCAACAGTTGCCAACAGGCCTGAGCCACCAATGGACAAAAAGGCCATATTCAAAGTCGCCACCTGTATCGCTCTGTTCACTCTCTATGCCACAGCATTTGAATTGCTCGGCTTCATCCCAAGCAGCATTGTGTTCGCCATCGTCATGGCCCGTCTGTATGCGGGCAGTTGGGCTATTAGCGTGGTCTCAGGCCCTGCTTTGGCGATCACACTCTATTTTTTGTTCGACCGAGTGCTCGATGTACCACTGCCGCTAGGCATGCTTTCCTCCCTGGAGTTTTGAGTCATGGATACCCTGAGTTACCTAGGGCAAGGCTTCGGTGTCGCCCTTAGCCCTTACAACCTAGCGACAGCCCTGTGCGGAACCTTCATCGGAACTGTAGTAGGTCTGCTACCGGGGCTTGGCCCTATCAACGGAGTGGCGTTATTGATACCAATCGCCTTCGCGCTCGGTCTCCCCCCCGAAACAGCCCTGATTTTGTTGGCAGCAGTCTATCTCGGTTGCGAGTATGGAGGACGTATTTCGTCGATCTTGCTAAACATTCCCGGTGACGCGGCCGCAGTAATGACCACTCTCGATGGATATCCTCTCGCACGCCAGGGTAAGGCTGGCATCGCATTGTCTATATCGGCTTGGGCTTCTTTCGCTGGAGGGTTGATAGCGACCTGTGGGGTAGTGATTTTTGCCCCCCTGTTAGCCTCATGGGCCGTGGCCTTCGGCCCCGCTGAATACTTCGTACTCATGGTGTTCGCTATCGTTTGCATGGCTGGAATGGCTGGTGACAAACCACTAAAAACAGGTATCGCAGCCTGTCTTGGTTTATTCCTTTCTTGTATTGGGATCGACGCAAATACTGGCGTCTACCGGTTCACTTTCGGCAGCCTCGGTTTAGCCGACGGTATCCAGTTCGTTGTATTGGTGCTTGGCTTGTTTTCAGTGAGCGAAATTCTCGTGCTACTGGAGCGCACTCACCATGGACAAAAAGCCTTAAAAGCAAGCGGGCGTATGCTTTTCAATTTCAAGGAAGGAGCCTCTGTGCTAGGCACTAACCTGCGCAGCGGTTCACTTGGTTTCATCTTTGGCATTCTTCCTGGCGCAGGGGCAACACTGGCCAGTGCTGTTGCCTACATGTCGGAAAAACGCCTAGCAGGCAAAGGCAACACATTTGGTAACGGCGACCTTCGCGGCTTGGCCGCACCAGAGGCAGCTAACAGCGCTTCGGCCTGTGGATCAATGGTTCCAATGTTGACCCTTGGTGTTCCTGGCTCCGGCACCACAGCCGTCATGCTCGGAGCGCTGACCCTCTATAACATCGCACCAGGACCACTGTTGTTCAAAAACCAGCCTGAGATTGTCTGGGGACTGATCGCTTCCCTGTTTGTCGCCAACGTTATGCTGATTGTGATGAATGTGCCGTTGATAAAGGTGTTCACCAAGATCCTTGCAGTCCCCTATTGGGCGCTCGTACCAGCAATCGCCATCATTACATCGATCGGCGTGTATGCAGTGCATGCAACCACCTTCGACCTGTTCCTAATGATCGCCATTGGCGTCTCCGGCTATCTGTTACGCAAGCTAGACGTTCCTTTATCAGGAGTTCTGCTGGGCTTCATACTCGGCGGACTGATGGAGCAAAACCTGCGTCGTGCCCTGTCAATATCTGACGGAGAGCTTGGCATCCTCTTCTCCAGCCCAATTACTTGGGTAGTCTGGGCACTAATAGCCGTTATGATCGCTCTACCGCTTTATCGAGGTTGGCGCGCCCGTAGCGCTCATCGCGAGCGACTGACCTAGGCCAATGCATGAGGGCTGGAGGCTCTACATTGTAGTTGTCAACCGATCCCGGACAGTGGGTTGAGTTTTTCTTCGGCCACGGCGGGCGGTAGCCCGCCGTTGTACTGATGCGGCCTGATCCAGTTGTAGCGGTGCATCAGGTAATGAGTGATGTCCCGCTGCGCCTCCTGCGCCGCCAGGTAGCCCGTCAACGGGATCCACTCTGACTTCAAGCTGCAGAACAGGCGCTCCATTGGCGAATTGTCCCAACAATTCCCCCGACGGATCATGCTCTGCTGCATCCGGTAGCGCCAGAGTCGTTGACGGAACAGGCGACTGGCGTACTGGGCTGCCCTGATCCGAATGAAACAGCACCTGCTGTGGCTTGCCGCGCTGTTCGTAGGCCATGTCCAGTGCCTTGATCACCAGGTCAGCACCTGGCTTGGCCGAGAACGCCCAGCCGATCACCCGCCGTGTGTGCAGATCCAGCACCTCGGCCAGGTAATGCCAGCGACCTTGCGCCCAGACATAGGTGATGTCGCCACACCACACCTGGTTGGCGCGCTGGACAGTGAACTCGCGGTTCAGCCGGTTCGGGATATCCGGGCGCTCTACCGTGGCCTGCTTGTAGGCGTGCGCCCCCGGCTGCTTGCTGACCAGCCCCAACTCTCGCATCAACCGACGCACACGGAAACGACCGATTGTCACGCCGTCTTCGCGCAGCATGCCGAGGATGCTGCGGCTGCCGGCCGAGCCTCAACTCTGGCTGAACAACTGATTGACCTGGCTGCGTAGCGCAACGCGGCGAGCATCAACATGGCCTCATCGAAGACGGTGGGCGTAGTAGCAAGACCGCGCCACATCGAAGGCTGAACAGACCACTTCCACTGGCTCCTGCTCACTTAACTGGATTATCAGCACGTACGATCGAGTTCGTCCGACATCAAGAGAGCGGTAGCCATTTTTAATATCTCTTTCTCCCGCTCCAGCCAATTGATCCGGGCTTCCAGCTCCTGGAGCTTCTGCTGCTCGGGCGTCAGCGCCTTGCTCTTAGGGGGCACGCCTTGGCGTTCCGCCTCGAGCTGCTTCCCTCAACGGCGCAATGCCGAATCCACCACTCCCAGTGAGCGGCAGGCCTCGATATGGCTGTAACCCTGGTCCAACACCAAGGCAGCAGCCTCTCGCTTGAATTCGGCGGAAAACGTACGTCGTTGCTCGCTCATCAGACACCTCTCTAACGGCGAGGATTTTCGCCTAAATCGGTGTCCGGGGTTAGTAGACAACTACAGTGAGTCTGTAAGTACAAACATTGTCTTCATTCCGAAGAGGCGCAAGAAGGACATCTTCGGGGCGATCCGGAAGCACCTGGGTGAGGTGTTGCATGAGTTGGCGAAGCAGCGGGAATGTCGGATCGTGGAAGGCCATTTGATGCCAGACCATGTCCACATGTGCATCACGTATTCCGCCCAAGCACTCGGTGTCGTATGTGGTTGGTTACATCAAGGGAAAGAGTGCGATCTCGATAGCCCGGCGCTTCATCGGCAAGACGAAGAATTTCACCGGTGAAAATTTCTGGGCCAGAGGATACTTCGCCTCAACGGTTGGGCTGGATGAGGAAATGGGGCGTGCTTACATCCGAAATCAGGAAAAGGAAGATGAGCACTATAATCAGCTTAAATTCGGCAAGTAACGCCAGCCGTCTTCAGGCGGCCCACTACTTGCCCCTTTGAGGGGCTAACAGATTAAAGCCCCCGGCTTTGCCGGAGTATACTTACTAATCGCCAGCATTGGATACAACGAAACTCCAGCCCCCCCCAAATGCTACCTCTACTACCAATCAATAAGCAGTAGCCACTTTCACGAACTCCGCCTTGCCATCAGCCATGACGAAGCGGACAGGAGCAACAGAACAACTGCACCATAATAGTAAGTGGCCTCAGAAAGGCCTATTAACTGAATCAACCCACCTACGGCTATTGACGGGACAATCAGAGACATCTGGCTCACAACGTAATAAGATGATATCAAGCTAGCACGCTCTGTTGGCAATGCCAGCGGCAGCAAGCTTCGCGTAAAACTAATAAAACTTGCCCCTGCGCCAAATCCTGCAATGATCGTAGCCAAATAAAACGCCAACGTCAGCCCGGAGTAGACACCAAACAGGACCCCCAAGACACCGACTGCCAACAATTTACTACCTAACCGAAGAGAGAACTCTGCAGGACGATGCCTGAGCAGCAGAACAGAAAGCGCACCACAGATACTCATAAGCCCAACAACTGTTCCGCCGGTCAGCGCATGATTTGAAGCAGTGGCTACACGAACCAGAGAGGGGGCCAGAGATAAAAAGAATCCATTCAACGACCAAACAGCAGTGTTCATCGGCATGATAGCCAGGAACATGGTCCTGGCCGATGTCGGCACGCCCAGAGATGGCCTTAGAGACTTCAGCCCCCCTACGCGCCTGGTTACCGGCTCATCAAGAAACCAAACTATTACAAGTTGCAGGACTAAACCTGCCAACAATATAGCGAAAATCAGTTTAAGAGGCGACGCACCTAAGTCGACGATTAGACTTGAAATCATAACGCCACAGCCTGTACCGACCAGCGGCACAACGCTGTTCGAGATGGGGGCACTTTTCGTATCGATATCCATGAGGAACGCGCCCAGCACCGTGGCAGCCATGCCTGTAGCAGCTCCTTGTATGAATCTGGCCAGCAGCAAGTCGGTCACATCTCCGGCATGAATGAACATCGCCATGGATACAGCCTCAAGTACCATGGCCACTGCCATCACAGGTCTTCTCCCTAAGTAGTCAGATAGAGAACCTATGACCAGCAAGGCGGATAGCATGCCGACTGCGTATATCGAAAATATGGCTGTAAGCGTGATAGAGGTAAACCCCCACTCATGCTGATACAACTGATAGAGAGGTGACGGCGCACTTGATGCCATGAAAAAAGTCCAAAGCACCAGCGACACAAAAGCATAGGAAAGCTTTGGTTTTCGAATAACCCGAATCGGATCTGAAGACATAAAAGGACTAACAGTTGATAACCGCGACATGGAGACGCAAAAAAACAGTGCCTAATGGTAATCAGGCACTGCAAATGCCCCAAAGGAGGACTCTATGGATACAGAAGGCAACACTAGTTCATGAAGGATGGATCCTTTTTTATCAGCTTACGCAGTAAGCCGGCCCACGGATCAGTAGTGCCATCCCCCTCCTGAACCCTACTCACCTCATGTTTAAAGCTATTGAGCATTTCTTGTGAGAATTTAATCAATTCTCCGTGTCGCGCGCACTGTGCCATCATCTGTACGCGGCAGGCTTTCCAAATATTGTAGTGCCGCATGAATGCATGCCCAGCTTCCACGCCCAGAGTCAAAAGACCATGATTTTGCAGCAGGGCCGCATTATTAGTAGCACCGAGACTCTGCTGCAAGCCAGGCATTTTCTCTTCATATGTTTCCACACCGTCGTATGCATGGTAGGCAAGGCCATCCGCCCAGGCGAATGCCGCGGATTGAGATATGGGGAGCAACCCCTCGGAATTGCAGGCAACAGCAGCAATGATGTCATCGTGCGTGTGAATTACGTAATTTGCATCTTCACGTACTTCGTGCACTGCTTTCATCGGGTACCAAGTAGACTTAACGATTCCAAATGGGGAATCTGAAATCACTTCACCCTCTATATTGATTTTCACCAGACTGGAAGCAGTGACTTCTTCGAAGAGCGGACCGTTTGGTACAAATAGATAACCATCGCCAACACGGGCGGAGACCAGTTGCATGGACAAGTCATCCCACCCCATCATTGGGATAAGACGAAAGATGGCGGCTGTATTAACTCGAACCCTCCACTCTTCGTCAGATACCTTGCCTTCTAGAGAAGGGTATGCGACTTCTCCAATTCTTAACGTAGTCATGAATAATCCTCTTACTTAACTAATCTAGCGGTCATTATTTATTAGACTTCAATCACGCCAGGCATAGACGGACTCCACTCAGCAGAGGCGGCCTTCATTTGACTAAAGGCATCTCGCAGAGCTGGCGAGTCTTCGATCAACTCCATAACTGTTCCACCATGGTCGTCGGTGCCAAACAGGACGGTTTCAACACCTGTTGTCGATACCATGCGATGGATCTGAGTGAAGCCTTGGGCCTCAAGTCGCTCAGTATCGCCAGCGATATTCTGGGAAAGGATTCCAAGATGCTGCTGCCCGGTGCCGTGTTTCTTCAGGAATTCACGAAAGGATGAGGGCGCGTCATTAAGCTGCTGCACCAGCTCAATTTGAATGTTCCCCATATATCCAAATGCAGCAGCGATTTCACAATCGGTGGGCTCACCACGATAGGTCTGCTCAAGATATTCCAGCCGGCGAACGGCAAAGAATGGCCCCGCCCCGAGGCTGTTCCACTGAGCCATGGCCTCATCAAGATCTGCGACCACGTAGGCAATCTGTACGATCTCTCCAACTGACGTAAACATTTTTCGACCTCATTAACTGACTTACGTCAGATTTATCACAGTATTCCACATCACTCAAGAAAAAAACCTCGACGACGGTCGCATTCATATTTTTTGGGGATTTTTTGAGAAGAAAAAGCCTTGCCTGTCGAGATCGCCCCATTTCTGGCTCATCCAACAGATCCAAAAACTTGACTAACGTCATGTTATGAGGGCAGCCTACCCATACGCCCTCCCCTCCTTGAAGGCTTCCGCCTCTGGAGTCACGGCGTCTAACCGGCATCCTTCAAACAAATAAGCAGCCCAACATGTCTGTGCGGCCGCATAACAGACAGGAGAACCTGCATGCCTCATCAGAGCGCAGCACAACAATCAATGTATGACTATGTCATCGTCGGAGCGGGGACTGCAGGCTGCGTCCTGGCAAACAAGCTGTCCGAAAACCCCAATCACCGAGTTCTCCTTCTCGAGGCCGGAGGCTGGGACAGCGACCCCCTCATCGACCTTCCCGCAGGACTGCAGATCATGGCAGCGAAGGGCATGTATCGATGGAACGATCATTCGGAGCCAGACCCAGGGCTGAACGGGCGCCGCAACTACATCCCACATGGAAGGGTTATCGGTGGCGGCTCGTCAGTGAATTACATGGCCCATACCCGCTGCCATCCCAATGACTACGATCGCTGGAGTGAAGGCGGAGCGCAGGGATGGAGCTGGAAAGACGTTCAACCTATCTTCGATCAAATCGAGAGCTGGAACGGCAGCCCCTCCAAACTCCGCGGGAAGGAGGGGCCCGTCGGAGCCATTCGCGGCAGCTTGCAGGAAGACCCTGCCAATGCATCTTGGATTGAGGCATGCCGCAGCCTGGGACACCCCCTGACCCACGACCACAATGGCGAGCGCCCTGAAGGAGTTGGTCCGCTGCAATACACCATCAAGAAGGGCAGTCGGTGCTCCTCTGCCAAAGCATTTCTGCACCCAGTCCTCGACCGCCATAACCTGACGGTACATACCGGCAGTTTTGTTACCAAGGCGCTGATGGACGGAGAACGTTGCATCGGCGTCGAATACACAGCAGAGCAAACAACCTGGGTGGCGCACTCCAATCATACAGTCCTGGCTCTCGGTGCCATCAATACGCCTCATCTGCTTATGTTATCGGGGATCGGTCCTGCCGATCACCTGGCAGTCCATGGCATTGATACCGTGGTTGATCTCCCTGTCGGCCAGCACCTACAAGACCACCTCGCCTTTTCGATGATGTTTGGGCGCGCCAATAACAGCCCACTGCACCACTCACTACGAATGGATCGCGCAGCCATAAACATGGCCAAGGCAAGACTCTACCACTCCGGCCCCCTGACCGAACTACCCGGCGTACTACTTGCCTTCTTGAGAACCCAGACAGGGCTCGCACAACCCGACCTGCAAATTTACTTGAACATCCCGCCACCCGAGGCTGACGCCTGGTTCCCTCTTATCAAAAAGCCCTATCAGGACTGCCTGCATGCCAAAGTGCAGCTTCTTGCGTCAAAGAGCCGAGGTGAAATCCGTCTTGCCAGCAAAAATCCAAATGATCGGCCCAAGGTCTACTACAACTCCCTGAGCCACCCGGAAGACCTAGAGATTTTGCGACGTGGCTATAAGACCGCCTGGGAAATACTCACCTCAGAGCAGCTATCGCCTTATCGAACATCATTGGTTTGCCCGTCGGCAACACTGAATAGCGATACAGAAATAGATGCGTTCATTCGCGACAATGCCTACCAACAATTCCACCCGGCAGGAACCTGCCGGATGGGAAATGACGAGAGCTGCGTACTTACTCCGCAACTAAACGTAAGGGGAGTCGAGGGCCTGAGCGTCGCGGACGCCTCAGTCATGCCAAATCTCGTCTCTGGCAATCCCAACATCCCGATCATGATGATTGCGACCAAAGCGGCAGAGTACCTGACCAGCTAAACGCTTAGACAACAAAGCAATCGATCATCCAACACTGTAATTAGTGACCAGGTAAGAACCCATGAATAGCTCGTCGTCGGTAAACAACAGCGCTGACCCATCCAGCAAAAAACCAATGCTTTGGATTAACCCGGGGCGAACCGCCGCCGCCTTGCCCGGCAATAGCTGGGCGGGAAAACAGATCGGCGAGAAAGACATCCATGACGCCAATAGCCGTTTTCTTCGCTTCAGCTCAGTACTGAGAACCCTATTTCCTGAGCTCGACAAATCGAATGGCATCATTGAGTCGCCATTGTTTCGCGTGCCAACCCTTCAGTCGGAATTGGGCTTGCCCATGAACTGCGGCATGCTTTTTATTAAGGCGGATCACACCCTGCCTATCGCAGGCTCCATTAAGGCCCGAGGAGGCATCCACGAGGTTCTAGAGTTTGCTGAACACATTGGCCTAGAAAATGGACTGATCACCTCAACAGACCCCAGTAACCTGATCAGTCCGACAGGGAAGCAACTCCTGTCGCAATACCGAGTAGCCGTCGGCTCAACGGGAAACCTGGGCCTTAGCATTGGCGTTATTGCCTCAGCGCTTGGCTTTGAGACAACGGTTCATATGTCCGCAGATGCCAAAGAGTGGAAGAAAAAGCGGCTGCGCGACCGCGGAGTAAATGTAGTCGAGCACGAGGGCGATTATGCTGCGGCTGTTGCCGCTGGACGCGCCGAGGCAGAGAAGGATGCCTATTGCCATTTTGTTGATGATGAAAGCTCGTTTTCTCTTTTTTCCGGCTATAGCGCTGCAGCACTGACTCTCAAGAAGCAACTAGCCGAGCAAGCCATCACGATCGACGCTGACCACCCACTGTTTGTCTATGTACCATGCGGCGTTGGCGGGGCACCTGGAGGCATAGCGTTCGGCCTGGCTCACGTGTTTGGCCCCAACGTCCACTGCTTCTTCGCCGAACCGACCGCATCTGCTTGCTTTCTAGTCGCGATGATGGATCGAAGTGGCAGCAACCCAAGCGTTTATGATCGTGGCCTGGATAATCGTACCGAGGCGGATGGGCTGGCAGTCCCGCAAGCCTCGGAGTGCGCGGTCGCTGTTATGCGCCCAGTCCTGTCAGGAGTGTTCACCGTAGAAGACGAAACATTATTCAAACACGTTCATACGGCGGCAATCACCGAAAACCTTCGCATTGAGCCTTCTGCCGCAGCGGCATTCGACGGCCCCCACTGGCTGGCATGCTCCGCCCAGGGAAGCGAATACCTAGCCCATCACAAGCTACTCCCCTATCTCGCAAATTCCATACACGTTATCTGGACGACTGGCGGCCTCTTTGTTCCAGACATGGAATACGATAAGTTCTTCGAACGAGGAGCGCGATCCAACGTCAACAGCCAAGCCTAAGACAGTACGCAAACGCCCATCATAACTGACTAACATCAAATTGCGATGGGCGTATGCCCGCTTTAACTACATACAGTCTGCCCGCGCCAGCGAGTCATGAACGTCGCGCTAGCGTCTCCGGCAAGTAACAGCGCAAGTAGGCAATCGATGCGCGAACTGACTCTTCGAACGTCAAGTCATCGATTTTCCCGTAACGCGCATAAGCACCTGCCCACATACCCTCCATCATCTCCGTAGAGAAAACAAAGTAGGTATCCAGATTCGGGATATCGGGCATAACGAAGAGTTCGTTGAACAATTCCAGTGACGATCGTCCATAGAATGTATTGGTTTGGAAACTGATAGCTCTTACGGAACGATGCATGACAGGGGCCAACAGAACCTCTGATAGCGCGCGATTACCATTGTATTGCTCCCGCGCATACACAAGGGTCAAACGAGCCAAGTCCTGCCACGTGTTGACACGAGAGGCGCTTGCAGAACGCATGTAGTCTACAACTCGCTGTGTCATCTCTTCATTAAAGCGATTGCTCAATTCAAGATGGACCGCGGACATCGTGCTGAACAGATAATGAACTGAAGGAGCAGGCAAGCCGCAGGCCTTGGCAATATCGTGCAGGCTAATGTCTTCAATATTAGTACGTTCTAAAAGCTTTATGGTCGCATCAAGAATGGCGTGATATCGCTTTTTACTACGCTCTTGGGTTGGGATGCGAGCCGAGCGCACAACATTACCTGTGCGCCCTTTTCGATGCGAAGCCTTTTCCCTGACAGCTAAAATTTGATCGTCGTCCTGAGGCTCTTTATTCTTCACTGCAAATCTGCACTTTATTTCTGATTGAATTTGAGTGAAGAGCTGGATTCTAGTACCCGCCAATCACCCTACCTGCAGCACGCAAACCACTGCGCACCCCAGATTCCATGTGTACACCGTCATAGTCACTATTGGCGAACGAAACGCCACGCAGGTCTTCAACCTGCTTTTTGAAGGTAATGATCTTAGCATGCATCCCAGGGGAAATCCGCCCCAGCCCCCAACGGTGCCGCTGTACACGCGTCTCCGCGATCATTCCTTCCATTCCAGGAAAGAAAATATCCAAATCTTTCAATGCCTTAGATATGACCTCATCGTCACTTTTCTTATCGATCACACCTGAGTCCGGGTAGCATGGCCATGCAGATATTAGGCCTTTTCCACTAGGCACAGAGTGAGGCGTCTTAACGGTATGATTAAGCGCCATATTGAATGTTGTCTTTCTGTATGCATGCCCCATGTAGGCGTAAGCCTTGGTGTCATAGGGACGATCCAGAAAGAAATAAACCAGGCTCAGCGGAATATTCTTGAATGACGTGAGGAAATTGCTCGTCGGCACAAGCTGTTCCGGGACCAGTTTGGCGGCAGCCCCAATCGGACATGCCACAATAATGTGCTTCGCAGAAATATGCTCACCGCTCTCAAGCTCAACGCCTGAAACTTTCCCTTGCTGAAATGACAGCTGCTTGACGGGAGAGTTGAGCCGGACGTCCAAAGTCGAAGCAATTTTTTGCGGCAAACTTGCGTTGCCACCACGCAGAGTCATGACTTTGGTCGTCAACACAAGCTTCATTAGATTCATGAAGTGATACAGGTTCGTATGTTCCAAATCAGAGCCGACCATGGCATGAGCGCCAGGCAAGAGCATAAAATCTCGAAAGTCATCACCGGCCCACTTTAGTGCATCAGCGATGGAGACATTATCGTACTCAGGGATATCTCTATGGGTCTCATAGAGAGAGAACTTTTTCGCGAGGATCATATACTTTGTCAGATACCGTGCTAGGTCAAAAGATCCCCTCCACCCAAGCATTTTGAGCATACCTACCCCGCCCTGTGGGTATAAGTGCTGCCCGGAACGATCCAGGTAACATGCCTGGTCATTGAGTTGAGGAACAAGATCGCCAGTCAGACCGTATTCCTCTATCAGCTTCAGTGTTTCCGTATAGCCGGTGTGGATGCCTTGAGCACCAGCTTCGGCAGAGTCACCGTTATGCGAGATGCTGATCATGCGGCCACCAACGCGGTCCGAAGCCTCCAACACAAGAACATCTCGCCCGGCATTGCGCAGCTTACTGGCTGCCGCCATGCCTGCAATTCCCGCCCCTATCACAATGGTGCAATCGTTCATAACAGTACTTACCGGATTATTCTGGGAGATTGGATGATGCCCGCAGAGTGAGTCACTCGCAACATTTTCTTGACTAACGTCAGCTTTTGAGTAGCTTAGGGTCATCCCCGACCATTGCGGACGGATGACAATGACAACTGGAGAGCTAGCGTGCAGAGCCAACAAGCCCCTTCGGACAAAGAGCTGACCAACAGCTTCATCACATCGACAGGAGCGAAGATCTTCTATCGAGACTTTCGCCCGAGTAGTGAACGGAATCTGGTGCCGTTGCTTTGCTTGCACGGCTTCTTGCGGAACTCACGAGATTTCACTGAGCTCGGTGGAGTTTTAGCCGAGCAAGGTGTACGTGTGATCATCCCGGACCTACGCGGCCGGGGCTCCTCCGAGCGGTTTACAGATCACAGCAAGTATCACTACGACCTGATCAAGCAGGATGTAGTTGATCTTCTCGACCATCTGGAACTGGCTCGCGTTGCCATCTTAGGTACCGCCTTGGGTGCGGCGATTGGCATGGACCTTGTTGCTGAACTCAACGGCCGGGTAACCGGACTCGTGTTGAATGATCAGGGGACGGAGGTTAACCAGACTGCAGCCAAGAAGATGTCAGGCAATGTCGAGGCAGCTGACTATAGCTTCGATGAAGCGGTAGAACGGATGAAGCTCCATTTTGGAGAAGCTCATCCTGGACTGTCGTACGCGCGGTGGGAAAATCTAACCCGCCGTGTTTATGCGGAGACTGCCCCCGGTCGATGGGCTCGGGATCTTGATATGGGTTCGATGAGCGACGTTCCAAGAATGGTTGCGGAGCGCCCTGACCTTTGGCTCCCGTTCCTAGCCACCCGCGGTACTCCCGTCGCCATCCTCAGGGGGGTTGCCTCTGAATATTTTGCGGCTAATTGCGCACAACGGATGATTGAGCAGCATCGCGAGGCCGTTCTTACAACAATTCAAGGCCGCGGACACCCACTGCTGCTTGATGAGCCTGAGTCACTACCCGCGATCTTCAACCTTCTGGAAAGAGCCAGCTACTAAGCATCAAATAGACGCCAGCTGAGACTGGCGCTATTAAAAAGACAGCTACAAGCTGCAAAGCACCAGCCACTCAAGAACCAACGCGGACAAATAGAAGGCCGCGACATCAATCCTTGAGAGCTTTTTAATAAGAATATCACCCTTCCCACCCGGAAGACCTTCGCTGCCTAAAACAAAAACATAGTGGCTTCAGAAAACTGGAGTCCAACTGCAGAAGGGCCAGAAAATGTCACAAAGCATGCGTGCTGTTAAGTATCCGCTGTACACAATTGGAGATTTGTCGTCCGGAATTTATGGAATTGGTCCAGCCATTCTTCTAATGTTCTACATGACGAATATTTTGGGAGTACCTATTGCAATTGCAACGATCGCAGCGTCGTTGCCAAAGTTCCTCGATCTAATCTTCAGTCCTCTCATCGGCGGCTTGTCGGATCGAACAAACACCAAGATGGGGCGGAGACGGCCATACCTTCTGTTCTCAGCAATCTCCATATTTCCATTGTTTCTGGGGATCTGGGCAGCGCCCTTTACCGACCCGACTTTGTCAGCTTGGTTCATAGCGTCTGTTTATGTAGCCTGCTCCCTGTGTTATACCACCTTTCTCGTACCCTATTGCGCTCTGAATAGCGAAATATCTACAGGGTACGACGACAGCACAGCGCTTAATTCATATAGAGCCACCTATTCGATGCTGGGTTGCCTACTTGCAGGCGCAGGCGCCCCCATGCTCGTTGAGGTATTTGGAGGCGGGAGAGAAGGTTATCTCGGGATGGGCATAACGCTGGCAGCGATTATGTCGATCAGCATGCTAATCACCTTCTTCCAGTCAAAAGAGCCACCGCGCCCTCTGCACACTGAAAGTATTACATTGCGTCAGATGGGGCGCGCGCTCCTAACGAATAAGGCTTTTTTTGTTCTTACTATCACCTACGTCCTGCATATGATTGCAGGCGGAATCATGAGTACTGCCATCGCCTATTATGTTACTTACATACTGATTCAAGACACGTCACTGCTTGCCGGCATGTTCTTCCTTACCTTCGGTGCATCTGTGGCGGCGATCCCATTATTTTTAGCACTAGGCAAGCGAGTCGGAAAGTTTGCAGTGTTCTCGCTTTGCCTAGTCATAGCGATGATTGCAGCCAGCCTCTACTTCCTCTTGGACGAGACATCCAGCATGACGTCGGTTTATTCCGCCGCCGCTTTCATGGGTTTTGCAGAGGGCGCAATTCAGGCCTATGCCTATGCCATGCTTGCTGACTGCATTCGCCATGGCGACCAACGACAAGGGGCCATGTTGAGCGGCGTGTTTATCGCGTTCGAAAAGCTTGCAATTGCGTTAGGCTCGCTCACAGCCGGAGCCATATTTTCTATTGCAGGCCTCGTCGAAACCATGGAAGGATCCATTACTCAACCAGATTCAGCCCTGGTTGGAATCAAGCTCTCTGTCACGGTCGTGCCAATCATTCTGAACATCGCGGCAATCGCCATATTTCTTCTATATCGAAACTTCGATAGAAATATCTCTCTGGCTGGCAAAGACTCGTTGAACACTGAGCCAATGCCGGCAACCTCCCTCTAGCCCAAAGTTGTAGACAGCACCTGCAATGAATAGCTAGTCGAAAGCTTGCCCGTTCCGGGCAAGCCGACCAATCAAACACCACACACCTTAGAAAGCAGAGGTAGACAAGCTCGCCACTAGAAAACCGAATAAAAACAAACAATAAATACTCATCCTGCTACGAACTGCCCAACCTAATACAAAATAAACGGGAGATAACATGTTCAAAAACAGCACAGCAATTATCGCCGGAGCAGTTGCTCTGTCGTGCCAGATTCCGGCACATGCATTCCAGATTGGCGATAGCGTCAATGCGAATTTGATCGTCAATTTGCTTTCGGACTATAGATCGAATGGTGCCTCTCAGTCTCGGGGCGATCCCGCTCTGCAAGGCGAGCTTTTTGTAATGCACGACAGCGGTCTAATTGGCGGCCTATGGATGTCGAGCGTAGACTTCGGTACCAAGACTCGTCGTGAAGAAGGTGGTTACATCGGCATTTACAAAGAGTTAACGGAAGACCTGAAGGTAACGGCCACAGTGGGTCGCTTCATGTATCCAAAGAACTCCACATATTCGCTGAACGAGTTCTATAGCGTAGTAGAGTATAAGAACTTTCGATACAACTTGGTTTACGACTGGGCAATGGAAGCACCTAATGCGACCTATCAGTACCTAGGATACACCTTCCCCCTGCCCTACGACACAAAACTATATATAGAGTATGGGTACCACAATGTTGGCGACGTGCTTTACGGTGCCAGCGGAAAAATATCCGACAACTACCAAACCAGAAAGGCCAGTTTGAAGAAGAGCTTCGTTGGCATAGATTGGTCCGTTACCTATATAGATACGTCCTTATCAGACAATGAATGCCTGTACTTCATGGGCTATGAGGACTCATGCAGTGCTGGTGTAGTGTTCGGCGCAACTAAAGTCTTCTAATAATCACCAATAAAAAGGTGGAATGCATGACATTCCACCTTTTTTATTGACCAAACGACTACGAGAATTTTCGGAAACCCTGATAAATACTTTACAGATAGACTGCAGCACGCCGATCTCGCAGCTCGATTTTCAATGAAGCAACCAACGCCGAAAACACCGGCAAGCACAAGCAGACCCGCAAGGGATGTTACCAATCGAGATTGATCAGGTGCTGCCATAGAAGGGAATTTTGCCGTGCTTTAGCCGTACCACTCCAAGTGGTACAGACGGCTCGCTAGTAGTGGTGCTGCGCGCACATCAGATGCAGACCTTCTTCACCTAAAGCAATTTACTATGGAAGACACGCTGTACGAGACCATAACTCTGCGCCAGTTTTCCTAGTTGAGCCTAGAGTGTCTTCTTGATTAAAGCACCATCCTGATTCTTCGGGCCCGTTAGAGAAGCACAACCTGCTATCGATATCTTACCTTGATGACTGGTTTTGTCGTTGCGCAAAGACACTATCATCGATACCAGGTTGAGCAATGCATCGAGTTTAACCAAGAACAGTACGGTAAGCGCCCCGAATAACCGGCAACCAGTACTGCTTCGACATGAAGGCCCACATTGGCATAGAAACGAGTCGTGACGGTTATATAGCGTGGCGATATTATGCAGGCTCTCCAGTCAACACAGGCTCCAAGGGATAGCTCAAAATAGCGTGTTAAAAATGAGGGGGCAACCCGACATTCTTGATCGAGTTGCTGCTTTCAAAAATCGGCGTAAGCTGAAGTAGGTCGAAAATACAGGACCGCTTCGGAGCCTCCCAGCTCTCCTCCAAATTAGAAACAAGCTACTAATGCTTTAAACTCTAAAACTCTGCATCAGCGCCGTTTGCTCCAAAGCCAAGTCACTTAGCGACTGACTTGCAGTAGCAGACTTATCGGCCTCCATGGCCATGACATCAGCCAGACCTCGGATCGCCGATATATTTCTATTAACCTCCTCACTAACAGCGTTCTGTTGCTCAGCCGCACTGGCGATTTGAATGTTCATATCTGTCATGGACTGGATACTCTCACGTACGCATTCAAGTGCTGCAACAGCCGTGTTCGCAAACGCTACGGCCTGCTCAACTTTATCATTCTGTGCGGCCATCGTTTTGACCATGTTATGACTTCCATTCTGGATCGCCTCAATGACATCCTGGATTTCAAGAACGGAATCCTGTGTACGTTTTGCTAACTGCCGGACTTCATCAGCAACCACGGCAAAGCCTCGGCCACTTTCCCCAGCTCTTGCAGCCTCAATGGCTGCATTCAGCGCCAACAAATTTGTTTGTTCTGCCACTGCACGGATCACCTCCAAAACTTTACCGATCCGGACACTATTCTGGTCTAGAGCCTCTACATCTGCTGTCGTAGCAGCCATTTGCTCGACTAACGCTTGCATTGAACCAGTTGTTGTATAGATTTTCTCGCGGCAGGATTCAATTGCCTGCTCGCCCTGGCGGGCAGTAGATGCGGCTAGAGCAGTATTTCTCGCCACATCCTGGGATGTGGCGCTCATCTCATGCACAGCAATCGCAACCTGGTCGACCTCCTGTAACTGGTTTCGCATACCGGCACTAGTTTGCTGAGCAGTCGCCGCGGCACTTTCAGCAGAGAACCTTGTTTCGCCTGCAGACGCTGCAGCTCTCTTGATTATCGGCTGTAGCTTATCCAAGAAGCCATTGAACCAACCGACCAGTTCACCTAACTCATCGTTGCGATCAACGCTAAGTCTTCCAGTCAGATCGCCATTACCATGAGCGATTTCCTTCAGCCTTGCCGCAACCTGTGCAATTGGACGACTGATGGAGCTGGCGAGCAACCACATCGAAAGAAGGCCTGCCAATGCAACTACGACACTGACAAATAGCTGCTGAGTCATGCCTTTGGAATTGAAGCGCTCCAACTCGTAAGCCAACGACATGGCTGGGGCCATTAAATCATCTCGAGGTACATCAACGACAACATGCCAGTCCTTACTATCTTTCATTGCCATAAACGGAATGGACAGTGTCAGTAGTGACTGACCACCGATTGTGCGTTCCTTCTCCACCAAGGAACGCTGGCCTAGCAGCACCTCATAGTCTGCGTCGACTTCCGAAAACGGCTTGCTAAGCAGAGATGGCGCGTGGCTTCGTGCCGCGACCAGGCCACTGCTGCTGATAAAACTCAAGGTCGAGCCAGGATAGAGCTCTGCACTCGCCTTGTCGGCCAGCGCCTGAAAATCCTCGAGGACAATATCAACGGCCACGGCACCGATTACGTTTCCGTCTTCGATCAGTGGCATTGCAACAGTCGACATCAAAAGCGTTACCGTATCGGCAGTGAACGCATATGGTTCAACGAGGCATGCCTTTTTATCCCGTACGCAGTAGAACCACTCCTTGGTAGCAGAGCCATCATCAGCCAGCTCACTTTCCGGCAGTGTATAAACCGCCCCCCCAGTGGCGGTTATTGCGAAACGCCCCAACTCATTGCCAATGTTCGGTTCAACGGAAACTGACTCGTGATCTGATGCATCCAGTGCATCGCGATCAAAAGCCAATGTCACACCAAGAAACTCTGGGGCTCCGTCAGCCTGACGCTTCACAAGCTGACCCAGTTCCTGCCTTAACTGCCGAGACGAAAGGCCCATCGTCTGAGCCTGTGCACGTGCGCTCAGTATCTGATGGGAAAGCGTTCTGACAAACAGCTGTGCAGCACTAAATCGATCCTGCATTGCTGCCGCCTGCTCATCGGCATTTGCTCTCAGTGCTCGAACACCACTTTCCCTTAGGCTTTTCTCACCCGCCTCATGGACCATCGATATGGTCTGGCCCATATGCTGTATCGAGTAAGTGAGTAGACCTGCGATCACTGCAAATAGACATGCCCCGGCGCCAAGCAGGATTCTGATTTTGACGGATATACCCTTGAACATTGATGGTCTCAAAAGCTATCGCCAGTAACGGCAGGCCTCACGCAGTGGTCTGGTCGCCACAGGGCAATATGATGATTGGGTTCGCCTGGCCTTGGCAGACCATGCGAAGCGGTATTGGAGTGAGCTGCGGCAACTCAGCCCATGCTCGGCTCGCTTGCCACAGCTCTGACAGAGATGGCTTAGCACTAAAAGCTGACATAAGTCAGGATAAAATCAAAGCGAAAATCACTCCAATCGCTTGTAAGGAGTCCAAGATCAGGAGAAACGCCAAGTAATGGGGGCTGATCAGGGTCTCTGACTAACATGGACTTACAGCCGCTGCTGAACAATCAACAGGGTTCAAGCCAGCGAAGCACCGATAGCAGCATGTCTAGACCATTGCGGCTGCAAGGATTGATCATCCGAACCGGACTACATACCAGGACATTCAAGTCGCTTGCCTCGCGGCGCTTCGTTTAAGTAGCAGTCTCATCCACCGCAACGAATCGCCAATCCTCGCCGACGATTTCGTTGGTCTTACCAATCGTTCGCCCCTCCACAACCTCTGCGGAAGTACCCTCTGGACCGCCTGCACAATCAGGGGCCATCTGGATCTGGCAGCGTGCTTGTCCAACGACCTGCTGACCAACGCAGTGCTTGTACCCGAAGCAGGCCAACCGCCCCCCGGCGCGCGTGGAGGTTCAGGTTCATTTCATCGAACACACACCCGATCGTATAGCGTATTAGAGGACGCTTGCTGATCGACATCCGCGTGATGGATACCGCGTGGCGGTTAGTCTTGCGCAATCAGGTGACGGAGAGCGTTCTTGCCGCGATGGCCAAGGGCAGAGGCCAGACCCTGCCTTCGCCAAACTGGCGGACGACTTTTCGCACCATCGACGAAGGCAGTGGGGATCGCGTGGCGGCATACTGTCGCATCTCCAACCTTCTGGCGAGTGGCGTCTTTAGCCCAACGTGGCAAAGATTCGCAAAGCGTTGAGTTGAAGCCTGGAATGCGTACAGCGTGAGCGCCGGCCTCACTTTCTGGAGATTTGCTGGCGTACCAGCGGCAACACGCGCGTGCCCAACAATTCGATCGCCTGCATGATGTCCTGGTGCAGCATGGAGCCCACTGCGAGCTGGATCAGCGTGCGCTGGTGGCCAAACAGTTCGTGCATCCGCACGATCTTCGCTGCCACGTCTTCCGGCGCGCCGACTAGGTAGGCGCTGTCCGGCTGGATTTTCTGCTCGAAGTCAGCCCGGCGCATCGGCGGCATGCCGCGCTCCACGGCGACCCGGTTCATCAACGCAGAATCACCGTCAAAGTAGAGATCCGCGGCCTCGCGCGTCGTCGGCGCAACGAAGCCGTGGGTGGTGATGGCCGCCGGCTGCGGTGCATGGCCGTAGTGCGCCAGCGCGCGCCGGTACAGCTCGAACTGCGGCGCGAACTGCCGCAGCTTGCCGCCCAGCATGGCCAACGCCATCGGGATACCCGCCTGCGCGGCCTTCACCACAGACTCGGGCGTGCCGCCCACCGCACGCCAGACCGGAAGCCGCTGTTGCACCGGGCGCGGATGGAGCACCACGTTCTCGAGCGGGCTTCGGAACCGCCCCGACCAGGTGACGGGCTTGTCCTCACGCAGCGCGAGCAGCAGCTCGAGCTTCTCCTCGAACAGCGCCTCGTAGTCGTTCAGGTCATAGCCGAACAGCGGGAACGATTCCACGAACGCGCCGCGACCGGCCATGATCTCGGCGCGACCCTGGGAGACCAGATCCAGGGCCGTGAACTGCTCGAATACCCGCACCGGATCGTCCGAACTCAGCACGGTGACCGCGCTGCTTAGACGAATCTGTCGGGTTCGCGAGGCGGCGGCGGCCAGGATCACCGGAGCCGCTGGCGAGCCGAACTCCGGGCGATGATGCTCCCCAAGCCCGAAGACGGACAAGCCGACCTGGTCGGCCAGCACCACCTCTTCAATGATCTCGGGAATCCGCTGGGCAGCGCCGACGCCTGGCTCTCCGAAGCCCACGTCGGCGAACGTGTAGATGCCAATTTCCATAAGTTTCGCTCCCCCATGGCAACACAACCGCGCCGCCCCGGGTCAGTAATTAATGATGATATTCAGAGCCTTCTCATCGGCCACATGCTTGAAGACGTCGTAGACCTTTTCGATCTCATCGCGGCCGAAGCGGTGCGTAGCCATCTTCTCCACCGCGAGCTTGCCCGAGCTGCAGGACTTCAGCAGCATACCGGTGGTATTGGTGTTCACCAGCCCGGTAGTGATGGTCAGGTTGTGTATCCAGATTTTCTCGATGGCGAAGCTCACCAGCTTGCCATGCACCCCGACGTTGGCCAGGTGGCCGCCTTCCTTGACCACGTGCTGGCAGATGTTCCAGGTCGGCTCCATGCCCACCGCCTCGATCGCACAGTCCACGCCTCGCCCCTCGGTCAGCGCCAAGATTTGTGCGATGGTGTCGTCCTTCGCAGAATTGACGGTGTACGTGGCACCCAGTTCGCGGGCCAGTTCCAGGCGGTTGTCGTCCATGTCGATCACGATGATCTGGCTCGGCGAATAGAGCTGCGCGGTCAGCGGGCAGCCCATGCACACTGGCCCGGCACCGACGATGGCCACGGTGTTGCCGGGCTTGACGTCGCCGTTCTGCAAACCGATCTTGTGGGCGCTCGGCAGCGTATCGGAGAGCAGCACCGCCGCGTCTTCGTTGAGCCTTTCAGGCAGCAGGTACAGCGAGTTGTCGGCTAAGGGTGCGCGCACGTACTCGGCTTTGGTGCCGTCCATCATGTAGCCCATGATCCAGCCGTCACCGTTGCGGCAGCGGGAATACAACTGCTTCTGACAGTTCTCGCAGGTGCCGCAGCGGCTGACGCAGGAAATGATGCCCCTGTCGCCCACTTTCACGTTCTTGACCGAATCGCCGACGGCCTCGACGATGCCGACGCCCTCTTGGCCAAGGATGCCCGGCTTGGGGCGCTCTTCGACGCGAATGTCGTTCGCGCCATATTGACCATGGCATTCATGGGTGTCGTTCTTCTTTCAAGCCAAGCGAGCAGAGGGATCAGACGCTTGCGGCGTCGAGCGCGGGGTAGTCGATGTAACCGGCCGCGTCGCCTTTTTCCGTGGCATAAAAGCTCGCATAGTCTGGCGGGTTCAGCGGGGCACTCTGGCGGAAGCGTTCGGGCAGATCGGGCGAGGTCAGGAACGGTACACCGTAGGAGATCAGGTCGCTTTCACCGCCAGCCAGTGCGTGCTCGCCCGACGCGGCGTCGTAGCCGCCGTTGAGGATCAGCGTGTTGCGGAAGACCTGGCGCAGATGCGGCGCCACGCGCTCGACACCTTCTGCCGGAGCCATCGGGCCGGTAACGGCTTCGGCGACGTGCAGATAGCCCAGCCCGAGTTTGTTCAGTTCGCCGGCCAGGTAGCCGAAGGTCGCCTTCGGATCGCTGTCGGACATGGAGTGCAGCGGCAGATTGGGATTGAGCTTATACCCCACGCGCGCCGCGCCGAACACCTCGATGGCGGCTGCCGCGACTTCCAGGGGCAGGCGGGTGCGGTTCTCGATGCTGCCGCCGTAGCGGTCGGTGCGCTGGTTCGAGCCGTCGCGCAGGAACTGGTCGAGCAGGTAGCCGCTGGCGCCATGGATTTCCACGCCATCGAAACCAGCAGCCTTGGCGTTGACGGCCCCCTGGCGGAACTGCTCCACGATACCGGGGATTTCGTCGGTCTCCAGGGCACGTGGGGTGACCATCTGCGTTCTGCCGTTCCAAGTGAACACCTCGCCTTCGGCGCGGATTTCGGAAGGCGCGACCGGCAACTCGCCATTGTGGAAGTCCGGGTGCGAGACACGGCCCACGTGCCAGAGCTGGGCGAAGATCAGGCCACCGGCGGCGTGCACGGCATCGGTCACCTGGCGCCACCCCGCCACCTGCTCCGCGGTGTGAATCCCCGGCGTGCGGATGTAGCCCACGCCCTGCGGGCTGACCTGGGCGGCTTCGGAGACGATCAGCCCGGCGCCAGCGCGTTGCGCATAGTAGGTCGCAGCCAGCGGGTTGGGCACGCTGCCCTCCACCAGGGCGCGGCTGCGCGTCATGGGTGCCATGACCAGGCGGTTCTTGAGGGTCAGGTCCCCCAGGCGCCAGGGCGACAGCAGGTTTGCGGATTGAGTCTGTGCCATGTTCAGCGATCCTTGTATCGGCAATGCAATTGGGAAGCGCGGCAACCGGTCGCTGCCTGCACCGTCACCGCTCGCACGCCGCTCGCCCGGAACGCGCCCGAGCACGGCCTACAAACGGATCATGGTCTATGCTAGAGACCAACAAGCAAAGCGTGAAGGAGGCAGTTTTGAGTACCCAGGTAACACCGAAGGAACCAACCCCGTCGCTGGCGGCGACGTTCCGCATGCTCGAAGCACTGGGCGACCACCCGCTCGAATGCCCCGTGCGCGACGTGCTCGACCGTGTCGGGGACAAGTGGAGTTCACTGCTGGTGTCGGCCCTGGCCGGCGGGCCGCGCCGCTTCAGTGCGCTGCATCGGGCCATCCCCGATATTTCCAAGCGCATGCTGACCCAGACGCTGAGGGATCTCGAACGCGACGGCCTCATCGAACGGCATGTGTTTGCCACCAAGCCGCCCAGCGTCGAATACCGGCTCGCCCCCTTGGTACAGTCGCTGCTGGGCCCGCTGGGTGTGTTGATCACCTGGGCCGACCAACATCACCGGGACATCCAGGATGCCCGCCAACGCTTCGATGCCGCCAGCGCGCAGGTCACGCGAGCCAAGATGCCCCAAGACTGAGTTGGCCCGTCAGGCGCGGGCCCATGCCTGCGCTCCGCAGACAGTCACCTAGCTGATACGCCTTCCAGAAACGCCTGTTCGATCAGTTCGGCCAGACCCGCCCGGGCAACGCGGCCACGCCGCTCAGCGTCCACCAACCCGACTATCGAAGAAGCCCATAGTTCGGTCAGCCCGGGAGCCGGGATGTCGATGCGAAAAGCCCCCTCGCGCTGGCCACGCAGGAAAAACCGATCCAGGGATACCTCCCACTCCGACTGCCCGGTCGGAGGCTTGGCTGCGTACTTCTCGCGCCTGAAGTACACCAGAAATGCGATCAACTCGCGGTGCTCCAGGTAGTTGGCATTCAATCGCCTGAGCGCGTCCAGAGGAGGGGAAGCATCGAGTTGCGCCGCACGCATAGCCTGGGTCAGCAGGCCCAGGCTATGAGCCATCAGCCGTGCGACCAGCGCATCGCGTGTCCGACAGTAGCGATACAGCGTGGCTTTGCTGATGCCAACCGCCTTGGCCAATTCCATCAAGGTGCTGCGTGGGCGTTCCACCATCGCCATCGCCAACGACGCCAGAAGCGGGCTGTCGTCGGCTTGAATTTCCATGCTCGCCACAAAATCTCCAATGCAACCAATTCAATCGTAGCGGTGAATCATATCAAGCTCAGATATCGACTTCACCATTGCACTCCAACCACCGCACCACAAATGAATCCACTTAGAATCATTTTGAAACCAAAACCAATATTGATACTTTATCGATTCATAAACAACATAAAAGGCGCAATCAATATTTGCCGCCCGCCACTCATGAATTAAGGTCTCGAAGCATGATCAGTCACCGAGGAGCACAGCCTTGGGCTCTGCTTGCCATTGTCACCAGCGTGCTTGTCAGCGGCTGCAGTGATGGAACACCACCGCGTTCCGGCCTGGCTCCTGTGTCGGTCGAGGTCGTGACGGTACAAACGCAGCCTTTCGCCCAATACAGTGAACTGCCCGGCCGCATCGAGCCCGTGCGGGTGGCCGAAGTGCGCGCTCGCGTCGCCGGGATCGTACTCAGCCGCCATTTCGAGGAGGGCGCGGACGTCAAGCAGGGAGAGGTGCTGTTTCGCATCGATCCGCGCCCGTTCCAGGCGGCCCTAGCGCGCGCCAGAGGCGAGCTGGCCCGCGCCGAGGCGGCGCTGACGGAAGCCCGTGCCTTGGTCAGACGCTACGAGCCGCTGGTCAAGATCGAAGCGGTGAGCCAGCAGGACTACGACGCCGCGCTGGCCGCCTTCCAACGGGCGCAGGCCGAACGACAGTCCGCGCGCGCCAACGTCGAGACGGCGCAACTGGATCTGCAATACGCCACGGTTACCGCGCCTATCTCCGGCCGGGTCGGCCGCGCGCTGGTAACCGAGGGGGCGCTGGTCGGCCAGGGCGAGGCCACGCCCCTGGCGCTCATCCAGCAACTGGATCCGATCTATGCGGACTTCCGCCAGCCGGTCGCCGACATGCTGCGCCTGCGCGAGGCGCTGGCCCTGGGCCACGTGCAGGATCACCAGGGCAAGGGCGCGCGCATCTCGCTCAGCGTGGACGGCACCCATCAAACTCGTGAAGGCCACCTGCTGTTCTCCGACGTCAGCGTCGACCCAGGCACCGGCCAGGTCGTCCTGCGCGGCGAGTTCGACAACGCCGACGGGCTGCTGCTACCGGGCATGTACGTGCGCGTGCAGACGCCCCAGGGCGTCAGTCCCCAGGCCGTGCTAATCCCGCAGCGTGCGGTGCGCCGCGGTCTGGACGGCAAGGCCCAGGTGCTGGTGGTAGGCGAGGACAACACCGCGCAACCGCGCAGCGTCGAAACCGGCGTGATGCGGGGATCGCAATGGCACATCCTGGACGGGCTGCAGCCTGGCGAGCGGGTAATCGTCGGCGGCGCGGCACGGCCTGGCGCTCCGGTGACGGTTGCAACCGCTGCTCCTGCTGGAAATGCCCCGCCCACCCCAGCCTCTGCCGGCGCGACGGCCCGCTGATCCATACCGCGGCCCGCTGCCCTATCCAGAGGATTTCTCATGTCAAAGTTTTTTATCGCCCGGCCCAATTTCGCCTGGGTAGTCGCCATCTTCATCACCCTCGCCGGCCTACTGGCGATCCCATCGCTGCCCGTGGCGCAGTACCCAGAAGTCGCACCGCCGCAGGTGGTGATCACAGCAACCTACCCCGGCGCCTCCGCCAACACCGTTGTGGACTCGGTCATCAGCGTGATCGAGGAGGAACTCAACGGCGCCAAGGGCATGCTGTATTACGAGTCGGTCAGTAGTTCGTCCGGCTCTGGCGAGATCACGGTCACCTTCGCGCCAGGTACCGATCCCGACCTGGCCCAGGTGGACGTACAGAACCGCATCCAGGCCGCCGAGGCTCGGCTGCCCAGGGCCGTGACCCAACAAGGATTGCAGATCCGCCAGGCCAGCACTGGCTTTCTGGTGATCTACTCGCTGCGCTACAAGGGCGATGCCGCCAACCGCGATGTCATCGGCCTGGCCGACTTCGCCGCGCGTAATGTCACTAACGAAATCCGCCGCATCGATGGTGTCGGGCGCGTCCAGGTGTTCGGCGCACAAGCAGCGATGCGGGTCTGGGTCGATCCCCAGAAATTACTGGGCTACGGTCTGTCGGTCACCGACGTCAACCGCGCCATCGCCGCGCAGAACCTGCAGGTACCCGCTGGCAGCTTCGGCAGCCGCCCCGGCTCGCCCGAGCAGGAGCTGACGGCCACCATCGCGGTCAAAGGCATGCTCGACACACCCGAGGAGTTCGGCCGCATCGTCTTGCGTGCCAACCCCGACGGTTCCAAGGTCACGCTAGCAGATGTGGCACGCCTGGCGATCGGCCCTCAGGACTACAACTTCGAAGTGCGCAGCTCCGGCCAAAACGCGGTGGCTGCCGCAGTACAACTGGCCCCCGGCGCGAATGCCCTGCAGGTCGCGCAAGCCGTCAAGGCGCGCCTGGCGGAACTGTCCAAGACCTTCCCGCCGGACATCGAATACGCTGTGCCGCTGGACACCTCGACCTTCATCGACGCCGCCATCGGCAAGGTGATCACGACGCTGATCGAAGCGGTAGTGCTGGTGTTCCTGGTGATGTTCCTGTTCCTGCAGAATTTCCGCTACACGCTGATTCCCACCATCGTGGTGCCGGTCTGCCTGGCTGGCACGCTGGCGGTGATGTACGCGTTGGGCTTCTCAGTGAACATGATGACCATGTTCGGTATGGTGCTGGCCATCGGCATCCTAGTCGACGATGCCATCGTGGTGGTGGAAAACGTCGAGCGGATCATGGCCGAAGAAGGCCTGTCACCACGCGAGGCGACGATCAAGGCCATGCAGCAGGTGTCCGGCGCGATCGTCGGTATAACTCTGGTGCTGTCAGCGGTGTTCTTGCCGCTGGCCTTCATGAGCGGCTCGGTGGGGGTGATCTATCGACAGTTCTCGCTGTCGCTGGCGGTGTCGATCCTGTTCTCCGGCTTCCTGGCGCTGACGCTGACCCCGGCGCTGTGCGCAACCCTGCTGAAGCCGATCCCCAAGGGCCACCACCATGAGAAAACCGGCTTCTTCGGCTGGTTCAACCGCCGTTTCTCCGCGCTGACCGCCCGCTACACACACCTGAACGCGCAACTGATCCGGCGTACCGGGCGCTACATGTTGGTCTATGCGGGTGTTGTCGCTCTGGTGGGCCTGCTGTTCGTGCGGCTGCCCGAAGCCTTCGTGCCCATCGAGGATCAGGGCCGCTTCATCGTGGACGTGCAACTGCCCCCTGGCGCTACCCATGCCCGTACACAGGCGGTGAGCCGGCAGATCGAGGACTATCTGCTCGCGCGCGAGTTGGTCACCGCGGCCACCCTGGTCACCGGCTTCAGCTTCTCCGGTACCGGCCAGAACGCGGGGATCGCTTTCCCGGTGCTGCGCGACTGGTCCGAACGCGGTCGCGGGCAGAGCGCGAACGACGAGGTGGCCGCCTTCAACGCGCGATTCGCCGGCAACAAGGACGGGCGCCTGATGGCGGTAAACCCGCCGCCGATCGCCGGCATGGGCAACGCCAGCGGTTTCGCGCTGCGCCTGCAGGATCGTGGCGGCGTCGGCCGGCAGGCCTTGCTCGCCGCCCGCGACCAGCTCATGCAGCAGGCCTTTGCTTCGCCCGCCATCCTCTATGCGCGCATGGAGGGTCTGGAGGATGCGCCGCAGTTGCGCCTGAACATCGACCGCGAGAAGGCCGAGGCGCTCGGCGTGGGCTTCGGCAGCATCAGCGATGCACTGTCCACGGCCTACGGCTCGGCCGTCGCGGCCGACTTCGCCAATGCCGGTCGCCTGCAACGCGTGGTCGTTCAGGCCGGCGAAGCGTCCCGGACGACCCCGGAAAACATCATGGATCTGAACGTTCCAAACATCCGGGGCGAGCAAGTACCCCTGTCGGCCTTCGCCGCCACGTCGTGGGAGCACGGGCCGGTGCAGATATCGCGCTACAACGGCTATCCGTCGATCCGCATCGTCGGCGACGCCGCCCCCGGCAGCAGCACCGGCGAAGCCATGGCCGAACTGGAACGCATCGCCGCCGGACTGCCCACCGGCATCAGCCTGGAGTGGACGGGGCTGTCGCTTCAGGAGCGTTCCGCGGGCGCCCAGGCGCCCATCCTGCTGGGCCTGGCATTGCTGGTGGTGTTCCTGGTGCTGGTGGCGCTGTACGAGAGCTGGGCCATCCCCGCCTCGGTGATGCTGATCGTGCCGGTCGGCGCGCTGGGCGCGGTGCTGGCAGTGACCGCGCTGAACATGCCCAACGACGTCTACTTCAAGGTCGGCCTGATCACCATCATCGGCCTGTCGGCGAAGAACGCCATCCTGATCGTGGAGTTCGCCAAGGATCTACGTGCCCAGGGGCTGTCGCTGGTCGATGCGGCGATCGAGGCCGCACGCCTGCGCTTCCGCCCGATCGTGATGACCTCGCTCGCGTTCATCCTCGGCGTAGTGCCGCTGGCCATCGCCACGGGCGCCGGCGCAGCCAGCCAGCGCGCCATCGGTACGGGGGTGATCGGCGGCATGCTGACCGCGACCACGCTGGGCGTGATCCTGGTTCCGATCTTCTTCGTCTGGGTGCTTTCCAGGTTCAAGAACAACCGCGAGGGCGACCGTCACCCCGCCGGATTCACGGCATCCGAGGAGGCTCCGCAATGACCGTCCGCCTGTTTTCACGCCCGCCCATCACACTGCTGGCCGCCAGCCTGCTGCTGGCCGGCTGCTCGCTGGCACCCACCTATGAGCGGCCTACTGCGCCTGTCCCTGAACGCTGGACCGATGGCGTCACGCCCGCGGCGACCCAGGGCGTAGCCGCCCCTTCGGCGGCCACGCTCGATTGGCAGGCGTTCGTCGGTGACGACGATCTGCGCCAACTGATCGACCTGGCGCTCGCCAACAACCGCGACCTGCGCCAGGCCCTGCTCAACATCGAGGCGGCACGGGCGCAATACCGCATCCAGCGCGCCGATCGCCTGCCAGGGTTGGAGGTGCAAGGCGATGGCACGCGGCAACGCGTTCCCGCCGATCTGAGCAGCAACGGCCAGGCCGGCATTCAGGAGAGCTATCAGGCCGGCGTGGGGCTAACCTCGTTCGAGCTGGATCTGTTCGGCCGCGTGCGCAACCTCTCCGAGGCCGCCCTGCGCGAGTACCTGGCCAGCGAGGAGGCCGCCCGCGGCGTGCGGATCAGCCTGATCGCCGAAGTGATCCAGACCTATCTGGCGCGCGAAAGCGCTCAGCACCGCCATCTGCTGACCACCCGCAACCTGGAAGCCCGCCAGGCCTCGTTGCATCTCATCAGCCAGCGCCGGCAGGCCGGCACCGCCAGCGCACTGGACTACGAGGAGGCCCGCGGGCTGGCCGAGCAGGCGCAGGCGGATCTGGAGCGCATCGACCGCGAGCTCCGCCAGGCAGGCAATGCCCTCGCGCTGCTGGCCGGCGTTGCCGCCGTGCGCCCGCAACTGCCCGAACGACCGAACACGGATTTCGCCTTGGTGCAGGACATCGCGCCGGGCACGCCGTCGGAGCTGCTGGCCCACCGTCCGGACATCCGCGCGGCCGAGCAACAATTGCTAGCGCGCAATGCCAGCATCGGTGCGGCGCGGGCCGCGTTCTTTCCGCGTATCTCGCTGACCGGGATGTTCGGCAGCTCCAGTGCGGAACTGTCGAACCTGTTTGAATCGGGCCAAAGAGCCTGGTCCTTCACGCCGCAATTGACCTTGCCGATCTTCGATGGGGGCCGCAACCGCGCCAACCTCGACCTGGCCCAGGTGCGCAAGGACATCGCCGTCGCCGCCTACGAGCAGTCCATCCAGACCGCTTTCCGCGAAGTATCCGACGCGCTGGCGGCCAGTGACACGCTACGGCGCGAGGAGCGTGCCCTGAACGCCCTGGCGCAATCCAGCGCCGAAGCCCTCAAACTCTCCGCAGCGCGCTACCGGGCCGGCGTCGACGACCACCTGCGCTACCTGGACGCTCAGCGGCGTGACTTCGCCAACCAGACCGCGCTCATCACGATTCGCACCGAACGGCAGGCAGCACTCGCTACCCTGTTCCGGGCACTGGGCGGTGGTTGGCACACCGAAACCGCAGGCGACAAGCGAGTGGAGGTGACCTCCAGATGAGACCGCGCAGCGGCATTCCAACCCGACCGTCACCGGGATCCGGTTCATCGGCGGCGGGAGACCCCGCCAATGCCACTGCAACCCGTGCGTCCCCCAGGAGCCAGCCCGATGCGGCGCGAGGCGGTGACGCCTTCATCGAACTGGATCGCGTTTCGTTCGGCTATGGGGACAGCGACATCCTCAGCAACGTCTCCATGCGATTCGCGCCTGGCAAGGTGACGGCCATACTGGGCGGCTCTGGCTGCGGCAAGACCACGCTGCTGCGGTTGATCGCAGGCGTCCATGCTCCTCGATCCGGCGAGTTGATCATCGAGGGGCAGCGCTTCGACACCAACGACAGGGCCCAACGCTACGCGCTGCGGCGCAGGCTGGGCGTGCTGCTCCAGTTCGGCGCGTTGTTCACCGACCTGACGGTGTACGAGAACGTGGCCTTCGCGCTGCGCGAGAACACCGATCTGCCCGAGAGTGCCATCCGCGACATCGTGCTGATGAAGCTGCATGCCGTGGGGCTGCGCGGCGCGGCGGAACTGCGCATCGATCAGGTCTCCGGTGGCATGGCGCGGCGGATCGCGTTGGCCAGAGCGGTCGTGATGGACCCGGAGCTCGTGCTGTACGACGAGCCCTTCTCGGGACTGGATCCGATCTCCATGGGCGTCATCGCCAACCTCATTCGTAACCTGAACCGTGCCACCGGCGCCACCACACTGATGGTCACGCACGATGTGCGCGAGTCCTTTGCGATCTGCGACTACGCCTACCTAATGGCTGCCGGCGGGCGCGTGATCGCTCGCGGCACGCCCGTCGAGCTGGAGGCCAGCACCGACCCCGAAGTGCGCCAGTTCATCCGCGGCGAACCCGACGGCCCGGTGAAGTTCCACTACCCGGCCGCGCCAATTGGCGAACAACTGGATGTCCAGAGATGACGGTGCTTCAGACACTCGGCCGCCTCTCGCTTGGCAGGCTGCAGGCGCTGGGCCATGCGACGTTCTTCGGTCTGGATATGCTGCGCAGCGCCCCTGTGGCGTTGCGTCGCTTCTCGTTGGTCGTCGCCCAGATCTACACCACGGGCAATCGCTCGCTGGCACTCATCCTTGCTTCCGGCGCGGCGGTGGGGCTGGTTCTAGCGCTGCAGCTTTACTACACACTTTCCACTTATGGCGCGACCGAAAGCCTGGGCCTAGTGGTGAATCTTGCGCTGGTGCGCGAGCTGGGTCCCGTGGTCGCGGCCTTGTTGTTCGCCGGCCGCGCGGGAACCTCGCTCACGGCGGAGATCGGCCTCATGAAAGCCGGCGAGCAACTCCTGGCAATGGAGCTGATGGCCATCGACCCACTGGCGCGCGTGCTAGCGCCGCGCTTCCTCGCCGGCATCCTGGTCATGCCGCTGCTGGCCATGCTGTTCAGTGCCGTGGGCATCCTGGGCGCCTATGTGGTCGCGGTGCCGATGCTCGGCGTGGATGCCGGCAATTTCTGGTCGATCCAGCAAAACGGCGTCGATGTCTGGCGCGATGTCGGCAACGGCCTGGTCAAGAGCTTCGTCTTCGGCGCGCTGGTCACGGCCACCGCGCTCTACCAGGGCTATGAAGCGCGCCCGACGCCCGAAGGAGTCTCCGCCGCAACCACACGGGGCGTCGTCATTTCCTCGCTGTGCGTCCTGTGCACGGATTTCATCTTGACCGCGCTGATGTTCAGCACCCCCTAGGAGCCAATCCATGCCCCTGAAAAGAACCGAAACTCTCGTTGGCCTGTTCGTGCTGCTGGCACTCCTGGCACTTGTCTTCCTGGCTCTCAAGGCCGCCAACCTGGGAAGCTTCGAGGTCGGCCGAACCTACTCATTGACCGCGCACTTTTCCAATATTGGAAGCCTGAGACCACGAGCACCGGTCAAGAGCGCTGGAGTACGCGTGGGCAGCGTGGAGGCGATCGCGTTCGATCCCGTGCGTTTCCAAGCGGTGGTCTCGCTGAGCATCGACGAGCGCTATCGGTTTCCGACGGACTCTGCCGCGAAGATTCTGACATCGGGACTCCTGGGCGAGCAGTACATCGGGCTGGAGCCCGGAGGCAATGACGCCGATATTGCCAATGGCGGCACGCTCACCCAGACGCAATCAGCCGTCGTGCTGGAGAACCTGATCGGGCAATTCCTCACCGGCCGCGGTACTGACGCAGGGAGCGAGCCATGATCCGCGTAGCGACCCCGCTGGCTCTTGTACTCGTGCTCGCTGGCTGCGCCTCCGTTCCTACCGACCAGAAAACACCGGCGCAACGCGTGGATCCCTGGGAGCCTTGGAATCGCAAGGTCGATGCATTCAACTACTCCGTCGACCGCACAGTTCTCGTACCAGTGGCTCAAGGCTACCGCGAGCATGTTCCGCCCCCCATCCGCACCGGCGTCGGCAACTTCTTCAACAACGTCTCGGATCTGTGGTCGACCGCTAATCACCTGCTCCAGGGCAAACCGCGACAAGGCGCGGAGATGGGCACACGAGTGATCATGAACACGATCTTCGGCGTGCTCGGCGTGATGGACGTGGCGACCCCGGCGGGGCTGCCACGCCGGCCGGAAGACTTCGGCCAGACCTTGGGCGTGTGGGGACTCTCGAGCGGCCCCTACCTGGTGCTGCCGCTTTTGGGGCCATCTTCCGTGCGCGATAGCGCGGGCCTGGCGACGCAACTCTCGCTGGCATCGCCAACCCAGTTGTCGGACTCGACGGGCTGGCGCGTCGGGATCACTGGACTACAGGTGGTGCAGACGCGATCAGAGCTGCTGGACACCACCGCGCTGCTCGATGAAGTGGCGCTGGATCGCTACAGCTTCACCCGTGACGCCTATCTCCAGCGGCGCAAGAACCAGGTGCATGACGGATCGCCGCCGATGGAACTCGGGGACTTCGATGACATCGAGGATAGCCCTGCGGCCAACGACCTACAGCCATCACAGTGAAGCCGTTGGACGTTGGTGCATCCGTACCTGACGAGCCAACCCACGCTCCAGTTAATTGAGGAACAACAGATGTGTGTCAGAGCAACCCTCTCAACCCTTGCGGGTTTCATCCTCGCTGCGGCAGCCTTGTTGCTTTTGCCGAGTCCAGCGCATGCACAGCGTTCGCCTGAAGCATTGGTACGCGATATCTCGAACGGCGTCATCGAAGCCGTCAAGAGCGAGTCCTCCGCGCAGCAAAGTGACCTCTCTCGCCTCATCGAGCAGGTAGAGGCCACGGTCATGCCGGCTGTCGACTTCCAGACCGCCACCCGCTCTGCTGTCGGGCCCCGGTGGCGCGAAGCGACCGCCGAGCAGCGACAGCGCCTGCAGGAGGAATTCAAGACCCTGCTGACCAGCTTCTATGCCGGAGGCATCCGCCAGGTCAGCGACTACGAGGTGGAAGTGACCGAAACGCTGCCGGTTCCGAACCGTCCCACGCAAGTGGTCGTGCGATCCAGGGTATCGGGCCGCGGGGAGACGCATCAGTTGGACTATCGCCTGGACAGGATAGGGGAAAACTGGAAGATCATCGACCTGAGCCTGGACGGCATCTGGGTGACGCTGAGCTACCGCTCGCAGTTTGCCGAGCACCTGGCCAGAGGCGGGATCGATGGCCTGATCGCGGCCCTGGCCGAGCAGAATCGCAAAGGACGCAGATCGTGAACCCTTCTTCGACATGGCGCTTGCCCGAGCAAGCGACCAGCGCGCAATTCAATGCGCTGCTCGGTCAACTGGATGACACCAGCCTCATCGATGCATCTGCGCTACAGCGTTTCGATACGGCCACTCTGGCATTGCTCCTGGAGGCATGCCGTCGCGCCAAGCGCAGCGCCAGATCCTTCGAGGTGATCAATGCTCCGCCTCGCCTCTTGGATCTGGCGCGGCTTCACGGCGTGGAAGAATTGCTTTTCTCTGAAACGCCGAGATAGTGCCACCGATCTCGTGCATTCGAGTCACTCCCCCCCAATAAAGACTGCAGGCGGGACATTTTTGTCTGAATTCTCACATGCAGTGTCATATTAGACACTGCATGCCAGAACGAAGAGTTTGTCTAATAAAGAGGTAGTGTTTTGAACTTTTGAGCGTTCACAGGGGAGCTACTATGGGACAGATCGAATCCGTGACATGCGACGTTCTGGACGGGATATTACAGATCAGTTTCAACCGACCCGAGAAGCGCAACGCGCTCACCATGCCCATGTTCACAGCCATCACCGAGGCTCTCAGGGACGCTGACCGAAGAGACGATGTGCGCTGCATCGTGGTAACAGGAAACGGCAGCGTGTTCTGCGCAGGACATGATTTGAAAGCCTTCGAGGAGTGGCCTCAGCAGCCACATGACCCTGTGCCAACCTTCTTGCACGCAATCGCCGACGTGAGAAAGCCTTTGGTAATTGCAGCGCATGGCTCAGTTGCCGGAATCGGGGTGACATGGCTGTTGCATGCCGACTGGGTGGTGACCAGTGCTGAAACCACCTTCAAGTTGCCGTTCATCGAACTAGGCATCGCGCCGGAGGCGGCAAGCTCACAGTTGTTGCAGCGAGCCGTCGGGCTGCCTCGCGCCAAGCGCTTGCTGTTGGGTGGTGAGACATTCACCGGGGCCGAGGCCTACCAATGGGGGCTCGTCGCAGAGCTTGCGTCGTCTGACGACGTGAGCACACGGGCTTTTGAGCGCGCAAGGTTTTTCGCTTCGAAAGATCCCGTACTACTTCGGCGTATCAAGGACTGGCTGCATCCAAGCGATGAGTACCACCAACGCATCGATCAGGAAGTGGCCGAGATCAACGCGGCGATCCACCGAAAGCGGACGGTGACCGGTTCTTGAGAATGAAGCTCCGTCGTTGAACCTAGCCCCCGTCACCACTTCGACAAGCCCGGCACACGAAACGCCGGGCTCGCGATCTCACTGCGCCTCGCCTGCGATCCGGTCGAGTGTCGCGATATCCTCGGCAGACAGCTCCAGCTCCGCAGCCTTGAAGTTCTCGCGCAAATGCGCCACCGAGGAGGTGCCGGCGATCACCAGAATGTTAGGCGAGCGTTGCAGCAGCCAGGCCAGCGCCACCTGGTTCGGCGAGGTGCCATGCGCCTTGGCGACATCGGCCAGCAGCGAGGACTGCAGCGGCGAGAAGCCGCCCAGCGGGAAGAACGGCACATAGGCCACACCCTGCTTGGCCAACTCATCGATGAAGGCGTCATCGCCGCGATGCGCCAAGTTGTACTGGTTCTGCACGCTGACGATGTTGGTCAACGCCTGGGCCTCGGCGAACTGCGCAGGCGTCACGCTGCTCAGGCCGATATGGCGGATCAGGCCCTGACTCTGGAGCTCCAGCAACACCCCCAGCGGCTCGACGAGCGAGCCATCTTCCGGCTCTTCCGGACTTTGCTGGTTGCCTAGGCGCAGGTTGACCACCTCCAGTGTCTCCAGCCCGAGGCTGGTCAGGTTTTCATGCACCTGGCGAATGAGGCTGTCGGGGGTGCGCTCGAGAATCCACGAACCGTCCTCGCCACGTACCGCGCCGACCTTGGTAACGATCACCAGGTCTTCGGGATAGGGTGCGAGCGCTTCGCGGATGAGCTGGTTGGAGACGTGCGGGCCGTAGAACTCGGCGGTGTCGATATGGTTGGCGCCCAGGGCGACCACCTCGCGCAACACGGCCAGCGCCGCCTCCTTGTCGCGTGGCGGGCCCCAGACGTGCGGGCCGGGCAGTTGCATCGCGCCATAGCCGATGCGCTTGAGGTGCAACGAGGTGCCCGGAAGGGTGAAGGTGCCACCGAGAGTTGTCGTCGTCATGCGGATTTCCTCTGACTGGTTTGAGTACGGGTCTGCTCAGGCCAGCGACACGACGATCTTGCCGCGTGCCCGGCGGGATATCTGGCGCTCCCAGGCCTCGGCGAACTGCGCCAGCGGCAGATTGCGGTCGAGCACCACCTCAATGCCCTGCTCGGCCACGGCCGCGACCACTTCGTCCAGGCGGCTAGCGTAGGCCTTGACGTAGATGATGCTGGCGCTGACGCCATGCGCCTGCATGGCCACTTCGTCGACGGGTGCAGCAGCGACCGTAGAGACCAGCCGGCCACCCCTGCGCAGCACGGAGAATGAACGCATCTGGGTTTCATCGCCGACCAGGTCGAGCACCACATCCACGCCTGAGACGAGGGAGGCAAAGTCCTGCGTCTTGTAGTCGATCACTTCGGCGGCGCCCAGGCGTCGTACCAGCTCCAGGCCATCGCCCGAGGCGGTTGCGATCACCCGCGCACCAGCCTTGTGCGCGAACTGGACGGCGAAGCTGCCAACACCGCCCGCACCACCGTGGATCAGCACGGTTTCCCCCGCCTGCAACTTCGCCACTGAGAACAGAGCATGCCATGCTGTACTACCGGCGGTTGGAATCGCAGCGCCCTGGGCCATTGACAGGCTGGATGGCAAAGCCACTGCGCCAGAAGCTGGCACCGCTGCAAGCTCGGCTAGGCCGCCACTGGTACCGGCGTCGGCCCAACCGATCACAGCATCTCCGGGCTTCCACTGAGAGACCGCCTCTCCAACGCGCTCCACGGTACCGGCGAAATCGCTAGAGAGTGTGAGCGGCAGCCTGATGGTGAAGAAGCGCGAGGCGACCCCCGATACCAGGAGGGCGTCGAGCGGATTAAGCGCGGCAGCCTGAATCCGTACCAAAATGTCGTCGGCCCCGATCTCGGGGATCGGGGCGTCCTCTAGGGTCGGGGCTTCGTTGTAGGCGTGAATACGGACTGCTTTCATGGTTGACTCTCCAAGGATGAATAACGTGAAACCGCCTGTACCTCACCGGAACCTGCGGAGGGGACATCGCGATGGCTGAGCACGGTCGCCATGACCGACATCTGCCAATCGAAATAGGGGTTGAAGGTCAGCCGCGCATGAACCTTTCCGTCCTCGCGGTAGCCCCAGTCCGAGTACCAGACCGGCGCTCCGTTCTCGCACGCTTGCGTCTGTTGTAGGTCTTGGCCGTTCCAGCAAAAACGTTGATTGGCGTGCTCGCCATACAGCGCGTTGGCAGGAGAGAACAGCAGTCCCATATGGGAGAACTGGCTGATGCGCTGTTCGGGAAGCCGGTCTTCGCGCACGAGTACACGCGCAGCATCGGTCAGAGCAGACGGTCGCGTGCCATACCAGACTAGGCGGCTGGCCGGATGCGTGAAGCGCGCCTGGAAGGCGTCGAGCAAGTAGTCCGTGTCGAGTACAGAATCGTGCTGTGCCACGGCCATGAAAACGGGCTTATCGTAAACACGGAGGTGAAGCAGGTGCTGAGCCATGCGGCTGCTGCGATAGAACTGCGCAAAACCGTTGGTCGGCGTACTTAGGTAGCGCACGGTGTTCTGCGTGGGCATGCGCCCATCAGGCTCGAACAGCCATGGGCGGAATCTGGCGACCACGGGCGCCAGCCAATCCAACGAACTGTTGGAGCGGAAGCCCGGCGAGAAAAGCGCCAACCCCGCGATCTCTGGATGCGCGTAGGCGTATTCGAGCACTAGGTTTGCCCCCGTGGAGAACCCGCCCAGGTAGACCTGCCCGACATCGCGCTGAAGTGCCGACGCTTGTTCGTACACGACCTGGCGCCACTGGGCGAGCGTTACATCCATCAGATCTTCGGGGCGCGTGCCGTGGCCAGGCAGCAGCACCGAGCGAACCAGGAAGCCCTGCTCGGCCAAAGCCTGTCCGATGTCATGGAAAGACCATGGCGAGTCGCCCAACCCGTGCACCAGCAGGATACCCTTACCTGGCCGCATGCCTGCCTTCAAAACAGAGGGACGCCACTCGTGCGGCGCATTCCAGACAAGCTCGAAGTCCTTGGACTGATGTTGAAAGACGCGCCGCTCGCGTAGGAGCGCCAAACTGCTCTTCTGATAATCGGCGAAAGATATCGCGGTCTGGGGGGACGGCACCTCGACTCTCACCGTCGCGCACGCATTCAGCAGGGCTCCTCCCACAACAAGAACGGCAGAAAACGCCATCACCAAGAGACTACGTCTCGTTCGCTCAATCAACACGGCCGTAACCCCATTCCCTTGCGCCGTTTGACGCAAAAAAGCTGAGTACGGAAGCATGCGAGCTGATCACTTCGTTCCCCTGGCAGCCGTGGAGGTGCTCGTCAGCGCGCCGTATAGGAAGGTTCTTACGGCATGATCGACGATTTCGCCCATCGTCTTCTTCGGCAAGGGTGGATGCACAAGTCCAACAATGGCGCGCAGTTTCACACCACTGGAAACCATGTTGACGAACTGCTCTGCGAGGACCAACGACGGCACATCGCTGGCAAACTTGCAATGAGGCTCGCTCTGCTGGGACTCAATCCAGCTCGCAAGAAACCCAACAGCCTTCAGATAACTCGTTTCCAGCATCGCCTGAGCAATCCTTGGAAAGCGCGCGCCCTCCGTGGTAAGTAGACGATGTACGGCCAAAGTGCGTGGAGACAACGCGATCTTGACTAACTCAACGCCGAAGGAGGAAAGCACCCGTTCCGGCTCAGAGCAATCAGTGCGCAACCGCTCGAACGGCTCGGCCATTTCGGCACTGACCTTTAGCATGGCAGCCTCAAACAAGCCCTCCTTACCACCGAAGTACGTATAGACGTTGCTTCTTGAGCCGCCTACACGCGTTATCAGGTCGTCCACGGCAACAGCCTCAAAGCCGCGCTCCAGAAACAGCTCGGCGGCAACAGCGGTCAGGTCATCAATGCGTTTCGCACCTTTGGCTGTCCGATGCTTGCGAGGACAATCAAACCGCTCAGTCGCCATCTAGCATCTCCTTAAACCTCCTAAAACCTTGGCACGCTAAAACGTACAGTACAGTACCATACAAAATGGTGCTATTACGTTATAGCAACCTCATCGAAGAATGTACTTTCAGTGCTGCAGCCAGGACAGCGAGGCCCCAGCTCCATTGACGGGCCGCTCTTGTCAGAGCCCATTACGATCAGAGCCCCAGCCCACGTAAAATATCACGAGGCCCTTCAACGACTTGGCGGCAGACTCGCCGACACCTCGGTAGCCGGTGTTAGGAGATTGAATCCCTATGCGCTGGCATGCTGGGCGCAGCAATGATAGAAACGCTGCTCCATACCGGTTGCTCTGGCCATGATCAGGTTACCCTTCAGTTCCCCTAAGCGGAGGCTGCTGCTGACACGGTGCTTGAATCACCGCTGACAACACGCTGTGGATATCCTCGTTGCGCTCATATTCACTGGAAGCGAGGGCCAGAGCGGCCAACATAGCACTGTCGACATCAATACGCTGGCGCGGTAGCTGTTGAGCGGATCATCCTGCTGGCGTACATCTACAGGCAACCCGAGTTACATATATGCAGAGATCGAACTCAGCCTGTACAAGTGAAATCCGCCTACGCAGATGCCTAAACCAAAGCCTGCTCGAAACTGCGCTTCAATTCCTGCCAGATCAGATCGAGCGGTTCAGCGTTGCGAGCGGCTCTGCATAGAGCGACAGAGCCCTCGATAGAGGTAATCGTCATTAATGCCAAACTGCGAGAGCGGATTTGCCCAACGCCTGCGTTCTGCAGCGAGTGGCTGATGATTTCCTGCCACTGCACAAAGATGGTGTCGGCCTGATCGAGAAGCTGCTGTTGGATCTGCGCTTCTAGCTCGGGTGCAGACTCGCCGCGCTGATCAGATATGTACTGCTCAACCGCCACCGCCAGTACCGCACAACCAGCCTGGAAGGCTGTCTCTTCGAGTATTTTCCGCCACGAAGCAACGAATAGCTCCAAGCCCTTCAGCGGACCATGTTTCTTCAACAACAGTGTTAACGGCTCGCTGACCTCCCGGCCGGCATGTTCAATAGCGGCTTCGAGCAGTTGGCGCTTACCTCCGGGGAAGTGGTGCGCAATAGAGCCTCGCGGCGTATGCGAGTGGCGCACCACCTCGCGCATGCTGGTCGCCGTCATTCCCTTGCGGCGCAACAGATCTGCCGCCCCCACAATCATTCGATCACGAGTAGAAGTGTTCATCTAAAAAATTATGCCATCTGTCATATTCTGATGTAGCCTTGAGCTCGACTATGCCATTTGTCATAGCTACTATCCACCTATTCCTATGCGAGGCACCGAAAGATGACCGCTCGTCCTACGCTCCCCAATCCGATCGACTCCGTAGCCCTGGCATCGCTGAACGCTCCCAACGGCTGGCTTGAATACCCGCTGGGTAATGATGTGATAGAAGGCAATCCCGATACCCGCATGAAGCTTCTGCGGACCGTTGGCGTGAAAACCCCGTACAAGGCCGTGGCGTTTTTCACATCACAACCTTCGAAGTTCGACTGGCGCTTCGACAACGATGAAGCCTTCGTACTGATCGAAGGGCGTATCGCAATCACCATGGACACCGGCGAGCGATTCGAGATGGGCGCGGGTGATGCCGTCTCGATTCCGGCCGGACATACTGGGGTTTGCGAGGTCTTCGAGTTCAGCCGGAAATTCACTGTGGTTACCAGCGGGGTCTCCGATTAACGCCAAGAGGGTTGTTGGCATCGTGTTCAGGCCGCCAGCTGACATGCTAAGGGTTTAGGCCTGAACGGTTACCCGCCGACTGCCACTCGTCACAGACTCGATGGGCCTAGTCTGAGGGTTAGCAAATGTCTCAGTTCACCCAGGGGACACCTTCCCACCGGCAGAATCAGGTTCTCCAGTCGATTGGCTTCTTGCTGCTCGACGATTTCACCCTGATCGCCCTAGCCTCCGCGGTGGAGCCATTGCGGATGGCCAACCAACTATCAGGCCAGGAGTTGTATCGGTGGTTTACCCTGAGCAAGAACGGGTTGCCAGTACACGCCAGCGATGGCCTCCAGATCACCCCAGATGCCAGCCTGGACAACGCCCCGGCCCTGAACGCAGTGATCGTTTGCGGCGGCGTCGACATCCTGCACAGCGTTAAACGCGAGCACCTGCACTGGTTGCAGGTTCAGGGCCGCAAAGGTTGTCAACTCGGCGCGGTGTGCACCGGTAGTTGGGCGCTGGCCAAAGCCGAGTTGCTCGACGGCTACTTCTGCAGCGTGCATTGGGAGATTCTTGCAGCAATGCAGGAAGCTTTTCCACGTACCAATGTCAGTACCCGACTGTTCTCCATCGACCGTAACCGCTATACATCCTCTGGCGGCACGGCGCCGATGGACATGATGCTGCATCTGATCGCCCGCGCGCACGGCCGCGAACTAGCAGCGTCCATCTCCGAGATGTTCATCTGCGAACACATTCGCAACGAGCAGGATCATCAGCGCGTGCCCCTCAAACACCAGCTAGGTACCTACCAACCAAAACTGCAGGAAATGGTCGCACTGATGGAGGCCAACCTCGAGGAGCCAATCGACCTCGACCAGTTGGCCTGCTACGTCAAAATCTCGCGCCGCCAGTTGGAACGACTGTTTCAGAAATACCTGCACTGCTCGCCGTCGCGCTACTACCTCAAACTGCGCCTGATTCGCGCGCGCCAACTTCTCAAGCAGACCGCCATGCCCATCATCGAAATAGGCTCGATATGCGGTTTCATTTCCACCCCGCATTTCTCCAAATGCTACCGCGAGCACTTCGGCATCGCACCGCGCGACGAGCGCGTAGGCCCAAACGCGAATTTGACGGAGTTGATGCCCGCTTCTGACAGGTTACACGCCCCACAGACCACCGCCGGCGTTGCCCTTGATCGCGCCCAAGGCGAGTCCACCTTTGGAAGTGTAAAGATTTGATCGATTACCACAGATGCTGATGGCGCACAGAGGTTGATCCACGCCGAAGATCAACCCCTGCGCTCTATTTGGTTGCACCACTGACGCTCGAAAAAATCCACCGATGTTTGAGCACTGAGAAAACCAGACAGCATAGGGCATTCGCCTTGAATCGGCTTGAACCTCAAGGCAGCAATCCATAGATTCGACGAGTTAGCTCGGATCCCCCTAAAGGATTTGAACCAAGTTCCTCGCCCCCCACTGCAACTGTATGGGGCGGGCACGTAACGCATCGATTCAGAGCAAACCAATATCACACCCATTAACACCCATTTCAGGGTGACAGTTTGACTACCTTTAGAAGAAGGTCGAACGCGAAAAAATCGTGCTGATCGCGACGCCCGAGGTGTAGCTCCAGATCGTGGAACTCGCCAGCGAACATGGCCGTGCCACGATGATGGATGCAACCAAACTGACCGAAGCCAGGCGCCCCCGGAACAGCACTTCGGTGATCTCGCCGTGACAACCATTTGGAACAACACGGCAGCGAACGCAATGTAGGATACGGGCTGAGGTGATGTGGGTCGCTAGAACGCGTAGCGAGGGAAGCTGATCAGCAATGCCCCCTATGTGGTTGCCTCTACCACCTGTCAGAACGCCTGTAACCCTGGCTTTATATGCTACATGGGGTTTGAGCTGGAGGGCTGCGTTAGGCTATTTGACTATCGGTGCCTTCTACAATCATCCGCCTGGGTTCAGATCCCATCGGAGGATTTGAACTCAGCCCCTCCACCCCAACACGATTCGTCCTAAAACGGCGATCTATTTTGTTACGCCCTTGACGCTCGAAAAAATCCGCCTATGTTTGAGCACTGAGAAAGCCAGACAGCACAGGATCTTTTCCATGTGCCGGCTTGAACCTTGCGGTAGCAGCCTATGGACTCGACGAGTTAGGTCGTATCCCCCCGACTCCACCAAATAAACCCCTGATTTTCCTAGAGAAAGTCAGGGGTTTTTCTTTGGGCGTCGAAAAGGCGCCAAATGATTGAGAGAGGGTTAGCCTCGCGCCTCACGACCTGGTTCATCCTCGGCAACACGCCAGCGCCAGTAACGCTCGGATTTGCACACAAGTAACCGATATAGCCGAGGCAGAATCCGCAAGGCCAATACCCTAATCACCCAGTCGATTGGTTGCGGTATTGCCTGGGCGACATGGCAAGGCGTTGGCGGAACGCCTGGCGGAACACCCGGTCGGACTGGTAGCCAACCTGTGCGGCGATCTGTGCCACCGAGGCATTGCCAGCACGCAGCAGCTCGGCAGCGAGGGTGATACGCCAGGCATTGAGGTAGTCGATCGGCGACTGACCAATCAACCGGCAGAAGCGCGCCGCAAAGGTCGAGCGTGACAGGTTAGCCACTGCAGCCAGTTGCGGCACGCTCCATTGGCGCTCCGGCGCTTCGTGAATGGCCAGCATGGCCTTGGAGATGTAAGGATCCTGTAGGCCCTTCAACCAACCTGGCGAGAAGCCCTTGTCGCTGAGGATGTAGTTGCGCAGCAGGCCAACCACGATCAGTTCGGCCATTTGCTTAGCCACGGCGTAATAACCGGACCTGGCGTCAGCCAACAACGCCTCGATGGTCGGACGCATGAGGCTGAGGATGCTGGCCTCTTCGTCGCGCAGCACGATGAAATCCGGCAGTGCCGCGAGTACGAAGCCACCCTGCCCACTGTGAATGTTGAACGCCAGCCCGAGTAAACGGCACGCCACACCGCCCCCGCCGTGCACCACGGTGATCGCCGACCCGGGCTGTTCACTGCGATCCAACCTGGGCGAGCGCGACTCGCTCCAGTTCAGCGCTTGCAGGTCGGTGGTCGCGACGCCCAGTTGCGACAGCAGCTTGCATTCGCCACCGCGTGGCACCAGCAGCGTGTCCCCCTCGAAGAGCCACAAGATCGCGCCCGTGGAGGTCTCCACCACGAATGCGCCCTCGGTGACGATAAAACAGAAACCGGGCTGGTAGTCGTGCACGCGCACGCCCCAGGGCGCCGAGAGGTGCCAGCTGGAGATGCTGGTCGACTCGACCTTCAACATCGACAGGAAGTGACTGAGCAAATCCATGGCACACGCAATCGAGAGTATTCATCCGAATATTCGGCTTTAAAGGCATTTAATGTCCAGGCATCGACTTCCAGAATATCCGGCACAACAACAAACCGGAGGGTGTGCAAATGGCTGTCGAAGCTGGCCTGCAATGGCGTGCTGGAAAACGAGTCGCGGTGATCGGCGCAGGGCCGGGCGGGGTTTCTGCCGCATTGGCCCTGCACAAGCAGGGCTTCGATGTACGGATCTTCGAGAAGCAGCCCGCCCCCAAACCTCTGGGCGGGGCCGTGCTGCTGAGTGTGCCGGTGCTGGCAGTGCTGCGTGATTACGGCGTCGATCTGGACAACTTCGGCTCGTTCACCGTCACCGAGTTTCGCAACAACAAGAACCGTCTACGCTCGCGCCTGCCCTTCAACCAATCGGTGGGAAAATCCTTCGGTATCGAGGGCTGGCACTACGGCATGCTACGCGCCAATGCCTTCGCGCGGATGATGGAGTTGCTGCCGGCAGGCATGCTGGTGGCCAATGCCGACTTCGAACGCTACACGCAGACCACGGATGGCCTGAGCATCACCTTCAAGGACGGCAAGCGCATCGATGCCGATATCCTGGTCGGCGCCGACGGCATCCGTTCCGGCGTATCACGCCAGGCCTTCGGGCAGCCCGAGCTGTTCCACGTCGGTCTACGCGTCTGGCTGGCCTGGTGCGATCCCATAGAAGGGATTCCCCCGCAGACCGGGCGCATCATCCACTCTCACAAGTACCAGGCCAGCTTCTTCCCGATGCTGCATGACGGTAAGCCTGGCTATGAATGGTGGATCGTCGAACCCTGCAAGGAAAACGCGCCTGCGCCGCAGGATGTTGGCGATTACCTCGGCAAGATCCTGCGCCACTTCCCCGATCCATTGCCGCGCTTGCTACAGGCCACCAACCCGCGAACGCAAATATTCAAATGGGATATCTACAACCGCCCCTCACTACAGCGCTGGAGCAGCGGCCGCGTGGTCTGCCTGGGTGACGCCGTTCACCCTGTTTCGCCCTACGCGGCCTATGGCATGGGCATGGCCATCGAGGACGGCTACTTCCTGGCCAGGGCGCTGAGCGGCGCCAACCTGGGCGATGAGCAGCAGATCAGCGCAGCCTTTCATGACTTCGAGGAACAGCGGGTGGCCTACGTCAACCACCACGTCGAGTTCGCCAGGAAACTGGGCAACGTTTTCCATCAATTGCCCTATCCACTGGCAAAGCTGCGCGACTGGGTCTTCGACCATACCGGCCTGCTCGATCGGATGATCAGACGCGACTACCTCGCTGACGCAGAAAAGATGTCGCTGGCGATGCAGGAACTGCATCAGGTCGGACGCCACAGCTGATGAAACAGGGCGTTAATCGCACCCCGGTTCCACGGCCATATTGAGGAAAGCCGCACGCCGCTCTATCGTGCCTGCGGCTCGCCACGACGGGCTCCGGCGCCCTCCACGAGAGGGCTGCCGGTCATCTCAAAAGCGCGTCTGCCAGGCACGTTGGGTTACCCGCCGAAACGCACCTGGCCCGGGCTCACAGGAGCCCGGACGACGCTCACCCTATGCGCCTTAAACGACAAGGAAGATGCCGTGCCCCTGAGACAGGCTTGCCCTGCTGCTCGATCCGTTTGCGCCCTGCACTCGCCTCTTTTCTCCGTTCGTCATTGCCAGTCATTACCCGCGCACCGACCATCTCTCAGCAATTACGCTACCGCACCTGAAGCCATACCCACGCGCCAGCCAGAGCCCTCATGAACGAACGCATTTCCGAAAGCCGGCTTCGCCGCATCCTCAGCGGCCTGATGCTGGCCCTGTTTCTCGCCGCTCTGGATCAGACCATCGTGGCGGTGGTGCTGCCGGACATGGCCCGCACCCTGGCGCTGCCCGACTACCTGCCCTGGGTGGTTTCGGCCTATTTGCTGGCCATGACGGTGGCCGTGCCGATTGCCGGCAAGCTGGGCGATCTGTTCGGCCGTACTCGCCTGCTGCAGGGCGCCATCCTGCTGTTCATGCTTGCGTCCCTGCTGTGCGGCCTGGCCCGCGACACCGGCGAGCTGGTCGCCGCGCGCGCCCTGCAGGGCATCGCGGCCGGGGCGATGATGAACTGCATCCAGAGCCTGATCGGTGAGCTGATTGCTCCGGCCGAACGAGGCCGCTACCAGGCCTGGTTCAGCGGTATGTTCGCCATCGCCGGCCTGTTGGGGCCACTCCTGGGCGCCTGGCTCGGGCAGTGGTCGTGGCGGGGTGTGTTCCTGATCAACCTGCCCCTGGGTCTGCTGGCCCTGCTGCTGGCTCGTCGTGGTTTGCAGGGGCTGGGTAATAGCCAGACAGGCAAGCAGGTCGATTATCTGGGATGCCTGCTACTGACCCTCGGCCTGGGCAGCGTGATGCTGCTGATCACCCGCATCGGCCATGGCGAGCCCTGGCAAAGCACCGAGCATGCCTGCCTGCTGCTGTTGGGCGCAGTGGGCAGCCTGGCCTTTGCCTTCTGGCAAACCCGCGCCAGCGAGCCCTTGATCCCACCGGCTTTGCTGCGCATTAGCACCCTGCGCGCCAGCCTGACGGTGATGCTGTTCAGCAGTTTTCTCGCGGTAGGCCTCGCCGTACTGATCCCGCTGCAGGCCCAGGGCAGCGACGCCACGCCCCTGCTCACGGCCCTGGCCGCGGGCGTGCCCCTCGGCGCCTTTGCCGGCGGACGCCTCAGCGCCCGCCTGAAACGTTACAAGCCGCTGATCCTGATGGGTTGCAGCGCCCTGCCCTTCTGTCTGGCCGGTGTCGCCTGGGCCGGCAGCAGTCAGGCCCTGCTGCTGGTCTTTCTGCTGCTGACCGGCGTGGCACTGGGGCTGCAGTTTCCCACCGCGCTGGTGGCCGTGCAGAACGCCGCGCCACGCGCCCAACTGGGCGTTGCCACCGCCTGCTGCGGCCTGGTTCGCGGCTTGGGAGGAGCGCTGGGCGCAGCGCTGCTGATGAGTCTGTTCGTCGCCCTGAGCGACAGCCAAGCCTCCCAGGCATTCGAGCACGTGCTGCTGATGTGTGCCGGGCTGGCCATGCTACCGCTGCTGATTGCCTGGCGTATGGAGGATCAGCGCCTGGCCGAACAGGTGGCCAGCCGCTAAGGATTCGCTCAGCCCTTCTGGTAGTAACCGACAGCCACCAGATAGTGGCCGACCTTGCGCAACAGGGCGTGTTTGTTCTCCACCTTGCTGGTTACCGGGTTCTTCCAGCGGTAGTCGAACTCTGCCGTCTTGGCGTTCTGCATCAGCTTCAGGATAGGTTCACCGACTGGCTGCCCATCGGGGTCACGGATGGTCGCGAAATCCATCCCCAGCAGGCGTTTGTTGTAGCCATGGGCGACGTAGCGCTGATTGCGCAGGTCGATGACGAACACGTACAGATCGTCTTCGCGGAAGCTCGCCGACAGGCTGTTGATCGCATCGAAGCTGCCATCGGGATCCTGCTCGATGGCCTCCGCCGCGCGCTGCAACAGCCCTTGAGCCTGCTGCTCGGAGGCGCGCGGCAGGTAGTGGCCGACGGCGATGAAACGATCCCCAACGCGCTGGAAGTAGACGCGCTTGAGTTCTTCGCGGCCATCCCGCCAGTTCATCCAGCGGTAGTCGGCCACTTGCACGCCCTCGGTCGCTTCCAGTGCCTGGGCAAAGGCCTCACGCAGTTCCGGCTCCAGCACGGCGTTGACGTCACGGCCGATGAGCACCACCGACGGGCCGCCGCTGGCCAGCATGGTGCCGGCGCTGTCGACCACGAAGACGTAACGGTTGTCCTGGATGAATTCACCCTGGCGACTGAACGCGGCGAACGCCGCATCGCCCTGTAGCCGGTAATACTCGACAGCCCGCTGCAGCAGTTCGAGCGAGCGCTGTTGCTCGTCCTCGGCATGGGCGGTGCCGAACAAGGCCAGGGTCGCCAGCACAGCTATCCGTAATGAATCAAAACGCATCAGAGTCTCTCCGTTCTGGCTGCACGGCAGCTCGGCAAGAGCCGCCCGAAAGGCTGCCTGACCTTGGCAGGCAGCGGTACGCCCACAGGCGTGATAGTGCTGGCGCTTACTCCTCGAAGATGGCCACGGCGCGCACGAAGCCCGCCGAGGCGTGCTTGATCTTGTAGGGGAAGCATGACACCTGGAAACCATGGGCCGGCAGGCTCTCCAGGTTGGCCAGTTTTTCCATCTGGCCGTAGCCGATGTCGCGTCCGGCCTTGTGCCCTTCCCAGATCAGCGCGGCATCGCCCGTTTCGGCGAAGCGTTCGCGGGTGTACTTGAACGGTGCATCCCAGCTCCAGGCATCGGTGCCGACCACGCGCACGCCGCGCTCCAGCAGATACAGGGTGGCCTCACGGCCCATGCCGATACCGGCCTCCAGATAGCCCGGCTGGCCGAACAGGCTGCCGGCACGGGTGTTGACCAGCACGATATCCAGCGGCTGCAGCTCATGACCGATGCGCGCCAGCTCCGCTTCCACCTCGGCGGCGGTGACGACGTGGCCATCGGGCAGATGGCGAAAATCCAGCTTCACGCCCGGTTGCAGGCACCACTCCAGCGGCAGCTCGTCGATGCCGAAGGCCGGCTTGCCGCCATCGGTGGTCGAGGCGTAATGCCAGGGCGCATCCATGTGGGTGCCGCTGTGGGTGGTGATGCTCAAGCGTTCGGCGGCCCAGGACTCATCGCCCGGCAACTGCTCCTTGCGCAGGCCGGGGAACATCGCGGCCATTTCCGGCCAGCCCTGCTGGTGATCCATGTAATCGATCTTCGGCAGCAGCGGCGGCGGATCGGTGTAAGGGTTGTTGTCGAGGGTCACGGACAGGTCGACCAGGCGGCGAGTTTTCTGGCTCATAGCGGAGCTCCTGCAAGAGTGGGCACGACGCGGCGAGACGACCGCGTAGCAGACAGATTCAGGGCATTGCGGATCAAGGCGTTGGCCGAGCCGTCATGACGAAAGCCCAAGGCCTTGGCCTGCGGGGTGCGCAGTGGCGGATAGCGGCCGAACAGCGCCTCCAGCTCAGGCTCCGGGGCGAAGCTGACCAGCGCCCGGCGCGGCTCACCCAGGATGCCTACCAGCGCGTCGAGCACCTGTTCGATGGAGAGGTGCAGCACCGGCAGTTGCTGCACGGGGTTGGCGCTGCCGCGTGGCAACTCGGCGGCATGGATCAGGTTGTCCACGCAGCAACGGGCGGACATCCACCAGGCCGTCGCCTGGGGTGACACGGGGCAGGTGTAGGGCTCCCCTGCGGCCACGGCATGCAGCAGGTCGCTCATGAAGGCCGACTTCAAGCCATTGGCCTGGCGCGGCCGGGCGACGATGCCGGGAAGGCGCAGGGCGATGCCATCCACGTCGCCGCGCCGCGCCAGATCGGTGAGTTGAGCTTCCACCATGAGCTTGTGGCTGCCATAGGACAGTTTGGGCTGGCTCAGCGACGCTTCGTCCATACGCGACGGCAGGTCGGCGCCATACACCGCCACGCTGCTGGCGTACACCAGGCGCGGCGGGCGGTTGCAATTGCGCAGTTGATTGAGTAGTTCCAGGCTGGCCTGCAGGTTGACCTGGTAACCCAGCTCATAGCGCGCTTCGGCAGCCCCGCCCGGTACGCTGACCAGGTGAAAGACGACGTCGATCCCATCGGCCAGCGCGCGGCGAATCAGGGCCGCATCGGTGACGCTGCCGAAGTGACGGCGAATGCGCGGGTCGTCGGGCAAGCCGGACAGCTCCTGATCCAGCAGCAGCAGCGCCTCGATCGGCTGGCCGCGCAGCACGCTGCCCGCCAGCAGGCGCTTGACCAGCTCACGGCCGATGAAACCATTGGCTCCGGTGATCATCACGCGCATGGCGATACCTCTTGCACCACGCACTGATCGATGGCGCCGAACAACGGGCTGCCATCGGCGCAACGCGCCTCCATGCGGATGCGGTCACCAAAATGCATGAAGCCGGTTTTCGCCACGCCGTGCTCGATCATCTCGATGGCGCGACGTTCGGAAATGCAGGCCGAGCCGACGCTACGGTCGTTATTGGAGACCGTGCCCGAGCCGATCAGGGTGCCGGCGCTCAGGCGCCGAGTCAGCGCCGCGTGGGCGATCAACTGATCGAAGCCAAAGTGCATGGCGCCGCCGTGCGGATGGCCGAACCACTCGCCGTTCCACTCGATATGCAGCGGCAACTGCACGCGTGCATCGCGCCAGGCCTCGCCCAGCTCGTCCGGGGTCACCGCCACGGGGGCGAAGCTCGACGACGACTTGGCCTGGACGAAGCCGAAGCCGGTGCGCATTTCACGCGGTGCCAGGGCACGCAGGCTGACGTCGTTGAGTTGCAGCAGCAGGCGGATATGCTGGCGCGCCTGCTCGGCGCTGCAGCCCATCGGCACCTCGTCGACCAGCACGGCGAACTCGCCCTCGAAGTCGATGCCATGGGCCTCGCTGGGCAGCGGGATGTCCTGACACGGGCCGATGAAGTCATCGCCAGCGCCCTGGTACATCAGCGGCGTGTGTTCCACGCCTTCGATGGGATCAAGGTGGAAGGCCTTCTGCATCAGCTCGCCGTGGCTGAGGAAGCACGAGCCATCCAGCCATTGCCAGGCGCGTGGCAGCGGCGCCATTACCTGGGTCGGGTCGAAGTCGAAAGCCTCCGCCGCTTCACCACGATTGAGCGCCTCATAACGGCGTTGCAGATCGGCCTCGACGCTGCTCCAGTTGTCGATTGCCGCCTGCAGCGTCGGTGCCAGGTCGGCGACCAGCAGCGCACGGGTCAGATCGCGGGACACCAGCAGCAGCCGTCCATCACGGCTGCCATCGGCGAGAGTGGCTAATTTCATGCGAGCACCTCCAGCAGTTCGGGGGCATAACGGCCATCGAGCAGAATGAACACCATGCGCGCCATGGCGTCAGTGCGGTTGCTCCAGGCATGGTTGGTGCCGCGCTGCACGACGATGTCGCCGCGCTTGAGGTGCACCTCCTCCTCGTCCAGCACCAGCCAGACTTCGCCTTCGGTGACGATGCCGTAGTCCAGGGTTTCGGTGCGGTGCATCAGCTTGTGCTTCGAATCGGCCTTGCCGGTGCCGGCGTGCGATTCGCCGATTTCAGAAAAGACCGCAGCGGCATCCTCGGCGCTGACCTGGTTCTGGATGCTGTCCGGCGGAATATCCACCACGCGGATCACGCTACCCAGCGCACCTGGGCTGAGCTGCAGCGGCTTGTCGGTAGGGTCTGCGCCGTTATCCAGCGGTGCCGGGCTGGTGGCACTGTTCCACACCTCGTAGAACACCGTGCCGGGCACGGCCTTGAGCGGAAAGGTGTTGGGTGTTGCGCCAGCCATGGCGACCAGCGCGCGGCCTGCGCCGTCATGGCCTGTGACGATGCGACGGAAAGGGGGAAGTGACTGCATGTTCATATCACCTGACAGGTTTGCTCGAAGGACAGGCGCGGGCCTGCGGGGCGCAGACCGGCCTCATTGCCGTAACCCAGGCAGCAGAGAAAGTTGCTGCGCCAACGGCCATCGGGGAAAAATGTGGCGTCCACCTGCTCGGCATCGAAACCGGACATGGGGCCGCAATCCAGCCCAAGTGCGCGGGCGGCGAGGATCAGGTAGGCGCCCTGCAGGCTGCTGTTGCGCAAGCCGGCCACGAAGGTCGCTTGCGGGTCGTTACGAAAAGCAGCGCCGGCGTCGTAGATCGGGAACAACTGCGGCAGGTGCTCGAAGAACTGGCTGTCCCAGGCAACGATGACGGTCACCGGTGCCTGCAGCATCTTCTCGCCGTTGTGGCCCTTGAGCGCGGGCAGCAGCTTCTGCTTGGCCTCGGCACTGCGCACGAAGACGAAGCGTGCCGGGCAGCAGTTGTTGCTGGTCGGGCCCTGGCGCAGGGTCTGGTAAAGCTGCCGCAGCAGCTCATCGGACACCTCGCGCGCTTGCCACTGATTGTGCGAACGCGCATGCAGGAACAGTTGATTGAGCGTGGCGGTATTGAGCATATCGGCCATGGCAAATCTCTCTGGCGTCAGGCGGCTAGGGGCGCGGGCTCGTGCAGCGCGCGGAACAGGCGATGCAGGGCCAGGCAGCACGCCGCCAGAATCAGTTGGGCGCTGGCGATGTAGGTCAGGGCCATGGGCAACGCGCCGAGCTGACCACCGGTGATGGCAATCACCACCAGCGGGCTGATGAACTCACCGGCGAACAGCGCGGCGGTGAAACCGCCACTGGCGCGACCGCGCTGGGTAAAGCTGACGCGGCTCATGATCCAGGTGATCAGGGTTGGCAGCATCAGGCCGATGCCCAGACCGTTGATCAGCACGGCGACGATCACCAGGGCGTGGTTGCCCGCCTGCGCCATCAGCAAGCCGCCCAGGCCGGCGGTGGCGAAGGCCAGCAGCATCAGGTGCTGCCGACGCAGGCCACTGAGCAGGCGGAACAGCAGCGCGCCGGCGAGCACGCCCAGCTGGTTCGCGCCCATGGTCATGCCAATCTGCTGCGGCGAATTTACGTGCAGCAGGTTGAGCAAATAGCCCGCCTGCACCGGCACGATGAACAGGCTGACTCCGGCCAGGATGGTCAGGGCGTACAGCGGCAGCAGTGCGCTCCAGGGAAACCCTTCGCTCTCGCTGTGCTGATGGCTCACCTCGGCAGCGCGCGGCTCCCAGAGCATCCAGGCCATGATCGGTAACAGCACCAGACCCGAGGCATAGAGCACGAAGGGTACGCGCCAGTCGTCCTGGCCCAGGGCGCCGCCGAGGGCGATAAACACCGCTGCCGACAGCGAGGTCGCGACCATCTGCAAGGCAAACAGCCGTTCGCGCCGCGCGCCCTGGTAGTAATCGCCCATCAGCGTGGTGCAGCAGGTCATGATGCCCGCCTCCGCCAAACCGAGTCCGGCGCGACTGGCGACGATGCCTGGCAGCGATTCCAGCCACAGCGGCAACAGACCGCACAGCGTATAAAGCACCAGCGAACCGAGCAGCAGCGGTTTGCGGCCCAGGCGGTCGGCGATGATGCCGGCAAAGGGCGCCAGCAAGGCGATCATCAGGGCCGGGATGGTCAAGGCGATGGGGGTCAGCACCTCGGCGCCCGGCGTACCCGCGAAATGCTGCTGCATGCGTGGCAGGATCGGCGCGATCAGCACCGCCCCCAGCACCGGCAGACAGCTACCGAACAGCAGCAGCGCGGATTGTCCAAGCCCCGCCTGGCGATCAGCGCTCATGCTGCACCTCCTCCGGCAGGATGCCCCAGAACATGGCGCCATAGGCGATCAGCCCCTCTTGGAGGCCGTTGAGCAGCAAGGTCAGTGATTTCATTGGCGGTGCCTGTTGTTGTTTTAGGTAAATGAACGCTTCAGCCGTGGGCGACGCGCGCCACAGGTTCGGTAGGAGCAGTGCCTGCCGGATGCTCAGGCGCAAGCTCGACCACCTGGGCCTTGCGCGTGCCGGCGGGCAGCAGGAAATACGCCAGGGCCGGCAGCAGCAGCAGTGCGCCGACCATGTTCCAGACGAACATGAAGGCCAGCAGGATGCCCATGTCGGCCTGGAACTTGATGGGCGAGAAGGCCCAGGTGCCAACACCGATGGCCAGGGTGAAGCCGGTGAGCATCACCACCTTGCCGGTGGAGAGCAGCGCGCGGTAATAGGCCTGCGACAGGCTGGAGCCCTCGCGCAGGTGGCTGAGCATGATGCTCATGACGTACAGCGCGTAATCCACGCCGATGCCCACACCCAGGGCGATCACCGGCAGCGTCGCGACCTTCACGCCGATGCCGAGCCAGACCATCAGCGCCTCGCAGAGAATCGAGGTGAGCATCAACGGAATCACCGCACAGAGCGTCGCGCGCCAGGAGCGGAAGGTGATCAGGCACAGCAGGATCACCGCGCCATAGACCCAGAACAGCATCTCGCGGTTGGCCTGCTTGACCACGATATTGGTGGCCGCCTCGATACCGGCATTGCCGGCGGCGAGCATGAACTGCACCTCGTCGGTGTTGTTGGCGGCGGCGAAGGCCTCGACGTGATCGACCAGGCGAGTCAGCGTCTCGGCCTTGTGGTCGGTGAGGTAGACGTAGAGGGTCAGCAGGTTGCACGACTCGTTGTACAGACCACGCGGCGCGCTGGCGGTGATCATGTTCAGGGTCGCCTGGTTGTTCTGCAGCTCGTACCACTTGGGGCTGCCTTCGGACAGGCCGACCAGCATGCGGCGGTTGAGCAGCGCCAGCGAGTTGGTCGCATCCACGCCCTGCAGGCTGCGCAGTTGCCAATCCAGCTCATCGACCTTGCGCAGGATGTCGTAGCGCGCACAGGCGCCCGATGGGGTACGCACCATCACCGCGAACAGGTCGCTGCTGGCCCCGTAATGACGGGTCATGAAGGCGTCATCCTGGTTGTAGCGCGAGTCGGCGCGCAGCTCCGGGGCACCCGGGTCGAGGTCGCCGATGCTCAGGTGCAGGCTGACCATGAAGCCCAGCACTGCCATTGCCAGGCTCACCGCCACGCACAGGCCGGCCCAGGGACGACGGGTGAACAGATCGAGGAAACGCCAGAACGGATGGCGCGCCTGGCCGCTCTGCTCCGCGCGCTCGCTCTTGAGGCTGAGCTCGGCCGCCTTGGGGCTGACGCCGACATAGGAGAGCAGCACCGGCAGCAGGATCAGGTTGGTGAAGATCAGCACCGCGACACCGAGGCTGGCGATGATGGCCAGATCCTGGATCACCTGGATCTTGATGATCATCAGCACGGCAAAACCCACGGCATCGCAGAGCAGCGCGGTCAGGCCGGCGAGGAACAGGCGGCGGAAGGTGAAACGCGCCGCCACCAGGCGATGCATGCCACGACCGATGTCCTGCATGATGCCGTTCATCTTCTGCGCGCCATGGCTCATGCCGATGGCGAACACCAGAAACGGCACCAGGATAGAGTACGGATCCAGCTCGTAGCCCAGCAACGGCAACAGGCCGAGCTGCCAGATCACCGCCACCAGCGAGCAGATCACCACCAGCAGGGTGCTGCGGATGCAGCGGGTGTAGCCGTACAGCACCAGGGTGGTGATGAGGATGGCGGCGGCGAAGAACAGCAGGATCTGCTGCAGACCGGCGATCAGGTCACCGACCTTCTTGGCGAAACCGGTGACGTGGATGGCGATGCTGTCGCTCTGGTACTGGCTGCGCAGTTTCTCGATCTCGTCGGACAGCTGCGCGTAGTTCAGCGGCTGACCATCGGCACTGCGCGCCAGTAACGGCACGTAGATGATGCTGGAGCGCTGGTCGAAGGAGACGAGCTGGCCGATCTCGTTGGAGAGCTGCACGTTGTGCCGCAATTTGGCCAAGGACGCTGGACTGCCATCGTATTCATCGGGGATCACCGGGCCGCCATCGAGGCCCTCTTCGGTGACCGACACCCAGCGGGTGGCCGGTGTCCACAGCGACTTCATATACGCGCGGTCGACGCCCGGCAGCAGGTAGATCTGATCGCTCAGCGCCTGCAAGGTCTTCAGATAGGCAGGGTCGTAGATGTCGCCCTGCTGGTTGGCCACGGCGATACGCAGGGCATTGCCGAGGCCGGACAACTCCTTCTGGTTGGCCAGGTAATTGACGATGTACGGATGCCCGGCGGGAATCATCTTCTCGAAGCTGGCATTGAGTTCGAGGCGCGTCGATTGCCAACCGAGCAGCAGCGTGGTCAGCAGGCACAGCAACAGCACCCAGTGACGATGGTTGAACAGGGCGCGCTCGATCAGCGAGCCGGAACGCGGATCGAAGGTTGCCTGACTGGCAGGTGTGTCGAATGTCATGAAATCACTCCGAAGCCTTGGCGGCCGACAGAGACAGCGAAGACAGGCCGGCGAAGCCCGCCACGACCAGGCTGCCGTCGGCGGCCTGGGTCAGGCCAGCCAGGGGTTTGCCCTGTGCGGGTTGCAGGATTTTCAGGCGCTTGCCGGCGTCATCCAGCACGAATACGGCGCCTGCCTGGTTAGCCAGCAGCACCCGGCCATCGGCCAGGCGCGTGCCATCGCTGAAGGACACCGGCATCGGCACCGCCAGCGCGTCGATCGAGTCGCCGCCATCACGGATGAGGAAGGCGTTGCCTTTCAGACCGCCCAGCAACAGCGAGCCGTCCTCGCGCGCCACCAGGGTGAAGAACGTGCCCTCGTAAGGGCTTTGCAGTTGCTCGAAGTGCTGCCCGGCATCAGCCGAATGCGCCAGAAAGCCCTGCTCACCGGCCAGGTACCAGTCGCTACCCTGTTGCGCCAGTGCGTACAGGTGCAGGCCCATGGGGTTGTCGATCTGGCCGACCATCGACTGCCAGCTCTGCCCGCCATCGTGGGTCTGCAGCGCCATACCGTAGGCGCCGACGACCATGCCATGGTGTGCATCGCTGAAGTGCAGATCGAGCAGGGGTTTGTCCGCGCCGTCATCGACCAGGCGCTGGGCCGCATCGATACGAGCCTGAGCGGCATCGCTGTCGCTGGCGCTGGCGAGGGCGTCCTGAGCAGCGCTCAGTTCCAGTTGCGCAGCACGCACGCCATCGAGCTGCACCTGCCAGTTTTCCCCTCCATCGCTGCTGGCCAGCACCACGCCGGCGTGGCCCACGGCCCAGCCATGGCGCGCGTCGACGAATTGCACGGCGGTCAGCCCCACCGAGACGGGCACATGGGCTTGGCGCCATTGCTGGCCGTTGTCATCGGACAACAGGATCAGCCCACGCTCGCCCACGGCAACCAGGCGCTCACCGGCACGCACGACACTGCTGAACACCGCATGAGCGGCATTCGGCACCTGCATGGCCGGGCTTTGCAGCACCCCGCTGACCGCCAGGGACTGTGCCTGAGTCGTCAACGCAAAGGGCAAGGCAAGTGCCAGGAGAAGGCCACTTGCCCAAGTCGATCTGCTCATCATTCACCTCGAACTGCATCGAACAGGGAGGGCCTGCGGGCCCTCCCGCTCAGGCTTGGGCAGGCGGTTGGAAAACCACCTGCGCGGCCTGGCCTACGTTTTTCAACGACCTGCTAGCGCACGCCTCGCCCAGCCATCGCCGCTGGCGAGAACTCGGAGGCTTTGTAGCGATCGACGACCACGTACTGCTGGGCCTTGCCGGTATAGAGGTTCTGGAGGAACCAGGTATTGGAGGTCAGGTCGTAGAAGCCAGAGGACAGCTGCGCCACGGCCGGGATATCCGGCATGACCGACGGCAGCGACCAGAGGCTCTTGGAGAGCTGGCCGTTGGCATCCCAACGGTCGCCCAGCAGGGCCTGCCAGGTGTCTTCGTCGATGTAATAGCGGCCCTTGGGCATTTGGTGGCGCTTACCGGGCGCCAGATCAGCCTCGACCACCCAGACGCGGTGCAACTCCCAGCGCATGTAATCCGGGTTCATGTGGTGCTTGCCAATCACGTCCTCAGGCTTATCCGCGGCCTGTACCTTGTTGGTGTTGTACGGGATGTACATTTCCTGCTTGCCGATCAGCTTCCAGTTGAAGCGATCCATACGTCCCTGGAACACGCTGAGCTCATCGAAGGACATGACGCCCGCAGTCGACGGAGTCGGCGTGTCGCAGCAGGCATTGGGCAGCTTGCGCACCCGCCGCTGGCCAGCCAGATAGACGTGAGTCTGGGTCTTGTCACCGTTGAGGTTGGTACGCCCGAGAATCTGCTCACCGGCACGCAGGGGTGGGCCGACGTTGAGCAGGCGGAACAGCCAGTAATCACCATCGAAACTCTCGGCCGAACCCTCCGGATAGTAGTAGGGCATCTCCTGAATGGCCTTGCCATCGGTGGTCATCACCGAGGTGCCGTCGGCGGTGATCAGGTACTGACGAAAATCCAGAGCCAGCGAGGTGCCGCGCCAGTTGAGGATGTGGTTCCACATCACCTCGTCGCCATTTTTCGGGATGGGGAACGGAATACCGCCATAGGCGCCCTGCGGGATGGGGCCGGCGCTGCTCTCGACCAGCTTGGCGTTACGCGCGTTCTTGGCGGTGTTGTCGTAGACCCACTGCGGTGCTGCGGCGGTACGGTGCGTCGGATAGATATCCAGACGGTAGGTGTCCGGATAGCGCTTGAGCATCTCCTTGACGCCGTCACTGAGCTTGCTTTCGTACTGCGCCATGTTCTGCGCGGTGATGCTGAACAGCGGCTTCTCGGCGGCGAACGGGTCGCTGCGTTTGCCGCCCGGCTTGAAGGACGGGTCGACCGTGGTCAGGCCGCCAGTCCAGGCCGGGATACTGCCATCGGCGTTGCCGGCCTTTTCCGCGCCGAACGGCGTCAGGCTCTTGCCCAGGTCATCGGCGGTGGCCGCCATGAGCGGCTGCAGGCTCAGCGCCGCGACACCGGCGAGGGCCAGGCAGAAGGTCTTGAGTGTGAACGGAAGGGTCATCTGCGCGATCCTCAGAAAGTGGTTTTCACGGAGAAGGCCACGTAGTCGCGGTCCTTCAACGATTGCTTGTAATTGAACTCGCTGGCCGCGTTGAGGTTGGCATCCTCGGGGCCGTAGTAGTGGGTGTAGGTCAGACCGAAGGTGACCCGATCGAGGTAGGTGGCATTGACCCCGATGTTGAAGTCGCCGCCCTTGTCCGGGCCGAACGAGCTGACCACGGCGGACTTGCCCATCGGGAAGTAGCTGAGGCCGACCGGCACGCTGATATCGATGCCCGACATCACCTGGCGGTAGGTCGGGGTGTACACCAGCTTCAAGCCGATGGCGTCGTCGGTGGCATTCGGATCCAGCGCGTTGCGGTTGTCGGTCACCTTGAGCAGACGGTTCCAGGCAACCTCGGCGACCAGACCGGATTCCTGGGCGATGAAGTTCGGCCCGAACGACGCGATCATGTTGAGGTTGACGTGGGCGGTTCGACCGACGGCGTACAGCGGGTCGTCATCGTTGTCCGCGTCCATGCCGGCGAGCACCGTTTGGCCACCGGAAATGAGCGGCATGTTCCAGCGCATCGAGGCTTCACCGGCGAAGCTGTACTCGCCCACCGTGGTGATGAAGCTGGCACCCAGCGCGCGAATGTCTTCCGGGTAGACCCAGTAATACTCGCCGATCTTGCCGGTGCTGAACTCGGGGCTGGCACTGGGTTTCAGGTACAGCTTGGGCGACTTGTCGTGATACTGGATGGCGTACAGGCCATATTCCACGGTGTCGTCGGTGATGCGTAACTGCAAACCGCCCTGCCCGGAGTCCTTGGCCTTCTTGTCCTTGCCGTGGAAGAACGCTGCCGGGCTGTCCGGGTTGCCGCCAAGGAAGTCAGGGAACGGATCGCCGACGATCAGGCGCTCGTTGCCTTCACCGATGGTGTCGCTCACCGAGAAATAGCTGCCCGCCCCTGGCAGACGGGTTTCTTCCCACTGCAGTTGGTAGAAGGCGCCGAGGGACACATCATCCGTGAGCTGGTAGGTGGCGGAGATCTGGTTGACCGGACGGGTGATTTCCTTGAACTGGGTGTTGGGTACGGAAACCGCCTTGACCACGTCGACAGGGGCCATGCCGCCGGCAATGCCGTTGGCGCCGAAGAACAGGCTCTCGCCCCAGACCAGGCCGTGGCGGCCCAGGCGCACCGACAGCGCGCGGTCGGCCAGCTCACCGTTCCAGTAGACGAAGGCGTCGAGAATTTCACCGTCGCCGCCATGCAGGTGGCGGGCATCGTCAGTGAACTCGTCATAGGCTACCGAGCGCTGGTTGGCGCGGGTGGCATCGCCGTTGTCGTTGTCTTTCTGGTACTCGGTGTCGTACCAGCCGGCGGCGCTGACGCGGGCACCGACATCGCGGAAACCCATATCCAGCTCGGAGAGAATATCCAGACGATTGGAAATCAGGCCTTTGCCGAAGGCACGGTCACCGTCGTCCTGGTTGAGCGTGGATTGTCCGGCGCTCAGTTTGTCGCTGCGATCCTTCACCCGCCAGGCGGTGCTGTACTTGACCGTGTTATCCCAGCGCAGACTGAAATCCGGATTGCCGGTTTCAATCTCAAAGGCCAATGCCTGGTTGGCGCAGGCCACCAGCGCCGCGGCAAGGGTCAGGCGACCGGCAGTCAGCCTTTGCCGAGGTGCAACGAGCTCTCGATTTGTCATCGATGTAAACCTCTTTGTTGTTCTTGTGAGAGTTTTCTTGCTTTCTTCGCACACCGCAGCAAGGCAACGCGGGTCGTGCAAAGCGCCGCCGCAACACACGCAGACGGCCGGCTGGCGAGACCGGCCGTCTTTTGGGGTCAGATAGGCTGGGCCGTGACGGCCAGCATTTCCTTGACCAGGCCGATACGGTCAAAGTCGCGATCGCGCGCCATCTCCTTCTCGCCGGCCAGCAGGGATTTCTCTGCGATGTATTTGCAGCGCTCGAAACGACGCGCCATGAAGCGCGCCAGTTGCTGCGGCAAATCGCCTTCGCCTGTCAGCTCTTCGCTGAGCACCAGGGCGTCCTCGATGGCCATGCCGGCGCCCTGCCCCAGGTGCGGCGTGGTGGCATGTGCGGCATCACCGATGATCAGGACACGGCCGCGATACCAGGGCTCGTCGACGAACACGGCTTCCAGCGGCTTGTAGACCACCTCGTCGTTATCGACGATTTGCTCGCGCAGCTCGCCGATCAGCCCGCCCATGTCCTGCAGACGCTTGCGCATCTCGGCGGCCAGGCAGTCATGAGGCATCCACGGGTTACCTGGCTCGTGCGAGGTGGTGAACATGTACATGAGGTCGTCAGAGAGCGGCACCAGGCCGGCATTGCCTGCCGGGCCCTGGAAGTTGGCCAGGTGATCGATCTGCGGCAGACGCGGGAAGTTGTAGCGCCATACCGACTGGCCGGTGAAACGCGGCAGGTACTGGTTGCCGAAGAGCATCTCGCGCACCTTGGAGTACAGGCCGTCGGCCCCCACCACCAGGTCGTAGCGTGCACGGGTGCCATCGGTCAGCAGCACATCGACACCGTTGTCATCCTGCTCCAGGGACTCCACGCTGGTGCCCAGGCGCACGGTGGCGCCCAACTCGAGGGTGGTTTCGCTCAGCACCTTGTGCAGCGCGCGCCGGGAGATACCGACATTGGCCGGATACTGCGGGCCGGCCAGGCGCTGGCCGGGAATACGCACCAACTGCTGACCTTCGGTGGTGTTGATGGCCACGTCCTCGAAGGCATAAGCCGCCTCCAGATAGGCATCGAGCAGGCCCAGGCGCGACATCTCGCGCACCACATTGCTCTGCTGGATGATGCCGACACCGTAGACGGTCCACTCCGATTTCAGCTCGACCAGATCAACGCTGATACCTTTGCGGCGCAGGGCGATGGCGGCGCACAGACCACCGATGCCACCACCGACGACCAGAACCTTGTTCATTGCATTCATGGCACTTCTCGCTTGTTGTTCTTGTGTTTTGAAATGGCCGCTGGCCTGGGTGTCGCGCATCCCTTGAAACCAGCTTCCGACCTATCCGGGAATTTGACTAATCGCATGTTCGGATTCGATGTATCGCCAATGGCGATACCTCAACTCAGAGCAAATCCGCCTCATCGACCAACAACCAGCCGTCCTGCTCGACCCACGGCAACGACGTCAGTCGCTCCCCCAGGCATGGCCCGTATACGCATACGCCGCTGTCCGGCAGGAAGTGCGCGCCATGGGCGTAGCAGATGACCCGTGAGCCATCGGCCGAGAGAAAGCGATCCTTGCGGTACTCCAGCGGTACCTGCTGATGCGGGCAGCTATTGCGATACAGGCGTACTTCACCCGCACAGCGCAGAACGAACAGGCTGTCCCTTCCGCGCTGCAGGGGGTCGAGCCCACGCGCACAGCCGTCCGCCACCTCGTCGAGGCGGCAGAGCGCAATCAGCACGGTCAGCCCTGCTTGGGCGGCGGGCCGCCTGGTGCCCATTTCTCCCGAGAGGAGAAGAGAAACAGCTGCGAGTTGTCGGCGGACATCGGCGCCTGACGTGCCACCCACTGGTCATCATGGGTGTCCATGTCGGCGTCGTACTCGATGTGACAACCCAGCGGGCTGTTGAAGTACCAGAACCAGTTGGAGCCGAAGAGGTGACGCCCCGGCCCCCAGAAACTGCTCCAGCCCTTCTGCTCGAAACGCCGCCCGGCCAGCAGCACCTCAGTGCCGCTGCCCATGTGGAAGGTGAAGTGTTCGCAGCCTTTCATGTGCGGCGGGGTCTGGATCATGAACAGGCAATGGTGGTCGGCCATCGCCCCGGTGCGCATGAAGGGGCCGACACCGACGAAGGTGTCAGTGGTCACGAAGCCCAGACGCTCACGGTAGAACGCCTCGCCCTTGGCGGCATCGGGCACGAAGTACACGACGTGCGACAGGGTACGCGGCAGCGCCGGCATGTCCGGCGTGATGCCAGGCACGTTGGCCGGGCGTTGCGGTGCTGAGCCTGGCGCATTGGTCAGGTCGGCAGCGGCCGCGAACGGACGCCGGCAGGTGACCTGGAAGCCTAGGGCAAAGCCCATGTCATCGACGCTGTGCAACACACCCTGAGCATCGCGACGCACTTCACGGTCGCGCCCCAGCTCATCGGCGATGGCGTCGAGGTCGGCGACGGACTCGACGCCATACAGGGTTTCACGCAGGGAAGGCGCAGGGCCCAGGGCCGGCGGCAAGGCTGGGTCGTCATGCCGACGGATGACGATGGCGGTGCCATCCAGCGCCTCGAAACGCCCACCCTGCTCGTTCAACTCGACAGCAGTCAGGCCATAGTCGCGCAGGCAATCGGCACAGGCCTGGAGGTCATCGACGCCAAATACCAGCGCGTCAAGGCCAATGATCTTCATCGCTACCACTCCATTGAAATTGTTCTGCCAGCGCCTTGGCGAAGCGCTGGTGGTGGAGATCGGAGCAGCACGGTACTGCCCGACGTGGCAGGCAAGATGGAGCAGGAGGGGCACACCTGACCAATCGCGTGTCGGGATGCGACCTATCGAGAAACGCGATACCAAGCGCAGGGCTTATCTAGAGCGGCAATGCACCATCACCCGATGAGCCCCGATTGACTAATCGATGGCCGGGCGCAAAGGTATCTCGAAAATAAATACAACAAGTAGGAACCGTGCCATGCGTTTCAACCATCTCGACCTGAACCTACTGGTCGCGCTGGATATTCTGCTGGAAGAGCAGAACATCACCCGCGCCGCCGAACGCCTGCACATGACGCAATCGGCCACCAGCGGCGTGCTTGGTCGTCTGCGCGCCTTCTTCGAGGACGAACTGCTGGTGCAGGTCGGCCGCAAGATGCAGCCCACGCCCTATGCCCTGGAACTGGCCACCCCCGTGCGTGAAGTGCTGCTGACCATCCGCTCGTCGATCACCACCAAGCAGGCATTCGACCCGGCCTCGAGCAAGCGCCACTTCAAGCTGACGGCCTCCGATTACCTGATCACCGTGTTGTTCTCGCGGGTCATTCAGAAGATCCACGAGCAGGCGCCGCACATCACCTTCGACATGCTCGCGCCCAACGACGGCGAGTTGCTGGTACGTGGCGAGATCGACCTGATGATCGTGCCCGAGCGCTACGTGATCGAGGGCCATCCGGCGCAATTGCTGTTCGAGGAAGAGCACGTCTGCGTGGTCTGGCAAGGCAACAAGCAGGTCGGCGAGCAACTGACACTGGAACAGTACATGGAGATGGGCCACGTCTCGGTGGGCTTCGGCCGCAACCGCAGCCTCAGCATCGAGGACTGGTTCGTCAGCCAATATGGCTTCAACCGCCGCCTGGAAGTCATCACCCACGACTTCAATACCCTGCCGCAACTGGTCATCGGCACCCAGCGCATCGCCACCATGCACCGCCGCCTGGCATTGCTCTATGCCCGCTACCTGCCCCTGCGCATTCTGCCGGCGCCGGTGAAGATTCCCGCCATGCGTGAATTCATGCTCTGGCACCGCAGCATGGACGGCGACCCCATGCACCGCTGGCTGCGTGAGCGTATCCATGAGCTGATCAAGACGGTGGACATGGCTGCCCCAGGCATCGCATAAGGCGATACCTCGCATCCCAAGTAACGATTGGCCAACTGCCTTGATTCGTCTCTAAGGTGATCTGCCATTGCGCCCACGCGCTGGGCGCAGCAGACGACCTACAAGGACAACAAGAATGTTCCGTTACTTCCCCACCAATTACGTCTGGGATCTTTCCGTCAACCTGGCCATCGAGATGGGCGCGCGCATCGGCGAGATCGAAGAGATGTGCAAGCCTCTGGTCGAAGCCGCCAAGCAGCCGGATGCCGCCGGCACCGCCGCCTTCCGCGAAACCTGGGCGAAGATGGCCGACAAGCTGTGCAGCATGGCCAAGGAAGACGAGGAGCTGGGCCGCCTGCTCTCCGCCGGCGAGAAATACAACCGCGCCGCCACCTACTACCTGACCTGCGAGCGCCTGCAGGCCCACGGCGCACCCGGTCGCACGGAGCTGTACCAGCGCTTCCTCGACACCTTCGCCCGTGGCCTCGCGCTGTCCAAGGAAAACTGCGAGCGGGTCGAAATCCCCTACGAGGGCAAGCACATCTCCGGCCTCTACGTGCGTGCCGAAGGCGTCACCGGCCCGGCGCCTCTGCTGGTGCAGGTCAACGGTCTGGATTCGACCAAGGAAATGAAATACCGCGTCGGCCTGCCGGCCTGGCTGGCCAAGCGCGGCGTGTCCTCGCTGATCATCGACCAGCCGGGCACAGGCGAGGCACTGCGCCTGCACAACCTGACCGCGCGCTACGACAGTGAGCACTGGGCCAGCCGCGTGTTCGACTGGCTGGAAACCCGCAGCGATGTCGATGCCAAGCGCATCGGCATGGAAGGCGTGTCCCTCGGCGGTTACTACTGCCCGCGCGCGGTGGCCTTCGAGCCGCGCTTCGCCTGCGGCGTGGTGTGGGGCGCCAACCATGACTGGCGCGATGTACAGAAACGCCGCCTGGAGAAGGAAGGCAGCTTCCCGGTGCCGCACTACTGGGCGCACGTGCAGTGGGTCTGGGGTGCCAAGGACATGGACGACTTCATGCGCATCGCCGAGATCGTTCATCTGGACGGCGTACTCGATCGCATCAAGGTACCGTTCCTGGTCACCCACGGCCTGAAGGATTCGCAGATCCCGCTGAAATGGGCCGAGCGCACCTACGAGCAACTGGTCAACAGCCCCAAACGTGAGCTGAAGATTTTCGACGAGCGTACTGGTGGCGTGCAGCACTCCAGCTTCGACAACAGCATCAACGCCGGCCAGTACATCGCCGACTGGGTCGCGGAAACCCTCGGCGGCCGAGTGGCCTGATACGCCTCACTGAGTAGCTTCGACGCTAAGCAGTGCTTATACGGCAGGTGCGCAAGCCCTGCCGTTTTTTTTGCTCTGCGCCATTCAGGCGCCATGCCCGGTCACGCCTCACGCCCAATGCTCCACCCGCCAAGTACGCGACAGGAGGTAGAGCGATGCAGGAGAGGAAGTCGTCCCCGTGGTGCCAGACTCGACATGGCCCGGCGGACTGTTCGCTGGCGCTCCTGAGTCCCGCCCTACGGCTACCCCCTGTGGAGAATTACCCTGGGTTCAGGCGAGTGCAGAGCCCGTTCAGCAGAGTGAACGGAATCGTCGCGGAAGACGTCGCGCAGCCTGGATACCGCGACGACTTCAGGGATGCAGGAGGTGGAGCGACGCAGGGCGCCAACGCCCAGAGCATCGCCTGGCGACACCCTCAGGTTCTGAAATGGCCAACGGCCACTTTCAGCGCATCACTGACCTGCTGCAGTTCCACGGTCGATGCCTGCAGCGACTGGCTCTGCCTCGAACTCTCCTCGGCCACGGCACGCACACGGGCAATGCCGTGATGAACGTCGTCAGCCACCACGCTCTGCTGCTCTGCGGCAGTCGCGATCTGCTGATTCATCCTCTCGATGGTGGCCACCGCCTCAGTGATGCGCAGCAATGCGCTGGCGGCCTGGCTCGCCAGCCTGGCGGATTCGTCAGTCTGTACACGGCTGTGCTGCAGACGTGTGGCGGCCTGCTGTGCAACCTGCCCCAGGCGCGTGATGAGCCCTTCGATCTCGCCCGTGGACGCCTGGGTTCGTCGCGCCAGCGCGCGCACCTCATCGGCGACCACGGCAAAACCGCGCCCCTGCTCACCGGCCCGCGCCGCTTCGATCGCGGCGTTGAGCGCCAGCAGATTGGTCTGCTCGGCCACCGCCTTGATCACATCGAGCACGCCATTGATCGCCGAGCACTCGCCCAACAGCTCATGCATCACCGCAGCGCAGCCGCTCATTTCCTCGGCCAGCGACTCGGCTCGCGCGGCGGACTGCTGCACCAGTTGGCTGCCCCCGGAAGCCTGCTCGTTGGCCTGCTGCACGGCCTCGCTGGCCTCGGCGGTATTGCGCGCCACTTCCCGCGCGGTGGCGCTCATCTGCTGCATGGCGCTCACCGCCACCTCGGTCTCCTGGCGCTGCTGCTCCACGCCCGCATGACTATGGCTGATCACAGCCGTCAGGGTGCCGGCAGTACAGTTGAGTTGCGCCACCCCCTGGCCAATGCCTGCCACCAGCCCTCGCAGACTATCGAGCATGCCGCCAAAGGCCTGCAGGAGCAGACCCAGTTCGTCCTTGCGCGTCACCTGCGCAGGCTCCGCAGCGAGATCGCCAGCGGCGATACGTCGGGCCAGCGTCACGACCTCACGCAACGGCCGCAGAATGGCCAGGCGAATCAACAAGCTGGCGCCAACGCCCAGGCTCAATGCCAGCAACGTAATCAGAACGAGTTGCCAGAACGCCGCACTACCCTCCTCGACGATGGCGGTGGATTGCTCTTGCTCCAGCTCGGCCAACAACCCCGCGAGCTCGGCACTCTGCTTTTGCATGCCAGCGGCGGCCTCGACGATGCGGCTGCGGCTGTCGGCGAACTGAGTGAATGACTGGCGATAGGTCGCCAGTGCATCCCGCGCTTCGCGCAAGGATGTCTGACCCTCCTCCGTCACTCTCAACGCCAGGGTATCGATGGCGGCGAGCACATCGCTCATGCCCATTTCCCACTCGGCCAGGCGGTTCTGATCATTGTCCAGGCTGTAATTCAGCTCGCTGTCACGCACCTGCGCCAGCTTGTCGCGCAACGCGGCGCTCTGCTCCAGCAGCGTGAGTTGCTCAGAAGCATCCGCAGCCTGTTCTGCAGCCGAGGAGAGCGCATCGAGCTGATCGAAAAAGACCGCCACGAAGCTTTCCGAGGCGACCCGTGCCGTGCGTTGCATCTGGATTCGAGCCGCCTGCAACTGACGCAACGCCTGAGCGTACTGCTCGAACTCATGCAGGTAGCCCTGGGCCACGGGCGCGAGTTTTTCGTTGCGGCCCAGTGCGCCCTCCTGCAACTGCGCCATGATCGCCTGTACCTGCTCGGCGAAACGCTCATCGAGCAACAACGCGAAGTCCTTTTCGGCGAGGCGCGCCTGCAAGACGCGCGCTTGCACTTGCAGCTCGGCACGCAGCCGTTCACTGCGTTGCTGCAGGGACGCAATGGAGGTGAAGGCCGTGATTGCGACGCCCGCCGTGAGCAGCAGCACGAGGCCGAAGCCCAGCCACAACTTGGCGCCTACGGAAAGATTACCCAAGCCACTCTTCAACCTGTTCATGGCTGCAGGCCCCCGTTGATCGATGGGGCGCCAGATACGGGTAGGTGAATGGAGTGGCATCGAACGGCAAGCGGCAGCAGGTACTTCATCAGGCAGCCTTTCTTCTTGTAGTTGGGGTCAGCCTGAGCAGGCTACCGAACCCCTGCCAGAGCTCGTTAGTCGCATTTATCGCTAGCAGGTATCGCCTCATGTGATACAGCGACCAGCACACGCCATGTCCAGGCCTGAACCGTCAGGCGGCAGACCACAAACACAAAACCCCTGAACCGCTTACGGTTTCAGGGGTTTTGAAGAAATCCGCCAGGCTGCGCCGGCTCCAACGGAACCGGCCTGGCAAGCTGCTGCATCAGGCGCGGAAGCGTCCGACCAGGCCGTGCAGCTGTTCAGAAAGCTGCGCCAGTTCCTGCGAGTCGCGGTGCGCAGACTGCGCGAGGTTTTCCACCAGCAGGGCATCGCTCTGGATCTGGGCGATGTGGCGGTTGATCTCTTCGGCAACCTGATGCTGCTCCTCGGCGGCCGTGGCGATCTGGGTGTTCTGGTCACGAATGTGATCCACCGAACCGCGAATCTGCTCGAAGCTCTGGCTGGCCAGGCTGATGCGCTCGACGCTGGACTGGGACATCTCCAGGCTGTTCTGCATCTGCCGGGTCACTTCCTGGGTACGCCGCGCCAGGCCGCCGAGCAGGCTGTCGATTTCACCGGTGGAATCGGCGGTACGCCGCGCCAGGGCTCGCACCTCGTCGGCAACGACGGCGAAGCCACGGCCCTGATCGCCAGCACGCGCCGCCTCGATGGCCGCGTTGAGCGCCAGCAGGTTGGTCTGCTCGGCAATCGAGCGGATGGTGCCGAGGATCGCGTTGATGTTCTGGCTGTCCTGCTCAAGAGCCTGCAGCGCCAGGGCCGATTGCTTCAGGTTGTCGCTCAGGCGGGTGACGCTGTCGGTGGCATCTTCGATCTGCGTCTGCCCGGCATGCACCTGACGCTGGCCGTCGTCGGCCGAGCTGGCGGCCTCGCTGCAGGAGCGCGCGACTTCGTTGGCGGTGGCGACCATTTCGTTGAAGGCCGTGGAGACCATTTCCACGGCGCCACGTTGACGCTCGGCCACGTCGTTCATGTCGTGCGCCACGCGGGTCGAACCCTCGGAGGTCTGCCGCAGCGCCGCAGAAGCCTGGATGATGTTCTGCACGAGCTGGCGGATGGTGCCGAGGAACTGGTTGAACCAGCGCGCCAGCAGTGCCGTTTCATCCTTGCCCTGCACGGTCAGGCTGCGGGTCAGATCACCCTCGCCCTGGGCGATCCCTTCCAGGCCGTTGGCCACGCTGCGAATCGGGTTGACGATGAGGTTGGCGAACACGGTACCGACCACGGCGAAGGCAATCGCCAGCAGCAGCACGATCACACCGATCTGCCAGGCCAGCGCGTTGGCCTTGGCCATGACCTCGCCACGCTCGATCAGGCCAATGAAGCGCCAGCCCAGCGTGGGCGACGACCAGATGTTGGCCATGTAATGAGTACCGCCAATCTCCACCTCCAGCAGACCATTGGCGCCGGCCATCTTGGCGTAGTCCCCGCCCAGGTCGGAAAGCAGCTTGAAGTTGTGCTGCGCGTTGCTCGGGTCGACCAGCACGTTGCCGCTGTCTTCGACCAGCATCAGGTAACCGGTTTCGCCGATCTTGATCTGCTTGACCAGATCGGTGAGCTGCTTGAGCGACACGTCCAGCCCGACCACGCCAGCCAGGTTGCCCTGCGTATCGTTGACGGCGCGCACGGTGCCGATCAGCACGGCGTCATCCGGTGCCCAGTAATAAGCAGCGGTGCGCACCGTCTTGCCTGGCGAAGCCATGGCGGTCTTGTACCAGGGGCGCACGCGCGGGTCGTAGCTCTTCAGGCCTGGGTCGCCCGGCCAGATGGCATAGCCGCCATCGACCCGACCATAGGACATGTAAGCCGTGGTCGGGTGCGCCTTGGCGAAGCGGTCGAAGAGGCTTTCCAGCGCCTGGTTGGTTGCCGGCAAGGGCTGGCTGGGGGCGTCAGCCGACGAGTAGTTCTTCAGGGTCGGGGCTGCCAGGATCTCCGGCAGGCTGGCGATGTAATCGATGTTCTCGCTGATGCCCTTGAAGAACATGCCCATGGCGTTGTCGACCTGGCGGATCTCGCGAGAGCTACCGTCGAGAAAGTCGGCCTCGGCCTGCGCGCGCAGGTTGTAGATGACCACAGCGGCAACCAGGAGAATGGGCACGCACGCGATAGCGGCAAATGCCCAGGTCAGCTTCTGCTTGATATTCATTCGACTTGCTCTCGAGAGTGGGAAATCCGCCATCGGCAAGAACGCCTTGGCGAGTACGATCTAACAGGCTATCGGCATGCCCAGAGTCCGCTTGAGACCTGCCGAGAGAAATATAGCGTGATCCGCAATGCCAGAACCCGCGGCGCAGACAGGCTCAGCCAGGTTGCTGCAAGCTCAGCGCTGATCACGGAACGCCCTCGGCGAAAGCCCCGTCGCGCGCCGGAAGAAACGCGAAAAATACGCTGCCTCGGAAAACCCCAGACTGTCGGCCACCTGGGCCACCGTCATCGAGGTATAGACCAGATTGCGCTTGGCTTCGAGCAACAGGCGCTGGTGGATCAACTGCAAGCCCGATTGCCCAGCCAGGCGTCGGCACAGACTGTTGAGATGCGCCACGCTCAGGCCCAGCTGCGAGGCGTACCAATCCAGCGGGCGGTGCTCGCGATACTGCTGCTCGACCAGCCCCTGAAAGCGACGCAGGTGATTACGCCCCCGGTCGCTCATCGAAGCCTCGGCACGCTCGCCGGCCAGAGCCTGGCGCGCCAGCCACACCAGCAGCGCGCTGATCAGCGACTGCAGCATCAGTTCGCGCCCGGCCTCATGCCGCCCGTACTCGTGGGCCAGGGTGCCGAACAGCATGTCCAGGCGCTGCCGATGAGCCTCGACCAGGTAGCAGGCCGCCGCCGTCAGTGGGGGCCGCTCCAGAACGGCGCCAAGCTCGTCGACCAGCGGCTGGGCCAGGGTCAGCACATGGCCCTGGATGTCCTCGGAAAAGCGAAAGGCATGCACGCATAGCGCCGGCACCACCTGCACCGCCGACTGTTCGAGCACCCGCGTCTGGCCGTCGATCTCCACCTCGGCATGCCCGCTCTGGATGTACAGCACCTGCAGCAGATCGCTGTGCAGGTGAGCGCTGATTTCCCAGCCGTGCAGGCGGCTGCGTTCGGCGATGGACTCGCAGTGGAGCAGGTCTGGCGTCGGCCAGGCGCGATCCTCGCCGTAGAGTTTGAACACAGGAACCTGACCGGCCATGCCAATCCTCGAAAAGTCCAAGTAACCAAGCAGATAGTGCCTTCATACGCCACAACGATGCATCAAAAATACTGCTTCCTAGGTTCTTGTACGAAAAGTCGTCGAGCGAAGGTCAGGCGAGGCAAAAGCAGGTGAGGAAGCGGAGTTTACGAGCTGTAAATGAGCATTCCGAACCTGCTTTTAACGAAGCATCACCGAGCGCAGGCACTTTTCATACAGAACCTAATTCTGTGTCTTGCACACGACTGTTACCCAAGGGACAACAACAATGAAAACCCAAGTTGCAATCATCGGCGCCGGTCCGTCCGGCCTCCTGCTCGGCCAGTTGCTGCACAAGGCCGGCATCGACAACGTCATCATCGAACGCCAGAGCCCCGACTACGTGCTCAGCCGCATCCGTGCCGGCGTGCTCGAACAGGGCATGGTCGACCTGCTGCGCGAAGCCGGCGTGAACGAGCGCATGGATCGCGAAGGCCTGGTGCACGATGGCTTCGAGCTGGCCTTCGATGGCCGCCTGGAGCGCATCGACCTGCGCGGCCTGACCGGTGGCAAGACGGTCATGGTCTACGGCCAGACCGAAGTCACCCGCGACCTGATGGAAGCCCGCACGGCCTGCGGCGCGCCGAGCTTCTACAGCGCCAGCGATGTGCAGCTGCACGATCTCAAGGGCCAGCAGCCCTATGTCACCTTCGTCCACGACGGCCAGCATATACGCCTGGATTGCCAGCACATTGCCGGCTGCGACGGCTTCCATGGCGTATCGCGCCAATCCATTCCCGACGGTGTGCTCAAGGAGTTCGAGCGGGTCTACCCCTTCGGCTGGCTCGGCGTGCTGGCCGATACCCCGCCAGTCAACGAAGAGCTGATCTACGCCAACCACGAACGCGGCTTCGCCCTGTGCAGCATGCGCTCGCCAACCCGCACCCGTTACTACGTGCAGGTCAGCAGCGGGGAGAAGGTCGAGGACTGGTCGGACGAGCGTTTCTGGGACGAACTCAAGCGCCGCCTGCCTGCCGACACTGCCGCCAAACTGATCACCGGCCCGTCCATCGAGAAGAGCATCGCGCCGCTGCGCAGCTTCGTGGTCGAGCCGATGCAGTACGGCAACTTGTTCCTCGTCGGCGACGCCGCGCACATCGTTCCGCCCACCGGCGCCAAGGGCCTGAACCTGGCGGCCAGTGACGTCAGCACGCTGTACCGCATCCTGCTCAAAGTGCACCGCGAAGGCCGCACGGAGCTGCTGGAGAAGTACTCGGAAATCTGCCTGCGGCGCATCTGGAAGGCCGAGCGCTTCTCCTGGTGGATGACCTCGATGCTGCACCGCTTCCCCGACACCGACGCCTTCAGCCAGCGCATGCAGCAGACCGAGCTGGACTACTTCGTCGGCTCCGAAGCCGGGCGCCGCACTATCGCCGAAAATTACGTCGGCCTGCCCTACGAAGCCGTGGAGTAAGCCCCGTCACCGCACCGCCATGGCCATCAGGCCATGGCCAGGTGCAAGCGATGCCGGGCCTGCGGGAACAGGCGACGGAAGAAGAACCGCGCCGTCACCTCACGCGCCTCGCCCAGGCCCCGTTCGCGGCTGATACGGGCGGCACGCAGCCAGGCATGCCCCAACAGCAGCAAGGCCGTCACCTGCAGCATATCCACGGCAGCCTCGTAGGGGCGTTGCGGTGCGCTGCTCTGGCTTTCACGCAGTTGCGCCAGCGCCGCTTGCCAATCGACCAATAGCTCGGCCAACGCTTCGGCCTGCGTTTGCAGGGGCGAGCCTTCGCCACGCTGGCATTCCTCGGCGATCAGCCGTACCAGCACGGGCACGCCTGGCGCTCCTGTTGGCAGCAGCTTGCGCAGCAGCAGGTCGTTGGCCTGAATCTCGTTGGTGCCTTCGTAGATCATGGCGATGCGGCTGTCGCGCAGGGTCTGTTCGATGGGGTATTCGCTGCAGTAGCCATAGCCGCCGAACACCTGCAGCGCCTGGCTGGCGAGCTGGAAGCCCTGCTCGGTGAACCAGGCCTTGACCACCGGCGTCAGCAGCGACGCCAAGGCTTCGGCCTCGGCTCGCTGCGCCGCTTCCTCCGCCTGCTCGGCGATATCCAGCAGGTGCGCGGCCCAGTAGCCGAGCATGCGCATGCCCTGGGTCTGTGCCTCCAGCGTCTGCAGAATGCGTTGCATGGCCGGGTGCGCGGCGATGGGGTCGGCCTCGCCGCTCGCTCCAGCCGGGCGCGGCACGGCGCGCATCTGCCGGCGTTCGGCGGCATAGGCGCTGGCCTGCTGGCGGGCGAACTCGGCATGCCCCAGCCCTTGCAGGCCGACGTGCAGACGCGCGCCATTCATCATCACGAACATCGCCGCCAGCCCCTGATTCGGCTCGCCCAGCAGCCAGCCACGGGCACCGTCGAAACGCAGGCTGCAGGTGGCGCTGCCACGGATACCGAGCTTGTGTTCGAGGCCGTCGCAGAGCACGCCGTTGGGCTGACCGTCCAGCTCACGTGGCACCAGGAACAGGGAGATGCCACGGGTGCCTGCGGGCGCCTCAGGCAGGCGCGCCAGCACCAGGTGGACGATGCTCTCGCCCAGGTCATGATCGCCGCCGGAAATGAACAGCTTGCTGCCGTGCAGGCGGTAGCTGCCCGCCTCCGCCGGCTCGGCGCGGCAACGCAGCAGGCCGACGTCGCTGCCGGCCTGGGGTTCGGTGAGGCACATGGTCGGCACGCAGGTGCCGTCCACCAACCCCGGCAACCAGGCGGCCTGCAGTTCTGCGCTGGCGAAGCGGCGCACCACCTCGTAGGCGCCGTGGGCGATGCCGGGGTACATGGCCCAGGCATGGTTGGCGGCGTAGAGCATTTCCAGCAGGCCGACGTTAAGCAGTTGCGGCAAGCCCTGGCCGCCGCACTCAGGCGCACAGGCCAGCGATGGCCAGCCGCCCTCGACGAACGCCTGGTAAGCCTCGGCGAAGCCGTCCGGGGTGATCACCCGGTCATTCTCCAGCCGGCAACCCTGGCGGTCGCCGGGGGTGTTCAACGGGGCCAGGCGCTCCTCGGCGAAGCGCGCGGCCTGCTCCAGCACCTGGGCGGCCAGGGCGTGATCGAGCTCAGCGAAGGCCGGCAGCCGTGCCCAGTCCTGTTCGGCGTCCAGCCAGTGTTCGATGACGAAACGCATGTCATCCAGCGGGGCACGGTAATGCGTCATGCGCGAATCCTTCAGCGATGAGAGGGGTTTTCCAGCAACAGGGCCATGCCCTGCCCGCCGCCAATGCAGGCGGCGGCGATGCCGTAGCGGGTGCCGCGCGCCGCCAGTTGCCGAGCGACGCTATGGGCCAGGCGCAGGCCGGTGGCGGCCAATGGGTGGCCGAGGGCGATGGCGCCGCCATGACGGTTCAGGCGCGCCGGATCCAGCTCCAGCTCGCGCTGCACGGCCAGCACCTGAGCGCCCTGGGCCTCGTTGATCTCCAGGCTGTCGATGGCGTTCAGGCTCAGGCCGGCGCCGTCGAGCAGCAGGCGGATCGCCGGCGCCGGGCCGATGCCCATGATTTCCGGCGGCACACCGACCACCGCACTGGCGCGCAGCAGCGCCAAAGGCGCGGCGGCGCTGCGGGCATCGCCCACCAGCATGGCAGCGGCGCCATCGACCAGCGCGCAACTGTTGCCAGCGGTCTGCACCGAGCCTGGGCTGACCGGCGACAGCGCCGCCAGGGCCTCAGCACTGGTCTGTCGAGGATGGCTGTCACGATCCAGATGGGTAACCTTGCGCGGCAGGCTCAGGTGACGCGGTTGATAGCCAGCCAGCTCGAAACAGCTACTGCTGACGGGCGCGATCTCGGCGTCGAACCAACCCTCGGCCTGCGCCGCCAGCGCCTTGTCGAAACTGCCCAGGGCGAAGGCATCCACTTCCTCGCGACGCAGACCGTAGCGCTGGGCGAGGTTCTGCGCGGTGTCGATCATGGTCTGGGCGATGGCCGGGTCGAGCAGCGCCTCCCAGAGAAAATCCTTGAAACCCACCGGCGCGCCAAGGCGGAAACCGCCCCGGTGCTCGTAGCTGGCGATGGGGTTGCGCGACATCGATTCCGCCGCCACGCACAGCGCCAGGCTGGCGCTGCCGCGTTCGAGCTGGTTGCCGGCCTGGCGCAACAGCTCCAGGCCCGTTCCGCAGATGCGCTGCACCGCCAGCGCCGGCACCTCGATCGGCACACCGGCGTAGAGGCCGATATGCCGGGGCAGCATGTAGGCGTCGAAACTGGCCTGGGCCATGCTGCCGGCCAGCACGCTGTCGACTTGCTCGCCACCGATGCCAGCCCGCGCCAGCACGACGCGGGCGACATGGATGCCGAGATCGATGGGCGATACCTGGGCCAGCGGGCCGCAGTAGTCGACCCAGGGCGTGCGCACGGCGGCCAGCAAGGCCACGTCGCGGAAGGCCTCGAACTGACCCTTCATGCCTGCTCCGGCGCCAGCACGCAGTGTGCGGCGGGGTTGGCGTACAGGCGCTCGATCAGCTCGGCGCGGCGGCTGAGCACCGCACGCTGGTTGAGCGAGCCCTTGTCGGTGATCTCGCCGGCATCCAGGCTCGGCGCCTCGGCCATCAGGCAAGCCCAGGCGACGTGCGAGGCCAGCCCGGTGGCTTCACGGTTGAGCTCCTGCAGCAGCCCGGCCAGCCACTGCCGCACGGGCTCGGCGGCCAGCACCGCTTCGACGCGGGCGTCGCTCGGCAACCCGGCCAGTGCCCGGCAGGCCGGCACGCTGGGGAATACCAGCAGGCCAATGCGCTGGCGATCCGGTCCGGTGACCACCACGTCCTGCACATAGGGCGCGCCCTGCAGGATGACGCGGGTACGCAGCGGCCCGACACTGACGAAGACGCCGGTGCTGAGCTTGAAGTCTTCGGCGATGCGCCCATCGAACATCAGGCCCCAGTGCGGGTTGGCGGCATCGGCGAAACGCAGGGCATCACCGGAGCGATAGAAGCCCTCCTCGTCGAAGGCCTCGGCGTTGAGTTCGGCCTGGCGCCAGTAGCCAGGCATGACGTGCGGGCCCCGGAAGCGCGCCTCCAGCTTGCCGTCCACCGGCGCCAGCTTGACCTCGCAGCCCGGCGCCGGCAGGCCGACATAACCGGCCATGGACAGCGGCCCGGTGGTGAAGGTGCAGGACGGCGCCGTCTCGGTCATGCCCAGGCCGGCCATCATGCGGATGCGTTCGCCGCAGTGCTGCTCGGCCACCCGGTCGAGACGATCCCAGATCGGCTGGCTGAGGCCGGCACCGGCGAAGAAGAACAGCTTTACGCGGGCGAAGAAGCGCTCGCGCAATTCGCCATCCTGCTCCAGCGCCACCACCAGTTCCTCCCAGCCCTTGGGCACGGTGAGGTAGGCGGTGGGCGATATGTCTTTCAGGTTGCGCAGGGTTTCGCCGAACAGTTGCGGCGTCGGGCGACCGTCGTCGAGGTACAGGCTGCCGCCGTTGTACAGGACGATGCCGACGTTGTGGCTGCCGCCGAAGGTATGGTTCCACGGCAGCCAGTCCACCAGTACCGGCGGCTCTTCGCCGAACACCGGGAAGGTCTGCAGCAGCATCTGTTGGTTGGCGCAAAGCATGCGTTGAGTGGTGGCCACGGCCTTGGGCAGCTTGGTCGAGCCACTGGTGAAGAGGAACTTGGCGATGCTGTCCGGCCCGGTGCGGGCGAAAGCGGCATCGGCACCAGTCAGGTCACGCGGCGTCAGCAGATCCTCGAAGCGCAGAACCTGGCGCCCCGCCACCTCCCCCTGCACCAGCAGCAGCGGCACCTCAGCCGGCACCACGGCCTCGATGGCACGCCTGAAGGCGGCGCCATCGGCCGCCATCACCAGGCCCGGACGCAGAAGGTCGAAGATGTGCTGCAGCTTGGTGTAGTCGCGGGCCACGGTGGAATAGGCTGGCGACACCGGGCAATAGGGCACGCCGATGTACATGGCGGCCAGGGCCAGTTGCAGGTGCTCCAGATCGTTGCCGGAAAGGATCACCAGCGGGCGCTGTTCGCTCAGGTCATGCTCGAGCAGGTGCGCGGCGATGCAGCGTACGCGTGCCAGCATGTCGCGGTAGCTGATGCGCTGCCATTGCCCATCGCCGCCACGGCGGGCGACGAAGGTGTGCTCAGCGCGCACCTCGGCCCAGTGCAGCAGGCGGTCGAGCAGGCGTGCGGGCAAGGTCGCCAGGGGTTCGCGGGCATTGAGATAGACGCTGCCGGCCCGCTCCTCGATGTGCACGTCGGGCGAGCCGAGGGCTACCGGACGATAGCGGGCAGCGAGCGATTGGGAGGGTGCATTGTTCACTTGTTATCACCTCCGGTCGTGCCGGTTCGGGCACGACGCGACGCCGGGGCTTTCCGGCAAACTCGATTCGGGGCGCTCACAGCCCGTTCAAAGACTCACGGGCTGGAGCTGTGCAAGGCGTTTCTGATCGTTCAGATCGGGTAATGGCGCGGGCCGTTCTGCATCGTCACCCAGCGCAACTGGGTGAAGTGGTCGATGCTCGCGCTGGAGCCGAAACTGCCGTAACCGCTGGACTTCACGCCGCCAAACGGCATCGGCGCCTCGTCGTGCACGGTCGGCCCATTGATATGGCAGATGCCCGACTCCACCCGCTGCGCCAGGTTCAGCGCGCGGGACACGTCACGGCTGAAGATCGCCGAAGACAGACCGAACTCCGAATCGTTGGCCAGGCTCAGCAGTTCCTCATCGCCCTGCCCGCGCAGGATCACCGCCACCGGGCCGAAGGACTCCTCGCGGTACAGGCGCATGGCCGGGGTCACGCGGTCGAGCAGCACCGGCTGCATCACGCTGCCGTCGATCTGCCCGCCGGCCAGCAGCACGGCGCCCTTGTCCACGGCGTCCTGCACCAGGGTCATGATGCGTTCGCCAGCAGCGGCATCGATCAGCGAACCGAGCACCGCTTCGCCGGGCAAGCCGGCCTTGAGGGTGGCAACCTTGCTGGCCAGGCGCGCGGCGAAGTCGTCGGCAACGCGCTCGTCGACCACCAGGCGCTCGGTGGACATGCAGATCTGCCCCTGGTTGAAGTAGGCCCCGAAAGCCGAAGCGGCCACGGCCTGCTCCAGGTCGGCGTCGTCCAGCACCAGCAGCGGCGCCTTGCCGCCCAGCTCCAGCACGGCCGGTTTCAAGTGCTTCGCGGCGAGCTGGCCGATGATGCGCCCGACATGGGTGGAGCCGGTGAAGTTGACGCGGCGCACCGCCGGGTTGGCCACCAGGCGCTCGACGATGGCGGCGGCATCGGCCGGGGCGTTGCTGATGACATTGACCACGCCATCGCCGAGGCCGGCCTGCTGCAGCACCTCGCCGATCAGCGCATGCACCGCCGGGCTGTTTTCCGAAGCCTTGAGCACCACGGTATTGCCGCAGGCCAGCGGCATGGCCAGGGCGCGGGTGCCGAGGATGATCGGCGCGTTCCACGGAGCGATGCCCAGCACCACGCCGCAGGGCTGACGCAGCGCCATGGCGAAGCTGCCGGGTACGTCGGAAGGGATCACCTCGCCCTTGATCTGCGTGGTCATGCCGGCGGCATCGCGCAGCATGTTGGCCGCCAGCTTGACGTTGAAGCCATACCAGTCGGCGGTGGCGCCGGTCTCCACGGCCATGGCCATGAAGCGCTCGCGGTTGGCCTCGAGCAAACGGGCGGCTTCCAGCAGGCGCGCGCGGCGCTCACCCGGCCCCAGCGCGGCCCAGGCCGGGAAGGCCGCCTGCGCGGCAGCGACGGCGGCATCGGCGTCTTCGAGGGTGGCGGCGGCGACGCGGCTGACGACCTCGCCGGTGAAGGGACTACGGCGCTCGAACACTGCGCCGCCCGTGGCCGGGCGCGACTGCCCGGCGATCAGCAAAGGCACTTCGAACATGGTCTGGCTCCATCTTGTGATTGTTATTCAGGGGCGGCCACGCAACCGCCCCGAGCACACGTTTAGCGCTTGTAGGCTTGCAGGCCCGGCTTGATGCTCTTGTCGTCGAGGAACTGCTTCATGCCCTGCTCGCGACCACCTTCCTTGTCCAGCAGGCGCGACTGGTCGAGCTTGGCGTACAGGTAGTCTTCGTTCTGCTCCCAGGTCAGCTCGCGGCAACGCTTGAAGCCGATCTTCGCCGCACGCATCACCACCGGGTTCTTCTCCAGCAGGTTACGCGCCAGTTCGATGGTGGTCTCGCGCAGTTGCGCCAGCGGCACGCTCTCGTTGACCAGGCCCATCTCGGCGGCTTTCTGCCCACCGAAGGTCTTGCCGGTCATGATGTAGTACAGCGACTGACGATGGCCCACGGTGTCGGCCATGGCCTTGCTCACCAGGTTGCCCGGCGGGATGCCCCAGTTGATTTCCGACAGGCCGAAGGTCGCTTCGTCGGCGCAGATGGCCAGGTCGCAGGCCACCAGCGGGCTGAAGCCACCGCCGAAGCACCAGCCGTTGACCATGGCGATGGTCGGCTTGGCGTACATGCGCAGCAGCTTCCACTGCCAGGTCGAGGCCTCGCGGCGAATCTTCTCCTGCAGGATTTCCGGGCCGGCGTCGACTTCACGGAAGTATTCCTTGAGGTCCATGCCAGCAGTCCAGGACTCACCGGCGCCGGTCAGCACCAGCACGCCGACGTCGGCATCCTGCTCCAGGGTTTCCAGCACATCGACCATCTCACGGTTGAGGGTCGGGCTCATGGCGTTGCGTTTTTCCGGACGGTTCAGGGTGACCCAGCCGATGCCTTCTTCGACGTCGACCTTCACGGTTTGCCAGCGTGCTTCGTACTTGCTCATGGGGGTGTCCTGCATGTGTGGGGTAGATGGGCTCAAGGTAGGCCGAGCAAATAGTTATGTCAATTAACTATTTGCTCGATTTGTGCGATCAGCGCACCGATAGAATCGGTGGATATGGCGTGATCGACAGCATGATTAACCTGATTAACGAAAAATCACGAAAGATCGCCTCGCGGCATCAAGCCGGAGCCGCCGCGCGACGCTCCCGGCTGCCCATGGCAACCACCACCAGGGCCGCCACCAGCAGCCCCGGCGCAGCCGCCATCAGCACACCGGCCGTACCGGCGCCAGCGGCCAGGATGTGTCCGGCGGCCAGTGGCCCGCTCACCGAACCCAGGCGACCGATGGCCACCGCCGCACCCACGCCGGTAGCACGCACCTGCGTCGGGTAATAGGCCGGCGCCAGGGCGTAGAGCACCAGTTGCGCAGCCATGACGAACACACCGGCCGCGAAGCCTGCCGCCGCCATGCTCGGCAGAGTGCTGGAGAAGCCTATGCCGGCCAGCGCCAGCAGCAGGCCGAGGTAGATGCACAGCACCACCGGCGTGCGCTGAAAACGGTCGAGCAGCACCCCACCGAGCAGCGAACCAATCGCCCCGCCGATGTTGAAGACCATCTGCACGGTACCGGCCTGCGGCTTGCTGAAACCCAGCTCCAGCAGCAGCGACGGCAGCCAGTTGAGCAGCATGTACATCACGGTGAGGGTGAAGAAGTAGCTGATCCACAGCGACAGGGTGATGCGCGTACGGCCTTCACCGCACAGTGCCTCCACGGTGGAAGGCCGCGCCTGCGTGGCGCGCGCCTGCTGCTGGTGGAAGGCCGAGGACTCCGGCAGCAGCCAGAGCATCAGCGGTGCGATGGCCAGCGGCGCGACGCCACCGACGATGAACACCCATTGCCAGGCCTCACCGGCCAGCATGCCGATCACCGCCGCCGCCGCGCCGCCCAGGGGCACGCCGCAATACATGATGCTGATGGCCGTGCTGCGCTGGCGCTCCTCGACCGCCTCGGCACACAGGGCGATCAGGTTGGGCAGCGCCGCCCCCAGCCCAAGACCGGTCAAAAAGCGCGCCGCCAACAGACCGGACAGGCTGCTGGTGTAGGCCGTCCACAGGGAAAAGATGCCGAATAACACCACGGCGGCCACCAGCACCTTCTTGCGCCCGATGCGGTCGGCCACGTAGCCACCGAGGAAGGCACCGGGCAGCAGGCCGATGATGCTGGCGCTGAACATCCAGCCCATCATGCTCGGTTCGAGGTTGAAGGCAGCGCGAATACCGGCGGCAGCGATGCCGGCCGATTGCAGGTCGAGCCCTTCGATCAGGGCGATGATGAAGCAGATGACGATGGTCAGCCGGGAACGGCTGGATGGGGTTTGCATGGCTGAGTCTCGCTCTTGTTGTTTTTGTTCAGGAGTGGCGACAAGGCGCATCGCGTCGCTGCAAAAAGATTAACAAACAAAACTAAAAATACATCCCCAGAAAAATTGAGCATCCAGAACACCCCATCCCTTGAAAAACAAACAGTTAGCGTGACAAGCCGCCATTCACTACCAATTGGTTAATAAATTTAACGTTCGATAATCGGCCAAACGGATTTGATAAGCCCGGTGAGCACTCCCATCCTCTGTGCCACGGCGATCCGCCGGACAACAACAAAAAAAAGGATAACGAGCATGCCTAACCGGCCTCTTCGTGCTGCTTTCGCGCGCAGCCCTCTCCCCTACGCCATCGCCCTGTGCAGCCTCGCCGGCTCCGTCGGCGTCCAGGCCCAGGGCTTCATCGAAGACAGTCACGCCAACCTCACGCTGCGCAACTACTACCTCGATCGTGACTATCAGGATGACGGCGCCAAGTCCGCAGCCCGTGAGTGGGCGCAGGGTTTCATCCTCAAGTTCCAGTCCGGTTTCAGCGAAGGGCCGGTGGGCTTCGGCCTGGATGCCACTGGCCTGCTGGGCGTCAAGCTGGATTCCTCGCCGGATCGCAGCGGCACCGAGCTGCTGCCGGTATCGCCCAGCAGCGGCCGCGCCGCCGATGAATATTCGCGCCTGGGCCTGACCGGCAAGATGAAGATCGACAAGACCCTGCTGCAGGCCGGCGACCTCAACCTGGCGCTGCCCTCGGCACTGTCCAGCCCGTCACGCCTGCTGCCACAGACCTTTCGCGGCGGCTACCTGACCTCCTCGCAGATCGACGGCCTGACCCTGCACGGCGGTTACGTCGACCGCATCGCCAAACGCAATTCCACCGACTACGAGGCCATGACCGTCGCCTCGCCCAACGGCCGCTTCAACGGTCGCGCAACCACCTCGCACATGGCCTTCGTCGGCGGCGACTACGCCCTGAGCCCGGAGCTGACCCTCAAGGCTCATTACCTGGAAGTGACCGATCTCTACGATCAGGGCTACCTCGGCGCCCTGCACAAGATGCCGGTCGGCTCCGGCACCTTTAGCACCGACGTGCGCGCCTTCTTCAGCGGCGAGAACGGCAGCGCCGATGCCGGCAAGGTGGACAACCAACACCTGTCGCTGCAATTCGCCTATGCCCTGGGTGGCCACCGCTGGACGCTCGGCTACGCCCACCAGGGCGGCGACACCGCCACGCCCTACATCTCCGGCACCGAGCTGATGGGCATCAGCGAAATGACCATGAGCTCCGACTACCTCAACGCCAGGGAGCGCATGTGGCAGGCCATCTGGGACTATGACTTCGCCGCTGCCGGCGTGCCTGGCCTGAGCGCACGCCTGCGCTACGTGCGCGGCGACAACATCGAGCTGGCCGCCTTCGGCGTCGATGACCGCAAGGAGCGCGAAGCCCAGTGGGAGATGGGCTACGTGATCCAGAGCGGCCCACTGCGCGGCGTCGGCCTGCGCGTGCGGCAGTCGTTCTACCGCAACGACTTCCCCGGTGGCGCCGCCTTCCGCGACGAAAACCAGACGCGTCTGATGGCGACCTATACCCTGCCGATCTGGTGACGCAAAACGCAGCCGGCGCCGCCTGATGGCACCGGCTGCGGCAATACCCACTTACCCGACACTGGCCTGGTGCAGCATCTGCAAGGCCGCCTCGTCCAACTCCAGCGCCATCGCCGCCTGCAATGCCCGCAACTGCGCCAGGCTGGTGGCGCTGGCGATTGGTGCGCTTATCCCCGGTTGAGCCATCAGCCAGGCCAGCGCGATGCTGGCGGGGCTGGCCTCGAGTTGTGCGGCGAGCTGCGTCAGCGCATCCAGAATGCGCTGGCCACGCGGGTTGAAATACCGCTCCAGATCCTCCGCCCGCGCGGCGTGCTGGATATCGGCCAGCGTGCGGTACTTGCCGCTGAGAAAGCCCGAAGCCAGGCTGAAATAACTGACCACGCCGAGCCCCTTGGCCTGGGCGTACGCCTGCAGGTGCGTCTCGTAGTCCTGGCGGTCATACAGGTTGTATTCCAGTTGCAGCACGCCATAGCTCGGCAAACTAGCGTCGTCGGCCACTGCCTGCGCGGCCTCAAGCTGCGCGCGGCTGTAGTTGGAGGCGCCGATGGCGCGCACCTTGCCACTGGCGATCAGGCTCTCGTAAGCGCGCAGCGTTTCTTCGTGCGGCGTCTGCTCGTCGGGATAGTGGGAAAAGTACAGATCGATGTAATCGGTACGCAGACGGCGCAGCGAATCCTCCGCCGCACGTACGATCCATTGGCGTGACAGCCCGCCGCCCTCGCCCATCGGGGCGCCGACCTTGGTGAACAGCGTGAGCCGATCACGTACGCCAGGATTGGCGGCCAGCCACTGCCCGATGATCCGCTCGGACTCGCCGCCGATGTGCCCGTCGACCCAATTGGAATACATATCGGCCGTGTCCAGGGTGGTGATCCCGGCCTCGAAGGCCGCGCTCAGCAACTCGCACGAGGCGCGCGCATCCAGCGTCCAGCCGAACACGTTGCCACCCAGCACCAGCGGCGAAATGCTCAAGCCGGTATTACCCAGTGCTTTGCTCGCGGACATATCCGCTCCTTCTGGCGATCATTCATGGACATGCGGCGCGGCAGGCCCGAGGCCGCCGCGCCGCTGCGGTTCACTTGCCGGTACGGATGCTGTTCCAGGTGCGCATGCGGATACGCTCGGCCTTCAGCGGCAGGGCCTTGAGTGCGTACAGCGAGCCCATCCGGTCAGCCGGAATGTACATGTTGGGATTGTTGCGCACCTCAGGATCGACGAACTCCGTGGCATCCTTGTTGGGGTTCGGATAGCCGATGGCGTTGCTGGCCTTGGCGATCACCTCAGGCCGCAGCAGGTAGTTGATGAAGGCGTGCGCCTCTTCGACGTTCTGCGCGCCCTTGGGAATGACCATCACGTCGGACCACAGCGGCGCACCTTCCTTGGGCAGGAACATGTCGATCTTCACGCCCTTGCCGGCTGCCACGGCCATCTTGCGCGCCAGCTCGATACCACCGGACCAGCCCACCGCCACGCAGATCTCGCCATTGGCCAGGTCATAGCCGTAGCGCGAGGAGTTGAAGTAGGTGACGTAGGGGCGAATCTTCATCATCAGATCCTGCGCCTGGCGATAGTCCTCGGCCTTCTCGGAGTTTGGATCGAGGCCGAGGTAAGCCAGAGCGATCGGCAGGATATCGCTCGGCGAGTCGAGGAAGCCCACGCCGCACGAGGTCAGCTTGGAGAGGTTCTCCGGCTTGAAGATCACGTCCCAGCTATCCAGCTTCACATCCGGGCCCAGCGCCGCACGCACCTTGTCGACGTTGTAGCCAACCAGATTGGTGCCCCACATGTAGGGCACGGCGTACTGGTTGCCGGTGTCACCACTCTTGGCCAGCTCGGCCATGAAGGTTTCGTCCAGGCGATTCCAGTTGGGCAGCTTGCTGCGGTCGAGCTTCTCGAAGGTGCCGGCACCGATGAAGGTGCCCAGCGAGGCGCTGCCGGGGAAGGCCACGTCATACCCCGAGTTGCCGGTCAGCAGTTTGGACTGCAGGGTCTCGGCGCTGTCAAAGACGTCGTACACCGGGCGAATGCCGGTCTCAGCCTCGAAGCCCTTGAGGATCTCGGGCGGCATGTACTCGATCCAGTTGTAGATCCTCACCGTGCGTTGCTCGGCGTGAACGCCAGCGGTGCCGATCAGGGCCAGGGTCATGGCAGCGACCATCGGTAATACTTTCATCGCAATGTCTCCTGGCAGCACTTAGTAACGGTAGGTGAAATAGAGTTCGAGGGCGCTGAAGCGGTCATCGTCGCCGAATACCTGCTTGGCCGCCGACTTGGCGTCGACCCAGTTGTAAGCCAGCGAGGTGTACAGGCGCTCGGTGGGCGTCCAGTCGAGGTAGATCACGTTCTCGTTGGCGAAGCGGCGGTCGTCGACGGCGATGCCCTGAAAGTTGTCCTTGTCCAGCCAGAATTGATAGTGGATGGCGCCCAGGGTGAGGGTTTCGCTCAGGTGGGTCTTGAGGGAGAACTGCTGCACGCGCTGGTTGGTGTTGAACAGCACGTAGTTGCCCATCACGTCGCCGACCAGCCAGGTGCCCCAGTCGGTGAAGCCCTTGCTCAGCGGATCCCAAGATTGCTGGGTGTTGTCGGCCAGGTTGTCGTCACCGGAGAACAGCGCATAGCGATAACCCAGCACCGGGGTCAGCGGCAGCGACTGGAAGGTGTAATCGGCTTGACCGTACCAGGCCTTGGCGTCGTACTTCACGCCGTCACCGCTGCCGCGTTGCACGGCGTACTCACCGTTGAGGGTGAGCGCATCGAGGCCCGGCAGTTGCCCGCGCAGCGCGCGGAAGTTGTAGACCTGCATGCCGTCGCGGCGCAGCGGCGTGGCGTAGGTGTTGGTCTGCGAGTCCACTTTCATGGCCATGGCGCCGAGGGTCACCTGGTCGGCCAGGTTGTAATCCAGGTTGGCGCCATTGAGGCGGAAGTCGCCGAGGTGCGAATCGGTACGCAGACTGAAGGCTTGCGCCTTGAGCGCGCCGTGATCCCAGGCCAGCACGCCCGAATCGCGGAAGGCGGTGCGCGGCCCCAGCCAGTAGGCACCGTCGCCCTTGGAGTCGAGGTTGCCGTCCATGACGATGAAGCCGTTGCCGATCAGATAGTTCTGCCGGCCTGCGGTGAATGTCCACTCACCAGCCCGGAAGCCTGCGTAGGCCTCCTCCATCGCGGTGTAGCCATCGGAGCTGCGGGTGAAGCCACCGGCATCACCATCGCCGAAGGTCTTGGCCGACACCACCGAGCCGCCAGCGATCAGGTCGAAGTCGGGATCGATGGCGTACTTCAACGTCACGCCCGGCTTGAGATAGAACTCCTGCCAGTCGACGCGGGTACCGATGTTGCGGCCATTGCGCTGATCGACGCCACCAGCGCCAAAGTTGACGTTGTGCGTGGAAACGGTGGCGCCACCGACCGTGAGCGTGGCCTCGCCGGAAAGATTACCTTCTTCGAAGGTGTAACCGGCCATGGCCTGTGAGCTGCTCAGCACGGCGACAGCCAGCAGCGCGGGGGTGAAGGGAACGCGGGTCATGAAATGCTCCTGGTTAAGTTGTTTTTGTGTCACAGGGCAGTTGCAAAGCAGCTCGGATGGGCACTGGGCACCCAGCTGCAAACCGGTGGCCTGCCGAGGCAGGCCACCAGATTTTTTCTTGTTCCTTGTTTGGAGAGTGGGCTCAGCCGCGCAGATGAGCGGCCAGCGCACGCAGCGCACGGACGTTGTCGACGTCGAAGATCCCCACCGCCTCGGGCAGCGAAGACTGCTTGACGATCACCACGTCCGAGTCGAAATCGACGAACAGGTACTGGCCATGGATGCCACCGGCGACGATGGCGCGGCTGTGGTCGTTGAGCACGTACCACTGGCTGCGGTACGAGGCGCCTGGAATCCACTGGGCGAATTCCTCGTCCTGGGCGTAGATCGCCGGGTCGGCACCGGCAGCGATGGCCTCGACGGCCTCTGCCGCGAGCAGCGTCTGGCCCTGGTGCTGACCGCGATTGGCCAGCAGCAAGCCGAAGCGCGCCATGTCACGCAGTGTCGCGTTGAAGCCGGCACCCGCCACGCCACGGCCCCAGGGATCGGCCATGAAGTAACCGTCACGCTGGCAGCCAAGCGCCGACCAGATCGGCGCCAGGCGCTCGTGGCAAGCCTGCCCACAGGCACGCTCCATCACCCAGGCCAGTGCCTCGGTAGTCGCGGTAACGTAATGGAACAGCCCGCCATGCTCGCCACGCTTACGCAGCGACGGCAGGAACTGATACAGCGAGGCGTACTGGGCGAACGCCGCCGGCGCGGGCTGGAAGCCGCAGGCGTAGCCGAACTGCGAGCTTTCCGAAGCCGGATCGTCGTATTGCTCGGTGTAGGAAATGCCCACAGCCATATCCAGCAACTGGCGCACGGTCGCATCGAAGTAGGCACCACCGGCAAACTCCGGCACGTAATCACCGGCCAGGCGCTCGGGGTCGAGCGAGCCCTCGTGGATCAGTTGCTCGGCAAGGGCACCGATCAGCGACTTGGTCACCGAGAACATCACGTGGCGGTCATTGGCGGTGTGACCGTTGAAGTAACGCTCGTACACCACCTGCCCGGCCTTGAGCACGATGAAGCCGTCGGTATGGCTGGCCAGCAGATGCTCATCCATGCGCACGTTCAGGCCGCACTCGCTGGCGAAAGTGAAGCCATCCAGATCCTGAAGGGCTTCGGGCAACGCCTGTGTGGTGTGGCCGCACGGCACGCTGATGCTCGGACGCAGACGCGCCAGATGACGGAAGCCCCATTTGTTCAAGGGCGGGCTCATCCAGTTGTCCCAGGTGACCCGTTGCGCTTCGACCGGGGGAAAGCCGGTCATCAAGGGCTGTGGCGCCTGCGCGTGTTGCAGGGCCTCGTGGGCGTCAGCGTAGTGGCGAGCCAGGGCGTTGGCCGGAGCGTTTACGGAGGAAGTCATGAACCTCTGTCCTTTCTTGTAAGAAGCTCTGCACGCGGCAGATGTGACAGAATGATTGTCTCAATAAAATCTTTTAGTCAATAAAATATTTACGTATGAAAACCCTCTTCCGTTATGCTCGCCGAGCACGCCATCGGGACGAGGAGAAACATCAGTGAGCGGTCTGCGCGAACGTCAGAAAGCCATGCGCCGCAAGGCCATCGGTGAGGCAGGCGTAGCCCTGTTCGAACGGCAGGGCTTCGACAACACCACCATCGAACAGATCGCCCGGGAAGCAGGCGTCTCGGCGCCTACGGTGTTCAAGTACTTCGGCTCCAAGCAGGAGATCCTCCTGGAGATGCTGCAGAAGGCCGACGAAGGCGCCCTGGAAGACGCTCGCGTACACATGGCCGAGATGGACGATCCGCTCGACGCCATGTGCTATCTGGAACAGGTGCTGGTGGATCATGCGCTAAACATGCTGCCGGCGCCGATCTGGCACGAACTGCTGCTGCACGTACTCGGCGGCGACCGCAGCGACCTGCCGGAACAATACAAGCGCCACAACGAAGCGCTGCAGCACGAAATCGCCAGCCTGCTGCGCGACCTGCAGGAGCGCGGCAAACTGCGCGCCGACCTCGACGTCGAACTGGCGGCCTTCCTGCTCAACGACTACTCGCACCTACAGTTGCTGCGCCTGACCGGCAGCGAGCCGATGGATCTCGAACAGCACCGCCGCCAGGTACGCCTGACCAGCGGCCTGATCCTGCAGGGCATGATCGCCCGCTAATCCGCTGCGCCTGCATCAGACGCAGGTGGGAAGATGTGGCCCATCCTCTCGAAAAAGAGACGACCTCCCTGTCGCCAATCAAGGAGCCACAGATGCAACGTGGGACGCTCTGCTGGCGCGGCTAGCAGCCTGCAGGCAGGGCAAAACAGTGGATCAGCACGCGGTCGGCCGAGGGGTAGTGGACACGGCCAATAAAGGTCTGCTGGCCAAGCCAGCTCAACGCGCCCTCGGCCACCTGGAAGCGCGGCGTACAGGTGCAGTGGTATTCCGCTTCGGGCACCGGCCAGATATCGCGGCTCTCCATGGCCTTGCCCTGCTCGGTGAGCGACAGCAGCCCGATGTTGTGAATGTTGATCAGGTCACCATCGGCGCTCATCAGGCTGTAGCGAGCGTCGAGTTCACCGACACCGTCGGGCCGCAGCCGATAGGTATCGGCGCCACCCGGCAATATCCGCCCCGACACGCCACGCCCCTCGAACGTGCCACCGAGGATGGGGTAATTGACGCGATACCCATCGGCGCAGCGCCCCAGCACCTCCCCCTGATCGATGAGAACATCGAGGGTCATGACATGTTCGAGCTGTGCAGTTTGCGGATAGGTGGGGCTGCTCACGGTTTGCGTTCCTGGTCAGGTTGATCGAAGTAGACGTGGTGAGGATGGAGGCCGGCTTCCTGCTCACAGCCCTGCAAGGGCTGCTCATGTAAACGCCACGCCCCCGAAGACGAACTCCATAAATGCAGCGATTCGCTGTGATTGGTACGACTGAGAAGCCACCTTACGTGCACAGTCGATTAGGTCACGACCAACAATTAATTAACTATATTAATTTTTTTAGTCAATAAAATTTTCAAACCAACAGGCACCACCCGAGCGCAGTGGCCAGCCTGAAAGGTAGGTCGCAGAGCCGTTTGGCAGGCTTGCAGCGAGAGCGGCGGCAGTATTCGTGACCCAGCCAGGCGCCAGCCGCTGAACAGTGCGAGAGGGAGGCGGATTAGTTGGCGCTTCTCATCGAAATTACCTCTGCCAGCTCTCCGGTCAGAAGTCCCTCGCGCCCCATGCGCGCCCGCCACGATCCAACCGAACGGGCGCACCAGCAGGCACTATCGCTTGGGCTGATAATCCAAATGCACGCTATGCATTCAAATGCCGGGCGCAATCCAGATAGCCTTGGCTAAGACAGCCCCCTCATACGTCGACACGCGAGGTTTCAATGAGCCAATCCAGCTACGTACCGCCGAAGGTCTGGCAACACCTGGCCGCATCCGGCGGCCAGTTCTCCAAGATCAATCGCCCCACCGCCGGCGCGACCCACAACAAGGAATTGCCGGTCGGCAAGCACCCGCTGCAGCTCTATTCCCTGGCCACCCCCAACGGCGTGAAGGTGACCATCCTGCTGGAAGAACTGCTCGCGCAGGGCCATGAGGGCGCCGAATACGATGCCTGGCTCATCCGCATCAGCGAGGGCGACCAGTTCTCCAGCGGCTTCGTAGGCGTCAACCCGAATTCGAAGATCCCCGCCCTGCTCGACCGCAGCACGGCTACCCCCATCCGCGTCTTCGAGTCGGGCTCGATCCTGCTGTATCTGGCGGAAAAATTCGGCGCCTTCTTACCCAAGGATCCGGCAGGCCGCACCGAAACCCTCAATTGGCTGTTCTGGCAAATGGGCTCGGCGCCATACCTGGGTGGAGGTTTCGGCCACTTCTACGTCTATGCCCCGGAAAAATTCGAGTACGCCATCAACCGCTTCACCATGGAAACCAAACGCCAGTTGGATGTCCTCAACCAGCGCCTCGCCGACAACCGCTACCTGGCCGGCGACACCTACACCATCGCCGACATTGCCGTCTGGCCCTGGTATGGCGAACTGGTGCGCAACAACGTCTACTCCGCCGCCGAATTCCTGGCCGTACACGAATACCCCCACGTACTGCGCTGGGCCGAAGACATCGCCAAACGCGAAGCGGTGCAACGCGGCCGCCGCGTCAACCGCACCTGGGGCGACGAATCGGAGCAAGTACCCGAACGGCACCAGGCCTCTGATCTGGACAAGGCCTGAGGTAAGCAAGCCCCTGGCGCAAAACGGCAGTTTTGCTGCGAAGGCAGAAAAACAAAGCCCCGAACAGCATCGTTGTTCGGGGCTTTTTCTATGTTGCAGAGCGTATTCGTTTCAGCCCAACCTAACGTTTGGCTAAGGGGCGGGCTTTAGCTCGTCCCAGTGAGCGGAGTGACCGATTTGAACCATTTTTTAGGCGTCGGGTTGCACTGCTTGTACTCGAATTCTTTCCAGTGCTTCAAATGCACATATCAAATGGGCTGCTGATTCAGGATTATGCAGACTAACACCTGTTTGGCTAGCCACTAACTCGATTACAACCTCCCGCTCTAGGCCAAGCTTGTTAGCCACGTGCAGGGCGCAGGAGCGTGCATGTGACGCCCTATGCTCAAGCGGTTCACTTTCATCTAAAAGCTTGCGTCTATGCGAGTTGAATGACATTAACTTTGCCTAACGTTTGTTTAAGGGGTGGGCTTTAGCCCGTCCCAGTGAGCGAAGCGAACGATTTGAGTGCTGTAATGGACTCTCCCCACACCACAGTTCTATACCAAGATGTCGAGGTTTTCTGAGCGGGAGAGTCGTTATGAA
>NZ_JAWIIP010000016.1:0-125746 GCF_034683865.1 Pseudomonas sp. C11
CGCCAGCCTCGGATACCTGCCCCCGATCAGCAGAGCGCCGCTTCCACTGAACAACGTGCTGGGTTTACACAGCTAGCGCGATGCAACGAACCCCGGCCATGTGCCGGGGTTCGTCGTTTCAGGCCTGTTAATTTCAGCACTCAAACAAAAGCCCCGGCTTGCGGGGCTCTTGTAGAAGGCAGCGGCACTCAGATATCGAAGTCGTATTCGGCTAACTGCTTATGCAGGCGGCGTTCTTCGAGGAAGTTGTCGATGATGCGGCGTTTGGTCAGATTGGTCTTGGCGACTTCCACCGCAGGCTCGGCATCGTCCGCATCCTCTGCGACAAAGTCTTCGTCCAGTTCGAGGTCTTCTTTGTCAGTGCTCATCTATTCCACTCCAGGCCAGTGACTGGGGCCGTTTGCGCACCTTATAGCGGCAAAAATTGAGCGGGTAAAAAAGATTTTTTCAATCAGAGGATCGCCAGATTCTATGCCTGATCAATCGTCGGAGGTCTTGGCCTTGTACTCGCATAAATCTTCGATGCGACAGGCACCACAGCGCGGTTTGCGCGCGGTGCACACGTAGCGCCCGTGCAGGATCAGCCAGTGGTGCGCATCGAGCAGGTAATCCTTGGGCACGAACTTGAGCAGCTTCTTTTCCACCTCGACCACGTTCTTGCCCGGCGCAATGCCGGTGCGGTTGCTGACGCGGAAGATATGCGTATCCACGGCCATGGCCAACTGGCGAAACGCCGTGTTGAGCACCACGTTGGCGGTCTTGCGGCCGACACCGGGCAGGGCTTCGAGGTCTTCGCGGTTGTCCGGCACCACACTGCCGTGCTTCTCGATCAGGAGGCGGCAGGCCTCGATGACGTTCTTCGCCTTGCTGTTGTAAAGGCCGATGGTCTTGATGTATTCGGACAAACCCTCGACGCCAAGGGCATAGATGGCCTCCGGCGTGTTGGCCACGGGAAACAGCTTGGCCGTTGCCTTGTTGACGCTGACGTCGGTGGCCTGGGCCGAAAGCGTTACCGCCACCAGCAGCTCGAAGGGCGTGCTGTAGGCCAGCTCGGTCTTCGGCTCGGGGTTGTCCTCGTGCAGGCGACGAAAGATTTCCAGGCGTTTGGCAGCGTTCATTCGATGACTCCGGTAACGCGAACGCGGCGGCTTTGGGCGGGCAGCTCGGGCGCGGCGGCCTTGGCTCGCTCGGCGGCGATCTGGTCGATACGGTTCTTGCCGGCGATCAGCAGGCCGAGAACGATGAAGGCGCCCGGCGGCAGGATGGCCAGCAGAAAGCCACGGTAGTCGTGCACCAGGGTGAGTTTCCAGTCGGCGGCCATCGGGCCGAACAGCAGGTGCATGTTGGCGAACAATGCGCCGGTACCGAGCAGCTCGCGGATGGCGCCGATCAACACCAACACCGAGCCGAAGCCCAGGCCCATCATCAAGCCGTCATAGGCGGCGCGGGCCGGGTCGTGCTTGGCGGCGAAGCCGTCGGCGCGGCCGAGGATCACGCAGTTGGTGGTGATCAGCGGGATGAAGATGCCGAGGATTTGATACAGCTCGTAGGTGTAGGCCTGCATCAGCAGCTCGATGCAGGTGGTCAGTGCAGCGATGATCATGACGAAGGCCGGCAGGCGCACGGCAGTGTTGACTACACCGCGTACCAGCGATACGGCGGCGTTGGAGCAGATCAGCACCAGCGTGGTGGCCAGCGCCAGACCGAGGGCGTTGACCGTGGAGTTGCTTACCCCCAGCAGCGGGCAGAGGCCGAGCAGTTGCACCAGCGCCGGGTTGTTCTTCCACAGGCCGTTGAGGCTGATTTCGCGGTAACTGGTCATTGCTCGTCCTCCGCCAGGCCCAGCAACTGGGCGCGGTGCGTGTCGAAATAGCGCAGGGCGCCGTGCACGGCCTTGACCACAGCGCGTGGGGTGATGGTGGCGCCGGCGAACTGGTCGAAGTCGCCGCGATCCTTCTTCACCGCCCAGCCATCTTCGCCGGGGTCTGTCAGGGATTTACCCTCGAAGCTGCGTACCCAGTCGCTCTTGGCCAGTTCGATCTTGTCACCCAGCCCAGGGGTTTCCTTGTGGCTGAGCACGCGCACGCCGGCCAGGCGGCCATCGGCGAAGATGCCGACCAGCAGGTGGATGGCGCCGCTGTAGCCGTCCGGTGCGGTCACCGGCAGAATCAGTGCGCTGGGCTCGCCGCCCTTGAGTGCCAGATAGGCTGACTGTGGGCTGCGGTGGCCCAGCTCGGGGGCGTTGAGCTCGATGCGGTTATCCAGCAGGTGATTGTCGTAGCTGCCGGCCGGTAGGATTTCCGCCAGGGCACGCACCTGCGCTTCGCGCTCGGCGTTGGCGATGCGCTCGGCGGTTCCCTGTTGCAGCAAGGCGACGGCGCCGACGGTGCCGATGGCGAACAGGCCAAGCACCAGGGCGTTCTTCAGCATCGAGCGGCTGATTTCCGGCAGCATGCTCATTCTCCCAGCTTGAAGCCGCTGTTGGGCTTGCGATGGCCGTAGCTGCGCGGCCGGGTGTAGTAGTCGATGGTCGGCGCTGCCAGGTTCATCAGCAGCACGGCGAAAGCCACTGCATCCGGGTAACCGCCCCAGGTGCGGATCACGTAGACCAGCACGCCGACGCCGATGCCGAATACCAGGCGTCCGCGATTGCTGGTGGCGCCGGACACCGGGTCGGTGACGATGAAGAAGGCGCCGAGCATGGTGGCGCCGGTCAGCAGGTGGAACAGCGGTGAGCCGTTGGAGTCCGAGCCGCTGCCGTTCCAGAACAGCAGGCTCATGACGAACAGCGCGGCGAGCATGCCCACTGGCGCATGCCAGGTGATCAGGCGTTTGTGCAGCAGATACAGGCCGCCGGCGAGAAATGCCAGGTTGACCGCCTCGCTACCGGCGCCGCCGAAGCGACCGAAGGCCGGGTTGCTGGCGTGCAGCTCGTCGATGGTCAGGCTCTTGTTCACCTTCAGCGCGTCCAGCGCGGTGGCCTGGGCCCAGCCATCCGGGAGATTGGCGGTGCCGAGGATATGCTTGATGCCATCCAGTGCGGCGACGCCGTGTGGCGTGGGCCAACTGGTCATGTCGACGGGGAAGGAGATCAGCACCACCACGTAGCCGACCATGGCCGGGTTGAACGGGTTTTGCCCGAGACCGCCATAGAGTTGCTTGCCGAAGCCGATAGCGAAACCGCAGGCGACCAGCGTCAGCCACCAGGGCGAGTAGGGCGGCAGGGCGACGGCCAGCAGTACGGCGGTGACCAGGGCACTGTAGTCCTTGAGGAAGAACACCACCGGGCGCTTGCGCGCGGCCAGCAGCGCAGCCTCGAAGCCCAGGGCGCAGAGGCTGGCCCAGACCAGATTGAACAGGGTGCCGACGCCGAACAGCCAGGTCAGGGCGAGGATGCCCGGCACGCAGGCCAGCAGCACCTGCAGCATGACCTGCTGGGTACGGTTGCTGCCCGTGGCGTGGGGCGATGTGATACGGGGCAGGGCCATCGGCGCTCCGGTGGTTCTGGTGTTCATTCCCCGGATTGCATCCGGGCTACGGTGTCTTTGCCGCCCGGATGATCCGGCGCGACGGGTTATCTTTTGTAGCCCGGATGCAATCCGGGAAGGTTGTCAGGCCTGGTATTCCGCCAGCTTGCGTTCGGCTTCGCTCAAGCGTGTGCGCGCCTGCTCCAGCGCCTCGCCAGCGGCGTTGTCGTCACGCTCCAGCTTGCGCAGGTCGGCGCGGGCGAAGGCTACTTCGGTTTTCAGCGATTTCAGTTCGGCATCCACGCCAGGACGTTCGGTGCGCACCAGCTCCGGGGCTGGCTTGCCCGAGGCCGCCTCGGCGGCGTGCAGGGCTTGTTCCGCGGCAGCCAGGGCATCGCGCAGCGGTTGCAGTGAGGCTTCGTCGCTGCCGGCCTTTTCCGCCTTCTTCAGCTCGGCGCGTTTCATTGCCAGCTCGATCTTGGCCTTTTTCAGTCCATCGTCACCGGCGGGTTTGGCGGCCGGTGCCGGCGCTTGGCTCTGCAACTCGGCCAGGGCTTTCTCGGCGGCTTCGAGCTGCTGGCGTACACGGGCGATCTCAGCTTGTTGCTCGTCGTTCGGTGTTTCGATCTTCTCCAGCTTGCGCAGTTGCGCCTTGAGCATGGCCGCTTCGATCTTGGCCTTCTTCAGCGCTTCATCGCCTGCTGGCTTGGGCGCTGTGGCAGAAGTTGTCGCCTGGGCGTCGGCCAGGGCCTTCTGTACCGCTTCGGCAGCAGCACGCAGCTCTGTGACCTGTGCCTGCAGTTCGGGTGTGTCGTGGGCGGCCAGCTGTTTCTCGGCCTTCTTCAGCGCGACCTGGGCCATGCTGGCTTCGATCTTGAGCTTCTTCAGCGCTTCATCGGCCGGCGCCGCCGCCGCTGCAACAGGCGCTTCGGCTTGCGCGGCCTTGGCGCGGGCGGCTTTCTCAGCGCGGGCCTTGCGCTCGGCTTCCTTCTGCTCCTCGGCGCGGCGCAGGCGTTCCTGGCGTTGCTCGAAGCGCTGTTTGGAGTGTTCGGCCTTGAGCTGCTTCTGTTCCAGCTCGCGAATTTCCGCTTTGGCCACACGGTAGTACTGCACCAGCGGGATGCTCGACGGGCAGACGTAGGCGCAGGCGCCGCACTCGATGCAGTCGAACAGGTTGTGCACCTTGAGCTGCTCGTGCTCCTGACCGAGGGCGAAGAAGTGCAGTTGCTGTGGCAGCAGGCTGGCTGGGCACGCCTGCGCACATTCGCTGCAGCGGATGCAGGGCATGGCCGGTGGCGGTGGTGGCAGTTCGGCAGCTGTGCTGGCCAGCAGGCAGTTACTGGTCTTGATCACCGGCACGTCCAGCGATGGCAGGGTAAAGCCCATCATCGGGCCGCCCATGATCAAGCGGTTGATCTTGCTCGGGTTGAGCCCGGCGAAGGTCAGCAATTCGCCCACGGGCGTGCCGATCAACGCCTCGACATTGCCGGGGCGCGCCAGCGCTTCGCCGGTGAGCGTGGTGATGCGCGAGATCAGCGGTTTGCCCAGCAGCACGGCGTCGTGGATGGCCACACAGGTGCCGACGTTCTGGCAGAGGATGCCGATATCGGCCGGCAGGCCGCCGCTGGGCACCTCGACGCCGGTGAGAATCTGGATCAGCTGTTTCTCGCCGCCGGACGGGTACTTGGTGGGAAACACCCGCACCTGGTAGTCATGCCCGGCGCAGGCAGCACGTACGGCAGCGATGGCTTCGGGCTTGTTGTCTTCGATCCCGATCAATACCTGCTGCGGCTGGATCAGATGGGCGAGCACCTCGATACCGGCCACCAGCTCGGTGGCGCGCTCGCGCATCAGCACATCGTCGGCGGTGATATAGGGTTCGCACTCGGTGCCGTTGATGACCAGCGTGTGAATCTTCTGCGTTGGCCGTGCGGTGAGCTTGACCGCCGTGGGGAAGCCGGCGCCGCCGAGGCCGTTGATGCCGGCCTCGCGGATCAATGCCAGCAGTTCGGCTGGCTCCAGGCTGCGATAGTCGGCTGGCGGCGTCAGTTCGACCCACTCGTCCAGACCATCGCTGTCGATAACGATGGCCGGCGCCAGCATGCCGGAAGCATGCGGATAAGGCTGCTCACCGATAAAGGCGATGGTGCCGGAAGTCGGCGCATGCAGCGGCACACTGACGAAGCCGTTGGCGCTGGCGATCTTCTCGCCCTTGCGCACGCGTTGGCCGACGACCACGCAGGGCTCGGCGGCAGCGCCGATATGCTGGCCGAGCGGTAACAGCAGGTGCTTGGGTAGCGGCGCCTGCTGGATTGGCGTGCGGTTGGACAGCTCCTTGCGCTCGGCAGGATGGATGCCGCCAGGGATATCCCAGATACGTTCCTGTGCACTCATGCAGCCTGCTCCCGGTCACTGGCGATCAACTGGCCGGGTGCCAGCGGCTTTTCCCACTTCCAGCTCTGTACCGTGCTGCCGACTTCGATCATGTCGATGCAGTCCACCGGGCAGGGTTCGACGCACAGGTCGCAGCCGGTGCACTCGCTGACGATCACCGTATGCATCTGCCGCGCCGCGCCGACGATGGCATCCACCGGGCAGGCCTGGATGCATTTGGTGCAGCCAATGCATTCGGCTTCGCGGATGAAGGCGACCATCTGCGGCTTCTCGCCTTCCACCGCATCCAGTGGTTCGGGCTCCACATCCAGCAGGTCGGCCAGTGCGGCGATGGTCGCCTCGCCGCCGGGCGGGCACTTGTTGATCTTGTCGCCGCCGGCAATGGCCTCGGCGTAGGGTTTGCAGCCGGGGTAGCCGCACTGGCCGCATTGGGTCTGCGGCAGCAGGGCGTTGATCTGCTCGGCGATGGGGTCACCCTCGACCTTGAAGCGCACGGCAGCGAACCCGAGGATGGCGCCGGCGATCAGGCACAGCGCGAGCAGGGCAAGGACGGCGACCAAAACCAGGCTCATAGCTTGATCAGCCCGGAGAAGCCCATGAAGGCCAGCGACATCAGCCCGGCGGTGATCATGCCGATGGCCGCGCCCTGGAAGGACTTGGGCACGTCAGCGATGGCAATGCGTTCACGCATGGCGGCGAACAGCACCAATACCAGGGAAAAACCCAGCCCCGCAGCGAAGCCGTTGACGGTAGCGGTGACGAAGGTGAACTCGGCCTTGTTGGCGTTGAGCAGGGCCACGCCGAGGACGATGCAGTTGGTAGTGATCAGCGGCAGGAAGATACCCAGTACGCGATACAGCAGTGGGCTGGTCTTGTTCACCACCATTTCGGTGAACTGCACCACCACAGCGATCACCAGGATGAAGCTGATGGTGCGCAGGAATTCCAGATCCAGCGGTTTGAGCACGTACTGCTGCACCAGGTAGCTGCACATGGCGGCCAAGGTCAGCACGAAGGTGGTCGCCAGGGACAGGCCGATGGCGGTTTCGATCTTCTTCGACACGCCCATGAACGGGCACAGGCCGAGGAACTGCACCAGCACGAAGTTATTGACCAGGATGGCGCTGACCATGATCAGGACGAGTTCGGTCATCGGGTTGCCGTCGAGTGCGCAAAGGCCATAGGAAAAGGGCGCCTATTATCGGGAAGCGGCCCGGGCCATACAAGCCGAGTGCGGCGATTTGCCTGCGCTCGGCTGTGTTTCACGCTCAGCAGTCTGGCAGATTTCAGCGCTGGGTGAGGCGTCTCCACAACTTGCGCAGGCCGAGCGCCACCGGGAACAGCACGATCAGGAAGGGCAGGCTGTAGCCGACGAATTCGATGACGTTGGCGGTGCCTTCGATCAGGTTGTCCTGCAGGCGCGAGAAGGCGTCGCCGATGCGGTTGTGTTCGTAGCTGCTAGTGAAGGTCAGGGTCAGCAGGTTGGTTTCGAGGCGCCGCTGCTGCTGGGCGGCTTCCTGGGCGATGGTCTGCAACTGTACTTCCAGTGCGGCCTGCTCGCGGGCCAGGGCCAGCAGGTCGGCCACCGCCAGATCATTGCGTTGCTCGAACTGCTGCAGGGTGCGTTGCTGGTGCAGCAGTCGTTCGTGCTGGCGCTGGTTGTCGCTGACGGCCTGGGCCAGGTCTTCGGCATGGGTACTGCGGCTGACCAGCTCGCCGCCCGCGCTGGCTAGTTGGGTGAGCGGTTCGACGCCTTCCGGCACGATGCGCAAGGTCAGCTCGCCGCGAGGTGCGCGGCCACTGCTTTGTTGCGCACCCAGTAGGCTGCAGTTGCCGAAGCGGGCGGTCAGGCAGGCCTCACGGGTGCTGACGAGGTGCTCGCCAATCTGCTCGGCGGGCAGCTCGATTACCACCTGATGTTCGTAGGCCAGGTAGTTCCCGGCCTGGTTGCGCTCGCCCTGCAGCGCACCACCGCCCGGCGTATCGGGCGATGGCGAGCAGCCGGCGAGGGCAAGAAGGGGTAACACCATCCATGGTTTCATCGAGGCCTCCTGGCTCGTTCGTTACTTGACGCGCTGGCCAGGCTTTGCGCCGCTGTCCGGGCTGAGCAGGTAGATTTCCTCGCCACCTGGGCCGGCGGCCAGCACCATGCCTTCGCTGATACCGAACTTCATCTTGCGCGGCGCCAGGTTGGCGACGTACAGGGTCAGGCGGCCTTCCAGCTTGCTCGGATCCGGGTAGGCGGACTTGATGCCGGAGAACACGTTGCGTTTCTCGTCGCCGATATCCAGCGACAGGCGCAGCAGCTTGTCAGCACCTTCGACGAACTCGCATTTTTCGATCAGGGCGATGCGCAGGTCGACGGCGGCAAAGGCGTCGAAGTTGATCTCGGCGGCCAGCGGGTCTTTGGCCAGTTCGCCGTTACCAGCAGGTTTGCTGGCTTCGGCGGCCAGGTCTTCCTTGGAGGCTTCGGTCATGGCTTCGATCTTCGCCGGCTCGATGCGGGTCAGCAACGGGGTGAACGGATTGAGCTGGTGGTCGGCCAGCGGCGTGGTCAGGTCAGCCCAGGTCAGTGCCGGCACGTTGAGGAAGGCTTCGGCGTCGGCAGCCAGTTTCGGCAGCACTGGCTTGAGCATGATCACCAACTGGCGGAACAGGTTGATGCCCAAGGCGCAGATTTCCTGCACCTCGGCCTGCTTGCCTTCAACCTTGTTCAGCGCCCAGGGCGCCTTGTCGGCGATCCAGGCGTTGGCGCGGTCGGCCAGCGCCATGATCTCGCGCATGGCGCGGGAGAAGTCACGCGCCTCGTAGGCATCGGCGATGCTCGGTGCGGCGGCCTGGAAGGCATCCCACAGGGCGGGCTCGGGATTGGCCGTGACCAGCACGCCGGCATTGCCCTTGTGGATGAAGCCGGCACAGCGGCTGGCGATGTTGACCACCTTGCCGACCAGATCCGAGTTGACCTTCTGCACGAAGTCTTCGAGGTTCAGGTCGAGGTCATCGACGCCACGGCCCAGCTTGCTGGCGTAGTAGTAACGCAGGTATTCCGGGTTCAGGTGGTCGAGGTAGGTGCGTGCCTTGACGAAGGTGCCGCGCGACTTGGACATCTTCTGCCCGTTCACCGTCAGGTAGCCATGCACGTTGACTGCGGTCGGCTTGCGGTAGCCGGCGCCTTCGAGCATGGCCGGCCAGAACAGGGCGTGAAAGTTGACGATGTCCTTGCCGATGAAGTGGTACAGCTCGGCCGTGGAGTCCTTGCCCCAGAAGGCGTCGAAGTCCAGATCCGGGCGGCGTGTGCAGAGGTTCTTGAAGCTGGCCATGTAGCCGATCGGTGCGTCCAGCCAGACGTAGAAGTACTTGCCCGGCTCACCCGGAATCTCGAAGCCGAAGTAGGGCGCATCGCGGCTGATGTCCCACTCCTGCAGACCGCTATCGAGCCATTCAGCCAGCTTGTTGGCCACCGCCTCCTGCAGCGTGCCGGAGCGCGTCCACTGCTTGAGCATGGCCTCGAAGTCCGGCAGCTTGAAGAAGAAGTGCTGCGACTCCTTGAGCACCGGTACGGCGCCGGAGATGGCCGAGCGAGGGTTCTTCAGTTCGGTCGGCGCGTAGGTGGCGCCGCATTTCTCGCAGTTGTCGCCGTACTGGTCGTCAGTGCCACATTTCGGGCAAGTACCCTTGATGAAACGATCGGCGAGGAACATACCCTTCTCAGGGTCGAAATACTGGGTCACCGCACGGGTGGCAATATGGCCTTTGTCACGCAGCGCCAGGTAGATGGACGCCGACAGCTCGCGGTTCTCCTCCGAGTGGGTGGAGTGGTAGTTGTCGAAATCCACCAGAAAGTCGGCGAAGTCGGCCATGTGCTCGGCACGCACGCCGTCGATCAGTTGCTCGGGGGTGATGCCTTCCTTCTCGGCGCGCAACATGATCGCCGAGCCGTGGGCATCGTCGGCGCAAACGTAGACGGCCTGGTTGCCGCGCAGCTTCTGGTAGCGCACCCACATGTCGGTCTGGATGTACTCGAGCATGTGGCCGAGGTGGATCGAACCGTTGGCGTAGGGGAGAGCGCTGGTAACGAGAATCTTGCGGGCTTCGGTCATGGTGATCGGCTGCACTGGTAAAACGAGGGAAGTCGGCAACTATAAAGCAGCGGCAGGCTGCAAGCCACAAGCTGCAAGCAAGAGCGGATATATGCAGGGTCATGGTCGTGGTCAGACGTGTGCGGTGGGTCGCTGCTGTTAAGATGCGCATCTGATTTTTTGCCTGCCTTCTGGAGTTCTTGCATGAGTGCCGTCACCCGCGAAGCGGTCGAAGCCTGTCTGCGTCAGTTCACCGACCCCCATCTCGAGCTGGATCCGATCAGCGCCGGTTGCCTGCGCGAAGTCGACATCCAGGGCGCGCGCGTGGCCGTGCGCCTGGAGCTCGGCTACGCCGCCGGGCTGTTCAAGAACGGCTGGGCGCAGATGCTGCAGATGGCCCTGGAGAACCTCGAGGGTGTGGACAGTGCTCGCGTGCACGTCGACTGCGTGATCGATTCCCACCAGGGCCAGGCCCAGGTGCCGGCGTTGGTCGGGGTGAAGAATGTGATCGCCGTGGCCTCGGGCAAGGGCGGCGTGGGCAAGTCCACCACCGCCGCCAACCTGGCGCTGGCGCTGGCTCGCGAAGGTGCGCGGGTGGGCATGCTCGATGCCGATATCTACGGCCCCAGCCAGGGCATCATGTTCGGCATCGCCGAGGGTACGCGGCCGCAGGTCAAGGAGCAGAAGTGGTTCGTGCCGCTCGAAGCTCATGGCGTACAGGTGATGTCCATGGCCTTTCTCACCGACGACAACACGCCCATGGTCTGGCGCGGGCCGATGGTCAGTGGCGCCTTGTTGCAACTGATCACCCAGACCGCCTGGAGCGACCTCGACTACCTGGTGATCGACATGCCGCCAGGCACCGGCGACATCCAGCTGACCCTGGCGCAGAAGGTGCCGGTGGCCGGCAGTGTGATCGTCACCACCCCGCAGGATCTGGCTCTGCTGGACGCCAAGAAAGGCGTGGAAATGTTCCGCAAGGTGCATATCCCGGTGCTGGGTGTGGTGGAGAACATGGCGGTGCACATCTGCTCAAACTGTGGCCACACCGAACATCTGTTCGGCGAAGGTGGCGGCGAGAAGCTGGCCGCGCAGTATGGTGTCGAGCTGCTGGCATCGCTGCCGCTGTCGATGGCCATCCGCATGCAGGCCGATGAGGGCAAACCGACCGTGATTGCCGATCCGGAGAGCCAACTGGCGATGATCTATCAGGATCTGGCGCGAAAGGTGGGCGCGCGTATTGCCCAGGCGGGCAAGCCGGCCATGCCAAGCATCGAGATCAGCGAGGATTAAAAGCAGCCGCGTAGCGGCATCTGACTGCCCCTCTCCCATGAATGGGAGAGGGGAGACAGGCACCATCCAGGCCCCCATAAAAAAGCCCCGCACTGGGCGGGGCTCTTTATTGCAGCTTAAAAGCGCAGATCAACCAACGATCTGAACTTCTTCAGCTTGCATGCCTTTCTGGCCACGGGTAGCCACGAAGGAGACCTGCTGGCCTTCCTTCAGGGTCTTGAAGCCGTCAGCCTGGATGGCTTTGAAGTGTACGAAGAGGTCGTCACCGGATTGCGGGGTGATGAAGCCGTAGCCTTTCTCATCATTGAACCACTTGACGGTGCCGTTCTGACGATTGGACATGTGATGTCTCCTAAACAGAATTGATAACAGCCTCGGAAAAGCCCAGGCCGGGACTGAGTGCAACGAGTACTAGGAGTCGGACGATGTTTGGATCGAAATCTAGGCATCAAGTAGCGATTCGCGGTGACACATGCAGCACAGTGAACACACCATACGTGTTTTTATCGCCGAGTGCGAATGCTGGATGCAGCTTTTTTCGCAAATTATCCGCGAAGGTTCTGGCAGCGCTCTTTGAAGCCCGGCGCCAGCCTCGGTAAGATGCGTGCACTTTTTCGCAACGAACCATTCAGGACCTTCGCCATGAGCATCAAATCGGACAAGTGGATTCGCCGCATGGCCCAGGAACACGGGATGATCGAACCGTTCGTCGAGCGCCAGGTACGCGGTGCCGACGCCAGTCGCGTGATCTCCTACGGCGTGTCCAGTTACGGCTATGACGTGCGCTGCGCCGACGAATTCAAGGTGTTCACCAATATTCACTCTGCCATCGTCGACCCGAAGAACTTCGACGAGAAGAGCTTCGTCGACATCAAGAGCGACGTTTGCATCATTCCGCCGAACTCCTTCGCCTTGGCCCGTACCGTCGAGTACTTCCGTATTCCGCGTGACGTGCTGACCATCTGCCTGGGCAAAAGCACCTACGCGCGCTGCGGCATCATCGTCAACGTCACGCCGCTGGAGCCGGAGTGGGAAGGCCACGTGACCCTGGAGTTCTCCAACACCACCAACCTGCCGGCGAAGATCTACGCCAACGAGGGCGTGGCGCAGATGCTGTTCCTGCAGTCCGACGAGGCCTGCGAGGTGTCGTATCGTGATCGTGGTGGCAAGTACCAGGGGCAGAGAGGCGTCACCCTGCCGAAAGCTTGATCGACCAGGTCAGCAGCAGAAGCCGGGCAATGCCCGGCTTTTTCATGAGCAGCGTCATTGATCGAAAAGGCTGAATTTCCCGCGCGGGCAGCACTCAACTTGCCATAGCCCACGTTCAGGAGAACCTTCCATGTCCCTTGTCGATTTCAGCGCCGCTGCCATTCCCGGCCAGCCGGAACCCGATATTCCCGATCAGCCTGGTAAGCCCGTGCCCCCGCAGGAGCCGGGTGAGCCGACGGTGCCGGATCAGCCGCCACCGGTGCCGGTCGCCCTGTGCCGGCCTCGCGAGATTGTCGAGCGTTGTGTCGCACCGGCGGAGCGTGTCGCGGGCGAGTGGCATTAGCGCAGGTTTGCAAACGAAGAAGCCGGGCAATGCCCGGCTTCTTTTTCGGTCGGCGAGGATCAAGGAACCAGCGGTAGCTCGCGTTTGTGACGGCTGTTGTCGTACGTGCGCACGATGGTGGCATAGGCCTCGTCGCTGACCTTCTCGCCATGCAGGAAGGCGTCGATCTCGGCGTAGGTCACGCCGTGCGCTTCTTCGTCCGGTTTGCCTGGGCGCAGTTCTTCCAGGTCGGCGGTCGGGGTCTTCATCACCAGGTGCTGCGGTGCGCCCAGATGCGCGGCAATGGCGCGCACCTGTTTTTTCACCAGGCCGGACAGCGGGGCGAGGTCGCAGGCGCCGTCGCCGAACTTGGTGAAGAAGCCCATCACCGCTTCGGCGGCGTGGTCGGTGCCGATCACCAGGCCGTTGTTGGCGTTGGCGATGGCGAACTGGGCGACCATGCGGATGCGTGCCTTGATGTTGCCGACCACGAAGTCGCGACGGGCATCAGTGAGTTTCTGCAGGTGAGTGACCTGCTCGCCCAGACCCAGCACGCTGGCCGCGATATTGACGGTATCTTCCTCGTCGGCGCGGATGAATTTCAGCGAATCCTGGGCGTCGTGCTCGTCATGCTGGGCGTTGTGCGGCAGGCGCACGGCGATGAAACGGTAGGCGTTATCGCCGGTTTCCGTGCGCAGCTCTTCGACCGACAGCTGGGCCAGGCGCCCGGCGGTCAGCGAGTCGACGCCGCCGCTGATGCCGAGCACCAGTACCTTGAGGCCGGACTGCTTGAGGGTGTGCTTGATGAAGCGCTTGCGCCGCTCGATCTCCGCGATCAGCGCGGCGTCGTCGGCAAACGGCGGCACGACGTCGAGGGCGGCGGCAATTTCGGCTTGGCGGTTGCTCATGTCTGTGTCCTCACTGGGCGTCAGGGACGCGAAAGACGTGTTTCAGGTAGTGGACGAAGTTCTCGTCGCGGCATTGGGTCTTGCCGGGCGTATCGGAAATCTTGGCCACCGGCTGACCGTTGCAGGCGATCATCTTGATCACGATGTTCATCGGCTCGACGCCGGGGATGTCACAGGTCAGGTTGGTGCCGACCCCGAAGCTTACGTGGATTCGCCCGGAAAGTGCACGGTAGAGACGTAGCGACTTCTTCAGATCGAGCCCGTCGGAGAACACCAGAGTCTTGGTCATCGGGTCGATGCCGAGGCTCTCGTAGTGGGCAATGGCTTTTTCCGCCCACACCAATGGGTCGCCGGAGTCGTGGCGCAGACCATCGAAGAGCTTGGCGAAGTACAGGTCGAAGTCGGCTAGGAAGGCGTCCATGGTGATGCAGTCGGTCAGCGCGATACCCAACTGGCCACGGTACTCGCGTACCCAGCAGTCCAGTGCGGCGATCTGGCTGTCGATCAGGCGCGGGCCGAGTTGCTGGTGCGCCATCAGCCATTCGTGGGCCATGGTACCGATGGGTTTGACATCGAACTCGCGTGCCAGGTGCAGGTTGCTGGTGCCAACGAAACGGCCGGGAAAATCGCGTTTGAGGATGCGTACGGCCTGTTCCTGCACGCGATAGGAGAAACGCCGACGGGTGCCGAAGTCGGCCAGTTGGAAACCGGCCAGCTCGTCGTCGCTGGCCTCGCTGCGCAGCCAGTCGATCTTCTCGTAGAGACGCTCGGCCGCCTGCTCCAGCAGCACTTCGCGGTAGCGGTAGCGATTGCGCACCTCGCTGATGATCGCCAGCAGCGGCACTTCGAAGAGGATCACATGCAGCCAGGGGCCACGCAGACGAATGCTCAACTGGCCGTCTTCGATGCTGGTGTGGACGTAACGCAGGTTGAAGCGAAACAGGCTGAGGAAGCGGATGAAGTCCGGCTTGATGAACGGAATACGTTCGAGGAAAGCGAGCTGATCGACGGTCAGGCTCAGTTCGCTGAGGCGCTCGAACTGGTAGCGAATCTCGGCCAGGTAGGGCGTCAGATCCTCGCTGTTGCGGCAGCGGAACTCCCATTCCACTTCGGCGTTGGGGTAGTTGTGCAGCACCGCCTGCATCATGGTCAGTTTGTACAGGTCGGTATCGAGCAGGTTCTGCACGATGCGGTCGGCGAAGATGCTGTCGCTCATCCTTGTGTCTCCAGGGTCAGGGTCGCTTCCAGCTCTTCCTGGCTGGCGGCGAGAATGATGCCGGCGTCCACCATCGCTCGGCTGGCGATCGAGGCCGTATCTTCGGCGATGGCGCGGCAGGCGGGCAGATAGACGATTACCTCGAAACCTGTACGACGCAGTTGCAGGGCCGTGGTCTTGACGCAGTAATCCAGTGCCAGGCCGCCGACCACTACATGGTCGACGCCATTGTGCCGGAGAAATTCGATCACGCCCGTGCTGCGCTTCTCGGCCAGGTCGTGGTAGCAGGCGCCGTAGGGGTGCAGATCCGGCTCCACGCCTTTCCAGACGAAGTAGTCGTAGTCCAGCGGTGCGGGGAGGCCGTCGAGCAACTCGAAGCCTTGGGTGCCCGGTACGCAGTGGCTGACCCAGGTCAGATCGGCGTTGGCCAGGGGCAGGGCGCGGAGCATCTCGGCGTGGCTGTCGACCACCCAGGCGGCTTGCGGGCTGTGGGCATCCTTGCTGCCGACGCGCACCTGCGCGTAAGCGGCCATCTGATTCAGCGCCGGGACGATGGCATCGCCACCGGGCACGGGCAGCTCGCTCGGGCATAGCGGGGTGAAGCCTTTCTGGGCGTCTACATCGAAGCTGGCGATCTTCATGGTGCGCCTCCTTCCTGAGCATGGGGTGACTACATATTTCATCTGATGAAATATGTAGTCAAGCGTTTTTTATCATCCAGAGGTGAAAAGCGCGGGCTTATTGGTCAAGATGAAATAAGTGCGAGGAGACGTGAGGGGCGCGATGAGTGCAGTGGAGGTTTTGGCAGGCGTCGACATCGTGGCGTTGCGCCTGGGAGAGGCAGGTTTGCAGGTGCTGTTGCTGCGCCGTCAGCGTGAGCCCTATGCCGGGCAATGGGCGTTGCCGGGTGTGCTGGTCAACGGCCGTTGCGCCGATGCCAGCCTGGACGCCGCCGCCGTGCGGGCGCTGGCGGAAAAGGCGCGTTTGCAACCGCAGCATCTGGAGCAGGTGGCCACGGTGGGCAATGGTGTACGTGATCCGCGTGGCTGGTCGCTGAGTACCTGCTACCTGGCGCTGCTCGCGCCGGACGTCGAGCCTCAGGATGAAAATCTGCGTTTCGCCGACTTGCAGGCGGTGATAGGGGGGCAGCAGGCGCTGCCGTTCGATCATGCCCACCTGGTGCGCCTGGCTGCCGAGCGTCTGCAGGGCAAATCGGTTTACAGCTCGCTGCCGCTTTATCTGCTGGCGCCACGCTTCAGCGTCACCGAGGCGCTCGCGGCCTTCCAGGCCAGCCTGGGTGAGCCGGTGCAGCACACCACGTTGCGTGGACGCCTGGAGCGCATGAAGGCGCAAGGCTGGATCATCGATACCGGCGAGAAGAACTACCCGAAGATGGGGCGCCCGCAGATGCTGCTCGAGCACCGCCCGCAGGCCGGGGCAGCCTTCATTTTCGACCGCAGCCTGTTGGCCTGAGGTCGAGTGTAGAAAACGCAGGCAAAAAAATAGGCGCCAGAGGCGCCAGGGGAGCATTGCAATCGATGCATAGGTTCTGAGCCTGCGATCTCTGCGAAGTTCAATTCCGGCTGATTTTTCTGCAGGCAAAAGAAAAGGCGCCAAGGGCGCCTTAAAGATGATCTATGGAGTAAGTCGATTATTCAGAGCGTGGCGCTTAGCAAAAGGTTCAGCGCCTGCCGACGAACGGTCGCTACTTGCCCGGCATCAGCAACAGACGTTGGCTGCCGTAGACCTTGTCCAGATTCTGCGCCTTGAACGGGAAGCTCATGTAGCCGCCCTTGAGCCAGGACTCGATGCCATCGGCATAGTGCGGGCTGGCCGGGTTGCTGGACTGCCCCGAACTGTTGACGCCGATCAGCGGCTCGTCGGCAGAGAAGTCGACGACAATGCGCATCGCTGGAATCAGGAAGGTGTTGAAGTCCTGTCCCCAGGGGTAAGCCGAGACGTTCAGCGTGCTGTGGTCGCCACCGGCCGGGTAGGGGCCGCGATCCAGGTAGCCTTTGAACGCATTGATGCTGCTGCGCTGGCTGGCGCTCATGTAGGGCGCCATGCGGGTGGTGTCGGTGACCCACTCGTAGGTGTGCAGCTTGCCCCACTGCCAATTGCGCCGTTCGCTGCCCAGGCGGCTTTCCAGCAGGTCGATGCTGGCGGCCAGGCTGCGCGCCAGGATGGCCGGCTTGTCTTCTTTCTGCGCGGTGCGGACGTCATCCCAGAACGGGCTGTCAGGACGGCCGAGCAGGTGATCGGCCTGCGCCGAGTAGGAGGTATTGGCGGTTTCCAGCAGAGCCTTCCAGGCCGGGCTGCCTTCGGGGCCGAGTTCGTCGAGGAAGATCTGCCGCGCGCTTTCCTGCAGGAAGGCGCCGTAGACGGCCGCATCGGCAGAGGTGGCGGCAAGCTTGCCATCGAAGGCCAGCAGGCGCTTCAGTGCCTCCTCGGCGCGTTCGCGCTGGCCAGCTGGCAGGGCGGCGATGGCTTGGCGCAGCGAATCATGCATGGCCGGATCATTGAACATGGCCTGCAGTTTGGCGACGAAGGGTGAGGTCTGGTCGTACTGCATGGCGATCATGCTGCGCGCATCGTGGCGACCGTTGCCGGCCAGTTCGGCGATGCGCTCGGCGCGCTCCGGGTAATACCAGGAGCTGGACAACTGCATGCCGTAGCCCGGCGGCACGCTGCGTTCGTTGGCCGTGCCCAGCCAGCCCTGTGGCGGATCCTGGTCATAGGGATGCAGCATTGGGTCGGCGTAGCCATCCCAGGCATAGCGGTCGTCCCAGCCGGGCGATGGCATCAGGCCGCGACCTTCCCGACGGTTCGGGTAGCGCCCGGTGACCTGCCAGCCGATGTGCTGAGCATCGGCAAAGACGATGTTAAGCGGCATGGCGCGGATTTCCCGCGCGGCTTCGAAGGCTTCGTCCACCGATTGGGCGCGGGACAGGTCGAAGAAAGCATCGAGGCTCTTGTCGCGCTCGAACAGGGCGGTCTTCAGGGCCAGGCCATAACCACTCTGTACGGGTAGCGGTTGCAGCATGTTCTTGCGCTCGCCCAGCACGGTATTGAGCAGCGGGCCATTGCGGGTCTCGTACAGGGTTTCGCGGATCGGCCGTTGGCCCTTGATGAAGAAGGTTTCCTGGCGCTCGCTGACCGGCAGCCACTTGCCGTCGGCCTGGTACATCAGGCGACTGCCTTCACGCTTGATGCGTTCGAGGAAGATGTCCTGGTTGTCGCCCATGACCATGGTCATGCCCCAGGCCAGCTTGCCGTTGTAGCCGGCGACCACGGCCGGTACGCCGGCCAGGGAGATGCCGGCAGCCTGGTACTTGGGCGAGCGGATCTGCACGAAATTCCACAGCGACGGCATGCTCAGCGGCAGGTGCGTGTCGTTGGCCAGCAGGCTCTTGCCGCCACGGCTGCGCTCGGGGGCGATGGCCCAGTTGTTCGAGGCGGCGACGCCGAGCATGTGCTGGTCGGCGATCTGCGCAGCGGTGCGCGCCATCGCCTGCAGGCCGGGTAACTGGCCCTTGAGATCGAGGCCGGCGAGCTTCTCCGCTTCGGCGAAGGGCAGCGGCTCGTCCGGGTAGATCGGCAGCAGCCAGGGCAATTTGTCCACGCCCACTTGCTGGGCCATGGTCAGTGCGGCGATTTCTTCCTGCAGGTTCACCGACAGGCCGAAATTCAGCAGGCAGAACAGCAGCACCGAATCTTCGGGTTTCCAGTATTCGGGGCGATAGCCGGATTCGGCCAGATCCATCGGCAGGCGATCGCGGTAGCGGAACAGGTAGGCGTTGACGCCACGTGCGTACACCTCGAAGAAGCGCTTCAGGCGCGGCGAGGCGTCGGCGTAAAGGATCTCCGCGCTCTTCTTCAGGTTCACCGCGCGCATGAATCGATCCATCTCCAGCGCGCCTGGTCCGGTCATCTCAGCCAGGCGTCCCTGGGCCAGCAGGCGCATGCCGACCATCTGGCTGAGACGGTCGCCAGCATGCACGTAGCCGAGGGTGAACAGGGCGTCGTGGAAGGTGCTCGACTCGATCAGCGGCATACCCAGGGCGTTGCGCCGTACCGATGCGCTCTCGGCCACGCCCTTGACCCGCTCCACGCCACGGGTGGGCGGCACGCTGTCGGCGTAGCGGCTATTGAGCAGGGACTGGCAGCCGGCGAGGCTGATCAGGGAGGCGGCAAGCGTCAGGCGGGCCAGCGTGCGCATGGCGGATTTCCTTGGTATGCGTGGGCAAGGCCGATCCTGTGTCGATCGGCCACAAAGGCGCCAAGGTAAAGAGGCCGTCGCAGCCTGGCAAGAGGGACTCAGGCGTTCGTGCGTGCGCGCCTGAGCCCATCGTCGAGCAGCCAGCGCGCCGCCGTGCGGGCGGCGGCCTTGTGCTGCAGTTCCAGTTCGTTGAAGCGCTTCTCGAAGCGGCGCCGCTCGGTCTTGTCCAGCGCCTTCCAGGCGGCGTGGGTCGGAACGTCGGCAGTGGCGTCGAAGATCAGGTGGAACACCTGGCAGCGGCTGTCATTGCTCAGGGCACTGTCATAGTTGTCGAGCAGCACCTTGATGCGAATGGCGCCCTCGATCAGCGGCAACTGCTCGTCGAGCAGGCTGCTGGCGAGGATGTTCAGGTCGCCGCCGAGCCGATCCTGGCGTTCCTCGCGGGCTTCATCCTGGGCGCGTTGCTGGGCCCAGACGCGGCGCCAGAGGTGCCAGGCGTAGACAGCCAAAGCCGCGATCAGCAGCAGGCCGGCGAGCAGCAGGGACAAGGTCAGAGTGGTCATGCGCGGTTCAGGCGCCGTGGCACTTCTTGAATTTTTTCTGGCTGCCGCACGGGCAGGGATCGTTGCGGCCGACATCCTTCAGCGCGTTGCGTACCGGCTCCTGATGGCCGTGGTTGCAATGCGGGCCGTGCACATGGCCGTGATCGTGATGATCGTGGTCGTGGTTGCAGTCAGGGCCGTGGACGTGGGGTTGGTTGCTCATGGGGGTTACTCCGGGATGAAATCGCCGGGAATTATCTCGCCATTGCGCGACATGTGCACGCTGCGGCTGAACAGCATGCCTGTTTTCACCTCGCCCTTGAGGCTATAGCGGATCGGCTTGTTGGGTTTTTCCAGCATCTTCACCACCTGGCGTACATGACGCCAGAGGTTGGTGCGTACCGGAATCTCGAAGGTGTGGTGGCCGTGAGCTGGCACGGTAAACCACTCGCTGGAGGAACCTTCTGCCAGGGGAATGTCGTTGAGGGTGACGTCGTAGTCCAATCCACGCACCGGCAGGCTGACGCCGTTGGGGTTGTCGATGCGAAAGCGCAGGCGAAACTCCTGCTCGAGCAGCTTGGCCTTGATCACGTCTACCTTGATGAGTCGGACATCCGGGTCCTTGAAACCACCCGTCATCCAGGTGGAGCATCCTGCCAGGCCTGAAGTCAGGCCCAAAAACATCAATAGGCTGATAATTCTTATCGTTTGCGCCTGAGAAAACATTTCATACCCCCATTGCGCCCCAGTGTAACAAGCAACCGCTTGGCTGCAACCTGGGGGGCGTCAATTATTTTCCGGGTGCCCCGATTCGCCTGTTGGGTAGCCTAAGCCGCTGTTTGTAGTGCGTTCGACCGGTTTTGCCTGACGCTGTGGTCGGCGCTGAGACGGCGTCGTTGTGAGCCGGAAAAAACCTGCGCCATACTGAGTGCCGAATAGGACAGGAGTGTGACCATGAGCCGCTATGAGATCGCCTTTTCCGGACAACTGGTGCCGGGTGCCCAGCTGGAGCCGGTGAAGGCCAACCTGGCCAAGTTGTTCCAGGCCGATGCCCAACGCATCGCTCAGCTGTTCTCCGGGCGCCGCATCGTGATCAAGAACAATCTTGATGCCGCCGGTGCCGAGAAGTACCGGGTAACACTGGAGCGAGCCGGAGCGCTGGTCGAGGTGGTCGACATGGACATGCCGATCGAGGAAGTGGAGTTGGCGCCGCCGCCGCCGATGGAGCCGCCGAGTGTTCCTGTCGCCCAGGCCGGGCGTCCAGGGCGCTTGCAGGTTGCGCCGCGTGACGAGTACATGGCGGCTTTCAGCAATGTCGACGCGCCGGACTTCGGTATCGCGCCGGTCGGCAGCGACCTGCAGGATGCCAGGCCGGAGGCCGAGGCGCCGCAGGTCGACCTGTCGCAGTTCAGTCTGGCGCCGGTGGGCAGCGATATGGGCCAGGCACGGGCTGAGGCAACTGCACCACCGCCGGATACCTCGTACCTGAAGTTGCAGGATTGAGGTAACCGCACGGCTGCAACTCTCCAAAAAACGCCGCGCTGCCATGGCCGTGCGGCGTTTTTGCATCTAGCCCGCCTGGTTCGTGCACTTGGCTTCGGCTTCCTCGGGCTTGAGCTTGCGCACGCTGATGTAGAACAGCTCACAGGTCTGCAGTTTGCCGGTCACCTGCCATTTCTGCGTGCAGCCATCGAGAGTCTGCTGCGCATTGGCTGACGGCTGCTGACCCATGCCGGCTTGCCAGCAGGCCGCACTGAGATCCTGACCCATGACCTTGATGCCATTGGCGTCGGCCTTGGTCTGGTTGCCCCCATTATTGGCCGGGTCGGCTGCATACCAGATGTAGCTGGGGTGGTTGGCGCCCAGTACCGCGACCGTCTGACCGGGCGCGGCGGTGATCTGGCCCAGGCCCAGCACTGGCAGGGTCACCCCGTATTGCTGCTGGATCCAGCTGCGCACCGGGCTGCCGAAGGCAACCATGGGCAGACTGGTGCCCCCCTTGCCCGCACTGAGTTCGCTGACCATCCGTTGCTGGTAGCTGTTGAAATAGTCGTAAACGCCCTCCAGCGAGCTACCGGCGCTGGCTGGTGCGGCAATGGGCGCGATGTCGATGATGGTCTGGTAGGCCGGTGTCTGCGTCGCCGCAATGCCGTTGTAGGTGAGCAGCGCTGCCCAGCGGTCGGTGGTGCTGGAGCGCAGGTAATCCTGCGCCTGGGTCAGGGAGTAGTCCGGTGGGAAGTGCAGCAGCTCGACGCTCTTGCGATTCTCCAGGGCCATGCCCAGGGGCAGGAAGAAATACCAGTTGTACTGCCATTTGCCGTCGCGGTTCAGCCGGCTGGCACCGTCGTAGGCCAGGTCGCCGGCGTCGAGCAGTTCTTCGAGCGGTTTGCCGTAGTCGGCCGGCACACCCTTGAAATGGGCGTGAATGCGCTCGCCTTCGCGTTTCACCTCGACGCTGGCCTGGGCATAGCCATCGCGTTGCAGGCTCTGGTCGAGGTAGTGCTCGACCGTCTGTTCCAGCGTCCAGTCGCGATAGCAGATGACGTTGCAGTTGTTGGGGTAGGCGAACAGGCGTGTGACGCGCTGGCTATCGCCCAGGTCGATGAAGCCGCCCGAGTGTTCATGGGGCGTGCTGACGCAACCGGCCAGCAAGCTGGCCAGAAAGAGGGCGATACCACGTTGCTTGTGCATGTGCTTCTCCTTGTTGAGCGCGGGCGATTGGCTGGCCCGAAGTGATCAACTCAAGCAGAAGCCGGTGCGCTTGTCAGGGCATATTCAGCCCAGGTAAGCGCTGCAGCATTTCTTGAACTTCTGGCCGCTGCCGCAGGGGCAGGGATCGTTGCGGCCAGCCTTGAGCGGCGCGGTGGGGTCGATGAAGTACCAGTGGCCCTCGTGCTGCACGAAAGCCGAGCATTCGCGATGGCTGTGCTCGCCGTTCTCGTCATGCCAGCGTGCAGTGAAGGTGACCTGGGCATGTTCGGGCTTGCCACCGAAGACTTCGCTGCTTTCCACCTCGAGGCCGAGCCAGGTGCTCTGGGCGCTCCAGGCGGCGATGGCGGTGCGATCCAGAAGCGCTTGCTGAGCTGGCAAGGTGGTTGCCACCAGGTAGTCCACCAGGCCCAGTACATAGGCGCTGTAGCGCGAGCGCATGAGTTGCTCGGCGCAGGGCGCCGGGGTGCCGGCATGGTAGCGGCCACAGCACTGTGCGAGCGGGTTGCCACTGCCACATGGGCAGTTGGAAATAGCGGTCGTCATCGGCTCACCACCAGTATTTGCCGAAAAGTTCGGGGTTGGCCCAGAACTTTGCGTTCAACCAGTCGGGAACTTGCTTGTAATCGAGTAGATCATAGGTGAACAGATGTAGCACTTGGCCTTCACGCTGGAAGCATTCGCTGGCCTGCATGGCCAGGGCGTAGAAGTCGGTTTCCTGCCAGTCGCAGGCGTGCATGTCCACCAGGGTGGCGACGCGGCTGGCATTGAGGTTGCGAATGCCGCCGAGCAGCTCGAGGCCTTGCTTCTTGGACAGGTGCTCCAGGCAGTCGACCAGCAGGGCCAGGTCGTAGCGCTGGCTGCGCAGTTCGGTGGACAGCGGGGCCGCCGGGGCGATGTCGATGCGGCATTGTGGATGAGCCTCCTGGAAGGCGCTGACGGCCGGCAGGGCGCTGGCGCCTACCAGCAGCAGGTGCTGCGGGGCATAGCGATCGAGCAGGGCGGCCAGGGCCTGCTGAGGTGTACGGGAAGAAGGATGGCGGGTCATCTGGCGTCCTCTAGCTGGGAAGCAAAGGCTAACCCAGTGCGTCATTCACTGCCATTGCGGCAGGGAACGCGCCAATGCGGCGCATGCATCACCGTGGAAAAGGGCATAACTGGCGTATCACTCCATAGCCGTCTTTACTGGTTGAGGATCGGTTATGGGCCGATGAACATTGGAGACCTAAAATTATGAGTATCACAAGGAACGCAGTACCCCTGATTCTGGCCGGCACCCTGTTGACCGGCTGCGCTGGCGTGCAGAAAACCGACTGGCCGACCTGTGCCGCCGTCGGCGGTGTGGGTGGCGCGGCATTGGGGGCGATCGAAAGTTCTAGCTGGGCGGGCGGCGGCGCTCTGGTCGGTGCGGGTATGGGTGCAGCCTATTGCTGGGTGCACGGTGCCGATTCGCAGAAGGTTGCTCAAGTCGAGGAAGTGGTCGTCGAGCAGGAAGAAGTCGTGGTCGCCGAGCCGGCTGAAGCCGTGCGGGTCGAGCTGGACGTCAAGTTCGACTTCGACAAGGCCCAGGTCAAGCAGGAGAGCTACGGCGACATCAAGGCGCTCGCGGACTTCATGAAACAGTATCCGTCCACCAGCACCGTGGTCGAAGGTCACACCGACTCCGTGGGCAGCGATACCTACAACCAGGGCCTGTCCGAGCGTCGTGCCAAGGCCGTGCGTGACGTCCTGGTCAATCAGTACGGTGTCGAAGGCAACCGCGTCAATGCCGTGGGTTATGGCGAGTCCCGTCCGGTGGCTGACAACGCCACTGCCGAAGGCCGTGCCATCAACCGTCGTGTAGAGGCTGAGGTCGAAGCGCGTCCCTGACCCTCGCCTGTCAGCGCAAGCCCCGTCTGGCTCCGGCCAGGCGGGGCTTCGTCATTTCTGGCGTGCAGGCGCCTGGATATCGCGTGTTGCTCTGGTGGTTGCCCTCGCGACCGGTTAACGTGCTGCACCCAACTAGAAGAATGCTTACACGAGGGCGGCGATGAAGGTACTGATGATGCTTGGCAAGGCACTTGCGGGGGCGTTCTGGCTGGTTTTTGCGGCGGCACTCGGGCACTGGCTGGATAGCCCGTTCCAGCAGATGATCTACCTGCTCGCCGCCTGCCTGCTGGTACTGCATGCTCTGCAGCTGTGGCTGTTCGTCAAGGTGCCGGCAACCGGCGCCAGCCCCTGGCATGACCGTTTCCAGGTCATGCTGTTCGGTATCTTCCATCTCTATGCGCTAGCGAAGCCCGAAGCCCCAGCGGTTGCGAACGCGGAGGTGGCCCATGCGTAAACTTGCCTATGCACTGTGCTTTTGCGCGGCGACAGCCATGGCCAACTCGCAGGTCAGTGTCGCCAGCAACACCCTGATGCGTCTGCCGACTTCGGCAAGCGTGCTGCATCTCGACCGGCTCGAAGTGGCGGATCAGGCGACCCTGCTGATCCCGCCCTCGGTCACCGAGCTGCATATCGGCCAATTGCTGATGGGCCGTGACGCCCGTATTGGTGTCGCGCCGAGCGATCAGCCTCTGCGCATCGAGGTGCTCGATGCCGATGTCGCGGATGGCGCCTGGATCAGCGCCAAGGGCGCGGCAGGTACCTACAACCATCCGGCTACACCGGGCCGTGAGATCCGCGTGAAGATGCACAAACTGACGGTGGAGTCGCTGACCCTCGACGTGCGCGGCGGCCGTGGCAGGCCCGGCTATGCCGGCCTCGATGGCGCCCACGGTCAGCCCGGCGGCTGCACCTGGGGCAGTGCCAGCGCCGGTTACGACGGCCAGGATGGCAGCGACGGTCATCCGGGTGCTCCGGGCGGCAAGGTCATCCTGGAAGTGCCGAACGAAGTGGCGCAGGAGAAGTTGCAGGTGCTGCTCGACGGTGGTGCCGGTGGTGAAGCCGGCAGCGCTGGCAAGGCCGGGCGTGGCGGCGCAGCCAAGGATTGCTGGCTGTATGGCGTCAAGGGTGCGCCGGACGGCAGCCCAGGCAAGCCGGGGCGCCCGGGTAGCGCCGGCCCCGATGGCGACTTGCAGGTACTGCGTTTCTAAGAGCCCGTGCGCCGGGTGCGAGCCCGGCGCTTGTCCGCCGATTCAGAAGGAAGGGCGCATGGCCACCAGCGCGATCAGCGCCAGGCCGATCAGCAGGTTGCTGCCCACCACGCGGCGGATGCGCCCCAGCACTTCGCCGCCAGCCGGCCAGTTCTCCGCTTCCACCGCGCGGCGCAGCTCCGGCAGTTGCAGGGCTTGAATACGCAGGAACAGCGCCAGCATCACCAGATACAGCCCCATCATGATGTGCACGTAGCGTGGTGCGCCGTCGAAGCCGCCATAGCCCGCATGCAGCATGCCCATGCCGGTTACCGGCAGCACCAGCACCGCGACCCAGACCCAGACGAAGAAGCGCTTGAACACGTTCAGCCACAGGCGCAGGCGGGCAGGGGCTTCCAGCACCTCGACGGCGGCGGGACGCAGGATCATCCAGGCGAAGAACATGCCGCCGACCCAGATCAGGGCTGCCAGCAGGTGCAGGGTGTAGAGCGGTGCGTAGAAAGTCATCGGGCCTCTCCTGTCGATTCTTGTCATGCTCGTTCAGCACAGGGTTCTGCGCCGGATCGATTGGCGCGCTATGATAGCGGCCGCTCCGCGAATACTGAAAATTTATCCAGCCTTTTTCGTTTCAGAATCCATGCTCAGCACCGAACTCAAGTCCCAGATCCAGGGCGCCTATTCCCGCTTCCTCGAGGCCAAGTCGCTCAAGCCTCGCTACGGCCAGCGGTTGATGATCGCCGAGATCGCCAAGGTGCTCGGCACCATCAAGAGCGACGACGAGGGCAAGCGCCTGGGCGACCCCGCCGTGGTAGCTGTAGAGGCCGGCACTGGTACCGGCAAGACCGTCGCCTACAGCCTGGCCACCATCCCTACCGCCAAGGCGGCCGGCAAGCGTCTGGTGATCGCCACCGCCACCGTGGCCCTGCAGGAGCAGATCGTGCACAAGGATCTGCCCGATCTGTTGCGCAACAGCGGCCTGAACTTCAGCTTCGCCCTGGCCAAGGGGCGTGGCCGCTATCTGTGCCTGTCCAAGCTAGACAACCTGCTGCAGGACGGCGCCGCACAGAGCGCCACGGCCCAGCTGTTCGAGGATGAAGGCTTCAAGATCGACGTCGACGAGCAGGGCCAGAAGCTGTTCACCGCAATGATCGAGAAACTCGCCGGCAACAAGTGGGACGGCGACCGCGACAGTTGGCCCGAAGAGCTGGAAGACAGCCGCTGGGCACAACTGACCACCGACCACAGCCAGTGCACCAACCGCCATTGCCCGAACTTCCAGCAGTGCGCCTTCTACAAGGCGCGCGAGGGCATGGGTAAGGTCGACGTGATCGTCACCAACCATGACATGGTACTGGCCGACCTGGCGCTGGGCGGCGGTGCGGTGCTGCCGGATCCGCGCGAAACCCTCTACGTGTTCGACGAAGGTCACCACCTGCCGGACAAGGCCATCGGCCACTTCGCCCATTTCACCCGCCTGCGCAGTACCTCCGACTGGCTGACCCAGATCGACAAGAACCTGACCAAGCTGCTGGCGCAGAACCCGCTGCCCGGCGATCTTGGCCGTCTGATCGAACAGGTGCCGGAGCTGGCCCGTGAGCTGAAGACCCAGCAGCAGTTCATGTTCAACGCTTGCGAAGAGATTGCCGACTTCAAGGCCGGCGAGGACATGGAAGGGCGCGAACGCCCGCGTCATCGCTTCGTCGGCGGCGTGGTGCCGGAGCACCTGACCGAGCTGGGCTTGGAGCTGAAGAAGGGCTTCTCCAAGCTCAATGACCTGTTCACCGGCGTCACCGAACTGCTCAAGGAAGCGATGGACGGCGAGGGCGCCGTGGGCATCGCCAGCCACCAGGCCGAGGAGTGGTATCCGCTGTTCGGCAGCCTGATGGCGCGGGCCAAGGGCAACTGGGAGCTGTGGCTGGCCTTTACCGCCGAAGACCCGGAAGAAAGCCCGCCCATGGCGCGCTGGCTGACTCTGGCCGAGAGCGGTGCGCTGTACGACATCGAGGTCAACGCCAGCCCGATCCTCGCCGCTGAAACCCTGCGTCGCAACCTGTGGAACGTCGCTTATGGCTGTCTGGTGACCTCCGCGACGCTGACCGCGCTGGGCACCTTCGACCGTTACCGCATGCGTGCCGGGCTGCCCAAGGTGGCGGTCACCGCCATCGTGCCGAGCCCCTTCCACCACGCCGATGCCGGCGTGCTGCGAGTGCCCGACCTCAAGGCCGACCCGCGCGATGCCGCCGCACACACCGCTGCGATCATCCGCGAGCTGCCGACGCTGGTGGCTGGCAGCCGCGGGACGCTGGTGCTGTTCTCCTCGCGCCGGCAGATGCAGGACGTATTCGATGGCCTGGAGCGTGACTGGCGCAAGCGCGTGTTCATCCAGGGCAACCTGTCCAAGCAGGAAACCCTGAACAAGCACAAGGCGCGCGTCGACTCCGGCGAAGAGAGCGTGCTGTTCGGTCTGGCCAGCTTCGCCGAGGGCGTCGACCTGCCGGGCGCCTACTGCGAGCACGTGGTGATCGCCAAGATTCCCTTCGCCGTACCGGATGACCCGGTCGAGGCGGCGCTGGCCGAATGGATCGAGGCGCGCGGCGGCAACCCCTTCATGGAAATCGCCGTGCCCGACGCCTCGCTGCGCCTGGTGCAGGCGTGCGGGCGTTTGCTGCGTACCGAGGCCGATCGCGGCACCATCACCCTGCTGGATCGGCGCGTGGTCACCCAGCGCTACGGCAAGGCGATTCTCAATGCCTTGCCGCCCTTTCGTCGGGAAATCCACTGAAGCGCCCGTACCACGGGCCTTTGTGGGGTGCTGACGGTTCCCAACTGGCGCATTGGCTGGAACAATGCGCGCAATTTCGTTCAAGGAGTCAAACGTGCAGGTTCAGGGTTATTTCGACTTGCGCTTCGAGGCGGTGAAGGAAGCCTTCGCCAGCCTCTTCGACGATCCTCAGGAGCGCGGCGCCGCGCTGTGCATCCAGGTCGGCGGGGAAACCGTCATCGATATCTGGGCCGGGGTGATGGACAAGGACGGCCAGCAGGCCTGGCATAGCGACACCATCGCCAACCTGTTCTCTTGCACCAAACCTTTCGCCGCCGTGGTCGCCCTGCAACTGGTGGGCGAGGGTAAGCTCGAACTCGACGCCCCGGTCGCCCGCTACTGGCCCGAGTTCGCCGCCGCCGGCAAGGAGCGCATCACCCTGCGTCACCTGCTTTGCCATCAGGCCGGCCTGCCGGCACTGCGTGAGCTGCTGCCGGCGGAAGCCCTTTATGACTGGTCGACCATGACCGCCGCACTGGCTGCCGAGGCCCCTTGGTGGCCACTCGGCGACGGCCAGGGTTATGCACCGATCACCTATGGCTGGCTGATTGGTGAGCTGATTCGCCGCGTCGAGGGGCGTGGCCCCGGTGAGAGCATCGCCGCGCGCATCGCCAAGCCGCTGGGCCTGGATTTTCATGTCGGCCTGGCGGACAGCGAATTCGAGCGCGTGGCGCATATCGCCCGCGGCAAGGGCAACCTCGGCGATGCCGCCGCGCAACGTCTGCTCAAGGTGATGATGACTGACGCCAGTGCCATGAGCACGCGCTCGTTCACCAACCCGCCATCGATCATGACCAGCACCAACAAGCCCGAGTGGCGGCGCATGCAGCAGCCGGCGGCGAACGGCCACGGCAACGCGCGCAGCCTGGCCGGCTTCTATGCCGGTCTGCTCGACGGCAGCCTGCTGGAAAGCGAACTGCTCAATAAGATGACCCGTGAACACGGCGTCGGCGAAGACAAGACCCTGCTCACCCGCACCCGTTTCGGCCTTGGCTGCATGCTCGACCAAGCCGAGGTGGCCAACGCCACCTACGGCCTCGGCGGCAACGCCTTCGGCCATCCAGGCGCGGGTGGCTCAAGCGGCTTTGCCGACCCCGAACGGGATGTCGCGTTCGGCTTCGTCATCAACAATCTCGGGCCTTATGTCCTGATGGATCCGCGCGCGCAGAAGCTGGCGCGGGTATTGGCCCAATGCCTGTAACTGCCGGTCTACACTGCCCGGCAGTCGCGTTATGAATAATTCGAATCGATTGAGACCCTGGGGGGCTTCATGCGCAACAAGATCATCGCCTTCACCTGCTGCCTGCTGATCGCCGGCTGCTCCAGTGCGGACAAGAAAAAGGAAGAGGTCGCCAAGCCGGCCGTGATGCCGCCGCCGCAGGTCACCCGCGCCTGGCTTGACGAATACGAGCCGAAGCTGCGTGAAGCGGTCAAGGGCACCAACTTCGAACTCGAGCGCCGCGAGAACCTGCTGGTCGTCACCGCGCCGGTGCAGGGCTCGTTCAACCCGGATCGCCCGCAGATGCTGCTGCCGGCCAGCCTGGGGCCGATCACCCGTGTCGCCAAGCTGCTCGAAGCCGACAACGACGTTGCTGTGGTGGTACTCGGCCATGCCGACAGCAGTGGTAACGCCGCCGATAACCGCGAGCTGAGTCAGCAGCGTGCGCGTGCCGTCACCTCGATCTTCCGCCTCAGCGGCCTCAAGCAGAACCGTCTGCAGGTCATGGGTCTGGGTTCCGACGCACCGCGTGCGGCCAACGACACGGCTGCTGGCCGTGCCCTCAACCGCCGCGTGGAAATCCTCCTGACCTCGCGCGACACCATGCAGGGCCTCATCGCCAAGTACAGCCAGCCGGCCAAGGCCGAGTTGAAAGAGGCACCCAAGGTAGCTGCCGTAGATCAAGGAAAACAGGGTAAGTAGGAGTAAGCTTGGGGGCATTTCCAAAGGATTGAGGACGTGTCATGACCCAAACCCTGGCCGATATGCGCCGTGACTACACCCGCGACGGCCTGAGCGAAACTCAGGCCCCGCTGGAACCCCTCTCCCTGTTTCGCCAGTGGTTCGAGGATGCGGTAAAGACCGAGCAACCGCCGGTCGAACCGAACGCCATGACCCTGGCCACCGTCGACGACGACGGCCGTCCGCACTGCCGCGTGCTGTTGCTCAAGGGCCTCGACGAGCGCGGCTTCACCTTCTTCAGCAACTACGACAGCGCCAAGGGGCGTCAGCTTGCGGCGCGGCCGTTCGCTGCCATGACCTTCTTCTGGCCCAGCCTGGAGCGTCAGGTGCGTATCGAAGGCCGAGTCGAGCAGGTGACCCCGGCCGAATCCGACGGCTACTTCCAGGTGCGCCCGCTGGGCAGCCGCATCGGCGCCTGGGCCTCGCCGCAGAGCCGCGTGATCCGCGACCGTGCCGAGCTGGAGAGCCTGCTGGCGGAAACCGAAAAACGCTTCCTCAACCAGACCCCACACTGCCCGCCACACTGGGGCGGTTACCGCCTGCTGCCCGAGCGCATCGAGTTCTGGCAAGGCCGCACGAGCCGCCTGCACGACCGCCTCAACTACCGTCTCAAGGGCGAGGCCTGGATTCGCGAGCGGCTGGCGCCTTGAGTTCCAGCGCGTAGGACGGCGAAGCAGTGCGCCTATTTGGGCTGGCGGACTGTTCGCTTGCGCTCCTGAGCCCCCTACGCGCTGTCCAGCTCGCACGTAGCCCGGACAATCCACGCCAGTGGTGGATGAAAAAGGCGTCATCCACCCTACGCCGATATACCCGTCGCGTAGGGTGGGCAACGCGAAGCTTGCCCACCAGGGTTCAGGCCACGCCGCCGTTCAAGGGTGAGCCGTTATGCGCAATTGTCGGGCGCACTCCGAGCAGTAACCTCGCACCCCATTAGCCAGATCACTGCGTCCCGCGCTGACGTTCCAGTCGCTGCCAAGGCAACGGCAGTCGATAAGGCCCAGGGCCGGTCAGGGCCAGACTGACGAAAATCACCAGCATCCACCAGGCGAACTGGCCTTGTTCCAGGCTCCAGTCGGGGTGCACCACTGCCAATGCCACCAGCAGCACGGCGATGATCGGCAGGCAGGCCAGGCGCGCATAGAGCCCGGCGATCAGCAGCAGGGGGCAGAGCACTTCGGCGAAGATCGCCAGGCTCAGTGTGAGTGTCGCGCCCAGGCCGAAGGGATCTTCGATTTGCTGCAGGGCGTCTGGCCAGTGCAGCAGCTTGGGCAAACCGTGTATCTGCATTAGCAGGAGTGCAGCGGTCACGCGCAGGAACAGCAGACCCCAGGCGAGCGGGGCGGGCAGTGGTGGGGTAGCGGCGGTCATGAGTGGCTCCGATTGCTTGGATGAATGCCACCAGCTTGTGCGTCTCGCCGCGCCAACGCTTGCATGCCTGTGCTCGGCTTGTACCCGTGCGCGCTTGCTCGATCCCTGAGCCCCGCAATAAAGCCACACATCCTTTCAAAGCGAGCACGCCGCTTCAATTCTTCGCCGTTGCGCTGACGGAAGCTGATGGTTCCCTGATCCCATTTTTTGGAGAACCTCCATGGCTACCGCTATCGCTGCTCCCGGTAAAACCCTGCTCGATCCGCACAACCATACCCTGATCATGATCGACCACCAGTCGCAGATGGCCTTCGCCACCAAGTCCATCGACGCGGTGAGCCTGCGTAATAACGCTGCGCTGGTAGCCAAGGCCGCCTGCGAGTTCGGCGTGTCGACCATCCTCACCACCGTCGCCGAGAAGAGCTTCTCCGGTCCGATCTTCGACGAGATCAAGTCGGTATTCCCGGATCATCAGGTGATCGACCGCACCACCATGAACACCTGGGAAGACCCGCGCATCGCCGTGGAAGTGAACCGCATCGGCAAGCCGAAGATCGTCCTCGCCGGTCTGTGGACTTCCGTGTGCATCGTTGGCCCGGCGCTGTCGGCGCTGGATCAGGGCTTCGAGGTGTACATGATCACCGATGCCTGTGGCGACGTATCCACCGAGGCGCACGACATGGCCGTGCAGCGCATGATCCAGCTCGGCGCGCGCCCGATGACCTCGCTGCAATACCTGCTCGAACTGCAGCGCGACTGGGCCCGTGGCGAAACCTACAACCAGACCGTGAAGACTGCCATCGAGAACGGCGGCGCCTATGGCCTGGGCCTGATCTACGCCAAGACCATGTTCAACGCCTCGGAAGGCCACTGAGATGAGCATCGAAAAGGTTCTCTACCGCGCCTACGCCGAAGCCACGGGCGGGCGTGACGGCCGTGCCATCTCCAGCGATGGCGTGCTCGATGTGGCCCTGACCACGCCACGCGAGCTGGGTGGTGCCGGCGGCGCCGGTACCAACCCGGAGCAACTGTTCGCCGCCGGTTACTCGGCCTGCTTTCTCGGCGCGATGAAGTTCGTCGCGGCGCGCGACAAGCTGGCCATTCCGGCTGACGTGTCCATCGAAGGCGTGGTCGGCATCGGCGCCATCCCCACCGGTTTCGGCATCGAGGTGGAGCTGCGCATCAGCCTGCCCGGGCTCGATGCCGAGGCGGCGCAAACCCTGGTGGAGCGCGCGCACATCGTCTGCCCGTACTCCAACGCCACGCGCGACAACATCGACGTGACCCTCACTCTGGTTGCTTGAAAGGAGCAGACAACATGCCCCGCATTGCCTTGCTGAGTGCAGTAATCGCCCTGGCCATCGGCCAGGTGCACGCCGCTGATTACAGCGGTGTGGAAAGCAACACCCGCACCTTCCTCGAAGCACTGGAAAAGGGCGGCGGCAAGCCGCTGGAAAGCCTCAGCCCGCAGGACGCCCGCGCTGTGCTGGTGGGCGCGCAGAACTCGGTGAAGGTTGACCTCTCCGGCGTCAAGGTCGAGGACAAGACCATCCAGGTCGGTGGCCAGCCGCTGAAGCTGACCGTCGTGCGCCCGGAGGGCGTCAAGGGCACGCCGCCGGTGTTCATGTTCTTCCACGGCGGCGGCTGGGTGCTGGGGGACTACCCGACCCACGCCCGCCTGATCCGTGACCTGGTGGTGAACTCCGGGGCGGTGGCGGTCTACGTCGGCTATTCGCCGTCGCCGGAAGCGCACTATCCCACCGCCATCGACCAGGCCTACGCGGCGACTCGCTGGGTGGCCGAGCACGGCAAGGAACTCGGCGTGGACGCCAGTCGCCTGGCCGTGGCCGGCAATAGCGTTGGCGGCAACATGGCCGCCGTGGTCGCGCTCAAGGCCAAGGAAGCGGGCACGCCGAAGCTGCGTTTCCAGCTGCTGCTGTGGCCGGTGACCGACGCCAGCTTCGATAACGCGTCCTACAGCCAGTTCGCCCAGGGTTACTTCCTCACCAAGCCGATGATGGAGTGGTTCTGGGACAGCTACACCACCGATGCCGCCCAACGTGCCGAGATCCATGCCTCGCCACTGCGCGCCAGCAGCGAACAGCTCAAGGGCCTGCCGCCAGCACTGGTGCAGACCGCCGAGTTCGACGTGCTGCGTGACGAAGGCGAGGCCTATGCACGCAAGCTGGACGCAGCCGGCGTCGAGGTCACCGCCGTGCGCTACAACGGCATGATCCACGACTACGGCCTGCTCAACCCGCTTGCCCATGTGCCCACCGTGCATAGCGCGATGCGCCAGGCTGGCGTCGAGCTGAAGCGGCATCTGCAATGAGCGCCCTCCGGCCTGATGAAGGGCAGGGGGCCGACGATCCGGTCACCCTGCTGATCCGCCATCGCGTGCGGCCCGCTCAGGCGGCGCAGTACGAGGCCTGGTTGCGCCGCATCGTCGGCGTCGCGCAGGACTATCCGGGGCATCTCGGGGTGGACGTGATCCGCAGCCACGAACAGGGCGCGCCGCTGTTCACCAGCGTGCTGCGCTTCACCGGGCCGGAGCGCCTGCAACATTGGCTGGGCTCCGAGGTGCGTCGGCAACTGGTGGCAGAGGTCGCGCCGCTGTTGCTGGAGGACGAAGCGCTGGAGCTGCACCCGACGCGTGAGTTCTGGTTCGCCCCGGCCAGCCCGCAGCAGCCCCAGCCACCGCGCTGGAAGCAGGCCTGTGTCAGCTTCCTGGTGATCCTGCCGCTGAGCCTGCTGGTGCCGCAGTTGTGGCACCCGGCATTCGTCGCCTGGCCCTGGCTGGGCGGCTGGTTGCCGAGCAACGTGGTGATCACCCTGAGCATCGTCCTGCTGGTGGTCTACCTGTTCATGCCGCGCGTCACCCGCTGGCTCGCGCCCTGGCTGGAGGCTCCCGGCCCTGGAGACAACCATGAGCGATGAATCCACTTCCAACAGCCGGCGACGCTTTCTCGCCGCCTCGTCCATTCTCGGCGCCGCTGGTGCGCTATGGCCGACGCTGCCGATCTTCGGCGGCGAACGGCAAGGAGGTTCTTCCATGCATCCCGATCTGATTCTGTTCAACGGCCGTCTGCACACGGTCGACCGTGAAAACCCGCAGGCCACGGCAGTGGCCATTCAGGACGGCCGCTTCGTCGCCGTCGGCAGCGACGCCGAGGTCATGCCGCTGCGTGGCGCCGGCACCCAGGTCATCGACCTGCAGCGGCGCACCGTCATCCCCGGCCTCAACGACTCGCACCTGCACCTGATCCGTGGCGGCCTCAACTACAACCTGGAGCTGCGCTGGGAGGGCGTGCCGTCGCTGGCCGATGCCCTGCGCATGCTCAAGACCCAGGCCGAGCGCACCCCGGCGCCGCAGTGGGTGCGTGTGGTCGGCGGCTGGAACGAATTCCAGTTCGCCGAAAAGCGCATGCCCACCCTGGAAGAGATCAACCAGGCGGCGCCGGATACCCCGGTATTCATCCTCCACCTCTATGACCGCGCGCTGCTCAACCGCGCGGCGCTACGGGTGGTCGGCTACGACCGCAACACGCCCAATCCGCCCGGCGGCGAGATCGTCCGCGATGCCAACGGCGAGCCTACTGGCATGCTGGTGGCGCGGCCCAACGCGATGATCCTCTACGCCACCCTGGCCAAGGGACCTAAGCTGCCGCTGGAGTACCAGGTCAACTCCACCCGCCAGTTCATGCGCGAACTCAACCGCCTCGGCGTGACCAGCGCCATCGACGCGGGCGGTGGTTTCCAGAACTACCCGGACGACTATCAGGTGATCGAGCAACTGGCCAAGGAAGGTCAGCTCAGCGTACGCATCGCCTACAACCTGTTCACCCAGAAGCCCAAGGAAGAGCTGGCCGACTTCCAGAACTGGAGCAAGATCGTCAAACCGGGGCAGGGCAGCGACTTCTTCCGCCACAACGGCGCCGGCGAAATGCTGGTGTTCTCCGCCGCCGACTTCGAGGACTTCCTCGAACCGCGTCCGAATCTGGCTGCCAGCATGGAAGCCGAACTGGAGCCGGTGGTGCGCCACCTGGTCGAGCAGCGCTGGCCGTTCCGCCTGCACGCCACCTATGACGAATCCATCTCGCGCATGCTCGACGTGTTCGAGAAGGTCGACCGCGACATTCCCTTCAATGGCCTGCCGTGGTTCTTCGACCACGCCGAAACCATCAGCCCGCGCAATATCGAGCGCGTGCGCGCCCTCGGCGGCGGCATCGCGATTCAGGATCGCATGGCCTTCCAGGGCGAATACTTCGTCGACCGCTACGGCGCCAAGGCCGCCGAACAGACCCCGCCAATCCAGCGCATGCTGGCCGAAGGCGTGCCGGTCGGCGCCGGCACCGATGCCACCCGCGTCTCCAGCTACAACCCCTGGACGTCGCTGTACTGGCTGGTCAGCGGCAAGACCGTCGGCGGCCTGGAGCTGTACCCACAGGGCCTGCCGCGCGCCACCGCACTGCAACTGTTTACCCACGGCAGCGCCTGGTTCTCCAGCGAGCAGGGCAAGAAGGGGCAGATCAAGGTTGGCCAACTGGCAGATCTGGTGGCCCTGTCGGCGGACTTCTTCGCCATCGAGGACGAGCAGATCAAGTGGCTGGAATCGGTGCTTACCGTGGTCGACGGCAAGGTGGTCTACGCTGCCGCCGAATTCGACAAACTCGGCCCGCCCGCGCTACCGGTGATGCCCGACTGGTCACCAGTGGCCCTGGTGCCCGGCCACTGGCGGCAGAACGCACCGCTAGTGGCCCAGGTACACCAGTGCGTCGGCTCCTGCGCCGTCCACGCCCACAGCCACGAACGCGCCCGCCTCTCCAACGCCCCGGTCAGCGACTTCCAGGGCTTCTGGGGCGCCTTCGGTTGCTCTTGCTTTGCCTTCTAAAGCAGTACCTCGCATCGTCTTTTGGGCGATGCGGGGAATTTTTGTTTGGGCTGTGGGGATTTGTATTTAGAGGGATTGGCTGCTTTCGGCCTGGAGCAGACGATCACAACCCGCTAGCAACTCATAGCCTGTTTGTCTCAAGTCGAAAGAAAAAGCTTAGCCAAGCACGATTGGATCTGGCCCCAGACGCTGCTCTCTGTCGATAGCGGCAATTGCTCCCATATCATCGGTAGTCAATTCGAAGTCGAACACGCAGTAGTTCTCTCGGATACGAGCTTCCGTGACTGACTTGGGAATGACCACCAGGCCAAGCTGCAGATGCCAGCGGATGATTACCTGAGAGCACGTACGGTCATGCTTAGCCGCAATTTTGCGTACTAGCGGATCGGCGAGTGCTTTCCCCTGCGCCAATGGGCTCCAGGACTCGGTACGAATTCCAAGCTCGGCGTTGCTCTTGCGTAGGTCAGCCCGCTGGAAGTATGGGTGCAGCTCGATCTGGTTCAGGACTGGGGCAACTCCTGTTTCCTCAATCAGGCGCTGCAGGTTATCTGGGTTGAAGTTTGAGACGCCAATGGAGCGGGCCTTGCCTAGCTTCTTGGCCTCGATCATCGCCCTCCAGGTATCAACGAATAGTCCTTTCGCCGGCGCCGGCCAGTGAATGAGTAGCAAGTCAACGTAATCCAGCTTGAGCCTAGCCAGGCTCTTATCCAGAGCTTGGCAAGAAGCTTCAAACCCCTGGTCGGCGTTCCAGATCTTGGTGGTTACGAAGACCTTCTCACGGTCGATACCGGAGTCACGCAGGCCTGCTCCGACACCTTCCTCGTTTTCATAGATCGAGGCGGTATCAATGTGACGGTATCCGATCTTCAGCGCTTGGCTGACGGAGGTGCGGGCTTGCTCTTGGCTTGCTTGCCAAACCCCCAAGCCCAGTTGGGGAATCACATTCCCGTCGGATAGCTCGATCATAGGTTGGTGGTTCGTCATGGTTACCTCACCAGGGATTAACAAAACAGTTCGGAAGCAGTGGAGTGCTCTTTCATCGATGGGATCACTTTGACGGCGATGTGGTTCTTGCCGCTCTTTCCAGCATCACGGAAATGACCATCGCCACGATGCCCAGGAGCGCAAGCAGGGCTCCAACCCACCCCGTTGATGCCCAGCCTAAACCCATAGCGATAGACATCCCGCCGAGGCCCGCTCCCACCGCGTTCGAGATGTTGAAGGCGCTGTGATTGAGTGCGGCAGCAAGTGTCTGTGCGTCTCCGGCGACATTCATCAAGCGCACCTGAAGAGCGGGTACCAGTGCGAAACCACAACCGACCAGGAACAGAACCGCGAGCGTCCCAACCTTCGACGGAGCAAGCAGAGAGAACAACGTCAGGAAAATCACGTTCCACACCATGATGGCGAAGATGGCTCGGATGAGCCCGCGATCCGCTAACCAGCCACCAATCAGGTTGCCAGCGATCATGCCGACGCCCCAGAAGGCCAGCACCATCGGTACCTGGTTGATAGAGAAGCCTGTCACCTCGGTCAGCGTTGGAGTGATGTAGCTGTACACCGCGAACATGCCACCGAAACCGATCGAAGCAGTCGCTAACGTCAGCCATATCAATGGGCGCTTGAGCCCACTCAGCTCGGCCCTAGGACTGGCGTTTGGATCACACGGTACCGACGGGACGTACAGCCAGAACAAGAGCATTGTGGCGATACCAGCTACAGCGAGTGATCCAAAAGCTGCTCTCCAGCCGAACGTTTGACCTATCCAGGTCGCCGCGGGCACACCTATCACGTTGGCGGCCGCAAGACCGGCCATTACATATCCAGCCGCTTGCGCCTTTCGCCCTTCACCCACCATGGCGGTAGCAACCAGGCAGGCAACGCCGTAGTAAGCACCATGAGGTAGTCCTGCCAGAAAGCGTGCGCCCAGCAGACTGAAGTGGTCCCATGCGACAGCACTGGCGGCGTAGCCGATGGCGAATAGTGCGATGAGGGCAATCAAAAGTGCTTTTCGAGACGAGCGTGCTGCCAGGATCGCGATCAGCGGAGCACCAATCACAACACCCAGCGCATACGCGCTGATGTAGCTGCCTGCCGTTGGTATAGACACCCCGGTGCTTTCGGCCAGGCCGGGCAAGAGGCTCATCGAAGCGAACTCACCGGTACCGATGAAAAGGCCTCCAAGCCCGAGGGTGACTATCGCAGTTGCTACGCCATGCGGGGCGTGAATTTCTGAACTGTCTGAGAGGCGCGGTGAAGCGCTTGATATCGAGGCCATGGAAGTTCTCGGAAAAAAGATGCCCGCCCCTTCATAGGTAGGACATTGCAAAGGAGCAGTAAGAGGTTGCTGCGCTGCAGCGCACTTCGATGGGGTTACTGCGGCGGGGCCACATCAGCGATGTACGCGTTGAACTGCTCGCGGAACACGGGATGCCAACGAGACAAGGCAGGCCGGTTTTGGATAAGGTCGTCTGCGCTCCACTGCATGCGTCGCTGATCTAGCTCGCGACTGACTTCGTTGTCCTCGCAGAAGATGTAGAAGTCGCTACGAGCCAAGCCCTCCAACAAGCGATCAACGACCTGATCGGCTGTCCATGGCGCGTTGGGTTTTGCGGAGCCGGCCGCCATGCCCGGAAAATTCATCGGTGTGAATGTGTAGCCGGGAATCAGTAGATGGGCCGATACGCGGCCATTGGTACGCTCGCGCAGCTCATGCTCAAGGTGCTCGGTCAGCACCTTCACTGCGACCTTCGAAACGGAGTAGGCGGTGTTTCCTGGAGGGGTGGTAATTCCTTCCTTGGAGCCAACATTCACAATTGCGGCAGGGTAGCCATGGGTAAGCAGGTAATCGACGAACAGCTGCTGGACTGCAAGAACCGCCCAGAAGTTGACCTCCATCGTCGTACGCCACTGTTCCTGATCGTTCCAGGGGCCCGCCCCTTTGAGGATGGCGGCATTGTTGACCACGAAAGACACTTCGCCGAACTCTCGGGCTACAGCAAACAGTTCCTGCAATGCGCTGGGAGACGTTACATCCCCTGTGACGGCGGTCACCTGAGCATTCGCGTTCTCGCCATACAGCGAGAGTACTGCTGCGTCGAGTGTGGTCTGGTCCTTATCGAATAGAACAACCTTCATCCCCAATCGGGACAGGCGACTAGCAATTGCATAGCCGATTCCGACTGCAGCGCCGGTGATGACTGCAACTCTGTTCTGGCGAATAGCTGGATGATCCATGAGTAATCTCCTGGATTGGGATTAGGTGGACGAATCCACGCGAAGAATGACTTCGGTGATCTCAGCGGGCACGCCGATACGAATGGGGAATCCATTCCAGAGGCCAGTTCCATTGCTCGTGTAGAGCGTCATCGCACCGACCTGGTAGGCGCCGGAGATGAAACCTTCGTTGGCGTAGCGGCCCACCTGATCCAGTCCCTTGATCATTCCGCCGTGGGTGTGGCCAGAGAGCTGCAGGGATACGCCTGCTTGGGCGGAGCGATCTGCACCGGCTGGTCGGTGCTTGAGGAGAATGATGGGAGCAGTTTCTGGCACTCCCATGAGCGCAGCATTCAGGTTAGGCCCAGCCATCCCGAATTGAGCGGCAGCTTCGTCGGTAACACCGGCTACGACCAGCGACTCGGTGCCTGCTCCAATCACTACGTGCTCGTTCAGCAGCATCTGTATGCCGAGGCGCTCGAACTCGGTGCGCCACTGTGGCTCGTTGAAGTAGTACTCGTGATTGCCAGGAATGCCGATGATGCCGAGGCTAGCAGTCAGCCCTGCCAGGGGAGCCACATCGAGCTGTCGATCAGTGGTTGTCCCATCCATCAGATCGCCTGTGATCAGAATCAGGTCGGGATTGAGTGCATTGGTACGGGCGACAACCGCTTCTACCCAGGGCGTCTGGAAGAGCTTGCTGATGTGCAGATCTGTCAGCTGCACTACTCGCAGGCCATCCATCGCTTGCGGCAGATTCTTGATCCTGACTTCCACAGTGCGAACGCCTGGAACCTGCGCCGCTTGGTACACGCCAAATGCCGACAGAAGAAGGGCGAAAGATGCGGCCAGGTACCGATTGCTGGGTCCTACCAGCTTTTTGGCTGCACGTATCCGCAGGACTGACAGAATGCCGTTGGCCAGATCTGCCAGCACCACGAATACGAACAGCAGAACGAACGAGCAGAAAGCCCAGCCTGCGACCAACACTGCCCAGCGTGGCATTTCGGGCGAGAACATACTTCCGAACACCCAGATCTGAATCAGGTGGTACTTCGATACCACGAGCAGGACGGCAGCCAGGGCAATACGTCCGCCCTTCGAGATAGGTAAAGGAAAAACGAAACGCCACAGGACGTATAAGTAAGCAAAGCCAAGATAAAGGTGGAACACGGGAAGAACTCGTCTTGGGGCGATGGAGTCAGATCAACTATTGTTGAATTTATTTAATGTTAATCTGTAATTGGAGCAGCTTTGTTTAGGCTTTCTCCATGAGCTATTGAGAAATTCTCAACATTAAAGGCGCCCCGATGCCAGTACTCCCGACCACAAAGCTGTCACGAGCCGACTTAGCCGATCTGAATTCCTTTCTTGCGGTGGAGAGTCATCGCAGCTTCTCCAAAGCGGCCGTTGAACTGGGTATCACCACGTCCGCGCTTAGCCATTCCATTCGAAATCTGGAGACCCGCCTGGGAGTAAGGCTGCTTAACAGAACCAGCCGAACAGTTTCCCCGACAGACGCTGGCGCAACCTTGGCGAAGCGTCTGGCTGTTGGTTTTCAGGAAATTGGAGGGGCGCTGGCGGAAGTAGATCGGCATCGCGACCGTCCTGCAGGTCGCCTGCGTATCAACGTCCTCAGTGACGGGGCTCGACTGCTCTTCAATCGGTGGCTGCCGAAGTACCTGGAAGCCTATCCGGATGTGTCAGTCGAGGTTGCAGTGGATGATCGGATGGTGGACATCCTGGCTGCCGGTTTTGATGCGGGTATCAGGTATGGCGGGACGATCGCTGAAGACTTCATTGCTGTCCCCATCAGCGAACAGCTGCGCTGGGTTGCTGCGGCATCGCCTCGTTACCTCAACCGGACATCGCGGATCCTGGTGCCGGAGGATCTGAAGAACCATAACTGCATTCAGATTCGTACCGGTCAAGGCATTATCTATCGCTGGGACTTCGAGAAGGAAGGCGATCACCGAGTGATTGAGGTACCCGGCCAGCTTTGTGTGAACGAAACCGAGTTTGGTATTCAGATGGCGCTATCGGGCAGAGGCATTACGTACTGCCTTGAGGAGCGCATTGCAGATTACATCTCGCGAGGAGAGCTCCAGGTCGTACTACCTGACTGGGCACCCATTGAGCCGGCATTCCACATCTACTACCCAGGCCGCCGGCAAATGCCTCCAGGTTTGCGTGAGTTAATAGACCTGCTTCGCACCGACTCAGCCACCTGGTAGCTAGTCGTAGAGCTCGCTGCTCGCCAATAGGTGGGTGGTTGATCGATACCTGAGAGTCCCTGAGGACTTTGCCTACGTTTGCTTTTTGGCGAAAGCAGTCGCAGCCAAGATTTGCTGCCATTCTTCTTGGTCAAACCCGGCCCGTCGAATCGCTTTCCCTTGGCCACAGACCAGGCTACTGAGCCTGCCAATCCCTACCGCCGAGCATTCCGACCATCGATAAGGCTGTATGAAAGCTGCGTATCGGATACCCTTGCGCGACGAATCAACCAGGATGCTGTGAACTGAACCATGGGTTTCGAACAACTAGCTGAGCTACGTGACCGCCTGCGGGCTGAAAAAGGCCAGGCCAAGGCCGAGAGTGCGAAAGAGCAGGTCAAGACCGAGAGCGTGAAGGCGCCAGTCAAGACCGAGGGTGCTAAGCCGCAGAAGCGCAAGCCGCAGCCTAAAGCCAAGCAACGTGAGCAGGATCCTGCCGTTGAGGCGATCTGGCGTTTGCAGAAGCATTTCCCCTTGGCCTTCCCGGTCAATCCAGCGCCCAAGGTGCCGCTCAAGGAGGGCATCCTCAAGGATGCCGAGCAGCATCTGGAGCTGCTGGGCATCACCCTGGAGCAGCTCAAGCTGGGCATCGCGGCCTGGTGCCGGGGCGGGCGTTACTGGGCGGCGATGACCGAGAATGCGCCGCGTCTGGATCTGCAGGGCCAGCCCGTTGGTGTGGTGACGGCGCCGCAGGCGCTGCATGCCAAGCAGCAGGCCCGGCGTCAGCGCATGGAGGCGCGGCGTCAGGCCAAGCCGAAAGCGGATGCTGAAGCCAAGGCTGTCGAGAACGCCGAGCCGCAGAGCGCGGAGTAAGGTTTAGCGCGTTGCCATGGCGCTATCGCCTGGCAACGCTAGACTTCGCTGTCATGACAGACGTAGCTATCCTGCTGTTTCCTCAGGTGCTGCTCTTGGATGTAGCCGGGCCGGTCGAGGCGTTTTCCATCGCCAACCGCTACCTGCCCACCGAGCAGCACTACCGCATCCGTACCCTTGCTCTGGGCGAACGCCTGGTGCGCGCTTCCTGTGGCCTGCAGATGGTCGCCGACGAGCTGATCGGTGAGGCGCCTGTGGCTGCCCATGATCTGCTGCTGGTGCCCGGCGGGCCGGGGGCCTACAACGATGATCATAGTGCCTTTCGTCCCTGGCTGATGGCGGCGGCGGCTGCGGCCAGGCGCTTTGGGTCGATCTGCACCGGGGCCTTCGTTCTCGGCGATGCCGGGTTGCTCGACGGGCGCCGGGTGACCACCCACTGGAACTACACCGAGCGTCTCGCCCGGCGCTACCCGCAGGCGCAGGTACTGAGCGAGCAGATCTACCTGGCCGACGGCAATCTCTACACCTCGGGCGGTATCACCGCCGGCATCGACATGGCACTGGGCATCATCGCCGAGGATCACGGCAAGGCGGTCGCCGTTGCCGTGGCCAAGGTGCTGCTGGTGGCGAAGACGCGCCAGGGCGGGCAGGCTCAGTTCAGCCCGCTGCTGGCCGAGGTGGCGCGCGAGGAAACCCCTGTGGCACGCGCCCAGCGGCATGTGCTGGAGCACCTGGCCGAAGACCTCGGTGTCGAGGCGCTGGCGGCTGTGGTAGGGCTCAGCGCTCGGCACTTCACCCGGCTGTTCAGCCGGGAGGTGGGCATGACCCCGACCGAGTTCGTCCATGACGCGCGTATCGATCATGCCCGGCAACTGCTGGAGACCACCGACCTGCCGCTGAAGACCATCGCCTTTCGCAGCGGCTTTGGCAGCGTGCGCTGCATGCGTACGCTGTTCACCGACCGTCTGGGCCTGACGCCTGCGCAGTACCGTCACCAGTTCAGTTGATGTCCGAATTTCGCCCCTCGATGTCCGCTAGGCTCCCCACGCTGCGGTTCTAGCCTGGCGCGGGCGGCGGCATCATCCCTCCCATGATTCAGCACGTATATGCCTCCGCCTCACGCGGAGGCTGCGGCGTTGCTGCAACCGGGAGGGAGGAAAGCCGATGGATGCCGGTAACGCGCAGGGCGATCTACCTGCGATTCGCCTGTCGGCCTGGCAATTGCGCCGGGCCAAGCAATTGATCGAGGCGCACCTCGACGAGCCGCTGAGCATCGCCTGGCTGGCGCGCGAGTGCAGCCTGTCACGCTGTCATTTTTCCTGCGCCTTTCATGGCAGCACGGGGATGTCGCCGCATCAGTGGCTGACCCGTGCGCGGCTGGCGCGGGCGCGTAACCTGCTGCTTGCGGGCAATAGCGTGGCGGCGGTGGCCTGTGCCTGCGGCTTCAACGATCAGGCACACTTCGCCCGCGTATTCTCGCGCTGGCAGGGCCTGGCGCCGAGTCGCTGGCGCTCTGCGCAGCAGCTCGACGGCTGAGCACCTGTTAATGATCTTTCGGCCCGGTTTAGCCGCTAATTGGCGAAAGCAGCCGCTCGCGATGTTGTAGGAGCGGCTTTAGCCGCGAACTCTTAATAAAGCTCGGGGCTGAAGCCGCTCCTACATGTTCACCGAGCTCCTTCAGGGTGAACAGGTTCTGAGAACTCTGCAGCGGGACAGGCCCGCTGCAGAGCGTGGGCGGGTTCTTACTTGGCCTGCAGGGCGAAGTAGCTGGTCATCAGGTTGCGGTAGTTGGGAATGTGCTCGGAGAGCAGGCTGCCGAGGCCTTCGATGTCGTTGCGCCAGTCGCGGTGCAGTTCGCAGGCGACGCTGAACCAGTTCATCAATTTCACGCCGGCGGCGTTCATGCGCGCCCAGGCGGCCTGCTGCACGGTCTTGTCGAAGGTGCCCGAGGCATCGGTGACGACGAACACATCGAAACCCTCGGCGATGGCCGACAGCGCCGGGAAGGTCACGCACACGTCGGTGACCACGCCGGCGATGATCAGTTGCTTGCGCCCGGTCTTCTTCACTGCCGCGACGAAGTCGTCGTTGTCCCAGGCGTTGATCTGGCCGGGGCGAGCGATATAGGGCGCGTCTGGGAACTGCGCCTTCAGCTCCGGCACCAGCGGGCCGTTGGGGCCTTGTTCGAAGCTGGTGGTGAGGATGGTCGGCAGGCCGAAGAACTTGGCGACATCGCCCAGGGCGAGCACGTTGTTCTTGAAGTCGCTGGGGGTGAAGTCCTGCACCAGCGAGATCAGGCCGGACTGGTGGTCGATCAGCAGGACGGCGGCGTCGTCTTTGTTCAGGCGGTTGTAGGGCTTGCTCATGGTGTGGCTCCTCGTGGGGTGAGTGTCTCAGTGCCGCGGCGCGGCAAGCAGATGGCGGATGCGAATCGGCTCGTCGGGCATCTGGTAGCGCCGCGCGCGCGCTTCGATGCGCTGCTCGGCACGGGTGACGCGGTCGTGGTGGCGCATGTGCTCCAGCCACGATTCGTCGAAGAAGAATTCCTGCCAGCGACTGGGATCCTCGGCGTCCTGCACCAGGCCCCAGGAGAAGGCGCCGTTACGTCGGCGCATGTGCCGCACGTCCTGCATGGCGGCGCGGAAGGCGTCGCTGTCGGCGGCGGCGATGCGGTAATCGAGGGTCACCAGCAGCGGCCCGCGTTCGCGATCCAGTGCGTCGTCGAGAATCGGCGCTGGCCAGTGCAGCGAGGGCGCCAGGTCATCGGCCTCGCTCACCGGCAGGGCGAAGCGCCAGCCGACCAGCAGGCCAAGCGCCAGTAACGCAGCGCTGCCGGCGAAGGCGGCGCTCAGTGAAATAGCGCTGGCCAGCGCACCCCAGGCCAGACCGCCGACCGCCGAGCAGCCGAAGAACGCCAGGATGTACAGCGACAGCGCGCGTGCCCGCACCCAGGCCGGCACGGCGGTCTGCGCTGACAGCTGCAGGCTGGACAATGCCGCGATCCAGGCCATGCCGCTGAGCAGCATCACCGGCACCAGCGCGGGCATGCTGCGCAGCACGGCGAGCCCGGCCAGCACCAGGGCGTAGACCAGGCTGGCGCCGGCCAACAGGCGGTCATTGCCGTAGCGGTTGCGCAGGCGTGGCAGCAGGGTGGCGCCGAACACTGCGCCGATCCCGACGCAGCCGAGCAGGATGCCGTAGTCCAGCGCGCTGCCGCCGATCTCGCGGCGCACCAGCACCGGCAGCAGCGACATGCCGGCCGAGGCACCGATGAAGAAAGCGGCAGTGCGTACCAGTACCGCCTGCAGCGAGCGGCTGCTGCGGGCGTAGCGCAGGCCCACGCGCAGCGCGCCGAACAGGCGTTCAGCCGGCAGCACGCTCTGGCTTGGTGTGCGCTTCCAGCTCGCCAGGGCGACGATCACAGCGAGGAACGAGGCGGCGTTGAGGGCGAAGGTCAGCCAGGGGCCGCTGAGGCTGACGAGGATGCCGGCCAGCGCCGGGCCGATGGCGCGTGCGACGTTCACGCCGAGGCTCGACAGCGCCACCGCCGCCGGCAGCTCGGCGCGCCCGACCACCTCGGGCAGCATGGCCGACCAGGCCGGCATCATCAGCGCCGTGCCGATGCCCATGGCGAAGGTCAGGCTGAGCAGCAGCTCGACGCTCATCCTGTCGGCAGCCGTGAGCAGGGCCAGGGTCATGGCCACGGCTGCCATCCAGCACTGCACGATGAGCAGCGAGCGGCGCTTGTCGACGATATCGGCCAGGGCGCCAGCCGGCAGGGCGAGAAGGAAGATCGGCAGGGCGCCGGCTACCTGCACGGCAGCCACGGCCAAGGGGCTGGCCGACAGCGAGGTCATCAGCCAACCGGCGCCGACCTCGTGCATCCAGGTGCCGATGTTGGAGGCGATGCTGGCCAGCCATAGCGCCAGGAACAGCCGGCTGCGCAGCGGCTGCCAGGGCGAGCTGGTGCCCGTAGGCGCGGCTTGGGTGGCGGGGCGCGGCATCGATGAAGCTCCTGGGCGGCAGGCCGGAATGGCAGGGGCACTATCGGTTGCACCCCGGCGCCTGGCTTGTATCGATGTGCTCGATTGGCGCGTGCGGCCATCCGTTCGGATGAGCGGCAGAAGGGGCAAACAGGCTGAAAAAGGAGGGAATGGAGCCAGTGGCGCACCCATTGAAACAGGCGTTGGCGAGCCTCGGCTTGTACGTTTGTTCGAGTTCTTGCCGGGGCGGTTTTGTCCTTGAGATGCGAATTTCTTTCAACTAGCTTGAAAAAACGCTACCTGGGTAGCGCTACCGATCGAACCTGTTGGAAAGCGAACTGAATCATGATCCGCCTGGGTGATGCCTGGATTTCACTGGAGCGCAGGGAGGCCTTTCTCGACGGCACTCCGGTGCGTCTGGGCAGCCGTGCCTTCGATGTGCTGGCTGCGCTCTTGGCTGCGCCCGGGCGGCTGCTGACCAAGGCCGAGCTGCTGCAGGCGGCCTGGCCCGATGTGGTGGTCGAGGAGAACAATCTGCAGGTGCAGATATCCACCCTGCGTCGACAACTGGCGCTGGATGCGCGCCTGCTGGAAACCGTGCCGCGCCGGGGTTATCGCCTCAATCTCGAGGTGCCGGTACAGGCCGAGCGCCTCAGCCTGGTGGCCAATACGCCGGCGCCCGCCGTCGAGGTGCATGTGATCGACGACGAGCCGGCCGTGCGTACGGCGCTGGTGCGCCAGTTGCGTGCCGCCGGTATCGAGGCGCGCGGCTATGCCTCGGCCGCGGAGTTTCTTGATCACGCCCCCTGTGATCGGCCCGGCTGTCTGCTGCTCGATGTGCGCCTAAGCGAAGGCACTGGCTTCGACCTACAAGCGCACCTGGCGCGCTGCGGCGCTCCCTTGCCGATCGTGTTCATGAGCGGGGTCGGCACCATCGATATGTCGGTGCAGGCGATGAAGGCGGGCGCCGAGAGTTTTCTGACCAAGCCGGTCGAGGAGGCGCAACTGCTGGCTGCCGTTGGCGAGGCCATGGCCCGCGCCGCCTTGCAGCACCGCCAGAGCAGTGCACGTCAGGCGATCCAGGCGCGCTACGCCAGCCTCACGCCGCGTGAGCGCGATGTCTTCGCCTTGCTGCTGGAGGGCCAGCAGAACCGGCAGATCGCCCAGTTGCTCGGTCTGCAGGACGTGACGGTGAAGATGCACAAAAAGCACGTGATGACAAAACTCGGGGCCAGCAACCTGATACATCTGTTCGTGGCTGGACGTGCGTTGGGCATGCTCCCCCAGCTCGATGCGGTTGCCGAACCGGCCTGAGCCCGCATGCGCCATTTACCTTCTGCCCAACCGTTGCCAAGGGCTTGCCATGAAGGTCGTGTGCGTCGTCGACGACGAACCCCAGGTTCGCAAGAGCCTCGCCAATCTGCTGCGTTCCGCCGGGTATCAGGCTGTGTGCTTCGCCTCGGGTGAAGGCTTTCTCGCCTCGGAGTGGCGCACGCGCGCCATGGCGCTGGTGCTCGATATGCACATGCCGGGGCTGCAGGGCGCGGACGTGCAGTGCCGCCTGAAGGAGGCTGGGGTTTCCCTGCCGGTGATCTGCATGTCCGCTGACAACAGCCGGGACGTTGCCCGTCAGGCGCTCGACGATGGTGCCCGCGCCTTTCTGGCCAAGCCGTTCAGCGCCGAAGCCCTGCTGACCCTGTTGGCCGACCTGTCCGGAGCCGATGGATGAGCGCCCAACCTTTCGCCTTGCCGCTGCAAGCAGCCGAGTCCTTGGCGCAATGTTTCGACGCGCACTGGATGGCAAATCTGGCCTGGCAACCGCTGGATCATTGCGGCGGCGTCAGCCGCTGGCGGGTCGACGATGCACGCGCCGGGCGCAAGTGGCTGGTGGTGCGAGCCGACGCTCAGGCCACGCACTGGGAGCAGGCCGGGCTGGATCACGAATATGCCCTGGCGCCGCGCCTTGCGCCTGACTGGGCGCTGTTGCCGGTGGCGCGCCTGGGCTGTGCCGAGGGCACTTTGCTGGTGCTCGATGACGAAGCCGGTGTGCCACTGTCGACGCTGAGCCAGGCGCCCCTGTCGGTACTACGCTTCCTGCAACTGGCGCTGACCAGCACGCGGGCGTTGGCCGGCCTGCACCGAGCCGGCTTGGTGCACCGCAACCTGTGCCCGGAAAACCTCATTCTCGATCCGCAGGGTGGAGTGCGCCTGACCGGCTTCTGCCGTGCGGCAGTGGGTGATGAGGCAAGCGTGACACTGCCGCCCGTGGCCTGCCTGGCCTATCTGCCGCCGGATCAGGCAGGCAAGCCCAGTGCCGATCTCTATGCGCTGGGTGTGTGCTTCTTCCTCTGGCTGACCGGACGCCATCCCTTCGAGGCGCAGGACGCCGTCGAATGGCAGCACCGTCACGCCGCCGTTGCTGCGCCGCTGCCGTCTTCGCTGCGGCCGGGATTGCCGAGCTACCTGGATACCCTGATGAGCTGGATGCTGGCCAAGCAGGGCGAGGCCAGGCCGCAACAGGCCGAGCAGGTGGAGGCGGCCTTGCAGCGTTGCCTGCAGGCCTGGCGCGAGGGTGGCAGCCTGCATCGTGCGGCGCAGACGGCCCCGCGCCTGATCGGCCGAGAAGCGGAGCTGGGCGTACTGCGTCAGGCTCGCCACGAACTGCTGCTGGGGCAGGGCGGTGTGCTGCTGTTGCAGGGCGAGGCCGGCATCGGCAAGACCTCGCTGGTGCGGCGTCTGCGCCAGGATGAAGACGAAGAGCCGCTGCTGTTCGCCAGCGCCAAGTGCGAATTGGCCCGCCGTGGTCAGCCCTATGAAACCCTGGCCGCGCTGTTTGTCGGGATTGGCGAGCGCCTGCTGGCCGAGCCGCCCGAGCAGGTCGAGCATTGGCGCCGCTTGTTGCAGGCCCAGGTGGAGGGCCATGGCGCCCACCTGGTGCGCCTGATTCCGGCCCTGGCGCCGCTGCTCGATGGCGCGCCTGTGACCGCTGGCGAGCTGCGCCCGAGCGAGGCGCGCCGCTACCTGCGCGGCGTCTTGCAGCGCCTGCTGCTGGCACTGGCCCAGCCGGGCCAGCCACTGCTGCTGTTCATCGATGACATGCAGTGGATCGACCGCGAAAGCAGTGAGTTTCTCGCCGAGCTGCCGCGCACGGCATTTGCTCATCTGCTACTGCTTTTGACCAGTCGACCCAACCCCTCGGCGCAGGCTGCGCGCAGCCTGCTGGAGGCCTTTCAGGCTGTGCCAACGAGGTTTCGCACCCTGAGCCTGCAGCCGCTCGACAGCAGCGGCTTCAGCCAGTGGTTGGTGCTGGAAGGGGAGCCGCCGAGTGCGCTGGCAGCCGAGCTGTCCATGCACCTGCAGGAGTTGGGTGCGGTCAGCCCGTTGTTCTTGCAACAGTTCGGCGCGCTCTGGCGGGAGCTGGGCGCTGTTTCTTCACTGACGCTCGGCAGCGATGTCGATGCCCTGCTGGCTGCGCGCCTGCAGCGCCTGCCTGCGGCTACCCGCGAGGTGCTGCAGGTGTTGGCGCTGCTGGGCAACCAGACACGCCAGCAGGAGCTGGTCGCGGCCAGTGGCCTGCCTGCTGCCGAGGTCAGCGCCTGCCTGGGGCCGGCACTGGGTGCCGGGTTGATCGTCGAATACGGCGAGGAGCTGGGGTTCGTCCATGATCGGGTGCAGGAGAGCGTGCGTGCCGGCCTGACGCCGGAGCAGTCGGCCAGCCTGCAGGTGCGCCTGGTCGCCAATCTGATGAGTAGCGCATCCGATACGACCCGCCATGACGTGCTGGCGCGGGTGGCCGAGCAACTGCTGCGCCTGGCTCCTGACGCGCTGACGCGGGCACAGCGCCTGGCAGGGGCCGACCTGCTGTTGCGCTTATCCAGTCAGGCTCTCGATGTGGCGGCAGCAGGGCCGACACTGGCCTATCTGCGTCAGGCGCAGGTGCTGCTCGGCGAGCTTGACGAGCCGGCCCGGCTGGATCGACTCAGCCTGCTGATGGTGCGTGGGCTGATCCTCGATGCCGATTACGTGGGTGCCGAGCGCAGCATCGCATACTGCCTGGAACGTGCTTTGCCGGCCGAGCAGCGGGTCGAACTGCAATGCCTGCAGGTGGATGCGCTGTCCCTGCAGGGCCGTTACCGCGCGGCGGCGCTGTGCGCCATCGAGGCGTTGGCCGAACTGGGCATTGATTTCCCGGCCGAGCCGGATGCGCAGCAGGCCGAAGAGGCCTGGCGGGCTTTGCTCGAGGAATTGGGTGAACGTCCGCCTTGCCTGTTCGTGAGCCTGCCACGCGCCGAGGATGCCAGGATGCTGGCCGTCATGAGTCTGCTGGCTGCACTGATGATTCCCGGCTCGTTCGTCCAGCCGCACCTGTTGTTGCTGGCGAATGCCCGGATTGCGCAGTTGGCGCTGCGCCATGGTCTCAGCGCCACGGCAGTGCAGGCTTTGGCCTGGCTCGGCGTGGCGGCGGCCGAGCGTTTCGAGTGCCACGGCCCGGGCTTTGCCTTCACGGCGGTGGCACGGCAGTTGACCGAGCGGCCCGAGTATGCCGCCAGTCGCATGTCGGTATTGCTGGCGCTGGACCAGGTCAGCGTCTGGTCGCAGTCGCTGCCTTACGCGCTGGACTGCGCCGAACAGGCTTATCGCGCCAGCCTGGCACAGGGGGCGTTGAGCTTTGCCTGCTATGCCAGCAATCACATCGTCTCGGATCTGCTGGTACTCGGTGCGCCCATCGAGCGCATGTTGCAGCAGATCGACACCGGCCTGGCCATCGCGCACAACCTGGAGTTCCTCGACGCGCAGAGCCGGCTGCATATCCAGGCACGCTACATCCGTCGCCTGGCCGGTGACTGCGGCAGCGCCTGGGCGATTCCCGACAAGGCTGTCCTGCGGGCGCGGGTCGACGCCAGCGAGATGATGCAATTGCACTTCTGGTGGTGGCTGTTCGAGGGCTTGCTGGCGTTCCTGGAAGGTAGCTTCGTCGAGGCCGAGGTCTGTCTACAGCGTGCCTGGCAACTGACCTGGTCGGCTCCCGTACATATCCACCAGATCGATCTGGCGATGTTCAGCGTGCTCAACCGTGCCGCGCTGCAGAGCAGCACCGGCCAGGTGCAGGATTACGCCGAGCCGTTGCGCCGCCTGCGCTTGTGGGCCGAGCTCAATCCGCGTTACTTCAAGGATCGCCTGGCCCTGGCCGAGGCCGAGGTGGCGCGGGTCGAGGGGGATTTGCTCGGTGCGCTGCGCCTCTACGAACAAGCCATCGAGTATGCCGAGAGCGCAGGGGCCGTGCATATCAAGGGCCTTGGCCACGAGCTGGCTGCCCGTTGCCATGGCGAGCTGCACCTGCAGGTCAGTGCTCGTGAACACCTGCGCTGTGCCCATGCGGCGTGGCGGCGTTGGGGCGCGCACACCCTGGCCAGACAACTGGAACAGGCCCATGGCTTTCTCACCGTGCAGGACGGCGACTCGCAGGGAGCGCTGTCGATGGCGCAGCAGGTGGAGCGGCTGTCGATCACTCGCGCCTGCCAGGCCCTGTCGCGCGAGATCGAGCCCGACACGCTGATCGAAAGCCTGCTGGCCAACGCCGCCATGTATGCCAACGCCGGTTACGTGGTGCTGGCCCTGGCCGAGCAACAGCACCTGCGTGTGGCCGCCTGCGGCCAGTCGGACAGTGCCGGCGTGCGCGTACGCCTGAACCCGCAGGAGCCGGTCGAACAGTTGTTGCCGCTGGTGCTGGTGCGCCAGGCGATGGCCGGTGGCGGGCCGCTGCTGGTGGAGGGGCGCTATGCCTTGCGCCGTTACACCGACGATCCCTACCTGCGCCAACTGGATACGGGGGCGGTGCTCTGTCTGCCGCTGATCAAACAGCGCGAAGTGATTGGTGCGCTGTATCTGGAGAATCGCCTGACCACCGGCGTCATCGATCCCGCGCGGATCGATCTGCTGACCTTGCTGGCGTCGCAGGCGGCGATTTCCCTCAGCCATGCGCGTCTGTACAGCGATCTGCTGGCCGAAAACCAGCGTCGCCGGGAAAGCCAGGACACGCTGCGGCGTACCCAGGCGCTGCTGGCGCTGGGGCAGGCGGTGAGTCGCTACGGTACCTTCGTCTGGCGCCTGGGCGCCGATCCTTCGTTCTGGTCGGCCACGCTGCTGGCAGAGCTGGGGCTGAACCCGGCGGCGGGCGAGGATTATCTGCAGCATCCGGCGGCGCTGGTGCATGAGGATGATCGCGCACGTTTCGAGCAGGCGCTGTCGGCCGCGCTGGATGAGCGGCGCGGCATGCGTCTGGAGTTTCGCTGCATCTCGGCACTGCCATCGCCGCGCTACCTGGAGTTGCTGCTGGAGCCGACCGACCTCTACACCCTGATCGGCGTGGTCAGCGATGTCAGCGAGCGGCGCCGTACCGAGGCCGAACTGCATGCCGCGCGCAGCGAACTGGAGCGTACCGCGCAGGCGGCGATTCTTGGCGAACTGACGGCGTCCATCTCCCACGAGATCAATCAACCGCTGGCCTCCATCCTCTCCAACGCTGCGGCCAGCGTGCGCTGGCTGCAGCGCGAGCAGCCCTCGGTGGGCGACGCGCTGGAAGGCTTGCAGGACATTCTTTCGGAGTGCCGTCGTGCAGCCGAAATCATCCGCGCGACCCGTGCGCTCGCCTGCCAGGCACCGAGCGAGCGCCTGCCACTCGATCCGGCACAGATGATCCGCCAGGTACTGGCCATCATCCAGGCGGAAATCGACGACAAGCACATCGAGCTGAGCCTGCAACTGCAGAGCGGCCTGCTGGTGGCGGGGGATGCCGTACAACTGCAGCAGGTGGTGCGCAACCTGCTGCAGAACGCCATCGAGGCGATCAGTGGCCTGCCGCCCAGCAATCGCCGCCTGCGCCTGCAATGCCTTCGCCAGGGCGCAGAACTGCTGGTACTGATCGAGGACAGCGGGCCGGGCGTACCCGAGGCCTTGCAGGAGCAGGTGTTCCAGGCCTTCTTCAGCACCAAGTCCAGCGGCATGGGCATGGGCCTGGCCATCTGTCGCTCGATCATTTCCGCCCACGCTGGCGTGCTCGGTGCGACCCAGGGGCGCAATGGCGAGAGCCTGTTCTTCTTCACCTTGCCCTTGTATCGCCGGTGAAGGGCTTTCAGGGTTTTTCAGCCTTGTTCAAGGACTCCTGAAGCCCCTGGCCGCGACGCTTGCCTCATTGTCGAGGAGAGCGATCATGAGCACATTGGGACTGGCCGGGCAGGTGACGCTGGATGCCGAAGCCTATCGATTGACGCAGGGGCTGCAGGCGCTTCTGCAGTCGTCGGCTGCGGCTGACGAGCCGCTGTTCTCCCTGAGTCGGCAGCTGTGCGACTACCTGTTGGGGCGCGATCAGGGCGAGCCTGAACGTCCGCAGCATAATGCACGCCTGGCGCCCTGGCAGGAGCGTCGCGCCAAGGAGCTGTTGGCCGGCAGCCTGTGCGGGCGCCTGTACATCGCCGAGGTGGCTCGGCAGTGCGCGATGTCGCGCAGCCATTTTTCCCGTGCGTTCAAGCAGAGTACCGGGCTGTCGCCGCAGGACTGGGTGCTGAACCTGCGCATCGAGACGGCGCAGCGCATGCTCAGCCAGAGCAACCGTTCACTGACCGAGATCGGCCAGGACTGCGGCTTCTGCGACCAAGCGCACTTCACCCGCACCTTCAATCGTCTGGTGGGTGTGTCACCCAATCGCTGGCGCCAGGCCAGACGAACCGAGCGTGCTTCAGGGATATCCCCCTAGGGATAGGTCCGCTCGCCGGTGCATCGTGAATTGCAGCCGATGCTCCTACAATGGCGGCCTCACCCGCGAGGCCGCACTCCATGCTCGAACTCGATTCCACCCTGGCGCAGCACATCGTCGACCGCGCCATGGCCATCCTGCCGCACAACATCAACGTGATGGATGCGCAGGGCATGATCATCGGCAGTGGTGACCCCAGTCGCCTGCACACTCGCCACGAGGGGGCGCAACTGGTGCTGGCCAACCGCCGTGTGGTGGAGATCGATGCCCAGGCCGCAGCCTGTCTGCGCGGGGTGAAGCCCGGAGTGAACCTGCCGCTGCTGCATGCCGATCAACTGATCGGCGTGCTCGGCATCACCGGCGATCCGGAAACGGTGCGGCCTTATGCCGAGCTGGTGCGCATGGCTGCCGAGATGCTCGTCGAGCATCGCGTGCTACAGGCCGAGCGACACTGGCAGCGGCATCAGCAGGAGGCCTGGTTGCGCCATCTGCTCGATCCGCAGCAGGGCCTGGCGGGCTTGGCGTCCGAAGCCGAACGCCTGGGGCTGAACCTGAGCTGGCCGAGGCAGATGTGTCTGTTGCAACTGAGCCAGGAGGGCGATCCCTTGCCGCGTCAGGCGCGCCTGCTGGCTGCACTGACCAAGAGCGAGCATCTGGTGGCGCCACTGGGGCGTTTCGAACTGCTCTGGTGTCGTCCTTACAGCGCCACGCGTGACGATCAGGCCTGGTTGGCGCAGGCGGACGAGCGCGAGTGGGGCGTGCAGTGCCTGTCGCTCAGCGACCCTCTGGCCAATCTGACCGAGTTGCGCCAGGCCAGCCTGGTGCTGCGCGACCTGCTGGCCTACGGTCAGGCGCGCTTTCCCGAGCGCCGCCTGCTGCGCCTGGATGAGCTGCGCCTGCCCACGCTGCTCTATGCCCAGCGTCACAACTGGTTGCTGCAAGGCTGGCTGGCGCCGCTGCGCCGGGTGCTGGCGCAGGACACCCAGGGCAGTCTGCGCGAAACCCTGGAAGCCTGGTGCGCCCACGACGGTCAGGCACAGGCCTGTGCCCAGGCATTGGGCATTCACCGCAACACCCTGCGTTACCGCCTGGAGCGCATCGGCGAACTGAGCGGGCTGGATCTCAACCGCCTGGAGCAGCGCCTGCAGCTGTCTCTGGGGCTCGGCCTGCTGGAGCCGAAGGCTCAGGGTTGAAGCTCTGCAGATAGCGGCATGACGCGCTGTCGTAGGAGCGGATTTATCCGCGATGGGATTGGCACGGCATCGTAGAAGATCGCGGCTGAAGCCGCTCCTACAAGATGATGGCGTTGTGCGTATGCACAGGGGGATGCGCGATCATGTCGGGGCGGTTCGTGCCTGTGCACAGAGCGATAGTGGGGCGCGCTGAGCCACAATGGCCCGCCTGTTCGGCATTCCCAAGCGGGTGTGACATCCGCTCATAACAACAACGAGGAGACTGGTCATGGGCCTGGTCCTGATTCTGGTGGCGCTGATCGCGTTCATCGTGCTTTCCACTACCCGCCTTAAACTTCATCCCTTCCTGGCCCTGCTGGGCGCCGCGCTGATTGCCGGCTTCGCCTATCAGCTGCCCAGCGCTGAAATCATCAAGACCATTACCGCAGGCTTCGGGGGCATCCTCGGCTACATCGGTATCGTCATCGTGCTCGGCACCATCATCGGCGTGATTCTCGAACGCAGTGGCGCCGCCATCACCATGGCCGAGACGGTGATCCGCCTGCTGGGCCAGCGCTTCCCCACGCTGACCATGTCGATCATCGGTTACCTGGTGTCGATCCCAGTGTTCTGCGACTCCGGCTACGTCATCCTCAACTCGCTGAAGAATGCCCTGGCCGCGCGCATGAAAGTCTCCGTGGTGGCCATGAGCGTGGCCCTGGCCACCGGCCTGTACGCCACCCACACCTTCGTGCCGCCGACCCCCGGTCCGATTGCCGCTGCCGGTAACCTGGGCCTCGATGCCTCGCTGGGCCTGGTGATCCTGGTGGGTCTGGTGGTCGCTGCGGCAACCGCCTTCGCCGGCATGCTCTGGGCCAACCGTTATCTCAAGCAGGATGACAGCCAACTGCTGGAGGAAGCCCCAAGCGAACTGCTGGCCGAGAACATCGACTTCGAAGCACTGCGTGCCCGTTACGGCAAACTGCCGAGTACCTGGCAGGCCTTCGCGCCGATCTTCGTGCCCATCGCGCTGATCTGCCTGGGTTCGATTGCCGCCTTCCCGAGCAAACCGTTCGGTACCGAGGGGCTGTTCCAGGTGCTGAGCTTCCTTGGTCAGCCGGTTGCCGCGCTGCTGGTCGGCCTGGCCCTGGCCTGCAGCCTGCTCAAGGGGGAGGACAAGCGTAAGCAGTTCCATGATTTCGTCGCCGACGGCCTCAAGGATGCCGCGCCGATCCTGCTGATCACCGGTGCCGGTGGTGCCTTCGGTGCTGTGCTCAAGGCCACCGCGCTGACCGGCTACCTGGGCGACACCCTGTCGGCGCTGGGCATCGGTCTGTTCATGCCGTTCCTGGTGGCGGCTGCGCTGAAGAGTGCGCAGGGCTCCTCCACCGTGGCACTGGTCACCACCTCGGCCATGGTCGCACCGCTGCTGGGCAACCTGGGCCTGGACAGCGAGATGGGCCGCGTGCTGACCGTGATGGCCATTGGCGCCGGCGCGATGACCGTGTCTCACGCCAACGACAGCTTCTTCTGGGTGGTGACCCAGTTCAGCCGCATGAAGGTTTCGACCGCCTACCGCGCTCAGACCCTGGCGACCCTGATTCAGGGCATCGCCGGCATGCTCACCGTCTGGCTGCTCAGCCTGGTGCTGCTGTAATCCGCTCCACAGGTGGGCGACCATACGGTCGCTCGCCCCTGCCGAGGTACCCGAGATGAAAATCGTCATTGCCCCCGACTCCTTCAAGGAGAGCCTCAGCGCGCCCGACGTGGCGGCTGCCATCGCCCGTGGCTGGCAACAGGTGTTCCCCGAGGCCGAGTGCCTGCTGCGGCCCATGGCTGATGGCGGTGAGGGCACGGTCGACGCATTGCTCGCCGCCGTGGGCGGTGAGCGTCGCGAATGCCAGGTGCGCGGGCCCATGGGCCAGCCGGTGCAGGCGCACTGGGGGTGGCTCAATAACGGTACGGCGGTCATCGAAATGGCCGCTGCCAGTGGCCTGCACTGGGTACCACGCGAACAGCGTGATGCTCGCCAGGCATCGAGCTACGGCACTGGCGAGCTGATCCTGCAGGCGCTCGATGCCGGCGCCTCGCGGATCATCCTTGGTCTGGGCGGCAGCGCCACCAACGACGGCGGTGCAGGCTTGTTGCAGGCGTTGGGCATGCGCCTGCTCGACGAACAGGGGCGCGAGCTGCCGCCGGGCGGCGTGGCACTGGCTGCGCTCGATCAACTCGATCTGAGTGGCCTGGATGCACGCCTGCTGTCGGTGCAGGTGGAAGTGGCTGCGGACGTCGACAACCCGCTGTGTGGCCCGCGTGGCGCCTCGGCGGTATTCGGCCCGCAGAAGGGCGCGACGCCTGCGCATGTCGAGGAGTTGGATCTGGCCCTGGGGCGTTTCGCCCGCATCGTCGCGGCGACGCTGGGCGAAGACCACGCCACCTTCCCAGGCGTTGGTGCGGCGGGCGGTCTCGGCTTTGCCGCGCGGGCCTTTCTCAAGGCGACCTTCCGCCCGGGGATCGAGCTGGTGGCCGAACTATCCGGCCTGGCCACGGCCGTGGCGGGTGCCGATCTGGTGATAACCGGGGAAGGGCGGATGGATGCGCAGACCCTGCATGGCAAGACGCCGATGGGCGTGGCACGTGTGGCACAGGGCGCTGGCGTACCGGTAATCGCCCTGGCGGGCAGCCTCGGTGACAACTATCAGGCGCTGTATGACGCTGGTATCGAAGCCGCCTTCAGCCTGGCACCAGGGCCGCTGAGCCTGGAGCAGGCGATGGCAGGCGCCGCTGGCGAGTTGCAGGCGCGCGCCGTGGATATCGCGCGCCTATGGCGTCTCGCCGGGCGGGGCTGAAGCTTCGCGGTAGGCTGCAGCGGCCCGTTCGAGGAAGGCCGGCAACTGCTTGCGCGGCACCTTCTGCTGACGAGCGGCGGCCAGGCATTCGAGCATGTAGCGGCGCATGTCGGCATTATCGCCGGCCAGCGCCAGTGCCTGGTCACGGTCGATCCATTGGCGCATGCGCAGATACAGCCAGGCATGAAAGGCCAGGCCGGCGACGGTCGTGACGACGATGATGAAATAGTCCATGCAATACTCTGTTGCCTTGATGCAGGTCGCATTCTAGCTGTCGCCCGGCTGTACGGCGCTGCGTCTTTGCGCCGCGCCGGGTGACACTCGGCCAGGCAAGGAGTCTAATAGGCATCAGTCATCAATGGAGGAAACAAACCATGCGTAAGCCCGCAGCTATGGCTGTATTCGTTGCCGCGACTCTCGCGCTCGGTGGTTGCGCCTCGAGCCTGACCGGTGACACCTACAGCCGTGATGAGGCTCGCCAGGTTCAGACCGTGCGCATGGGCACCATCGAGTCCCTGCGGCCGGTGAAGATCGAGGGTACCAAGACGCCAATCGGCGCTGGCGCTGGCGCGGTCGTCGGTGGTGTCGGCGGCAGTGCGCTCGGGGGCGGTCGCGGTAGCGTCGTGATGGCGGTGGTCGGCGCAGTGGCCGGTGGTCTGCTGGGCGCGGCGGCCGAGGAAGGCCTGACCCGCACCCAGGGCGTTGAAATCACCGTGCGTGAAGACGACGGCACCATGCGCGCCTATGTGCAGGAAGTCGAGCCGAACCAGATCTTCCGCGTCGGTGAGCGTGTGCGCATCATGACGGTCAATGGCACCAGCCGCGTTACTCATTAAGGCGGTCGCTGATCGAAGAAACCGGAGCAGTCACAGGCTGCTCCGGTTTTTTTATGTGCGTTCGTCTATCGGGCGATAGATAGATTCGCTTATTCAGCTGTCGGTGTGTTTAGTAATAATTCAATGCATGACGATCCACCGATAGGTATGGATAATCGGTGGTTATTCTTGTCACGACAACGACTTAGCTGAGTCGTTGTGGTGTGTGGTTGTTCACCGTCAGGGAGTTGCGACTCCAATTCTCGTCGCCGGTCGTGGCTGGCCGGCGTGCCTGCATAAGGGGTTTTGCTGATGGCGCTTGCGTTGATCGTCGCCTTGCCATTTCTGGGGCTGTTTCTTCCCGTGCTCACCGAGCGCCTGGGGCGCTCGGCCTGTGCCGTTGCGGCTGCGCTGCCGCCGTTGATTGCACTGGTGCTGTTGTTCAGTCTGCAGCCGGGTGTATTCGCCGGTGAAGTGCTGCGGGCCAAGCTTGAGTGGTTGCCGCAACTGGGCTTCAACCTCAGTCTGCGCCTCGATGGCCTGGGCTTTCTCTTCGCCCTGCTGATTCTCGGCATCGGTCTGCTGGTGATCCTCTATGCCCGCTATTACCTGTCCAAGAGCGAGCCAATGGGGCGATTCTTCGCCTTCCTGCTGCTGTTCATGGGCGCCATGCTTGGCGTGGTGCTGTCGGAAAACCTGCTGTTGATGCTGGTGTTCTGGGAGCTGACCAGCCTGTCGTCGTTCCTGCTGATCGGCTTCTGGGGTTCGCGCTCCGATGCACGCAAGGGCGCGCGCATGGCGCTGGCCGTCACCGGCGGTGGCGGTCTGGCGTTGCTGGCCGGCATCCTGCTGATCGGGCATATCGCTGGCAGTTTCGAGCTGTCGCAGGTGCTCGCCGCGGGTTACGCGATCCGTGCCCATGAGTTGTATCCACTCGCCCTGATCCTGGTGCTGCTGGGTGTGTTCACCAAGTCGGCGCAGTTTCCGTTCCACTTCTGGCTGCCGCATGCGATGGCCGCACCGACGCCGGTGTCGGCCTATCTGCACTCGGCGACCATGGTCAAGGCCGGCGTCTTCCTGCTGGCGCGTCTGTACCCGGCGCTGGCCGGCTCCGAGTGGTGGTTCTACCTGGTCAGCCTGACCGGCCTGGCCACGCTGCTGATCGGCGCGACCCTGGCGCTGTTCCAGCATGACCTCAAGGGGCTGCTGGCGTACTCGACCATCAGCCACCTGGGCCTGATTACCCTGCTGTTCGGTCTCGATACGCGCCTGGCTGCGGTGGCGGCGGTGTTCCATATCATCAACCACGCCACCTTCAAGGCCTCGCTGTTCATGGCCGCCGGCATCATCGACCATGAAACCGGCAGCCGCGACATGCGCCGTATCAACGGCATGTGGAAGTACATGCCGCACACGGCGATGCTGGCCATGGTGGCAGCTTCGGCCATGGCCGGGGTGCCGTTGCTCAATGGCTTCCTGAGCAAGGAAATGTTCTTCACCGAAACCCTGCACCAGCACCTGCTGGGCAGTTTCAACTGGGTGATTCCGGCGGTGGCGACCCTGGCTGGGGTGTTCTCGGTGGCCTATTCGCTGCGCTTCATCCATGACGTGTTCTTCAATGGCGAGCCCATCGACCTGCCCAAATACCCGCCGCACGAGCCACCGCGTTACATGAAGGTGCCGGTCGAGGTGCTGGTATTCCTCTGCCTGCTGGTGGGGATCGTGCCGGCCTATACCGTCGCGCCGCTGCTGGCCGCGGCGGCTTCGGCAACCCTGGGGGGCAACCTGCCGGAGTACAGCCTGTCGATCTGGCATGGCATCAACCTGCCGCTGATCATGAGCGTGGTGGCGCTGGTCGGCGGTGTGCTGGTCTACGCCCTGCGCAAGCCGCTGTTTCGCTGGTATTCGGGTATGCCCAAGGTCGACGCCAAGCTGGTATTCGAGCGCATGGTGGTGAGCCTGTTCATCAGCGCGACGGCGCTGACTCGCCGCCTGGACAACGCATCGCTGCAACGCTACATCGCCTACCTGCTGGGCTCGGCCATCGTCGTGGTGGTGATGGCGCTGGGGCCGCTGCCTGAGCTGGGCGGTTCGGTGCCGCTGAGCCCGATCGATGGCATCACCGCGCTGGGCCTGGGCATCATGACCCTGGCGGCGCTGGTCACGGTGATCTTCCATCGCCAGCGCCTGGTGGCGCTGCTGATGCTCAGCGTGGTCGGCCTGATGGTGGCCCTGGCATTCGCCCGTTACTCGGCACCGGATCTGGCGTTGACGCAGCTGTCGGTGGAGGTCGTGACCATCATCCTGCTGATGCTGGCGCTGTTCTTCCTGCCGGCGCAGACGCGCGTCGAGTCCAGCAGCATGCGTGCATTGCGCGACTTCAGCCTGGCCATTGGCAGCGGCGTGATGGTTTCGATGCTGGCCTTCGCCGTGCTGACCCGCCCTTACGAAACGATCGCCGGTTACTTCCTGGCCAACAGCGTTTCCGGCGGCGGTGGCACCAACGTGGTCAACGTCATTCTGGTGGACTTCCGGGGCTTCGATACCCTGGGCGAGATCACCGTGCTGGCCATCGCCGGTGTCGGCATCTACGCGATGCTCGATGGCCTGCGCCTGTTCCAGCCCAATGCCGACGCCGAGGGACGCAGTTGGGCGCGTGATCGCCACCCGCTGATCCTCGCCACCCTGTCGCGCGTGCTGCTGCCGATGGCGCTGCTGATTTCGGTGTTCATCTTCCTGCGTGGTCACAACCTGCCAGGTGGCGGCTTCATCGCCGGTCTGGTCACCGCCGTGGCGTTGATCCTGCAATACGTGGCCAGCGGCGTGCAGTGGACGCAGTCGCGTCTGCCGCTCAATTACCACCGTATGGCCGGCGCCGGCGTGCTCATCGCCGCTGCTACGGGGCTGGGCAGTTTGCTGTTCGAACGGCCCTTCCTGACCTCGGCCTTCGGTCACTTCAACATTCCGCTGGTGGGGGAGATCGAGCTGGCCACCGCCATGCTGTTCGACCTGGGCGTCTACCTGACCGTGGTCGGGTCGACCCTGCTCATCCTCGCCAACCTGGGCAAGCTGACCCAGGAAAAGCCCGGACAGGAGGTACTCTGATATGGAAGCGCTGTTTGCCGTGGCGCTCGGCATCCTGACCTCGAGCGGGGTCTATCTGCTGCTGCGCGCCCGAACCTTTCCGGTGGTCATGGGGCTGACCCTGATTTCCTATGCGGTCAACCTGTTCCTGTTCGCCATGGGCCGTCTGCAGGGCGGCGCCTCGACGGTGATCGGGCGCGGCTCGCAGTATGTCGACCCGCTGCCACAGGCGCTGGTATTGACCGCCATCGTCATCGGTTTCGCCATGACCGCGTTCGTCGTGGTGCTGGCACTGCGCAGCGTCGGTGAACTGAGCACCGACCACGTCGATGGCCGGGAGCAGCATCGATGAATCATGCGTTGATCCTGCCAATTCTCCTGCCCCTGCTGGCGGGCAGCCTGCTGCTGGTGGCGGCGCGTCGCGACATGCCGTTCAAGCGGCTGGTTTCCGTCGCCAGCAGCGTCTTGCTGGTGCCGTTGAGCCTGTGGTTGCTGTTGCAAGCCGACCAGGGTGTGATTCAGGTCTATGCTCTGGGTAACTGGCAGCCGCCGTTCGGTATCGTGCTGGTGCTCGACCGTCTCAGCGCGCTGATGCTTGCTGTAACTTCGGTGCTGGCATTGTTCGCCGTGCTCTACGCGATGCGTGGCGACGACGAGCGCGGACGTAACTTCCACGCCCTGTTCCAGTTCCAGTTGCTGGGCATCAATGGTGCCTTCCTCACGGGCGACCTGTTCAACCTGTTCGTCTTCTTCGAAATCCTGCTGATCGCCTCCTACTCGCTGTTGTTGCATGGCGGCGGCAAGGATCGGGTGCGGGCGGGGCTGCATTACGTGGTGCTCAATCTGGTCGGCTCGGCGTTCTTCCTGATCGCCGTGGGTACGCTGTATGGCGTGACCGGCACCTTGAACATGGCCGACATGTCGCAGCGCGTCGCCGCAGCCGGTGCCGATCATGCGCCGCTGATCGCAGCGGCGGCCATGTTGCTGCTGGTGGTGTTCGGCCTCAAGGCGGCGTTCCTGCCGCTGTATTTCTGGCTGCCGCGCGCCTATGCCTCGGCCACTGCGCCGGTGGCGGCGCTGTTCGCGATCATGACCAAGGTCGGCCTGTATTCGATCCTGCGTGTTTACACCCTGGTATTCGGCGACGAGGCCGGCAACCTCTCGAACCTGGTGCAGGAGTGGCTGTGGCCGCTGGCCCTGCTGACCCTGGCGCTGGGCGCCATTGGCGCCTTCGCCTCGGTCACCCTGCAGGGCATGCTCGCCTATCTGGTTGTGCTGTCGGTGGGCACCTTGCTCGCCGGCATGGCGCTGGGTACGCCCGAGGCGCTGCAGGCCGCGCTGTTCTACCTGATTCACAGCACCTGGGTAGCGGGTGCGCTGTTCCTGATCGCCGATCTGATCAGCCGCCAGCGCGGTATCAAGGTCGGTCAACTGATCCAGGGACCGGCGCTGCAGAACCCGCATATCCTCGGTGCCCTGTTCTTCGCCGGTGCCATTGCCGTGGCGGGCTTGCCGCCGTTGTCCGGTTTCTTCGGCAAGGTGCTGCTGCTCAAGGCCGCCGGGACTGGTTGGCAAGCCGCGCTGTTGTGGCCAGTGGTGCTGGTCGGCGGTCTGGTGACCCTGATCAGCCTCAGCCGTGCTGGCAGCACTTTGTTCTGGCGCGTTGGCCTGAGCCAACTCGACAGCGCCGAACTGGACGAAGGCCGCCTGGTCGCGGCCATCGGCCTGCTGCTGATGAGCCCGCTGCTGGTGCTCTGCGCCGCGCCTGCGCTGGACTACCTGGCGGCCACGGTGGCGCAACTGCATGACCTGGGGAGCTATCACATGATCCTGCGCAGCGGAGGTGGTGCATGAACGCACGTCGCTGGTTGCCGCATCCGCTGCTGAGCCTGTGCCTGCTCGGCGTCTGGTTGCTGTTGGTGAACGACTTCAGCCTTGGCCATTGCCTGCTGGGTGCTTTCCTGGGCTGGCTGATCCCGCTGGTCAGCCAGGTGTTCTGGATCAACCCGCCGCAGATCCGCAAGCCCATCAAGCTGTGCCTGTTCCTGCTGCGCGTGCTGGGCGACATCGTGGTGGCCAACCTGGAAGTGGCCAAGCTCATCCTCGGCCCGACCAGTCGTCTGCGCCCGGCGTTCGTCGAAGTACCGGTGCAACTGGACGATGAACTGGCATTGACCATGCTCGCCAGTATCGTCTCGCTGACGCCGGGTACCGTTTCGGCTGACCTCAGCGATGACAAGCGCACGCTGCTGATCCACAGCCTCAACGTGGACGACGAAGCCGAACTGGTGCGCAGCATCCAGACCCGTTACGAAGCCCCGCTGCTGGAGGTGTTCGCATGCTCGCGTTCGTGATCCCGATTTGCCTGGCCATCATGGGCCTGGCGCTGGTGCTGACCCTGGCCCGGCTGATCAAGGGGCCGGACATGCCTGACCGCATCCTGGCCCTGGATACCCTGTACATCAACGCCATTGCGCTGCTGGTGCTGTTTGGCATCTGGCTGGGCAGCGATCTGTATTTCGAGGCAGCGCTGCTGATCGCGGTGATGGGCTTCATCGGTACCGTTGCAGTGGCCAAGTATCTGCTGCGCGGCGACATCATCGAATAAGAACGATCTGCTGCGCGTCGGCCCTGCTGCGTTAAAAACAGGCTCGGATGCTCATTTACAACTCGTAAACTCCGCGTCCTCGCCTGTTTTTGCCTTGCATGGCGCTAGCTCGCGAGATCGTTGAATCGTTCTACGGAGATTGCTGTATGCAAACTTGGATCGAAGGCCTGGTCGCCCTGTTTCTGCTAATCGGCAGCCTGTTCGCCCTGGTAGGCGCCATCGGCCTGTATCGTCTGCCGGATTTCTTCATGCGCCTGCATGGCCCGACCAAGGCCACCACCATGGGCGTGGGCGGCATGGTCATCGCTTCGCTGATCTACTTCGGCACGCGCGGCAATGGCATCAGCCTACATGAGTTGTTGATCACCCTGTTCCTGTTCATCACCGCGCCGGTCAGCGCGCATATGCTGGCCAAGGCTGCGCTGCAGCAGAAGCTTCCGATGAGCGAGCAGACCCGTGGTCGCCCCTGGGAGCAGTGACAGTTTTCCCGTACGGCTGTATCTGTCGGCGGATGTGCTCGGCTTCTAGACTGAGGCTCTGACTCGGACGAGGCGACCCTCATGCTGCAGGTGCGTGCGGCTCAAGCAACCGACATAGAGGCCATGGGCGATCTGCTACTGGAGCATGGCCCCAATCCCTGGAATTACTTGCCCGAAGCCGAGGTGCGCGTGCATCTGGCCGGCATCGCTACCAGGCAGACGCGCGCCTGGCTGGCCGAGGAGGGTGGCGAGTTGCAGGGTTTCGTCAGTTGCCGGCTGACCGATGCCTTTGCCGAGCACCAGCCTCCGTCGCGCGCCGTGCAGACGCATGCCTATATTTGCGAGGCCGTGGTGCATCGCCAGCAGGCCGGTCGAGGCCTGGGCTCGCGGCTGCTGCGAGAGGTGGTCGAGATGCTCTTGGCGCAAGGGCTGCAGGACATCTACATCGACCGCCACGAAGAGAACGTGGCCTCGGCGGGGATGATGCGCAAGGCAGGTTTCGTCGAGTTGCTGACCTACCCCGATCCGCAGCGCCGGTCGAGCGGTTCTGGCCGGTCGACCTTGTGTTGCCTGAGAGCCGAGCCCGAGGAATGAGCCAGCGCCTGGTCTGACTTTGGTCGTGCCTGCACGCCGCTGCTGTTGCTGCGTTTTGGCGTGCGTCGGTAGAGGCGGCTGGGCTGCATGCGTTCCAGCCGCGATAGGCTGGTAAAACCAGCGCTTCGCGGCTGAAGCGGAATGCCGCCCAGCCGCTCCTACAGGTGGCGCAGTCGTGATCAGGGTTAGCCGAGCATATCCTTGATCACCGCCTCGGCCACGCGAATGCCATCGACGCCCGCAGAGAGAATGCCGCCGGCATAGCCCGCGCCTTCACCGGCCGGGTACAGACCCTTGAGATTAAGGCTCTGCAGGTCATCGCCACGGGTGATGCGCACCGGCGAGCTGGTGCGCGTCTCGATGCCGGTGAGCACCGCATCGGCCAGGTCGAAGCCCTTGATCTGCTTGGCGAAGGCTGGGATCGCCTCGCGGATCGCCTCGATGGCGAAGTCCGGCAGCGAGGGGGCCAGATCGCCCAGGCGCACGCCCGGCTTGTATGACGGCTGCACTTCGCCAAGTGCTGTGGACGGCGTGCCCTTGATGAAGTCGCCGACCAATTGCCCCGGCGCCTCGTAGTTGCGCCCACCGAGTACGTAGGCGTGCGATTCCAGGCGCTCCTGCAGTTCCACGCCGGCCAGCGGGCCGCCCGGGTAGTCCTGCTCGGGGGTGATGCCGACGACGATGCCGGCGTTGGCGTTGCGCTCGTTGCGCGAGTACTGGCTCATGCCGTTGGTGACCACGCGCTCCGGCTCGGAGGTGGCGGCGACCACGGTACCGCCCGGGCACATGCAGAAGCTATAGACCGCACGGCCGTTGCTGGCATGGTGCACCAGCTTGTAGTCGGCGGCGCCGATTTTCGGGTGCCCGGCGTACTTGCCCAGGCGAGCACGGTCGATCAGCGATTGCGGGTGCTCGATGCGGAACCCCACCGAGAACGGCTTGGCTTCCAGGTACACGCCACGGGCATGCAGCATGCGGAAGGTGTCGCGCGAGCTGTGGCCGAGGGCGAGCACGACATGCTTGCTGAGCAGTTGCTCGCCGTTTTCCAGCACCACGCCGCTGAGTTGACCGTCTGCCATGAGCAGGTCGCTGACGCGCTGCTGGAAGCGCACTTCGCCGCCAAGGGCCTTGATCTCCTCACGCATGGTGGCGACCACGCCGGTCAGGCGGAAAGTGCCGATATGCGGCTTGCTGACGTAGAGGATCTCGTCCGGCGCGCCGGCCTTGACGAATTCTTCCAGCACCTTGCGCCCGTAGTGGTTGGGATCCTTGATCTGGCTGTACAGCTTGCCGTCGGAGAAGGTGCCGGCGCCGCCTTCGCCAAACTGCACGTTGGAGGTCGGGTCGAGCACGTTCTTGCGCCACAGGCCCCAGGTGTCCTTGGTGCGCTGACGCACTTCCTTTCCGCGCTCCAGCACGATGGGGCGCAGGCCGGCCTGAGCCAGGATCAGCGCGGCGAAGATGCCGCAGGGGCCGAAACCGACGACGATGGGGCGTTCATCCAGCGGCGTTTCGGCCTTGCCCACCGGCTTGTAGGCGATGTCCGGTGCCGGGCCGACATGCTTGTCATCGCTCAGGCGGGCGAGCAGCGCCGCTTCGTTCTTCACTTCGCAATCTACGGTGTAGATGAACGGCATGTCGCCGTACTTCTTGCGCGCATCGTAGCTGCGCTTGAACACGGCGAAGGCGAGCAGCTCGGCCTCCGCGATGCCCAGGCGCTGGACGATGGCCGGGCGCAGGGCTTCCTCGGGATGGTCGAGCGGCAGTTTCAGTTCGGTCAGGCGAATCATGGCGGGTATCCAGCAGGGCCGGTGGTGATCCGGCAGGGTGTAAAGAGGGGCGGCGATTGTACAGGATCGCCGCGTGCCGGTCGTGCTGGCTGGAAGCCTCGACGTAGCCCGGATGCAATCCGGGAAGTCCCGCGCTCCCAATCCCCGGATTGCATCCGGGCTACTGACGGCTCAGGTGGTGCCAGTGCAGCAGCACGTCGAGCATGCGGTTGGCGAAGGCCCATTCGTTGTCGTACCAGGCCAGCACCTTGACCAGGTCGTCCTGCACGCGGGTGTGGTTGAGGTCGACCACACACGACACCGGGTGGGCGTTGAAGTCGCTGGACACCAGCGGCAACTCGTTGCACTCCATCACCCCCGGTGTCAGCGCCTTGGCCCCGGCCTGCAGGGCGGTGTTGATGGCCTCGCGGCTGGCCGGGCGTTCGGCGCTGAAGGTGAGGTCGAGCAGCGACACGTTGGGTGTTGGCACCCGCACGGAAAGACCGTCGAGGCGACCGGCCAGTTCCGGCAGCACCAGGCCGATGGTCTTCGCCGCGCCGGTGCTGGTGGGAATCATCGACAACGCTGCAGCGCGTGCGCGGTAGAGGTCGTCGTGGGCCTTGTCCAGCAGGTTCTGGTCGTTGGTGTAGGCGTGCACGGTGTTGACCAGGCCTTGGCGGATGCCCACCGCTTCGTGCAGCACCTTGGCCAGTGGCGCCAGGCAGTTGGTGGTGCAGGAGGCGTTGGAAACGACCTGCTGCTGGTTGCTCAGCAGGTTGTGGTTGACGCCGTAGACCACGGTCAGGTCGGCGCTTTCCAGCGGGTGCGAGAGCAGCACGCGCTGCGCGCCGGCGGTCAGGTGCTGCTCGGCCTGTTCGCGTTTCTTGAACTTGCCCGAGCACTCCAGCACCAGATCGACGCCCAGGCGGTTCCACGGCAGGTTGAAGGCTTCGCGCTCGTTGAGCAGGTGGATGGCCTGGCCGCCGAGGTGCAGTTGCTCGCCGATCAGGTCGACTTCGCCGGGGAAGCGGCCGAAGGTGGAGTCGAAGCGGGTCAGGTGGGTGAGGGTGGCGTGCTCGCCGAGGTCATTGATCGCGACCAGGCGGATGCGCTGTTGCAGGTCGCGTTGCACCAGCGCGCGTACCAGGGCTCGGCCGATACGCCCATATCCATTCAGGGCAATGCGTAGCATGGCGGTCTCCTTCCATCATTGGCTCTTTCAGCTTAGGTGCAGAGCCCGAGACCTGGCCAACCGGCTGTGGCAAAAGATGACGGAAGTCGCGTGCCGGTGCGCTGCCGGCACGCGGCGGCTGTCAGTTGCGCATGCCGCCGAAGTGGGCGCAACCCCGCAGCACCTGGCCATCAAGGCGCAGTTCGGCGCTGAGGTGGTTGACCGTGCCACTCATGGCGTCGACGCAACGCTGCGGCGCGACCCACAGCTCCAGGCGTTGGCCGTTGGCCTCACTGCTGAAGCTGATGCGTTCGTCCGGCAGTTGTTCTTCCAGATAGGGCAGGGCCAGCGGCTCGTGATCCGGACGGTTGAGCACCAGGCCCTTGCTGCCGACTTCCACCTGCCAGAACGGCTCGTTGCCACTGGCGCGCAAGGTCAGGCGCTTGAAGTTGAGGTCGTCGCAGCCGTGACCTTCGCCCTGCAGGCGATACAGGCGGCTGACCTCGAAGCGGCCATCGCTGCCCTGACCCTGGCTGCCGGCCAATTGGCCGGCGACATCGGCGAACAGGTTGCTGTGTCCGTCTGCCAGGAGATCCATGGCTTCGCGCTCGACACCGCTGCCACTGGCATCGACCAGGGTAAAGCGGCGCTGTTCCTGGCAGGGGGTGAACAGCAGGGCGCCGTTCTGGACTTGCACCTCACCTTGCAGGCGCGTGGCCGGCGGCGGGCCTTCGGGCTTGCCGGTATAAACCTGGCAGGCGGTCACGAGGGGGAGCAGGGCGAGGGTGGCGAACAGGCTGCGGGTGATGGACATGGGGGCCTCCGAAGGAAGCCGCCACCATAGCCACAGCGCGTTCCCGGCTCAAGCCGTTTGCTTTGACGAGACGCGCCGGCTGCGGCCTAATGCGCCGGTTTCCCGCTTTCGGTCGATTGTTCATGCCCAGCTCCGCCATGCGTCCCAGCACCCTTCACCTGCCACAGGGCGAATGGGCCACGGTGCTCGACTGCCTGTGCGATCACTTCCCGGCCATCGACCGCACCACCTGGCTCGAGCGCATGGCGCGCGGGCGGGTGCTGGATGCCGAGGGCGCGCCCCTCGATGCGTCACATCTCTATCGCGCCGGGCTCAAGGTGCGCTACTTCCGCGAAGTGCCGCAAGAAACGCCGATTCCCTTCGAGGAACAGGTGCTGTGGCAGGACGAACACCTGCTGGTGGTCGACAAGCCGCACTTCCTGCCGGTGATGCCGGCTGGTGAATACGTCGAGCAAACGCTGCTGGCGCGCCTGGTCAGGCGTACCGGCAACGCGGATCTGGTGCCGATCCACCGTATCGATCGCCTGACTGCCGGTCTGGTGCTGTTCTCGGTTCAGCCGAGTACGCGCGGCGCGTATCAGGCACTGTTTCGCCAGCGTGAGGTGCACAAGCGCTACGAGGCTATCGCTCCGGCGTTGCCGCAGCTCGAATTTCCCTACGTGCACCGCTCGCGCATGGTCGAAGGCGAGCCCTTCTTCCGCATGCAGGAGGTGGTGGGGGAGGCCAACAGCGAGACGCATATCGAGGTGCTGGAGCGCCGTGGCCAATTTTGGCGCTACGGCCTGTCGCCGGTGACAGGGCGCAAACACCAGTTGCGCGTGCATCTGGCCGGCCTGGGTGCGCCGATCCAAGGCGACGACTTCTACCCACAACTCAGCAGCACCCGCCAGCAGCCCGACGACTACAGCAAACCGCTCAAGCTGTTGGCGCGTGGCCTGCGCTTCATCGACCCGGTCAGCGCCCAGGAGCGTGAGTTCGAGAGCCAATTGCAATTGGCCTGGTGACGGCAGTCGCATTTCGGCTGTGGCTTTCGCGCGGGGATATGCAGTCAAATGCAGGTGCGGGCAAATCCAACCCCCGCGAGGACCATGGACGATGACCCAACAATCGCAATTCGCCCTGCTCGGAAAGAAACGGTTTCTGCCGTTCTTCGTGACGCAATTGCTCGGCGCCTTCAACGACAACATCTTCAAGCAGTCGCTGATTCTCGCCATCCTCTTCAAGCTCAACACCGACGCCGACCGCGATCTGCTGGTCAACCTCTGTGCGTTGCTGTTCATCCTGCCGTTCTTTCTGTTCTCTGCGCTCGGCGGTCAGTTCGGCGAGAAGTTCGCCAAGGACGCGCTGATTCGTCAGATCAAGCTGGCGGAAATCTTCATCATGCTCGCCGGGGCTGCTGGGGTGCTGCTGAACAATCTTGAGTTGATGCTGGCGGTGCTGTTCGCCATGGGCACGCAGTCGGCCCTGTTCGGCCCGGTCAAGTATTCGATCCTGCCTCAGCACTTGCAGGAGAACGAGCTGGTCGGTGGCAACGCGCTGGTGGAGATGGGTACCTTCCTGGCGATTCTCGCTGGCACCATCGGCGCCGGCGTGATGATGGCCAGCAGCAGCTACGCCTCGATCGTCGCCGGCTCGGTGGTGGGGGTGGCGGTGCTGGGCTACCTGGCCAGTCGCGGCATTCCCCGTGCAGCGGCGGCGATGCCGACGCTAAAGCTGGACTGGAACATCCTGCGTCAGTCCTGGTTGACCATGAAGCTCGGCCTCGGCCTCGGCCAGCGTCCGGCGGTGTCGCGTTCGCTGGTGGGCAACTCCTGGTTCTGGTTTCTCGGCGCGATCTACCTGACCCAGATTCCGGCCTATTCCAAGGAATGGCTGCACGGCGACGAGAGCGTGGTGACGCTGATTCTTACCGTGTTCTCGCTAGGCATCGGCCTGGGCTCGATGCTCTGCGAGCGTATGAGCGGGCACAAGGTGGAAATCGGTCTGGTGCCCTTTGGCTCCATCGGTCTGACCTTCTTCGGCATCCTGCTGTGGTGGTGCTCCGGCGGCTTCCCCGAGGGCGCCGAGCCGCACAGCTGGTTGGCATTGCTCGGCTATGGCCAGGCCTGGTGGATCCTCGGCAGCATCCTCGGCATCGGTCTGTTCGGTGGTTTCTATATCGTGCCGCTGTACGCGCTGATCCAGTCGCGCACCGCCGAGCACGAGCGGGCGCGGGTGATCGCCGCCAACAATATCCTCAACGCCCTGTTCATGGTGGCCTCGGCCATCGCCGCGATCCTCTTCCTCAGTGTCGCCGGCCTGACCATCCCGCAGTTGTTCCTGGTGGCCTCGCTGATGAACGTCGCGGTCAACAGCTACATCTTCAAGATCGTCCCCGAATTCAGCATGCGCTTTCTCATCTGGCTGCTGGGGCATTCGATGTACCGCGTCGAACACCGCAATCTGCAGGTCATCCCCGAGGAAGGGCCGGCCGTGCTGGTGTGCAATCACGTGTCGTTCGTCGACGCGCTGCTGATCGGTGGCGCCATTCGCCGGCCGGTGCGCTTCGTCATGTACTACAAGATCTACGACCTGCCAGTGCTCAACTTCGTCTTCCGCACTGCCGGCACCGTGCCGATCGCCGGGCGCAACGAAGACTTGCTGATCTATGACGCAGCGTTCAAAAAGATCGCCGAGTACCTGCGCAACGGCGAGCTGGTGTGCATCTTCCCCGAGGGCAAGCTGACCCGTGACGGCGAGATCGATGAGTTCAAGGGCGGGGTGCAGCGCATTCTCGATGAGAACCCGGTGCCGGTGATTCCCATGGCCCTGCAGGGGCTGTGGGGCAGCTTCTTCAGCTACGACCCGAACAAGGGTTTGTTCAGGCGCCTGTGGTCACGGGTGACGCTGGTGGCGGGGGACGCCATTGCGCCCGAGCAGGCCACGCGTGACCTGCTGCAGGCGAGGGTGAGCGAACTGCGTGGAGAGCGTCGTTAGCCCGTGGTGCGAACGAGCTGACGACCCTCGGCTCAGCCATTTTTCTCTGGCGTATCGTTGCCCATGCGGCGATAGAGGGTCGCCAGCAGTGGGCCGGAGAGGTTGTGCCAAACGCTGAACAGCGCGCTCGGCACGGCCGCCAGCGGGCTGAAGTGGGCGCTGGCCAGTGCGGCGCCCAGGCCAGAGTTCTGCATACCGACCTCGATGGAGAGCGTCTTGCGCTGTGCCAGCGGCATGCCGAACAGGCGGCCGGCCAGGTAACCCAGCGCCAGGCCGATGCCGTTGTGCAGCACCACCACGGCCATGATCAGCAGGCCGGACTCGGCGATCTTGGCCTGGCTGGCCGCGACCACGGCGGCAACGATGGCGACGATGCTCACCACGGAGATCAGCGGCAGCACGTCCACCGCCGTTTTCACCCGCTCGCCGAGTAGGCGTTGGACGACCAGGCCTAGGACGATGGGCAGCAGCACCATCTTCAGGATCGAGATGAACATGGCGCTGAACGATACCGGCAGCCATTCCGAAGCCAGCAGCCAGATCAGCGCCGGCGTCACCAGCGGTGCGAGCAGGGTGGTCACCGAGGTGATCGCCACCGACAGCGCCAGATCGCCACGGGCGAACCAGGTGATCACGTTGGAAGCGGTGCCGCCGGGGCAGCAACCGACCAGGATCACGCCGACGGCGATCTGCGCCGGCAGGCCGAAGACCTGGCACAGCAGCCAGGCGGTGCAGGGCATGATGATGAACTGCGCCAGGACGCCGATCAGCACGGCCACCGGGCGGCGCGCCACTTCACGGAAGTCCTCGGTCTTCAGGGTCAGGCCCATGCCGAACATGATCAGGCCCAGCAGCGGCACGATCCAGGCGGTCAGGGGCAGGAACCAGGCCGGTTGAACGAAGGCCAGAATGGCGAACAGCAAGACCCACAGGGCGAAGGTATTGCCGACGAAACGGCTGAAGGCGATCAGGGCACGCATGGCGGTGTATCCGAAGTGTTTTTGGAAGAGGGCGGCAAGCCTAGCAAATCAGGCCGGGCATGAGGGCGGGTTCGATAGGGTAGATGAACGGCAGCTTTGACTGTCGGTTTCCGACGGTCTTCTTCTGGCGGCTGGCGCCTGTCTGGATGAGCCGGGCGGACGAGTGTTGGTTGATGAATTGGGACGCCAGCAATGCGCCTCTGATCCGCCGTCATCTGCTCCGGGGCGAGGATGGACGCTAGATCCTGCTGCGGACCGGTAACCGCGCCGCCGACTCAGGCTTTTCTTGCCGCAGCTCCTGAAAAGTCCTGAGATCAGTCAACTAGATGAATGACGGGATAGTGGCGCCGTGATATTGTCGACCGCCTGGTCACTTCTCAAAGTGCCGAACAATTCCGGTCTGGTAACAAGAACAATTCTCCAGCGGTTGCAGAAACCCCGATCCTCGGTTGGAGAATTACATGAGCAAATGGCTCGGCAATCTCAGTGTCACATTCAAACTGGCCTTCGGTTTCGGCCTCGTCCTCCTGCTGACCCTGGTGCTGGCTGCTTCCGGTTGGGACAGCATTGGACGTCTGACCGAGCGCAGTGAGCGTGTCGTCGAAATCAACGACGTCAATGATCTGCTTGATGACCTGCGCGTCAGCCGCCTGCATTACATCGCGAGCAATGGTGACAACACCCTGGCCGAGCGCATGCAGCAGTCGCTGGAGCAGTATCGAAAGGCCCATGAGCGCGTCAGCGCGCATTTCACCAATCCCGATAACGTTGCTCGATTCAAGGCTCAGAGCGAGCAGATCGATCTCTATCAGGCCTCGCTCAATGCCATGCAGGCTGCCTACCGTCAGGCCAGTACCGCGCGTGGTGAAATGGGCAGACAGGCCCGTGACGCCTTCGCCCAGCTCGAGCAGATCGAGACCCTGGTGCTGCGTATTCCCGAATACGACCCACAGCGGCTCGCCAGCTACCGCGCCATGCGTGACGCCAAGGAAGGGCTGCAACTGATGCGCTACGAGGTGCGCGGTTACACCGCCAACGTCAATGCCGATACCGAAGCGGCCGTGACGCGGCAACTGCAGCGCACTCGCGAGAGCCTCGATGAGCTCGATAGCATCATCGGTGCTCAGGCTCCCGAGCAGGTCAAGGCGATCCAGGCTGCCTTCGAGGGTTACCGCACGGCCGTGCAGACTTTCCAGCAGGCCAATACGGCCGTCATCCAGGCGCGTGACGAGCTGGATCGACAAGGAGCGGAAATCGTCCGTCTGAGCGACGAGCTGATTCGCAATCAGGTCGAGCAGAGCAATGCCGACGCGTCCATGGCCAAGAGCGTGCAGGTGATCGCGACCTTGCTGGCGTTGGCTGTTGGCGTGCTGTCGGCCATTGCCATCACGCGGCAGATTACCGTACCGCTGGCCACGACTCTGGCCGCTGTGGAGCGCATTGCAGGGGGCGATCTGACTGCCATACCCAGCACCTCCCGCCGCGATGAGATCGGTGCGCTGCAGCAAGGCGTACAGCGCATGGGCAATGCCCTGCGCGAGCTGATCGGCGGCATCCGTGATGGCGTCAGCCAGATCGCCAGCGCCGCCGAACAGCTGTCGGCGGTGACCGAGCAGACCAGCGCCGGAGTCAACAGCCAGAAGCTCGAGACCGACCAGGTGGCGACCGCCATGCAGGAAATGTCCGCCACGGTTCACGAGGTCGCGCGTAACGCCGAGCATGCATCGCGTGCTGCCATCGACGCCGACGCCGAAGCGAATCAAGGCGGCAGGGTGGTGGTCGAGGCCATCGGCCAGATCGAGGCACTGGCGGGCGAGATGGTGCGCTCCACCGAGGCCATGGATCTGCTGCAGCAGGAAAGCGCGAAGATCGGCAGTGTGATGGATGTGATCAAGGCCGTCGCCGATCAGACCAACCTGCTGGCGCTGAATGCCGCCATCGAGGCGGCGCGAGCGGGTGAGGCCGGGCGCGGTTTTGCCGTGGTCGCCGATGAAGTGCGCAACCTGGCACGCCGTACCCAGCAGTCCACCGAAGAGATCGAGAGCCTGATCGGCGCCCTGCAACGAGGTACCCAGCAGGTGGCCAGCGTGCTGCAGGAAAGCCGCAGCCTGACCGAGGGCAGCGTCGGTCTGGCGCGCAAGGCCGGCGATGCGCTGGTGGTGATCAATCAGAAGGTCTCCAACATCCAGTCGATGAACCAGCAGATCGCCGCCGCTGCCGAGCAGCAGGGTGCGGTGGCCGAGGAAATCGGCCGCAGCGTGGTCAATGTGCGCGATGTCGCCGAGCAGACCGCCGAGGCCAGCGAAGAGACCGCCGCCAGTTCGGTGGAGCTGGCGCGTCTGGGAAATCACCTGCAGACCTTGGTCAACCGCTTCCGGGTCTGATCCCTCTGATCGGGCGTGGCGCTCGCCACGTCCGATGGTCGCTTGAAATCCTCGGTAACACAGCCTTTTGCCGTTTCGTGACGCAGTCGATAAATGGCTGTGCCTCCCGCCGCTTCGCCTGCGTCAGCACAGACCTTGCTGGCTTCAAAAAGAACAATTCTCCAGCGCACCCCCAAGACTCTCGTGGAGACTGTTCATGCATTCGTGGTTTGCGAACCTCAGCGTTACGCGCAAGCTGGCACTCGGCTTCGGGCTGGTTCTGGCACTCACCCTGGCGCTCGCCTGGGTTGCCTGGAGCAGCCTCGGCAGCGTTATTCAGCGCAGCACCTGGATGAGCGAGATCGCTCAGCTCAACAACACCCTCACCAACCTGCGCGTCGCACGCCTGCAGTTCATGCTGGCCAAGGGCGATGCGCCGACCACCGAGCGCCTGCTCGGCAGTCTGGACATCTACCTGCAACAGCAGAAGAAGCTGCTGCAGACGTTCACCAATCCGGTCAACGTCAAGCTGCTGCGTGAGCAGGATGGCTATAACCAGGCCTATCAGCAGTCGCTGGCGGGCATGCGTTCGGCCTACGCGGCAGCCGAGCAGGCTCGGCGCCGGGTAGCCGACGAAGCACAACAGTTGGCTCAGGTGCTGGCGGGCCTGCAGCGTGGCGTGCAGTTGCTGCCGGAATACGATGGTCGCCGTTTCGGCCAGTTGCAGGCACTGAATCAGACACAGGGCGAGTTGCTCAGTGTGCGCTACCTGCTCGAACGCTATGACAACAGCGCTGACAGCGATACCGAGCAGGCGCTGGTAGCCCGTCTGGCGGCTGCACGTGCGACCCTGGAGCCGCTGCGCGAGGCCTTCGGCGCACAGCGCAGCGATGATGTCACGCGGATCGAGACGCTGCTCGGCAGCTACGCCCAGGCCATGCAGGCTCTCAAGCAGGCCACTCAGGACATCGCCCGCACGCGTCAGGAAATGACCGACCAGCAGCGCGAGATCGTGCGCATCAGTGATGCTCTGTACGCGTTCCAGACCGAGCGTCTGGCTATCGAAAGCAGTCAGGCGCGTACCTGGCAGATTGTTGCCGTGCTCTTGGCGCTGCTGTTTGGCGTGCTGGCGGCCTGGTTGATCACCCGTCAGATCACCCATCCACTGCGTGACACCCTGGGCGCCGTGCGGCGCATCGCCGAGGGCGACCTGACCGATACCCAGCAGGTGGCCCGTCGCGACGAACTGGGCCTGCTGCAACAGGGCATCGCCCAGATGGCCAGTACCCTGCGCGAACTGATCGGCGGCATTCGCGACGGCGTGGCGCAGATCGCCAGTGCCGCCGAGCAATTGTCGGCCGTGACCGAGCAGACCAGCGCCGGTGCCAACCACCAGCGCCAGGAGACCGATCAGGTGGCCACCGCCATGCATGAAATGTCGGCCACCGTGCAGGAGGTCGCGCAGAACGCCGAGCAGGCTGCGCATGCCGCCACCGCTGCCGATGGCGAGGCTCGTGAGGGCAATCAGGTGGTGAACCAGGTGGTCGCGCAAATCGAATGTCTGGCTGCCGAGGTGGGGCGTTCTTCCGAGGCGATGACCGGTCTGCAGAAGGAAAGCGACAAGATCGGCAGCGTGATGGATGTGATCAAGTCGGTGGCCGAGCAGACCAACCTGCTGGCGCTCAACGCCGCCATCGAGGCGGCGCGTGCCGGTGAGGCCGGGCGCGGTTTCGCTGTGGTGGCCGACGAGGTGCGTGGCCTGGCGCAGCGTACGCAGAAATCCACCGAGGAAATCGAAGCGCTGATCGCCGGCCTGCAGAGCGGTACGCAGCAGGTCGCGGCCGCCATGCGCGCCAGTCGTGATATCACCGACAGCAGCGTGGAGCTGAGCCGTCAGGCCGGCAGCTCGCTGGCCAGCATCACCCAGGCGGTGTCCAACATCCAGTCGATGAACCAGCAGATCGCCGCCGCCGCCGAGGAGCAGAGTGCGGTGGCCGAGGAAATCAGTCGCAGCGTGATCAGCGTGCGCGACATCTCCGAGCAGACCGCCGGTGCCAGCGAGGAGACTGCCGCCTCCAGCGCCGAATTGGCGCGTTTGGGTGGGCACCTGCAGGCGTTGGTCAGTCGTTTCCGTCTGTAAGACAAGTGGCGGGTTTCACCCGCCCTACATCGATCGCGGTTGAAGAGTCTCCCGTAGGAGCGGCTTCAGCCGCGATAGCGCGTATTCACCGCCAGCTCAGGATCGGCCAGCCAGCCTGCTCGGCATGGGCGCGCAGGGTCGGGTCGGGGTTGACCGTGAACGGCTTGTCGACCAATTGCAGCAGCGGCAGGTCGTTGCGCGAGTCGGAGTAGAAGCTGGCCCCAGCCAGGCTTTCGCCCTGCTCGGCGAGCCAGGCATTGAGGCGCGTGACCTTGCCTTCGCGGTAGGTGAGCACGCCCTGGGTACGCCCGGTGTAGAAGCCATGCTGCTGTTCCAGGTCGATGGCCAGTACTTGGTCGATACCGAAACGTTCGGCGATGGCACTGACCAGAAAATGCGCCGAGGCGGAAATCACCAGCAGGCGGTCGCCGGCCTGGCGATGCGCGGCCAGGCAACGGCTGGCGTCGGTGTAGAAGATCGGTTCGATCACATCCTCGACGAAGGGCTCGACCACATGGGCGACCTCCTCGGGCGTGCGGCCAACCAGCGGCGACAGGGTGTAGGCCATATAGTCCTCCATGGCCAGGGTGCCGGCGGCGTACTGGCGCATCAGCTCCTGCTCGTGGGCGAGGAAGGATTCACCATCGGCCCAGCCGATCTTGACCATTTCCTCCGTCCACAGGCTGGCGCAGTCGCCATGGATCAGGGTTTCGTCCAGATCGAAAATTGCCAGGGCCATCACTTCACCTCCCGGATTGCGCTCGCGTCGATCTGCAGGCTCACCGCCTGGCCGTTGCCATGCAGGTCGGCGGCCGAGCGGTTGAGCACGTCCACCAGCAACTGGCTGCCCTGCGCCTCGACGCGGTAGCGGATGACGTTGCCCAGCAGGCTGTGGCTGATGATCCGTGCGGCGATGCCGTTGTCGGCGAAAGCGATGGCCTCCGGGCGAATGGCCACGCGCGAGCCCATCGGCTGGCCGAGCAGACGGCTGGCAGCGTCGGCCTCGAGCAGGTTGTAGTTGCCGATGAAGCCGGCGGCGAAGGCATCCACAGGGGCGGTGTAAAGGGTTTCGGCGTCGCCGCTCTGGACGATCTGGCCGGCATTCATCAGGAAGATGCGATCGCTCATGGTCAGCGCTTCTTCCTGATCGTGAGTGACGAAGATGGTGGTCAGGTTCAGCTCCTGCTGGATGGCGCGAATCTGTTCGCGCAGATGCTTGCGGATGCGTGCATCGAGGGCCGACAACGGCTCGTCGAGCAGCAGTAGGCGCGGGCGGGTGACCAGCGAGCGGGCCAGGGCCACGCGCTGGCACTGGCCGCCGGAGAGCTGGTGCGGGTAGCGCGTGGCGAAGTCGCCCAGCTCGACCATCTCCAGCGCCTCGCGCACGCGTTGTTCGCTCTCGGCCTTGGCCACCTTCTGCATGCGCAGGCCGAAGGCGACGTTCTGCGCCACGCTCATGTTGGGGAACAGCGCATAGCTCTGGAACACCATGCCGATACCGCGTTTTTGCGGTGGCAGCGGCACCAGGTCTTCGCCACTGAGATTGATGCGTCCGCCGTCGACCTCGGTCAGCCCGGCGATGCAGCGCAGCAGGGTGGACTTGCCGCAGCCGGAGGGGCCGAGCAGGGTGACGAACTCGCCCTGGCCGATCTCGCAGTTGATGTCGCTGAAGATACGGGTGTCGCCGTAGCTTTTATGCAGGTTCTGGATGCTCAGAAAGCTCATGCCTTGTCCCTGTTCAAACGGTTGGCCGCCCAGGTGAACACCAGGACGAAGAAGAAGTAGGAGATCACCAGCGCACTGTTGAAGTGGCCGCTGCTGTTGCGCATGTTGTTCAGGTACACCTGCAGCGTCTCGTAGCGGGTGCCCACCAGCATGTTGGCGAAGACGAACTCGCCGAACAGGAAGCTGAAGGAGAGGAACAACGACACCATCAGGCCCTTGCGCAGGTTCGGCAGCACCACCAGCAAGGCCGCCTTCCAGGTGCTGGCGCCGAGCAGGTGGGCGGCGTCCATCAGGTCGCGCAGGTTGATCGCCTGCAGGTTGTTGGCGATGGCGCGGTACATGAACGGCAGGGCGATGGTGAAGTAGCAGCCGAGCAAAATCCACGGCGTGCCGGTCATCGCCAATGGGCCGGAGCCGTAGAGCTGCAGCAGGCCCACCGAGGACACCACCGGCGGCACGGCGAACGGCAGCAGGATCAGCACGTTCATCAGTGTGTCGAGTTTGGGGAAGTGGTAATGCACCACGAACATCAGCGGCAGGATCAACACCACCGACAATGCCAGGGCGCCGAAGCACACCAGCAGCGACTGGGCGAAGGCGCGCAGGAAGCGCTCGTCGCTCCACAGCGCGGCGTACCACTTGAGGGTCAGGCCGTCCGGCAGGATGGTCGCCGACCAACTGGTGGCCAGCGAGTAGAGCAGGGTGCCGGCCAGCGGTAGCAGCAGGATGAGAAACAGCAGCCAGACCACGACGCGGTGGTAGAGGCTGGCGGTGGGGGCATCAGCGCGTGACATGCCGACTCCTTTTCAGCAGCAGTTGGTGGACGACGGTGATCAGCACCATCAGCCCGACCAGGATCATCGACAGGGCGCTGGCCAGGTTCGGGTTCAGCGCGATATCGCCGGAGACCATCGCCGCGATGCGGATCGGCAGCACGTTGAAGTTGCCGGTGGTCAGGTAATACACCGTGGCATAGGCGCCCAGAGCGTTGGCCAGGAGGATGACGAAGGTGCCGAGCAGCGCCGGGGTCAGCACCGGCAGGCCGATGTGCCGCCAGAAGTCCCAGGTGCCGGCACCGAGCAATGCGGCGGACTCGCGCCAGTCCTGGCGCAGGGCGTCGAAGGCGGGGTAGAGCAGCAGCACGCCGAGGGGGATCTGGAAGTAGGTGTAGAGCACGATCAGGCCGTTCTTCGAGTAGAGGTTGAAGCTCTCGATCAGGCCGAGCTGGATCAGCAGCAGAGTCAGCGCGCCGTTGAAGCCGAGCAGGATGATGAAGGCGAAGGCCAGCGGCACCCCGGCGAAGTTGCTGGTCATGTTGGAGAAGGCGATGACGAAGTCGCGCAGCTTCGAGTCCACCTGGCGCAGCGAGTAGCTGCCGAGGATGGCAATGGCCATGCCGAACAGGCTCGACCAGAAGGCGATCTCCAGGCTGTGCTTGATTGCCTGCAGGTAGAACTTGGAGGCGAAGATCTTCTCGAAATTACCCAAGCCCCAGCCCGTGGGGCTGTTCAGGCTGTTGATCGCCACCCACACCAGCGGCGCCACCTGGAACACCAGGAAGAACGCGGCGAAGGGCAGCACGCACAGCAGCGGCAGCCAGCGCCGCAGGGAGGACGGCGCGCTCATTTCAGCAACTCCGCGCAGTAGGGTTTGTCGTGGGGCACACCGAGCAACTGACAGATGCTGCCGCACAGTTCGAGCTGGCGTGGGCGCGCGCTGGCATCGAGGCTGAAGGCGTCGCCGATGACGAACAGCGGCACCTGGCGCTCCTCGGGGAGCAGGCCGTTGTGCGAGCGGTCGACGTTCATGCCGTGGTCGGCGGTGACCAGCACCTGGTAGCCGGCATCGACCCAGTTCTGCAGATGGTCGGCCAGTAGCACGTCGGCCATGCGCGCTGCGTTGCGGTACTGTGGGCTGTCCAGGCCGTGCTTGTGGCCGGCGTCGTCGATGTTCATCGGGTGCACCAGCAGCAGGTCGGGCGCGTGCTGCAGGCGCAGGCTCTCGGCGTCGACGAACAGGTGCGAATCCGGGTAATGGTCGGCGTAGTAGAAGTGGCCGTACTGGATCGGTAGCGATTCATCGCAGGTGTGACGGTCGCGCACGGCGATGAAGGGCGAGCGGTTGTACAGCTCGCTGACCCAGTGATAAGCCGCGGCGGCAGTGCTTAGGCCGGCATCGCGGGCGTAATGAAACAGGCTGCGTTCGCGCGACAGGCGCGACACATCGTTGTGCACGATGCCGCTGTCGATGGGGCACACGCCAGTGAGGATGGCCTCGTAGAGCGGGCGCGACAGCGCCGGTAGTTCGCAGTCGAGACGGTAGAAGGCCGCGCGCCCGGCGTCGCACCAGGCATGCAGATGGCCCATGGCATGTTGCGCGACCGAGTGGCTGAGGCCGTCGAGCACGACGAGGATGACCTTGGAAGGCATGGGGAATCCTGAAAAGCGTAGGGTGGATCGTGCTTCGTCGATCCACCGCATGGGTAAACGCCAAAACGGCAAGGGCGGGTGATGGCGCTCAATCCACCGACCGATTTTGCAAGGTGGACGGATGAAGCGTCGTCCACCCTACGCGCCTCCCACGATGCAACGCATCACTCCATATTGATGATCACGTTCTCCTGCCACATCTGCGGCAGCGCCTTGGAGGTAGCTTCCCAGGCGGCGGCGTCCTTGATCGGCTGCACCTTGGCGTATTGCTCGTTGGGCAGCAGCTTGGCTTGCACATCGGCCGGCAGGGTCAGGTGCTCGGCGCGGATCGGCCGGGCATTGCCCTTGGCCAGGTTGATCTGGCCGGCGTCGGAGAGGATGTACTCACGCGCCAGCTTGGCCGCGTTGGGGTTCTTGGCGTACTTGTTGATGATGGTGGTGTAGCCGGATATCACCGAGCCATCGGAGGGGATCAGCACCTCGAAGCGGCTCGGGTCGATCTGGTCGCGGTAGGACAGGCCGTTGAAGTCCCAGACGATGCCGACTTCCACTTCGCCTTTTTCCAGGGTCTGGATGGTCGGGTTGGACAGCGACAGACGGCCCTGCTCGGCGATGGCGGCGAAGAAGTCCAGGCCCGGCTGGATGTTCTTCTCGTCACCGCCATTGGCGATGGCGGCAGCCAGTACACCATTGACGGCCTGGGCGGCGGCACTGACGTCACCGATGGCGACGCGGTACTTGCCGTTCTTCAGGTCGGCCCAGGATTTCGGAACGTCCTTGACCAGTTGCTTGTTGACGATGAAGGCGATGGAGCCGGTGTAGGCCAGCATCCAGTGGCCATCGGCGTCCTTGGCCCAGCTTGGGATCTGTTCCCAGGTGCTCGGCTTGTACGGCTGGGTCACGCCCTGCTGCATGGCGATGGGGCCGAAGGCGGCGCCAACGTCGCCGATATCGGCGGTGGCGTTGTCCTTCTCGGCAGCGAACTTGGCGATCTCCTGGGCCGAGCTCATGTCGGTGTCGGAGTGCTTGAGGCCGTACTTGGTGTTCAGGTCGTTCCAGGTGTCCTTCCAGTTGGCCCAGCTATCGGGCATCCCCACGCTATTCACCGTGCCTTCGGCACGAGCGGCTTTTTCCAGTGCCTGCAGGTCGGTGCCTGCAGCCATGGCGGAAGTGGCCAGAGCGATGGCCGAACCCATCAGTGAAGCCAGCAGCAGTTGTTTCATTGGAAACTCCTTTGCGGTGTGAGTGTTGGTCTAGATCAGCAATACCCGAGCCAATCTAGGCGCCTTTGATGACAGTTTTGTGTCCTGACGCCTGACGGCTGCTATCCCGTTCCAGCCAAGCGCTGCGCCCAACAAGCGTAGACCATGGTCAAACACCCGGAATGACTGGGTCGCAGCGTGGCATGAGGCATGCTTGTCGTCGTTCTGTCATCTGCTGGTCATCTGGCTTGCCTAGGCTTGTCATGAATCCGCGCTGCACGCTTTTGCCCTGTGATGGGGCTGGACTAGTCCAAAAGGGAAACAATTGATGCGTATCGATGCGCCACGTGCCGTCACCACCATCTGCCATGCGTTACAGGAGCAGATCGACCGTGGTCTGTTGCCCTCGGGTAGCAAGTTGCCGGCCGAACGCAAGCTCAGCGAGTTGTTCGACACCACGCGGATCACCCTGCGCGAGGCGCTGGGGCAGTTGGAGGCGCAGGGGCTGATCTACCGCGAGGAGCGCAGGGGCTGGTTCGTCTCGCCGACGCGCATCGCCTACAACCCGCTGGTGCGCACGCACTTCCATGCCATGGTGGCGGGGCAGGGGCGGGTGCCAGCCACCGAGGTGCTCAGCGCACGGCTGATACCGGCACCGGCCGAGGTCTGCCAGACCCTGGAGCTGGCGGCGCTGTCCAGCGTCTATCAGGTATGCCGGGCGCGGCGCATCGACGGGCGGCTGGTGCTGTACGTCGAGCATTACCTGAACCCGGCCTATTTCCCCGGGATTCTCGAGTTCGACCTGACCCGTTCGCTGACCGATCTGTATGCCAGCGAGTACGGCATTCACTACGGGCGGGTGCGTTTCGACATGGTGCCGACCGCGCTGCATGCCGAGGCGGCAGCCAGCCTGCGGGTAGCAACGGGCAGCCCGGCGCTGCGCATCACGCGGGTCAACCGTGACCAGCACGGGCGCATCATCGATTGCGATCTGGAGTTCTGGCGGCACGACGCGATACACGTCAGCGTCGAGGTGCCGGAATAGAGGGTTGGTGATGTCGGTTACAGGATAAGTGACTGTGGGAGGCGCTTTAGCGGCGAGCTTTTGTCGCGGCTAAAGCCCCTCCCACAGTCCGTTTCTGTAACGAAGCGACCGGCCCTCCCTGGCCGGTTGCAGGGGGGGCGGATCAGCCGCCGAGGTAGGCGTCGCGGACTTTCGGATCGTTGAGCAGGTCTTCGCCGCTGCCGCGCATGACGATATGGCCGTTCTCCAGCACATAGCCACGGTCGGCGAGCTTGAGCGCCTGGTTGGCGTTCTGCTCGACCAGGAACACGGTCACGCCGTCTTTGCGCAGTTGCTCGATGATGTCGAAGATCTGCTGAATGATGATCGGCGCCAGACCCAGCGACGGCTCGTCGAGCAGCAGCAGGTTGGGCTTGCTCATCAGCGCACGACCGATGGCGAGCATCTGCTGCTCGCCGCCGCTCATGGTGCCGGCGCGTTGGGCGAAGCGTTCCTTCAGGCGCGGGAACAGGTGCAGCACCTTGTCCAGTTGCTCCTGATTGTCCGCCTTGGTGCCGAAGAAGCCGCCCATGGCCAGGTTTTCCTCGACGGTCAGGCGGGCGAACACGCGGCGGCCTTCCGGCACGATGGCGATGCTCTTACGCATGATCTCCGGGGTTTCCATACCCACCAGCTCTTCACCCAGGTAGCGGATGCTGCCACTGGTGGCGCGCGGGTTGCCGCACAGGGTCATCAGCAGGGTCGACTTGCCGGCACCGTTGGCACCGATCAGGGTGACGATCTCGCCTCTCTGCACGTCGATGCTGACATCGTGCAGCGCCTGGATCTTGCCGTAGAAGGTAGAGACGTTGTTGAAGCTGAGCATGGATTACGCCTCCCCCAGATAGGCTTTGATCACGTCCGGGTTGTTGCGGATCTGCTCCGGCGTGCCATCGGCCAGGGGCGTGCCCTGGTTGATCACGTAGATGTGGTCGGAAATGCTCATCACCAGCTTCATGTCGTGCTCGATCAGCAGCACGGTGACATTGTGCTGATCACGCAGCATGGCGATCAGCGCCTTGAGGTCTTCGGTTTCGCGCGGGTTGAGGCCGGCGGCCGGCTCGTCGAGCATGAGGATGCTCGGGCGGGTCATCATGCAGCGGGCGATTTCCAGGCGGCGTTGCTGACCGTAGGCCAGGGTGCCGGCGTTACGGTTGGCGAACTCCAGCAGGTCGACCTGCTCCAGCCAGTGCGCGGCGTACTCCATGGCCTCGCGCTCGCTGCGGCGGAACGCGGGAGTCTTGAACAGGCCGGCCAGGTAGCTGGTGTTGAGGTGGCGGTGCTGAGCGATCAGCAGGTTTTCCACCGCGGTCATGTCCTTGAACAGACGCACGTTCTGGAAGGTCCGCACCACGCCCTTGCGGGCGATCTTGTGGCCCGGCAGGCCTTCGATCGCCTCGCCGTTCAGACGAATGCTGCCGGAGCTTGGCTGGTAGAAGCCGGTCAGGCAGTTGAACACGGTGGTCTTGCCGGCGCCGTTCGGGCCGATCATCGACACCACCTGCTTTTCCTTGACGTTCAGGCCCACCCCGTTGACGGCCAGCAGGCCGCCGAAACGCATGGTCAGGCCGCTTACTTCGAGAATCGTGCGGCTCATCGCTTCAGCTCCAGGTGGGGACGTTGCATCGGCAGCAGACCTTGCGGGCGCCAGACCATCATGAAGATCATGACCAGACCGAAGATCAGCATGCGGTACTCGCTCAGCTCACGCATCTCCTGCAGCATCACCATGACGATGGCGGCGAGGATCACCCCGAGCTGTGAGCCCATGCCGCCGAGCACGACGATGGCGAGGATCATCGCCGACTCGATGAAGGTGAACGACTCCGGCGTCACCAGGCCCTGACGCGCAGCGAAGAAGCTACCGGCGAAACCGGCCAGGCTGGCGCCGATGGTGAAGGCCGAGAGCTTGATCACGGTTGGGTTCAGGCCCAGCGCGCGGCAGGCAATCTCGTCTTCGCGCAGCGCTTCCCAGGCGCGGCCGATGGGCATGCGCAGCAGGCGATTGACCAAGAACAGGGTCAGCAGCACCAGCAGCAGGGCGATCAGGTAGAGGAAGACCACCTTGTACTGCGAGTTGTAGGCCATGTCGAAGAAGCCGTGAAAGGTCGGCATGTCCGCCGGCACCCGGCGCTCGAAGGACAGACCGAACAGGGTCGGCTTGTTCTCGTTGGCGATGCTCAGGCCGTTCGGGCCGCCGGTCAGGTCGGTGAGGTTGCGCAGCAGAATACGGATGATCTCGCCGAAGCCCAGGGTAACGATGGCCAGGTAATCACCACGCAGACGCAGTACCGGGAAGCCGAGCAGGAAGCCGAACAGCGCCGCCATCATCCCGGCGATCGGCAGGCAGATCCAGAAGCCAAAACCGAAGTAGTGCGAGAGGATCGCGTAGCTGTAGGCGCCGACGGCGTAGAAGCCGACGTAACCCAGATCGAGCAGGCCGGCGAGGCCGACCACGATGTTCAGGCCAAGGCCGAGCATCACGTAGATCAGGATCAGCGTGGCGATGTCCACCGCGCCGCGGCTGGCGAAGAACGGCCAGACCAGTGCGACCATGACCATGGCCAGGATGATCCAGCGCTGCGTGGAGGGCAGGGTCAGGAAGTTGCCGACCTGGCCAGAGCCGCTGGGCAGGGCGGGGCGTTTGCTCCAGATCTGGGTGATGTGATCACGCAGCAGTTGCCAGACGAACACCAGCACGACCGCGCCAGCGATGCACCACAGCTCGAACGGCGTGGCGCCGTGGACTTCCAGGCTGATGCCGACGGTGGTCAGCTTCAGGCCCAGCACCATGTAGGCCATGATCAGCACCAGCAGGGCGCCGAGCGTGGCGGATTTGAGATTGCGCGTCATACCTTTTCAACCTCCGGACGGCCGAGGATGCCGGTGGGACGGAACAGCAGCACCAGCACCAGCAGGCTGAACGCCACCACGTCCTTGTATTGATCGCCGAAGATGTCGGCGCCGAAGGCTTCGGCCACACCCAGTACCAGGCCACCGAGCACGGCGCCAGGAATACTGCCGATGCCGCCGAGTACGGCAGCGGTGAAGGCCTTGATGCCGGCGAGGAAGCCCAGGTTGGGGTTGATCACGCCGTATTGCATGCCCAGCAGCACCGAGGCGATGGCCGCCAGTGCCGCACCGATGACGAAGGTCAGGGCGATGATGTTGTTGGTGTTGATACCCAGCAGGTTGGCCATCTTCAGGTCTTCGGCGCAGGCGCGGCAGGCACGGCCCAGACGCGAGCGGGAGATGAACAGGGTCAGGCCGACCATGGCGATGAAGGTGACGATGAAGATCAGCACCTGCATGTAGGAAATCACCACGCCATTGGCCGCGCTTTCACCGAGCACGAAGTTGCCTGGCAGCAGGCTGGGGATCGCCTTGTCCTTGGAGTCCTGCGAAAGCAGCACGGCGTTCTGCAGGAAGATCGACACACCGATGGCCGAGATCAGCGGGATCAGACGGTTGCCGCCGCGCAGCGGGCGGTAGGCCACACGCTCGATGCTGTAACCGTAGGCACTGGTGACGATCATGGTGACGACGAATGCGCCGATCATCAGCACGGGCACGGCTTCGATGCCGAACGCGGAGAGACCCGCGATGACGATGAAGGCGACGTACGCGCCAATCATGTACACCTCGCCATGGGCGAAGTTGATCATGCCGATGATGCCGTAGACCATGGTGTAGCCAATGGCGATCAGGGCATAGGTGCTGCCGATGGTCAGGCCATTGAGCAGCTGTTGCAGGTAGTGATAAAGATCAGGCATAGCCTAACTCCTGGGCAGCGCGTAAAGCGGCGCTTGTGGCGCAGCGCGAGGCCGGAATTCTTCTAATAGACAAAGCCCACTGCGGGAGGCGCAGTGGGCTTTGAGTTCAGACAGGTAGCTTACTTGGCTTCGGACTTGGTGCCGTCCTGATGCCACTCGTACACCACGAAGCTGAAGTCCTTCAGATCGCCCTTCTCGTCGAAGGCCAGGGTGCCGGTGGGGGTGTCGAAGCTGTTGGCGCGCAGGGCTGCGGCCACTTTGGCGGTGTCGGTGTCGCCGGCTTTCTCGATGCCTTCGGCGATGACCTGCACGGCAGCGTAAGCCGGGAACACGAACGGGCCGCTCGGGTCTTCGTTCTTGGCCTTGAAGGCCTCGACCAGCGCCTTGTTCTTCGGATCCTGGTCGAAGGACTTCGGCAGGGTGACCAGCAGGCCTTCGGAGGCAGGACCTGCGATAGCCGAGATTTCCTTGTTACCCACGCCTTCCGGGCCCATGAACTTGACGTTCAGGCCGCGCTCTTTAGTCTGGCGCAGCAGCAGGCCCAGCTCCGGGTGGTAGCCGCCGTAGTAGACGAAGTCGACACCGGCCTGGTTGAGCTTGGCGATCAGGGCGGAGAAGTCCTTGTCGCCGGCGTTGATGCCTTCGAACATGGCGACTTTCACGCCTTTGCTTTCCAGGGTCTGCTTGACCGCGGTGGCGATGCCTTCACCGTACTGCTGCTTGTCGTGGATGACGGCAACGGTCTTCGGCTTGATGTGGTCGGCGATGAAGTTACCGGCGGTCGGGCCTTGCAGGCTGTCCAGACCGATGGTGCGGAACACCAGTTCGTAGCCGCGTGCGGTAATTTCCGGGCTGGTGGAAGCCGCGGTAATCATCAGGATGCCTTCGTCTTCATAAATGTCGGACGCCGGCTGAGTGGAGCTGGAGCACAGGTGACCAACCACGAACTTGACGCCGTCGTTGACGATCTTGTTCGCCACGGCCACGGCTTGCTTCGGATCGCAGGCATCGTCATAGACCACGCCTTCGAGCTGGGCACCGTTGACGCCGCCAGCCTTGTTGATCTGCTCGATGGCCATCTTGGCGCCAATGAACTGCATTTCACCGTACTGAGCGACCGCGCCGGTCACCGGGCCGGCCAGGCCGATCTTGATGGTGTCTGCCGCCATCGAATAGCTGGCCGCCCCCGCCAGGGCCATTGCGGCGAACAGCTTGGAAATCTGCTTAGTAGCCTTTTTCATAGTGCTCCACTCTTTTTGTGTTTTCGTTGTTGTAGTTCTCGCGGCCGTAGCTGCAGAACCGGGTTGGAAAACCCCATTCATGCCGCCGGCAACTGTACCGGAACAGTGTAGAGCGCCGATTTGCGCCTTGAAAAGCCGACAGTTGGAGGCGAAATGAGGGGTGTCGCTTAATTACAAGGAATGTATAGAAATACGGCGTGTCCCGACGCGGGCGCTGAGCGTCCGGCGGCTTGCCAGGGGGTATGTCGGCGCTATCATTGCGCGCTTCCATACGCCAACCGACACAGGGCATGCCATGACGGAACAAACTAGCACCCTCTATGCCAAGCTGCTTGGCCAAACGGCCGCCATTACCTGGCAGGAGCTGCAACCTTTTTTCGCCCGTGGTGCGTTGCTGTGGGTCGATGGCCGGCAGGATCTGGTGAGGGTCGCCGAGGCCGTGGCCAGTAATGACCAGGTCAAGGTCAAGCTGTGGATGGAGCAAGGCGTGCTGGGCAAACTCGAGGACGACCAGGCCGAGGATCTGCTGGCGCGTGATCCACAGTTGTGGGCCGTGGTCGTCGCGCCCTGGGTGCTGGTACAGGAAAGAGCATCGAGCGCGGCGCTGCACTGAAAAGGGGCGGGCATGATGCGGATGCCCGGTCTAGACTGCTTGGCTCATGCAATCGTGAACAGGTGAAGGAGTGGCGACATGTTCGAACCCGGTCATTTGCATCGTGACAACCTACCAGGCCTCCCGGGGCAGCCCGAGTACAGCATCGACTTCTATTACGAGGTGCGCCAGGACGCCAAGGAGGGCCCGATGCTGCACGGGCGCCTGGTCGGAGAAATCGAGGGCAAGGCCTTCGAGGAAACCTTCGAGATGCACCGTGACACCGCGTTCAACTTCGCCAGTGTGATCTCGCGGCTGGTCGCCAAGCATGGCCTGCATCCCAACCACAGCCCGATCATGCGCGAGCACAAGGAATACGACGCCATTTTCGAGGACATCCGCGCCAAGCTGCAGGCCAAGCCCGGTGAGGCGGTGAATTTCGATCATCTGCAGGAAGACGGGCTCTAGCGCAGGCAGGACCGCCATCCTCCAATCTCTTTTACGATCCCGGTGTCTTTATGCCCTTTGCCGAAAACCTTATCGCCTTCACCCTGGCGGCCACGCTGCTGACCCTGACGCCGGGCATCGACACCGCGCTGGTGTTGCGTACGGCGGCAGTCGAGGGACGGCGGCAGGCATGGCGTGCAGCCTTTGGCATCAATGCCGGCTGTTTGCTCTGGGGCGCCGCCGTGGCTTTCGGTCTGGGCGCACTGCTGGCGGTGTCCGAATTCGGCTACAACCTCCTCAAATATTGTGGGGCGGCCTATCTGGCCTGGCTCGGCGTGAACATGCTGCTGCGCCCGCGTACCTCGCTGGCCCCTGCGCAAGCGAGTGGTACGCCCGGTGCCAACTGGTTCCTGCGTGGCCTGCTGGGCAACGTGCTCAACCCCAAGGTGGGTATTTTCTACCTGTCCTTCCTGCCGCAATTCATCCCGTCAGGGCAGCCGCTGATTGCCTGGACATTCGGCCTGGTGGGCATCCATGTGGCGCTCAGCCTGGTCTGGGCGCTGCTGCTGATTGGCGCCACTCGGCCGCTCGGGCACTGGTTGCGGCGCGAGGCGGTGATCAAGTGGATGGAACGCAGTACCGGTCTGATCTTCATGCTGTTCGCCGCGCGCCTGGCATTGAGCAGGCGCTGACTGCGAATCGGCGTTATCGGGTTCTGGTGTTCAGGCGGTGACGATGGATCGATTTCAGGAAATGCGTGTGCTGCTGGCCGTGACCGAAGCCGGGAGCTTTGTCGGCGGCGCCAAGCGGTTGGGTATCTCACCACCCAGTGCGACCCGCGCCGTCGCGGCGCTGGAAGCGCGTCTGGGCACAGTGTTGCTGGCGCGCAACACGCGCAGCCTGCGCCTGACCGAAGCCGGCCAGCGCTATGTCGAGGACTGCCGACGGATCCTGCTGGAACTGGAGGAGGCCGAGGAGTTGGCCGCCGGTGGTAGCGTGCGCCCCCGTGGTCGCCTGACCGTTACTGCACCGGTGATGTTCGGTGAGCTGTTCCTGATCCCGCGCATTGCTCAGTACCTCGACACCTACCCGGACGTGGAGGTCAATGCCGTTCTGGTCGACCGCGTGGTGAACATGATGGAGGAGGGCATCGACGTCGCCGTGCGTATCGGTTCGCTGCCCGAGGGGGATCATCTGGCCTTGCAGGTCGGGCAGATTCGCCCGGTGGTGTGCGCATCGCCCGCTTTTCTCGACCGGGTCGGTCGGCCGCAGCATCCGGATGAGTTGCTCGATGCGCCCATCGTCATGTCCAGTGCCAGCAGTCTGCTGACGCACTGGAACTTCGTGGGCGCCGATGGCGGGTTCGGTTTCACCCCGGTGCCACGCTTCACCGTCAGCTCCAATCAGGCGGCAATCGGTGCTGCACGCCTGGGCTGGGGCTACACCCGTGTGCTGTCCTACCAGGTCGCCGCTGCAGTGGCGCGCGGCGAGATCGAGCTGGTGCTCGAAGCGTTCGAGCCCCCCGCCTTGCCGGTGCACATCATTCACCAGGGCGGGCGCCAGGTGTCGGCCAAGGTGCGTACCTTCGTCGACCATTGCGCCGCGAGCTTTCGTGCCGATCCGGCCCTGCGCGCGGCCGGTGCTCCGCCCGCCGCATGAATCATCATCGCGAGTTGCAGGTATTCCTCGCCGTGGCGCAGGCGGGCAGTCTGGCGGCTGCCGCCAGGGCGCTGCAGTTGTCGCAGGCGACGGTGATGCGTACCGTGGCGGCGCTCGAGAGCCGCCTGGGTAGTGCCCTGCTGTTGCGAGGGCCTCGCGGTATCAGTCTGAGCCCAGCAGGTGCGGCGTTTGCCGATAGCTGCCAGCGCATTTTGCAGCGGCTGGACGAGGCCGAGCGGTCGGTGACCGGCCTGCATGCCAGCCCTGCCGGACAACTGACCCTGGCCCTGCCGCTGTTGATGACGCACCAGGTGCTGATGCCCGTCGCCGTCGAGTACCTGGCGGCATTTCCCCAGGTGAGTCTGGCGACCCTGGCGCGCGAAGAGCTGCCGAGGTTGCTGGAGGAGGGCATCGACCTGGCCGTGGTCGTCGGGCAGTTGCCCAGTTCGTCCGGTTTTGCCGTACCACTGGGGCAGGTACGGCCAGTGGTCTGCGCGGCGCCCGCTTACTTCGGGCGCTGGAGTCAGCCGGCCAACCCACAGGCCTTGGCAGCGCATCGCACCATTGCCACCTCGTCGACCGGCCACGCGGTTGAGTGGCGCTTTGCGCAGGAAACCGCGAAGGTCGCGCCACGGCTGACCTGCAGCACACCGCAGGCGTCCATCCGCGCGGCGCTCGCGGGTTTCGGGCTGACCCGCTGCCTGAGTTACGAAGCCCATCATGAGTTGCAGGCGGGGCAACTGCTGGCCGTGCTCGAGGATTTCGCCGCGCCGCCTCTGCCGGTGCAACTGTATTACCGCGAGGGGCGCCGTGCTGCCGCACGGGTGCGCAGCTTCCTCGACTTCGCTGTGCCGCGCCTGCGCGCTCATCCGGCGTTTGCGATGAAGTAATTGCGGAAAGTGAAATAGTGGATTGTCTTGTATGGTGATTCTTCTGTGGGGTGGATGGGGTGAACATGACTCCATCGTCGCGAAGGCAAGTGGTCTCGCGATGGCCAACCCCTACTCTCAAGGAGTCATCGCCATGTCCCGTCCCGCCATCAAGCTGTACAACTTTCCCCGCTCCGGTCACGCCCACCGCGCCGAGCTGATGCTCTCGCTGCTGCAACTGCCCACCGATCTGATCTTCGTCGACCTGGCCAAGGGCGAGCACAAGACGCCGGAGTTCCTGGCTCTCAACCCCTTCGGCCAGGTACCGGTGATCGACGATGGCGGCATCATCGTCAGCGACTCCAACGCCATCCTCGTCTATCTGGCCAAGCGTTATGGCAATGACGACTGGCTGCCGCAAGAGCCGGCCGCTGCTGCCCGCGTGCAGCGCTGGTTGTCGGTCGCCGCTGGGCTGGTGGCCTTCGGCCCCGCTGCTGCGCGCTTGGTCACCGTGTTTGGCGCCTCGTTCAATACCGACGAAGTGATCAACCGCGCCCACGCGCTGTTCACCGTGATGGAGGGTGAGCTGAGCGAAACGCCATTCCTGACCGGCGACAAGCCGAGCATCGCCGACGTCGCCAACTACTCCTATATCGCCCATGCGCCGGAGGGCAATGTCTCGCTGGAGCCCTACCCGAACATCCGCGCCTGGCTGGCACGCATCGAGGCACTGCCGGGTTTTGTGCCGATGCCGCGTACTACCGCTGGTCTGCAGGCCTGATACACCGTGGCTGCCGGGTACACCGGCAGCACCTCTGAAGGAGGGCGCAACATGCAACAGCTTCCCAGCCATCGGCAGTCGCCCTGGCATGCCGGTGAACGGCAACTGCAGGAAAAGGTCGGTGTTGGCGAGCGCATGGAAGTGCTCGGGCAGAAGGTGATCCGCGACTACATGCCGGATCAGCATCGCGCGTTCTACCGCCAGTTACCGTTCATGATCGCGGGTGCCGTCGATGGCGCAGGCCAGCCATGGGCCACGCTGATCGAGGGCGAGGAAGGTTTCGTCACCTCGTCCGATCCACGCCGACTGTCGTTCGATCTCGCCGCCATGGCGCTCGATCCGCTCGACCCGGCCAGCAGTGGCCTGCAGGCGGGCGGTGCCATCGGCCTGCTGGGTATCGAGCTGCATACGCGGCGGCGCAATCGCATCAACGGGCAAATTCGCCAGGCCTCGGCCCAACGCCTGGAGATCGCCGTTGAGCATTCCTACGGTAATTGCCCGCAGTACATCCAGTTGCGCCAGTACCGCCGCGTTCCCGAGCGGGGCGGCGAGCGCGTGGATTCAACGGCGCTGGATACGCGTACTCGTGCGCTGATCGAAGGCGCCGATACCTTCTTCGTCGCCAGTTACGTCGAGCACGACGATGGTCGTCGTTCGGTGGATGTCTCGCACCGGGGCGGCCGCGCCGGTTTCGTACGAGTGGAAGGCAAGCGTCTGACCATTCCCGACTACGCCGGCAATCTGTTCTTCAACACCCTGGGCAACCTCAGCGTCAACCCGCGCGCCGGCCTGTTGTTCGTCGACTTCGCCACGGGTGATGTGCTGCAACTGGCTGGCCGCGCCGAGATCATCCTCGACAGCCCGTTGATCAAGGCCTTCGAAGGCGCCGAGCGGCTGTGGACGCTCGACGTCGAGCAAGTGGTACTGCGCCCGGCCGCGACCTCACTACGTTGGGCGTTCGAGGAATATGCACCGACCAGCCTGATGACCGGCACCTGGACGGAAACCGACGCGCGTCTGCGCGAGCGTGAGCAGCGCAATCAGTGGCAACGCTGGCGCGTGCAGAGCGTACAGCAGGAGAGTGCCGACATTCGCTCGTTCGTGCTGGCGCCGGAAACGGGCGCAGCCCCGAGTTTCCTGGCAGGCCAGCACCTGCCCATCCGCATCACCACCGCTGCGGGCGAAACCCTGCTGCGCACCTACAGCCTGTCCAGTGCGCCGTCGGACGGTCAACTACGCATCAGCGTCAAGGCGCAGGGTGTGGTTTCGCGGCATCTGCACGAACAGGTGCAGGTGGGGGATGTGCTGGAGGTGCGTCCGCCATTGGGCAGCTTCACCCTGAACAGCGACACCGACCGGCCGCTGGTGCTGATCGGCGCGGGCGTCGGCATCACGCCGTTGCTGTCGATGCTGCGTGAACAGGTGGCGTTGGGGCAGGGCAGGCGTATCCACTTCTTCCAGGGCGCGCGGACGCTGGCCGATCTGCCGTTCCAGGCCGAACTGTACGAACTGATGCAGCGCGCGGGTGGTTTGCTGAAGATTCACCGTGCCCTCAGCGCTCCGGAAGCTGGCGCGCTGCCGGGGCGCGACTACGAGCAGCAGGGGCGCATCGAACTGGCACAGATCAAGTCGGTGCTGTCGTTCGACGATTACGACTTCTACCTGTGCGGCCCGGCCGCCTTTACCCAGACGATCTACGATGGCCTACGCGATCTGAACGTCGCCGACACGCGCATCCATGCCGAGGCGTTCGGTCCCTCGACGCTCAAACGCCGCACGGACGATCCGGCCGCCACCCTGGTGCAGCCGCCGGCGGCGACGGAGCCGGTACCGGTGTACTTCACCGCTTCGAGCAAGGAAGCGCGCTGGACACCGGACAGTGGCAGCCTGCTGGAGCTGGCGGAAAATCGTGGCCTCACACCCGAGTTCAGCTGCCGGGGTGGTTCTTGCGGCACCTGCAAGACACGCCTGGTCAGCGGCCAGGTGCACTATCCGAACCCGCCTGCTGAATTGCCGCAGGATGGCGCAGTGTTGATCTGCTGCGCAGTACCGGCCGCCGGTGAGACGTTGCAGCTGGATCTGTAGGCCTTTCAGGCCTCGTAGGTCTGGATGCAGGTGCGATTACGGCCTTCGCTCTTGGCGCGGTAGAGCTGTTCGTCGGCCCAGTGCAGATGTTGCTCCAGGCTAGCCGTCGAAGTCGGCAGACGGGTCGCGCCGCCGATGGACAGGCTGACCTTGTCGGCTACGTCCGAGGCGCGGTGTTCGATATCGAGTTGCGCAATCGCCGAGTGCAACTGCTCGGCCACGGTCAGCGCACCGGCTTCGTCGGTGTCCGGTAGCAGCACGGCGAACTCCTCACCGCCGAAACGCCCGACCAGGTCGTGAGGGCGGCGCACGTTGTCATTCAGCGCCTGGGCAATATCGCGCAGACATTGGTCGCCACGCAGATGGCCGTAGAGATCGTTGTACTTCTTGAAGTAGTCGGCATCGATCATCAGCAGTGTCAGTGGGCGCTGTTCGCGCAGGGCGTGCGCACGTGCTGCTTCGAAGCGTTCATCGAAGCAGCGTCGGTTGGGGATGCCGGTCAGGCCGTCGAGCATGGCCAGATCGCGCAGCACATCGCTCTGCAGTTTCAGCTTGAGGTGGTTCATCACCCGGGCACGTACCACCACCGAATGAAAGGGCTTGCGAATGTAGTCCACCGCGCCCAGTTCGAAGCCTGTCGCTTCGTCATCCTCATGATCCTTGCCGGTGACGAAGATCACCGGGATCTGGCGAGTCTCGGCGTCAGCCTTCAGGCGCCGGCAGACTTCATGGCCGTCCATGTCCGCCATCATCACGTCGAGCAGGATCAGATCCGGGGCGAGGTCATGGCTCATGGTCAGTGCCTGCTCGCCACTGTTGGCCATGTACACGTCGCAATCGTTGCGAAACAGCTCGTGCAGCAAGCGGATGTTCAGCGCCTGATCGTCGACGATCAGCAACTTCGGGCGCTCATGCAGGTAGGGTTTCAGCCGCTCCAAATCAATCCCCTTTTACAGAGTGTTGTAATACATGAAGCAATTGCAGCGCGTGTTGAAAGTCCAGTGCATTGACCGCCTGATGGATGGCTTCGAAGTTACTGCGCAGCGCGTCCGGTATCTGCGTGCTCAGGGTTTGCACCGACTCGAGGGCGTTCAGGTTGCCCTCTTGTAGTTGCACGTTAAGCGCTTGCAGTGCTTGCGTCCACTGCACGTCCGTAGTGGTTGTCGTCGTGGCCTGTTCAAGTGTGGCGGTGGAGGTGGCGAACATCGCCTGCAGGTGCTCGCAATTTTCACGCAGTTGCTGGCGCAGTACATCCAGCCAGATGCTGTTCGCAAGCAACGGGCGGGCGTCCTTGGCGACCTGTTTTTCCAGTTCGGCGAAGCGTGCCGAGAGTTGCCGTGCGCCCATGGTTCCGGCGCTGCCCTTGAGGGTGTGCAGGCTTCTGAGTATGGCGTTGGTGTCACCTTGTTGCAGATGCGTTTGCAACTGATCCAGTTGCTGCTGCAGATCGGCAGGAAAGATCTCCAGCATCGAGCGCAGCAGTGCCAGGTTGCCACCGAAACGCTTGAGAATGGCGGTCTGATCCTCGAGCGGTTCGTCCGCTGCTGCGGTGGCTGCTTCTGTGTAACCCAGACCGCACCATTGACGAATTACCGCGACCAGCTTTTCGATGTCGATCGGTTTGCCGACATGGTCGTTCATGCCTGCCGCCAGGCACTGGTCACGGTCGGCATGGGAGGCGTTGGCGGTCATGGCGATGATCGGTTGCGTCTTGTGCGCCGGGTGCTGACGGAGGCGTCGTGTGGCCTCCAGGCCGTCGATATCCGGCATCTGGATGTCCATCAGAATGGCGTCGAAGGGCGGCTGCGTGGTTTGCGCCAGTTTGACGCCTTCCAGGCCGCCTTCGGCCAGGCTGACCTCGGCGCCTTCGCCGGCCAGCAGCTCGCGGGCGACCTGGCGGTTGAGGGCATTGTCCTCGACCACCAGCAGGCGCAGCCCCAGCAGGCGCTGCCCCAGTTTGTAGCCCGGTACCGGCGCCTCGCCGCTGTCGCCATGGCGTGCCTGAAGGATGCAGGCCACCAGTTGCCGTGGGGTGACGGGTTTGGTGAGGAAGCCGGCGAATGGCGCGTCGGCTTCGCCATAACGGTCGGCCAGCACTTCGCGGCCATGGGCGGTGATCATGATCACCGTTGGCGGCGGCTGATGCGGTCTGGCGCTTTCGCGCATGCGCTGCGCGACTTCCAGCCCGTCCATCTCGGGCATGCGCCAGTCCAGCAGGACGATATCAAAGGGGGGCTCTGCCTGCTGTACGCGCAGCAGGGCGTCGTCGCCGCTGTCAGCGGTCTCGGCCTGCCAGCCCAGATCGAGGATGGTCTGCTGCAGCAATTGCCGCGCGACCAGATTGTCATCGACGATCAATACGCGCAGATGCTGAGGTTCATCGCGCGTATGCACCAGCAGATCGGCGCCATCGCCGATGCCCAGCTCGATGTCGAACCAGAAGCGACTGCCGACGCCGAGCTGGCTCTCCACGTGCAGCGTGCCGCCCATCAATTCCACCAGGCGCTTGCAGATCACCAGGCCCAGCCCGGTACCGCCGTAGCGCCGGGTGGTGGACGCTTCCGCCTGGGTGAAGCCGTCGAAGATGCGTTGCAACTGATGTTCGCTGATGCCAATGCCCGTATCGCTTACCGCCACGCGCAGCCTGACGTGCTCGGCCGTGCGCTGCAGGCGGTGCAGGCTGACCACCACCTGACCACTGTGGGTGAACTTGAGGGCGTTGCCGGCCAGGTTGATCAGTACCTGCTGCAGGCGCAGGCTGTCGCCCTGCAGTACGGCGGGCAGGAGGGTGTCGACGTCGAACATGACCTCGATGTCCTTGTCGCCCTGGTTGCCCGCCAGTACCACGGCCAGGTCGCGCAGCATGGGCTCCAGCTCGAAATCATGCAGATCCAGTTGCAGCTTGCCGGCCTCGATCTTCGAGTAATCGAGAATGTCGTTGAGCAGGCCGAGCAGGGAATGCGCGGCGCCCTGCGCCTTGAGCACGTAGTCGAGCTGGCGCGCATTGAGTTCGGTGGCCTGTACCAGTTGCAGCATGCCCAGCACCGCATTCATCGGCGTACGGATTTCGTGGCTCATGTTCGCCAGGAAGGCGCTCTTGGCGGCGCTGGCGGCGTCGGCCTGCTCCTTGGCATGGCGCAGGCTGGCTTCGAGTTGCAGTTGCGCGGTGATGTCGCGGTTGATCCCGGTGATCTTCACCGGTATGCCCTGCAGGTCGCGCTCGACGTGGGCGCCAGGCTGGATGTACAGCACCTGCCCATCGGGTCTGACGATACGGAATACGCGGTCGAAGGTTGCCTTGCCAGCCACCACGTCGCGGAGATTCGCCTCGGTGGCCGGCCGGTCGTCAGGGTGAATACGATCGCGCCAGAAGCGATACTCCAGCCCCTGTTCACGCAGTTCGAGCGGATAGTCGTACAGCTCGAACATCCGCTCGTTCCACTGCAGGCGATTGTCTGCCGGTGTCCACGACCAGATACCCAGTTCCGCGACCCGTGCCGCCATCGACACCTGGTCATGGGCGGCCAGGGCTTCGCGGCGCAGGCGTACTTCCTTGGACAGATCGAGGGCGATGCCCAGGTAGCCGACGAGACTCCCTGCCGCATCGCGCATGGCGGTGACCAGCAAGGTGACCGAGAGGTACGAGCCATCCTTGCGCACGTAAGTCCATTCGCGGCTTTCCGCACCTTCCAGCTCCGGCTTGTGCACGAATACGCGGAATCCTTCGATGGGCTGAGCGTACTCCTGGCTGAGCTCTTCGCTGCGCGCACGAGCCTCCTCAGGAAGGTGGAAGAGCGCTGGTGTCTGCACGCCTACGACCTCCTTCGCGTCATACCCCAGCAGGCGTTCGGCGCCCCGGTTGAACACGCGAATAACGCCTTCGAGATCGGTGGCGATGATCGACACTTCGGAGGCTGATTGCAGGACGGTGTTGAGCAGCACGTTGACTTCATGCAGCTCCTGGGTGCGCGCGCTGACCTGTTCTTCGAGGTTGGCATTGAGTTCGAGGATGCGGGCTTCGGCGGCTTTTTGCGCGGAGATGTCGCGCACGGTCTTGGACAGGCCGACCAGTGCGCCACTGCCGTCGAACAGGGGGGATACCGAGATGGATACGTCCAGCAGGCGGCCGTCCTTGCGCAGACGTTGCGTATCGATATTGTCTACGGGTTGGCGCCTGACGATGCGCTGCAGGATCGCGCGCTCTTCATCGGCCAGGTGTTCCGGTATGGTCAGACCGAGCAGCGGATGGCCGATGGTCTCTGCTGCGCTATAGCCCAGGATACGTTCGGCGCCGCGGTTCCAGCTCAGCACGGTACCGTCGAGGTTAAGGCCAACGATGCCATCGCTGGAGCTTTCCACGATGGCGGCTGAGCGGGCCTGTTCGGCAAGGATCTGGCGATGGCGCTGGCGGCTGATCAGAATCATGCCCATCAGCGCGGCCAGCAGCAGGCTGAGCAGGCTTCCGATCAGGGCGATCAGGCCTGGGGAGAGCAGGTTCAACTGCTCAATGAACGCTGGCTGAGCATGCAGTTCGATCTGCCAGAGTCGTCCGTATATCTGCCGTGACAGTGCGAAGCTGGCGATCTCCTCGCCGGGCGCCTTATCGGGGTGCTGGCCGAAGAAGCCCAGAGGCTGCTCGGGGTCGGTTATATCGCTCAGTTGCAGGTGCAGGCCTTCGCGGTCGAGTGTCAGGCCCTGCAAGACCTCCGCAGTGAGCAACGGGGCGTAGCTCCAGCCAATCCCCTGTGCCATGCGCGCTGCGAGGGTGTCGGGCGTGACCGAGTCTCGGTAGATAGGCAGCAGGATCAGGAAGGATTGCAGCGGGCTGCCTGTCGCCTGAACCAGCGTAATCGGCCCGGTGATACGCACTTCGCCACTGGCCATGGCCGCCAAGGCTGCACTGCGGCGGTTGTCTTCCGAGGCGATGTCGAGCCCCACGGCCTGGCGGTTGCTCTCTACCGGCTCGATGTACTGGATGACGAAGCGCTCGCCGTCATGCGGTGCCAGTTGGCGAATCTGGAAATCCGGCATGCCGTCGGCGCGGGCCAGGGCGACAAAGCTATCCTGTTCCTCCGCCGGCACCCGGCGAATGAAGCCGAAGCCACGGGCACCGGGAAATTCCTGGGCGACATCGCGCGTCTTGCTGTAGCTGAGAAACCCCTTGCGGGTAATGCCGTGCTCGCCGCTGGCCAACACGGCGCCCCGTGCGCCGCGCAAACCGTACTGGTAGAGCTCGATGCGTTTGGTCACCGCGTAGGCAGCGCGCTCCGTGGCATCGACCAGAGCGCTGTGGATTCGCTGTTGGTTGCTCTGTTGCAATACGCCGGTCACCAGGGCCGTGGCGGCCATACCGGCGGTGAAGGTGAGCAGGATGATCAGCCGCACCGTGGTCGATTCCTTGGGCTCATTGTTGTTCCCATACCGCTGTCAGGCCCATACAGGCGCACAGTTGTTCGAAAGGCATGGGGCGACAGTAGTGGAAGCCTTGCATCAACTCGCAGCCCAGGGCAAGCAGCCGCTCAGACTGTTCCAGGTTCTCCACCCCTTCGGCCACCAGTTCCAGACCGAGGGCTTGGCCCATGTGCACGATGGCTTCGATGATCGCCGCGTCACTGTGGTCGGTGAGCATGTCACGGACGAAGCTCTGATCGATCTTCAACACGTCTATCGGCAATTTCTTGAGGTAGGAGAGGCTCGAGTAACCGGTGCCGAAGTCGTCGATGGCGATGCGCACCCCCATCTGCTTGAGCGCCTCCAGTATGCTGCGCGCCTGGTCGATATCCCGCGCCAGCACGCCTTCGGTGATTTCCAGCTCCAGCAGTTCGGGCGGCAGCCCGGTTTCGCAGAGCACTTCCTTGATCATGTCGAGAAAGGACTCCTCGCGAAATTGCACCACCGAGATGTTAACCCCCACGCACAGGCGTTTGCCCCGGTCGAGTAGCGTCCTGGCGTCGCTGCAGGCCTGATACAGCACCTGCTTGCCGATCGGCACGATCAAACCGGTTTCCTCGGCCAGCGGGATGAAGGCTGCCGGTGAAACCAGTTCACCTTCGTCGCGGCGCCAGCGGATCAATGCCTCCATGCCGCAGCTGTGCTCGTGGCGCACGTCGAAGCGCAATTGGTAGAACACCTCGAATACACCGGATTCCAGCGCGCTGCGCATGTGGCTTTCCAGCAGGTGGCGGGCGCGGGCGTTGCTTTCGATGCTCTGGGAGAAGAAACGGTAGCGATTGCGGCCTTCCTGCTTGGCCTGGTACATCGCCGCATCGGCCTGGCGATAGAGCGCTTCGAGGTCTTCACCATCATCGGGGTACACGCTGATGCCGATGCAGGCGGAAAGGTCGAAGCGGTGGCCGTCGATGTTCATCGGCAGGGCGATGATCTGCAACAGACGTTCCACGTAGTCACTGATGGTTTCCGAGCGCTGAATATCGGTCACCAGGATCACGAATTCGTCACCGCCCTGGCGACTGACGGTATCCACGTTGCGTGAGGTGTCGTTCAGGCGCCGACCGACTTCCTTGAGGATCAGGTCACCGGTGGAATGGCCCAGGGAATCATTGATGCCCTTGAAGTTGTCCAGGTCGAGCAGCAGCAGGGCGAGGCGGGCGCTGCTGCGCCGGGCCTTCTGCAGCATCTGCTCGGCCCGGTCACGTAGCAGCATGCGGTTGGGCAGGCCGGTCAGCGCATCGAAATAGGCCAGGCGCTTGGCCTCGGCCCGCAGGTTGAGGTGTGCCCGCACATGCGCGCGTGCCACCGGTATGCTCAGTGGCTTCTGGATGAAATCGATGCCACCCAGATCCAGTGCCAGAACCTCGTTCTCCGTCTGCGTATGTGCGGTGACGAAGAGGATCGCTGCATCGCACAGTTTGGCGTCGGCCTTGATCAGGCGGCACAACTCGAAACCGCTCATGCCGGGCATCTCGATGTCCAGCAACACCACGTCTGGCCTGCAGAAGCGTGCTACTTCCAAAGCCATGCGGCCGTCATTGGCGACATGCACCTGCGCCAGTTCGCCGACGGCTTCCTGCAAAATTCTGACGTCAGTGGGCTGATCGTCGACGATCAGGATCACAGGTGTGGGATCGAATCGGTTTTCGGCCATTACGGTACTCCGGAAATCCTCTTTCCTGAGGGTGAGACTAGCCCAGCTTCGGCAATGCGCTCGGCGTCTCGAGTACCTTTGTAGCAACGCGCCGATTGGCGGTTGCCGGGGCAGACATTGGCAGGCTGTTGCCGTTTGTGTGCAAACGGCAACAGCCTGTGCATCATCCTTGCGGTTGGCTTTCTTCCAGCGCCCTGCGGTAGGCATCGGCTTCTTCCTGGGAGCGGAAGATACCGACCAGCTCACCGTTCTGAATCACATCCCAGACCTCGATACCCATGGCACGGGCCTCATGGGAAAGATGTTCGCTGTCACGCTCATGCACGATCACGTTCATGCTTGTCTCCTCGAATAACGGGTGCGGCGAGATGTCGCACCTGGTTTATACGCTTCGTTAGCAAGCTAATTGAACCGCGCATTCGAGAAAGGACTGTTGCAACGATGCAACGAGCGAAACGGCAATCGCGTTGTCGTCGTGGCCTGGCAGCGGCTGCGGAAGATCAACGCGCGTTGCGTCTGGCCATCCAGCTGCGGTAGCGGCGGGTGCTCAGCAGATCGGCCAGTTGCTGCACCAGCAGTGCCCAGGCGGGTGATACTTCGGGTGTGCTCTGACGGCCCTGGCTGAGTCTGCGCAGTTGGTACTTGACCACCGCCATGTTCGCCAGCGAGGCCAGCACCTTGTTGTTCCAGGTGATCGGTGGCAGCTGTGGGGCGTTGCCGAGGCCGAATTGCCAGTCACGCGGCAGGTTCGGGTCGATGGCCAGAGCGGTGCCAATGCCGACCAGCTCGATGCCGCTATCGAGCACCTGCTGCGCCACCGGTGCACGGCGGATGCCGCCGGTGACCATGATCGGCATGCTCGCCACCGCGCGAATCTCGCGGGCGAACTCCAGGAAGTAGGCTTCACGCGCCAGGGTACGGCCGTCACGGGCCTGGCCCTGCATGGCTGGCGCCTCGTAACTGCCGCCGGAGAGTTCCACCAGATCCACGCCCAAGCCGTCGAGCAGGCGCACCACCTGCTGCGCGTCCTCAGCGCTGAAGCCGCCGCGCTGGAAGTCTGCCGAGTTCAGCTTCACTGCCACGGCGAAGCTCGGCGACACCACCGCGCGCACCGCTTTGACGATCTCCAGCAGCAGGCGCGCGCGGTTCTCCAGCGTGCCGCCCCACTGATCGCTGCGCTGATTACTCAGCGGTGAAAGGAACTGGCTGAGCAGGTAGCCATGCGCAGCGTGGATCTGCACACCATTGAAACCTGCGCGTTCGGCAAGCTGTGCCGTGTGGGCGAAGCGCCGGATCACTTCGGCGATCATCGTTTCGGTCATCGCCAGCGGCGTGGCGAAACGCTTGGACAGGTTGCCCAGCTCCAGCGCTACGGCCGACGGTGCCCAGGTCTGCTGGCCCAGGTTGGCTTGCATCTGCCGGCCCGGATGGTTGATCTGCAGCCAGAATTGCGCGCCCTTGGCGCGGCCGACACGGGCCCAGCGCTCGAAGCGGGCCAGTTGTGCGTCGTCTTCCAGCACCACACCGCCAGGCCCGGTCATGGCGCGGCTGTCGACCATCACGTTGCCGCTGATCAACAGACCCGCGCCACCCTCGGTCCAGGCCTGGTAGAGGCGTAACAGGCGCTCGGACGGCGCATGGTCGGCGTCGGCCATGTTCTCTTCCATGGCCGCCTTGGCGATACGGTTGGCAAGGGTCGAGCCGCTGGGCAGGACAAGGGGATCGAACAGGTTCATCGGCGCCTCCTCGGCTTAGGGTGAGGCGACCTTAACGTTGAAGTTCACTTTAATGTCAATGACTGTTCACGTGACTCGCTCAGGCCTTCACGCCCCGCACGTCGCGGCGTATCGCCTGGGGTGGGATGCCGAAGCCGCGAATGAACACCTCGCGCATATGGCGGCGATCGCGAAAGCCGGTTTCCTTGGCGATCACATCCAGCGAATGACGACTCTGTTCGATCATCACCCGCGCGGCTTCCAGGCGCAGGCGTTCGATGGCCTTGGCCGGGGATTGCCCGGTCTCAGCGGTGAACACACGGGTGAACTGGCGTGGGCTGAGGTGCACGGCTTCGGCCAGTTCCTCGACGCTGAGCGGCTTGTGCAGGTTCTGCCGGGCGTAGTTCAGCGCGTTCTGGATACGGTCGGATTTCGGCGCAAGGGTGAGCATCTCCGAGTGTTGCGACTGTCCGCCCGAGCGGCGCTGGTGCATGACCAGTTTGTGCGCCACCGAGCGCGCCACGTCAGGGCCGAGATCCTTTTCCACCATGCCGAGTGCCAGATCCAGGCCAGCGGTCATGCCGGCAGACGTCCATACGTTGCCATCGATGATGAAGATGCGATCGTCCTCGACGCTGATCTGCGGATACAGCCTTTGCAGGGCGGCGCCGTAGGCCCAGTGGGTGGTCGCGCGGCGGCCATCGAGCAGGCCGGCCTGGGCCAGCACGAAGCCGCCGGTGCAGATGCCGGCGACGCGGCGCGCCTGCTGCCCGGCCTGGTGCACGAAGGCCAGGGCGGCCTCGCTCGGCGGCGTTTCCAGTGGCTTGTTGACCCCGGCGATCATCCAGGTGTCGGCCAGGCCGGGGTTGTTCAGCACGCGGGTTTCGATGCCCAGGCCTAGGGACGAGCGCACGATGCCACCAACGACGGAGAAGAATTCGATGGAATAGAAGGGCGTCTCGGCGACGACGTTGGCGTACTCGAAGACGGTCTGGGTGGCCAGCGACAACACCTGGAAGTCGTCGGAGAGCAGGTAGCCGATTCTGTGCATGGTCGTGTCTCGCATCAGGCATGTCCTAAAACATGACTGTATACGTCATTTAGGTCTTTGCCCATCCTCGCCATGATGTGTCCCAAGCCCACCGCACTTGGAGACACATCATGAACACCGCATCGAAAGGCACCGCACTTGTCACTGGCGCATCCTCGGGTATCGGCGCCCTGTATGCCGAGCGCCTGGCCCAGCGCGGCTACGACCTGATCCTGGTCGCCCGCAACCGTGAACGCCTCAACGACCTGGCCCGCCGCATCACCGACGATACCCAGCGCGTGGTCGAGGTGCTGCAGGCCGACCTGGGCGACGCCGCCAGCCTGGCTACCGTCGAGGCCAAACTCAAGCAGGACGCGAGCATTACCCTGCTGGTCAACAACGCCGGCATCGGCACCCACACGCCGCTGCTCGACAGCGATGTGGGCCTGATGACGCGGATGATCGACCTCAACGTGACCGCGCTGATGCGCCTGAGCTACGCGGCCATCCCCGGCTTCGTCGAGCGCGGCAACGGCGCCATCATCAACATCTCGTCCATCGTCAGCATCGCCCCGGAAGTGCTAAACGGCGTGTACGGCGGCAGCAAGGCCTTCGTCACCGCCTTCAGCCAGTCGCTGCACCACGAGCTGGCCGACAAGGGCGTGCGTATCCAGGCCGTACTGCCGGGCGCCACCGCCACCGAGTTCTGGGACAACGGCGGCCTGCCGCTGGAACACCTCGACCCGGCCATCGTGATGCCGGCCAGTGCCCTGGTCGACGCCGCGCTGATCGACTTCGATCACGGCGAACTGATCTCCATTCCCTCGTTGCACGATGCCAGCCAGTGGCAGGCCTACGAGGCGGCGCGCAAGGCCATGTTCAACCAGCTTTCCAGCAACCAACCGGCGCCGCGCTACAGCGTCCAGCGTTGATCGACCCCGCATGACAGGAGCAGCACCATGAAACTCAGCGGCAATACCATCTTCATCACCGGCGGCACCTCGGGCATCGGTCGCGGCCTGGCCGAAGCCTTCCATCAACGCGGCAACAAGGTGATCATCGCCGGCCGCCGCCAGGCGCTACTCGACGAGATCGCCCGCGCCAACCCCGGCATCGACACCGTGGTGCTGGACATCAACGATGCGCAGCAGATCAAGCAGGTGGCGCAGCAGGTGATCGAACGTCACCCGGCTCTCAACGTGGTGATCAACAACGCCGGCATCATGCCCTTCGACGATGCCGCCTCGGGCGAGCTTGACGACGCGCAGGCGGTCGGCCTGGTGACCACCAACCTGCTCGGTCCGGTGCGAGTCAGCGCGGCCTTCGTCGAGCACCTCAAGCGCCAGCCGGACGCCACGATCATCAACAACAGCTCGGTGCTGGCGTTTATCCCGATTGCGGTGACCGCGCTGTACTCGGCGACCAAGGCGGCCATTCACTCCTACAGCCTGTCGCAGCGCTTCATGCTGCGTGACACCAGCGTCAAGGTGCTGGAGATCGCGCCGCCATGGGTCGACACCGACCTGATCCACAAGAGCGGCGACCCGCGTGCCATGCCGCTGGATGCCTTCATCGCCGAGACTCTGGCCAAGCTGGAGACGGCGACCACCGAGGTGATCGTCGACGGCATCACGGCACTGCGTGCCAATGTCGGGCCGAACGAGCACGCGCTGGTGAATCAGTTCAACCAGTCGATCATCGACAACCCCATCCCCGTTGCCTGACTCCGGCGCCCGACCTCATCACGAGGTCGGGCGTTCTCGTGCCCCTCTGGAGAGCCTCATGTACAGCCCTATTGCTGCACCGGATCGCCTCGCCCTGCGCCTGCTCAGCCTGGCCTATTTCGTCCAGGCGGTCGGCGCCCTGTCGGTGGTCGGCAGCCTGGAGGCGATCTCCACCGCCTGGGCCTTGAGCAGCGCCCAGAGCGCCCTGTTGATCACCGTGTTCGGCATCACCTTCGCGCTCGCCGCACCGCTGTTGCAGATGACCTTGGGCCATTTGCGGCGCCGCTCGCAGGTGCTGCTGGGGTTGTCGATGTTCAGCGGTGCAGCGCTGTTGTTCGCCGCTGCCCCGGATTACCGGACTCTGCTGCTGTCTCGGGTGCTGATGGGATTGGGGGCGGGCTTCATCGGCCCGGTGCTCGGCGCTCTGGGTTCGAACCTGGTGACGCGCGAGCAGCAGGGCAGCGCCATTGCCATCGTGCTGCTCGGGCTGAGTGTCGCGGGGCTGGCCGGCATGCCGATCAGCGCCTGGATCGCGCATGAGTTCGGAGCGCGCAGCCTGTTCTTCGGGGTCGGTGCCAGTGGTCTGCTCATTGCGGTGATGATTCTGGCGTGGGTGCCAGATCGTGTGGCGGGCCAGCGTGTCGCGCCGAATGAGGTCATGATGTTGCTGACCCGTGCCACTTCGCTGAGCGCGTTTCTGGTGGTGTTCTTCGTCACCACGGGCGTGTTCACCACCTATGCCTTTCTGGCGCCGATCATCGGCAACGATTTCCACGGCAGCGCCGGCGACATCACCCTGGCGCTGACCGTGTTGGGTGTGGCCGGCGTCCTGGGCAATCTGCTGGTCACGCGCCTGGCGCTGCGGGTCAGTGCCGAGCGTTTGTTGCTGATCGGCATCGGCCTGCTGGCGCTGGATCTGCTGGGCCTTGCCGCCATGCCAAGGCTGTTCGGCGGGCTGTTGCTGGCCCTGGTGATCTGGGCGCTGGCCACCGATATCGTCTGGCCGTCGCAGCAGCGGCGTATCGTCGAGCTGATGCCCGAGCAACGCGGCATCGCCCTGGCCATGACCGCGTCGTTCATGTTCGCCGGCATTGGCACCGGCTCGGCTGTCGCTGGGTGGCTTTATCCCCTCGTCGGCTTCATCGGCTTGTTGCTGGCCTCGCTGCTGTTTCTGTTGCTGGCTTTCGTCAGCCTGCGTTTTTCCGAGTGGCATGCCCGTATGCAGGTGACTGCAGCGGGGCTGAGCTGATCAGCGGCTGGCCTGCGCCCTCTGCTGAGCGGCCTGGCGCAGCCTGGCCAGGCGCTCACGCGTCGTCTCATCCGCACCTGGGCCGACGACCAGGCCGAGATCTTTCAGTGCGAGTGGCTCGCCATTGATGTCGGTCAGTTGAATCGGGGCCAGTGGCGCTCCGGTCTTGCGGTTGACGGGGATCAGCGGAGCGCCCTCGGCCAGCGGGTTCCACGTATCTCCCCACTGCAGCATGGCGATGATGATCACGTGCAGCGCTCGGCCTTTCTCGGTCAGTGCGTATTCGGTGCCGCTGCCAACGGTGTGTTTCACCACGATGCCGTAGTCCTGCAGCAACTTGAGGCGCTTGGACAGGATGCCCTTGGATATCTCCAGGTTGCGCTGGAACTCATCGAACTTGTTCGTCCCCCAGAACAGTTCACGCACGATCATCAGGTTCCACCAGTCGCCCAGGACATCTACCGAGCGTGCCACCGAACAGTTGCGATCTTCGAAGGTAACTCGTTCCACGTGCGGGTCTCCGGTTGGGGGCAGTTTGTAGCTACCGACAAGAAAGTGGTTGACAGGTTTCATGATAGCACCTAATTTTCTCGTCGCTAGGTTCTGTTATAGAACCTTTGTGACGAGCATCTTTCCGAGGTCTATCCCATGATCAAGCAACTTCTGACTGCGACTGCTTTCTTCATCGTCGCCAGCGCGCAGGCCGAACCCTATGGCGATTGCGTCACTAACGAGCTGGACGACCGCATGATCACGGCGGATCTCGCTGCCGCCGCTGGCAACTGCCATCTGGCCCGTGCCAATGACGAGGGCATCGTGGCGTTGGAATACGCGCACAGCTGGTTCCTGCGGGCGCAAACGTTGGGCTCCAGCCAGGCGCGCCAGGATCTTGAGACTGTCGAAGGCAAACTGGCACAGGCAGGGCAGGGGCATGACTAGAACCTCACCAAGGCGACTCTGCTGACAGTCACGGCCATTTGCTGCAACTTTCGCGGTGGCACAAGAACTCATGCAGCTGGGCGCCGAGGTGGCTGCCAATGCCGGCGGTTCCATTCCGGTTTGGGCAAGTGGCTTCAGCCTGGGTCTGACCTAGAGCGATATCGACAAGCAGTTCGTCGATCCCTTCGCCGACGACCCTGTGAAGTTTTCCAGCGACGCCAGCAACCTCTAGACCTGGCGCGACAACCTCTCCCCGGCCTGACCTACAACAGCGCGCAGCCCATCGCCTTCGGTTTCAAGGCGAGCAAATCGGAGTTCATGCTGGCGGCGTTGCGCAGCCAGGGCATTCGTTGAGCACCGTCCTTGGCGATGGGGGCCGGGAGGCGCAACCTGCGCCTTCTGGCGACCACCGCTCAGATACAAGCCTATGGATTGATCTTCGCCAGCACCCGCCTGGCATTGGCGGCGCAGTCGATGTCTTCTGGCTTGCTTTCGATCTCGCCGATCAGCGCGAGCAGGTGCGTCTTGCTTTGCGCCAGGCGTTGCTGCAGCGCTTCGATGTCTCGCACCTTGGCATGCAGGGTGTCGAGCAGCTTGCCGTGCTGCCACGTCGACAGATCCTGTGGCAGCAGCGTGCGCAGCTCATCGAGGCTGAAGCCGGCCTGCTGGGCGCTGATGATCAGCTTGAGCACCAGTATGGCCTCTTCCGGATAGCTGCGATAACCGTTGGTCTGCCGTTCCACCAGCCTGAGCAGGCCGATGCTTTCGTAGAAGCGAATGCGTGAGGCCGCAAGGCCGGTACGCCGCGCCAATTCACCAATCTTCATCCGAAGGGCCTTGTGCAGTGAGGTGGGTCTGGAGCTCGCAGCGCTACTTTAATAGGCGCTGCGCACGTCGCAACCAGCGTGATAGGGCGGCTTGGCTGGCAGCAGCTATGATTGGCTGACCATCCGAATTGCCAGGCGAGACACGTGAAGCCTTCGATACTCTCCCTCGTGCTGCTGTGCCTGTTGTCTGGCGCCCTGGCCAGAGCGGAGCCCTATCAGATCGTCACGGAAGAATGGGCACCCTACAACTATGAGGACAACGGCCAGCTCACCGGCATGTCGACGGAGGTTGTGCGGGCCATCATGGCGCTCACCGGGGACGACTTCGAGATCGACCTGCTGCCGACCATGCGCGCCACCTATGCGCTGCAGAATCGTCCCAGAACCATCATGTACTCGATGTTTCGCACGCCCGAGCGTGAGCCACTGTACAAGTGGGTCGGGCCGATTGTGGAGGAGTCCATCCATCCTTATCAGTCGTCCGGCACGGCGGCCCCTATCACCTCTCTGGAACAACTGATGCACGCGCCGCGGATCACCACGCGTCACGCCGGCCTGGTGCCGCGAATGCTCGAAGCGCTGGGGTTCAGGAATCTCGACAAGAGTGCGGCCGAGAGTCATCAGCTCTATCGCATGCTCCTGGCCGGGCGCACGGATGTGATCGTTGGTGATACCGACGCCGGCGTAGCCTATTACAGTCGCCAGTTGGGCATCGCTCCGGGCACTCTCAGGCGGGTGCCCATCGAGCTGTACCGCTCCTCGCTGTACATCGCCTTCAGCCGCGACAGCGACGATGCGCTGGTCGCGGCCTGGGCCGCTGCGCTGGCCACGTTGCGCCGCTCGGGGGAACTGGCGCGCATCCAGCGCCGCTACGAACGGTTCGACGATCAGTGACCGGCTGAAACGCCCTGATCGATGGCCATGTCGGCGCCGGTGATCGAGCGGGCGCCGGGCTGGCAGAGGAAGAACGCCAGTTCCGCCACTTCCTCCGGCTGGATGAAGCGCGCCTGATCGCCCTGCGGGTATTTCCCCAGCAACTCCCGGTAGTAGGCCTGCGGATCGCCATTGCCGTAATGCTCGGCCTGGAACTTGAGCATCGGTGTCTCGATGTCGCCGGGCGAGACGGCGTTGCAGCGCACGCCGTAGGGCGCCAGATCCAGCGCCAGGGCCTTGGTGAAAATGCTCAGGCCGCCCTTGCTGGCGCAGTAGGCGGCGGCGTTCGGGTTGCCCTGGCGTCCGGCGTCGCTGGAAATATTGACGATGGCGCCCCGCGTCTGTCGCAGATGAGCGATGGCTGCCGCACACATGAAAAAGCTGGCCTTGAGGTTGACGTCCAGCACCAGGTCGAAATCCTCCTCGCTGAAGGCCTCCACCGGCCCTTCGCGCCATACGCCTGCGGCGTTGATCAGCGCGTCGAGTCGCCCGGCAGAGGCAATCGCCGCGTTCATCACCGCGTTGCAGTTGGCTGGCTTGCGGATATCCGCCGTCAGGCTGCCGACCAGCGCATGGCGCTGGCCCAGCTCGGTCAGGCCGCTCGTGTTGGCGTCCGTGGCGAATACCTGCCAACCCCCGGCGAGGAAGCGGGCGACCAATGCACTGCCGACACCACCGGCGGCTCCGGTGATCAGGGCTACGGGGCGAATGTCGTTCGGAGTTTTCATGGTGCCTTGTTCTCGATCAAGCAGTTGCCGCCATCGACGACCAGTAATTCACCGGTGATGTAGCTCGCCTCGGGGGAGGCGAGGAAGGCCACGGCCGATGCCACCTCTTCGGGGCGACCGGCACGGCCGATCGGCACGTAGGCTGCGGCGCGCTGTTCTTCCGGCGTGCTCGAACCCGTGGCGATCCAGCCCGGCGCCACGGTGTTGACCGTGATGCCCTGGCGCGCCACTTCCAGCGCCAGGCCCATGTTCATGCCCACCATGCCGGCCTTGGCGGCACTGTAGGCCGCCTCGCCGGGATTGCCGCCACGTGTACCGGTGGTGGAGCCGATGTTGACGATCCGCCCGTAACCGCGCGACCGCATGCCGGGGAGCAGGGCGCGGGTGAGCAGGAAGGCACTGGTCAGATTGCGCGCGAGCGAGAGATTCCACACCTCCAGGCTCATGCTGGACAGCTCGGCGAACGGTTCGGGGCTGCCCTGCATCGCCATGCCGGCGTTGTTCACCAGAATATCGACATGCCCCCACAGCCCTTCGGCCCAGGCGGCGAATGCCAGTACACCGGCTTCATCGGTGAGGTCGACGGCCCGGCCCTCGGCCTCGAAGCCTTCGGCGCGCAGTTCTGCGACGCGTTCGGCGATGCGCGCACTGCTGGCGGTGACGATCAGCTTCGCGCCAGCCGCGCCCAGGCGCCGGGCGATGGCCATGCCGATGCCGTGTTCACTGCCGGCACCGCTGATCAGTGCAACCTGGTCTTTCCAGTCCTGTTTCATGCAAGGCTCCCATCGTGTTATCGATGGCTGGAAGTTAGAGGGAGTAAGCTGATAAAAAAGACGATAGTCATCAGGAAAACTGACAACGACCATGGCATTCAACAGCGAAACCCTGCGCGTCTTTCTTGCGGTGCTCGACGGCGGTTCCTTTTCTTCCGCTGCGCGTCAGCTCGGGCGCGTCCCTTCTGCCGTAAGCATGGCCATTGCCCAGCTCGAAGCGGAGCTGGATCTGGAGCTGTTCGATCGCAGCACGCGCAAGGCGCTGCCGACCCAGGCCGCGTTGGCGCTGGAGCCCCAGGCGCGTCAGGCCGCGCGCCAACTCAACCGGCTCGACGCCCAGGCCCTGCAGATGCACCAGGGCCTGGAACGGCGGCTGGTGATCGCCATGGCGCCGGAGTTGCAGAGCGGCCTGTGGAGTCAGCCACTGATCGACTTGGCGAACGAATTCCCTCTGCTGGAGGTCGAGGTGCGCTCAGCCTCGCAGGCCGAGGCGGTGCGTCTGATGCACGAAGGCAGCGCGCACCTGGCGCTGGTGTTCGAGCGCCCCGGTATCGATGAGCGGGAACACTTTCTCGAGGCCGGCAGCCAGCTACTGACGGCAGTCGCGGCGCCGGGCTACCTCAGGCAGATGGCCGAGCAGGGGATGGTCGAGGCGCGGCAGATCATCGTCGCGGCCGGTTCTGCCTCGGCGACCGAGCCACAGATGATCCTGTCCCATCACCTCTGGCTTACCGACAGCGACCTGGCCACCCTCAACCTGGTGCAGGCCGGGCTCGGCTGGGCCTACCTGCCGCATCCGCTGGTCGCCGCCCTGATCGACTCCGGTACCTTGCAGACGGTGGCGTTCGATAATATGGCCAGCCAACTGCGCCTGTGGGTGGATATCGTCTGGAGCAGCAGCCGGCCACTCGGGCTGGGCGCGCGGCGCTACCTGGAATTGATGCGTCAGCGTGTGGCGGGGCAGCCACCGAGGGCTTAGGCGTGGCTGACCGTTGAGGCTCGTGAGGCGCCTGCGGCGCTGCCGCCAGAAAATTCAGCCGCCGCCCAGGGCCAGGACTGAATACAATGCGCGCCTGACCATTCCGCGCCATGAGCATGGCTGCATCGAACGAGGAATCCGCCCCATGGCCTCTCCAGACAAACAGAAGAAACGCGCCCAGCGGGCCAAGACCAAGGCCAGGCAGAACCGCATGGGCAAGGCCAAACCGCAGGCCAAGGGGGTGCATCCGATCCTGGCCAATCCGTTCATCGACGAGCCGTTCGATGATGTCGAGATCGACCTCTCCACCTTCGACTTCAAGGATATCGAGGAAAACGGCTTCGACCCTGCGCATTTCGATGACCTGTTCCAGGCCATGAAAGCCGCCGAAGGCATCAGCCTGCTCGGCCTGTGCCTGGTGTTCCTGCAGTACCCGGTACTGGAGCTGGTGGTGGCTGAGGAATCGCAGGAGGCCGCGATGGATTTCATGATGGGCCTCTTGATCGTCTATCGCGCGATCTTCCACGAGGAAGACGAGGATGCGGCCATGGCCTGGATCGGCAGCGACGCCTTCCAGAGCGCCTACAACGAAGCCTCGGACATTCTGCTGAAGAAGAACGCCCGAGGCTAAGGATTCGCTGGCCGGCTTATAGCCGGCCAAGGCGCAGGTCTGGCGCTGCATTCCTTCTGCCCAGCAGAGCTGGTAGTTCCAGCAGAAGCGCCAGCGCCACTGCGCCAACCGCCACTGCGAACAACAGACGGTAATTGCCCTGGCTGGCGGAGAACAGCGCCGAATAGGCATAGCCGGCAAGCGCCTGGAACGTGGCAAAGGAGACGGTGGCTCGGCTCCAGGTCGCGTTCTGCCGGGCGTGGCCATCCACCAGTTGATGCACGCGCGCCAGGGCCAGCGGGACGATGCCGGGCGGGAACGAGCCGATCACCAGTACGGCGCCGCCGATCAGGTAGAGATCCTGGCTTTCCACCAGCACGCCCAGGGCGACGAGCTGGATCACCAGCACCAGGCGTATCGCCATGCGAGCGCCAAGTCGGTCGGCCAGGTAGCCGTAGACCACCGGGCCGACGATGGCGCCGATGCCATACAACGTCCAGACAAGTGCACCCTTGTGGGTGCCCGCGCCCAGTCCGCGACTGATGTAGTCGACCAGGAACATCATCGGTGCGACCAGGCTGGCCGCCATCAATGCGTACTGGGCGAACAGCAGGCGCACACCGCCACTGGGCGTTGCCGACTCTTGCGCGGCGGCAGGTGGAGCGGCATGCACCACGTCCGCCGGCCAGCCACGCCAACTGCTCAGTGTCAGCAGCATGGCCACCACGGCCAGGCCGATCCAGGTGCTCGCCAAACCCTGTGCCAGGAGCACCGGCACCAGCGTGCCGGAGCCGGCGATGCCCAGGCCCAGGCCGAGAAAGATCGCGCCACTGGCCAGGCCGCGCCGCCCAGCGGCGACATGCGGCAGGATGCTGCTGGCGGCCAACACCATGATCACGCCCCCGGCGATGCCCGAGAGCAGACGCCAGGAGAAGAACCAGGCCACCGACAGCGGCCAGGCGCAGGCGAGGAACGCCAGGCTGACCAGCAGCATCATCGCGCGCAGCACAGCGGCGCTGGAGTAGCGCAAGGCCAGCGGTCGGCCGATCAGCGCACCGACCAGATAGCCGGCGAGGTTGGCGGCGCCCAGGTAGACCACCGACGCGGCGGAAAACCAATGCGCCTCGATCAGCGCTGGGATCAACGGGGTGTAGGCGAAACGCGCCAGGCCGATGCCCACCAGGCTGGCGCACAGGCCTGCCCAGATCAGCATCCACAACGAACCCTGGGTATGGCTGTGCATGATCCTTCCTCTGCCCACCGGGTGGGCTCCATCGAATGAGATGGCACGATCATAGAAGGCTTGACTGAAGAAATAACGCAGCGTTATTAACGCTCAGTAATGCAAAAATGCATCAGATAGGACGCCTGCGATGAACTGGGACGACGCCCGTGTCTTTCTTGCCCTGTGCCGTGAGCAGACCCTGCGTGGCGCGGCGCGCACGCTCGGGGTGGATCAGGCCACGGTCGGGCGACGGCTGATGTCGCTGGAACAATCCCTCGACGCCACCCTGTTCCTGCGCACCTCGGCCGGCTACAGCCTGACCAGCGCCGGCGAGCAGGCGATGAGAGCGGCGCAGGACATGGAGGCGGCCGCCGCCGACCTGCAGCGGCGCATCCTCGGCATGGACGAGCGCATGGCTGGCGAAGTGCGCATCACCACCACCGATTCCTTCGCCGTCGACTTCATCATGCCGGCCATGGCCGTGCTGCGCCGCGAGCACCCGGGCATTGAGGTCAAGCTGCATGCCTCGACGCAACTGCTCAACCTCAACAAGCGCGAGGCGGATATCGCCGTGCGCAACCTCAAGCCGGACAACCCCGAACTGATCGTGCGCCGCCTGGCCCGCTGGAGCAGCGCCATCTTCGCTTCGCCGGCGTATGTCGCCGCGCGCGGCATACCCGAGCCGGGCAGTGCCTTCGCCGGACACGACCTGGTGCTCTATCAGCCCTATCTGGACAGCGGGCGCGAGGTCACGCTCAGTGGCGAGCCCATCAGTCACGGGCGCATCGCCATGACCTGCACCTCGGGCCTGATGGTGCGCCAGGCGCTGAGTGCGGGCATCGGCGTCGGTGAGGTCGCACTTCCGCTGGGTATACGTGACGGCCTGGTACGGATATGGCCGGATCGCGAGCAGACGCCTTACGACGTCTGGCTGGTGACCCACCGGGACGTGCGCCATACCGCACGGGTTCGCGCGGTGATCGAGGCGATCGTCGCTGCGTTCGACTCAGTCTGAGGGGGCATACCGAAGCATCGTCTGGCTGATTGCGGCGGATGAGCTGTAACAAGACAAAACCGCGCAATGGCGCGGCTTGTGTCTTGGCAGGGCGGCAGTATTCAGCGTTTGGCGATGATGTACACCGCGTGCACGATGCCGGGGATATAGCCCAGCAGGGTCAGCAGAATGTTCAGCCAGAACGCCCCGCCAAAGCCAACCTGCAGAAAGACGCCCAGTGGCGGCAAGAGGATGGCGATCAGAATTCGGATCAGATCCATGCATGTTCTTCCTTTTCAGTGAGCCCCGACGGGCTCTCCTGATTATCGACCATGATCGATCCGGATGGGTTCCTCCCAGCCTTCGAGCTGTCCAAACCGACCTACTGAGCGTGTTCCGCATGCCCGGATCAGGCATAGGCCCGCGCGCAGGTTTCCACGGCAGCAGCCAGCCGTGCTTCGCTCACTGCTACGGGGTTGCTGCAGTCGATACTGCCGACCGCCAACAGGAGAAACTCAATGGCCGCCTGCTTGGGCGCGAGGCAACGCGGCGAGCGAGACAAGGCATTTTCCAGGTAGCGTTGATAGGGCAGGTAACGTTGTCGCCAGCGTTTCTGCTCAATCTGGTTCGAGCGCAGCGCGATATACGTGAGGGCGCGAGTGGCCGCGTGCTGGTTCTGCAGTAGCAGCGCATGTGCGGCTATTTCCAGGCAGTTACGCAACTCGCCTCTCGCCTGTGTTGGCAGCTTCGGCTCCGGCAGTTGCTCCAGCCAGTAGTCGATCACGCTTCGGTACAGTTGCGCCTTATCGCCGAAGTGGGCGTAGAGGGTGGCCTTGGTCACACCGGCGGAATCGGCAATGGCCTGCATGTTCGCCTGGTCGAAGCCAAACGCCGCGAACACTTCACTCGCGGCAAGCAGCATTGCTCGCCTGCGCTTGTTCCGGCGCAAGTCACTGGCCGTCGACGGGGTCATCTTCAGGGCCTCCAACGCCGGAACAACAGGCTGGCATTGACGCCGCCAAAGCCGAAGCCATTCGACAGCGCGTAATGCAGGGGCATCTGCCGGGCACTCAGGGCGACCAGGTCGAGGCCCTCGGCGGTTTCATCGGGAGCGGTGAGGTTGAGCGTCGGCGGGACGACCTGATCACGCAGGGCCAGCACGGTGAAGATGGCTTCGACGCCACCGGCAGCGCCAAGCAGATGCCCGGTGCTGGATTTGGTCGAGGTGATCGCTACGCCCGAGCCACTGCCGAACACGGAGCGGACGGCCGCCAGCTCGCCACGGTCGCCCACTGGCGTTGAGGTGGCGTGGGCGTTGATATGTTGCACTTCAGCGGGGGCGATACCGGCCTGGCGTAGCGCCTGTTGCATGGCGCGGCGGGCACCGTCGCCATCTTCAGGGCCGGCGGTAAGGTGATAGGCATCGGCACTGGTGCCGTAGCCGACCAGCTCGGCCAGCGGTCGTGCTCCCCTTGCCAGGGCATGTTCCAGCGACTCGATTACCAGCAGGCCAGCGCCTTCGGCCATGACGAAACCGTCGCGGTCGCGATCAAAGGGGCGAGAGGCTTCGTGAGGACGATCGTTGTAGCCGCTGGACAACGCACGTGCCGCGGCGAAGCTGCCGAGCGTGACGCGATCGATGGCAGCTTCGGTACCGCCGCACAAGGCGATATCGGCCTCACCGCTACGAATCAGTCGGGCTGCGTCGCCGATGGCTTGCGCGCCGGCGGCGCAAGCGGTCACCGGTGCTCCAAGCGGGCCTTTGAAACCATGCCGAATGGAGACCTGGCCGGCCGCCATGTTGGCCAGGAACGATGGCGCGGTGAAAGGGGACAGGCGTCGTGGGCCGCGTTGATCGGTGATCCGCACGGCCTCTGCAATGGCGCCGAAGCCGCCGACTCCTGACGCAATGATGGTCGCAGTGCGCTGGCGCTGTGCTTCGTCTGTCGGCCGCCAGCCGGCCTGTGCCAGGACTTCCTCGGCAGCGACCAGAGCGAACTCGATGAAGCGATCCATCTTCTTGCGCTCCTTGGCGGGGATGTAGCGCTCGGGATCGAAGCCGGCCTGGGGATCGTCGGCAATGCCGGGCACCTGTCCGCCAACCGCGCTGCCGGTGCCTTCGCTCAGCTCGACCGGCAACGTACGGATACCCGAGTGGCCGGCCAGCAGACGCGTCCATACCGTCTCGCTGCCACAGCCCAGAGGGCTGACGATGCCCAGGCCGGTAACGACGATGCGTGTGCTGTGTTCTCTGTGCATGGTGTGGTCTCGTGCGTGAAGGGGTGAATCAGCCGAGGCCGAAGGTCTTGCGCAGGCCCGAGTCGACTGGGCCCGCCGGCATGAAGCGGCGCAGGCGTCTGAGCAGGGTGGCCTCGCCTTTGGGGGTATGGCGCATTTTCCACGCACCCAGGGCAGCCTCGACGATGGTCGCGGCGACCGCATTGGGCAAAGGCGCCTTCTGCACGTTCATCTGAATGGCCTGGGAGACGCTTGCCCGCTCGCTGTCGTAGGCGGGGATGCGCAGCGCGGCCTGTGGCGCGTTGAGGTCGAGGCTGGTCTTGGTGAACGAAGGCTCGACCAGCGCGACGCGGATGCCGAAGCGCCGCACCTCGTGATCCAGGGTCTCGGACAACCCCTCCACGGCATGTTTGGAGGCCGAGTACAGGCCCATGTAGGGCGCTGGCAGGAAACCGAGCACCGAACTGACGTTGACGATGCGCCCGCTGCCTTGCTTGCGCATCTGCGGCAGTACCGCCTGGGTGACGCGCAGGATGCCGAAGACGTTGGTGTCGAACAGCGCCTGGGCCTCGTCGATGGCGGTTTCCTCCGTCGCTCCGAGCAACGTGGTACCGGCGTTGTTGATCAGTACGTCGATGCGCCCGGCTTCTGCGATCACATGATCGATGCTGTGGCGTATCGAGGCTGCGTCACGAATATCCAGCTGAATCAGCTCGACGCCGGGGATGGCCTGCGCGGTGGCCGGGTTGCGCACGCTGCCGAACACGCGGCAGCCGCGTCGGGCGAACTGTTCGGCCGCCTCGCGACCGATGCCTGATGACACGCCGGTTATGACGACCACTGGTGAGTTGGACATGGCAGTTACTCTCGCTCAAGTAAGGGGCGGTTCATGCAGGTTGTGCCTGCGCGAGTGGTGCGTGGGGGATGGGGCGGATGCCGAACCAGATGGCGTACATGGCCGGCAGGAACACCAGGGTCAGCACGGTGCCGGCGAAGGTGCCGCCGATCAGGGTGTAGGCGAGGGTGCCCCAGAACACGGAATGCGTAAGCGGGATGAACGCCAGGATCGCCGCCAGCGCGGTGAGGATCACCGGCCGAGCGCGCTGCACGGTGGCTTCGACCACGGCGCGGAACGGATCGAGCCCCGCCGCCTCGTTCTGGCGGATCTGCCCGATCAGGATCAGCGTGTTACGCATGAGGATGCCGGACAGCGCGATCAGCCCGACCAGCGCGTTGATGCCGAATGGCTGCTGGAACAGGATCAGCGTCGGCACCACACCGATCAGCCCCAGCGGGCTGGTGAGAAAGACCATGATCATCGCGGCGATCGAGCGCACCTGCAGGATGATGATGATCAGCGTGACGGCCAGCATGATCGGGAACAGCGGCAGCATGGCCTTGCTGGCTTTGCCCGATTCCTCGATGGAGCCCGCTTGCTCGATGCGATAGCCGCTCGGCAGCCTGTCGATGATGGCTTGCAACTGCTGACTGATGGCGGTCGATACGTCTGGCGGCTGGAGGCCTTCGGCGATATCGCCACGCACGGTGATAGTCGGCACCCGGTCGCGCCAACGCATGATCGGCTCTTCCATGCGCACCTCCACGCTGCCAATCTGCGACAGCGGGATGCGCTGACCATTGGCGCCAGCCAAGGTGAAATCCATCACCCGCGCCGGGTCGAAGCGAATATCGCCAGCGGCGCGGGCCATGACCTGCACCGTGCGGATGTCTTCGCGCACGGCGGTGACGGGCACGCCGCTGAGCAAAAACTGCAGTTGCTGCGCGACGGCACTGGAGGTCAGCCCCACCGCTTGCAGACGATCCTGTTGCAGGTTGAAGTGCAGTGTGGGAACGCGGATGCCCCAGTCAGTATTGACCGTACGCATCAGCGGGCTGGCCTCCATCACTTGGCGCACCTCGGTGGCGATCGCGCGCAGACGCTGTGGATCCGGGCCGGTGACCCGGTAGGCCACCGGATAGGGCGAGTAGGGGCCGAACACCAATTGACTGACACGCACCTGCGCCTCGCTGGCCAGCCCCTCGGCAATCGCCTTGCGCAGCCTGTGCTTGAGAGCTTCGCGCTCATCCGGGTTGTCGGTGCGCACGACGATCTTGGCGAACGATGGATCCGGTAACTCCGGGCTCATGGCCATGAAGAAGCGCGGTGCGCCCTGGCCGATGTAGGCCGTGACGATCTTCGCTTCTGCCTGCTGGGCCAGCCAGGCCTCGACTTTTTCCGCAGCAGCGCTGGTCTGGAGGATCGAGGTGCCATAAGGCATCTGTACTTCGACCATCACTTCGGGGCGGTCGGAGATGGGAAAGAACTGTTTCTTGACCAGCGCCATGCCGAGTACGGCTGTCACGAACAGCCCGACCACGGAGCCTGCGACCAGCCATTTGTGGGCGATCACCCTACCCAGAATCCGCCGAAAGCGGTTGTAGCGCGGGGTGTCGTAGATGGCATCGTGACCGCCTTCGACCTTCTTGATCTCGGGCAGCAGCTTGACACCGAAGTACGGCGTGAAGATCACCGCGACCAGCCAGGAAGCGATCAGCGCGATGCCGACGATCCAGAACATGTTGCTGGTGTATTCGCCGGCCGTGGAGCGGGCGAAGCCGTTGGGCATGAAGCCGACTGCGGTGACCAGGGTGCCGGAGAGCATCGGCGCCGCTGTGTGGCTCCAGGCGTAGGCGGAGGCTCGCACGCGGTCGTAGCCTTCCTCCATCTTCACCACCATCATCTCGATGGCGATGATCGCATCGTCCACCAGCAGGCCGAGGGCGAGGATCAGCGAGCCCAGGGTGATGCGGTCGAAGTTCTTGCCGCTGGCGGCCATCACCACGAAGACCATCGCCAGGGTCAGCGGCACTGCCACCGCGACCACCACGCCGACGCGCCAACCCATGCTGACGAAGCACACCAGCATGACCACCAGCAGCGCGACGAAGAACTTGATCATGAACTCGTCGACGGACGCGCTGATGTTGACGGCCTGGTCGGTGACCTTGCTCAGGCTCATGCCCAGCGGCAGTTCGGCGTTGATCTGCTGCACCTCGTCGTTCAAGGCCTTGCCCAGGTCGAGCCCGTTCCAGCCTTCACGCATGATGATGCCGAGCAACAGGGCCGGTTCGCCGCCGTTGCGAATCAGGAAGGTGGCCGGGTCTTCGTAGCCGCGCTTGACCGTCGCGACATCGGAAAGCTTCAGGGTGCGGCCCAGGGCGATGATCGGGGTGTCGCGGATTTTCTCTAGCTCATCGAAGGCACCGTCCAGGCGCAGGAACACATCGGGGCCACGGGTTTCCACGGAGCCGGCCGGGGTCAGGGCGTTCTGCCCGTTGAGCGCGGCGAACACGTCCTGCGGGCCGATGCCCAGGGTGGCCAGGCGCTCGTGGGAGAACTCGACGAAGATGCGCTCGGCTTGTTCGCCGATGATGTTGACCTTCTTCACGCCCGGTACATGCAGCAGGCGTTGACGCAGGGACTCGGCGTCGCGCACCAGGTGGCGCTGCGGCTCGCCCCTGGCCTTGAGTGCGAACAGGGCGAAGGTGACGTCCGAATATTCATCGTTGACCAGCGGGCCGATCACCCCGGCGGGCAGCGTCTTGGCCTCGTCGCTGATCTTCTTGCGCGCCTGGTAGAACTCCTCGGGCACCTCCGAGGGCGGTGTGGTGTCGAGCAGCGACAGGGTGGTGAAGGCCAGGCCCGGGCGTGTATAGGTTTCGCTGCGGTCGTACCAGCGCAGTTCCTGTAGGCGCTTCTCGATCTTCTCGGCGACCTGATCCTGCATTTCCTGGGCAGTGGCGCCCGGCCAGGCGGTGACGATGGTCATGACCTTGATGGTGAAGGCCGGGTCTTCGGCCCGCCCGAGTTTGAAGAAGGCGACCAGACCCGCCAGGGAGATCAGGCAGACCAGGAACAGGGTGACGGAGCGCTCGCGCACGGCGAGTGCGGAGAGGTTGAAACGACCTTCGCTCATGGCTGGCCTTCCTCGGTTGCCGCCACGGTGGCCGGCTCGGCCAGGCGCACGGGCTGGCCGTCGCGCAGCAGGTGCGCGCCCAGAGCGACGATCTGGTCGCCCGGCTTGATCGCGCCACTGATGCGTGCGCTCTCATCGTCCAGCGACTGAACGCTGACGGGCGTCCACGTCACCTGCGCCGGCTCTCCGCGAATCATCCAGATGCCAGGCCCGTTGCCGGCGTCGTGCAGCGCGGCGATGGGCACCTGCACTGCGCTTGGTGAAGCGGTTTGCAGGTCGCTGATTTGCACGGTGATGGTGGTGCCCAGCGGCGCGTTAGCCAGCTCGCCTTCGAGCACGTAGCGCGCCTCGAAGGTGCGGGTCTGGCGGTCGGCGACATCCGACAGCTGGCGCAGCCGGGTCGCGACGCTGATGTCTTGCCTACCGAAGAGCCTGGCCTCAGCACTGGAGCCGACTGCCGGGCGCAGGGTTTCCGGCAGTTGCACCAGCGCTTCGCGTGGACCGGCATGTGCAAGCCGTACCACGGCCTGGCCGGCGCTGACCACCTGGCCTGGCTCGGCCAGGGTTTCCATGACGATACCGTCGGCATCGGCGAGCAGCTCGGCGTAGCGGGTTGCGTTACCGGCAACCTTGGCTTGGGCCTCGGCTGCACTCAGTTGCGCGCGAGCCGCATCCGCTGCCGTCTTGTACTGGTCGTAAGCGGACGCGGAAACGGCGCCAGTGCCGCGCAGGGCGCGGTAACGCGCTTCGTCATCGCTGGCCTGCTGAGCCCGTGCCCGCGCCGCGGCTACCGCCTCGCGCTGGGCATGGGCAGCGAGTTGCAGATCGACTGGATCGAGGCGCAAAAGCGCCTGGCCACGCTTGACGGTCTGGCCGGTATCGACCAGGCGCTGCAACACCTTGCCGGACACGCGGAAACCCAGGTCGCTCTGCACCCTGGCCGCGACGATGCCAGTGAAGGCGCGCGATGTAGCGGTTGCCGACTGGATGGTGGTGACGCGAACCAGTGGCGCGTCAGTGCGGGGATCGGTGGGCGTCTGGTCGCTGCAGGCGACCAGCACGAACGGCATCACGCCGACCAGAGTGGACAAAAAGAGGTTGCGCCGGCGCATGAGGAACCCGTTGCGAAGTCGTAGGGAGCCTCACTTTGATTCTTGTGACTAATTTAGTCAATAGTCACTAGTCAGGGTGACAGACTGCGCAACACCAGGCTGGACAGCAGGGCCGGCGCTTCATCGGTGGTTTCGAGCCCGTACTGGAGTAGCAGCGGGTTGAAATAGGGGCGCATGATCAGGTGGATCGCGCGGGTGGTTTCGTCCAGGGGCGTCTTGCGCTCGAAGTCGCCGCTCTGCCGGCCCTGCTGCAGGATCTCGCGAAGGGTCTGCTCGATGAAGCCTTCGTAGAGCAGGGTTGCCGGCCAGCGTCCGGAGGCGGCGGAGGCGGCGATTTCGTAGAGTTTGCGATCCTGGAAGAACAGCCGCAGGCAAGCTTCCACCAATGCCTTTAGCATGCGCCGCAGCTTCTCCGGCGGGCTGTCCACCTCACCGATGGCAGCATTCACCTCGGTCTGTATCTGCTGCAGGCAGTTCGCGCAGATCATCTCGCCGATGGCCTGCTTGGACTCGAAGAACTTGTAGATATAGGCCTTGGAAAAACCGATGGCCTTGGCCAGGTCGGAAACCGTGGTCTTCTCGTAGCCATACAGGCGGAAGTGCTCGGTCGCCGCTGCCACGATCTGATCACGCACCTCGTGATCCACCGGACCACGTGCTGCAACTTTGGGGGAGGGTGTCTTGTTCATGGGGGATAGCCTACAGAGCGGCAGGGTGATAGACAATTAGTGACCAAAATGTATTGTGGTCACGATTCCTGCAGTCTCCTCCCTTGCCCTGGAAGAACATCCCATGCTGTCGAAGCGACTCCTCGTTGTACTGATCAGCACCGGCCTGGTGGCAGGCTGCGCGGTTGGCCCCGATTACCAGCGTCCGGAGATATCTCTGTCCGAGCGCTTCCTGGGACAGGACGTCGTCGAGCAGCGGCCTGTGAGTTCCACGGCCGATTTGATCGATTGGTGGGCAGGTTTCGGCGACCCTCAGCTGACTCGCTTGGTAACGCTCGCACTGCAGCAGAACCTGGATCTGGCCCAGGCCGAAGCACGTATCGCCCAAGCCCGAGCCGGCCTGGGTGCGGCCAATGCGGCACTGTTGCCGTCCGGCTCCGTCAATGGCCAGGCGGCACGCGCCTACCAATCGGTGGAGACGCCGTTGGGGCAGATACTCGATTCCACGCCTGGCTTTGACCGCTATGGCAACAGCTACGAAGCCAATCTTGGCGCCAGTTGGGAACTGGATGTTTTTGGTGGTTTGCGTCGTGATCGCGAGGCGGCGCTGGCGCAATACCAGGCTTCGCAAGCGGGCGCCACCGCTACCCGGCTAGCTGTGTAAACCCAGCACGTTGTTCAGTGGAAGCGGCGCTCTGCTGATCGGGGGCAGGTATCCGAGGCTGGC